>JBJMLA010000110.1:0-11465 GCA_045805505.1 Solirubrobacteraceae bacterium
ACGTTGAGCTGCGAGGTGCGCAGCATCTTCACGCCGCGGTCGTGGAACAGCCGCGCCAGGTTGCGGTGCACGATCGTCGCGCCGACCTGTGACTTGATGTCGTCGCCGACGATCGGCAGGCCGCCATTCTTGAACATCTAGTCACACTACGGCTCGCTGGCGATGAACACCGGGATGCAGTTGACGAAGCCGACGCCGGCCTCGAGGCACTTCTCGACGTACCACTTGGTGGCCGCCTCGGAGCCCACGGGCAGGTAGGAGACGACGACGTCGGTCCTGGTCTCCTTGAGGATCTGGACGATGTCGGCGGTCTCGCCGGGCGCCTTGACGATCTTCTCCTTGAGGTACTTGCCGAGGCCGTCGTGCGTCATCCCGCGGTAGACGGGAACGCCGAGCTTCTTCGGGACCGTGTTGGTGAACTTGATCGTGTTGTTCGGGTCGGCCCAGATCGCCTGAGCGAGGTCCTTGCCGACCTTCTTCTTGTTGATGTCGAACGCGCAGGTGAACTCGATGTCGCGGACGTGGTAGCCGCCGAGGTCGACGTTCATCAGGCCGGGGACGGGCTCGTTGGCGTCCGCGCCGGCGTAGTGATGGACGCCCTGGACGAACGCGTTGGCGCAGTTGCCGACGCCGATGATGGCGACGCGCACCTTGTCGTGCTGGTAGCGCCCGGCGCCGTTGGTGGAGGGAGCGGCGGCGCCATTGGTCAGCGTGCCGTTGCCATTGGGGGTCAAGAGTTGGTGCTCCTCTGGGTCAGAAAGTCTCAGGGCGAACTACCAGGGGAAGCGCCCTGGGTTACAGGTCCTTCACACCGCGGCCAGCGCGGAGCGCACGTGCAGGATGCGCTGAAGTGTCGTGATCACGCTCAGGCCGGCCAGTACGTAGACCGCCGGTTCGAGCAGCTGGAAGTCCCCGAGTGAAGCACCTTTGGCGAAGAGCAACCCGATCGAGAGGATGACCACCCGCACGGCGCGGCTGGCGATCCCGACCTTGCACTCGACGCCCAGCGCCTCGGCGCGCGCGCGGGTGTAGGAGACCAGCAGCGACGCGCCGATGGCCACGGCGGTCGCGGCCGTCGCGAACTCCATCTGCCGCGAGGCGAAATAGCCGGCCACGGCGGTGAGGACGATGGCCTCCTCGATGCGGTCCAGCGACGAGTCCAGGAAGGCGCCGAACTGCGTGCCCTTGCCGCTCATCCGCGAGTAGCGCCCGTCGAGCGTGTCCATGATCGAACCGACGATGAACACGATGCCGCCGAGGAAGAAGTAGCGCTGCCAGATGAGCACCGCGGCCGCGACGTTGAGCACGAGGCCGGTCATCGAGATCGCGTTGGGCGTCAGCCGCGATTCGATCAGGGCGTTGCGCGCGAGCTCGCGGCGCGCGCCGGGGGTGCGAGCCTGCGACATCAGGCCGGGGCGCCGGAGCGGCTGAACGTCCACACGGCCGGACGGGCGCGCGCCAGCCATGAAGCGGCGTAGGCGGACACGCCGGCGGTGATCGCGCCGAAGAACGCGTCGGCGAAGAAGTGGTTGCCGGTCGCGACGATCACGAAGACCACCAGCAGCGGGTAGATGCGCCAGAAGATCTGGCCGGCGCGGTTCTTGACCAGCCGGGAGAGCGGGATGCCGATCATCAGCGCGAAGCAGACATGCATCGACGGGACGGCGGCGTAGGGGTTGAACAGCGCGTTGACGCTCGAGTCATGGGTGACCCCGACGAAGTTCGAGACCGAGTCCTCGAAACCCCACTCCGGGAAGAACCGCGGCGGCGCCGTGGGGAACACGGTGTAGCCGACGAGCGCGATGCCCATGGCGACCATGAACATGTTGCGCACGAAGTAGAAGCTGCGGTTGTGGAAGAGGTACAGGAAGGCCAGCGACCCGACGGTGACCGAGGTCTGCGCGTTGATGTAGAGCCAGCTGGCCACGTCCTGGAGGAAGTGCGTGCCGTTCGACCAGGCCTGGATGGCCGGCTCGGCGAACAGGCCGAGGCTCTGCTCGGCGTTGATCAGCGTCCGGGCATGGTCGAACGCCGCGGCGGTGACGCCGGGGTCGTCGGCGATACCGCGCACGAGGCGGTAGCCGTTGTAGGCCAGGAAGAAGAGCAGCACCTGCCGCAGGAGGTCGAACCAACCGTGCGGCAGCAGCCGCGCCTGGAGAGCTCGGACGCGGACCATCAGAATCTGTGGATCCTAGCGGCAGCGGGCCCCGCGGGAAAGGGCTCTCGCGGGGGTCACGCGGATCGCCACGCGCACCTCTGACCTCGCCGGCCGCGGCTCCACGACGGTCCAGTCGTCCGCGCCGCGGCGGACGCAGCCGGCGCCCTCGACGACCGCCCAGTACGGCGTCCAGTGCACGCGCACGATGCCGGCGCCCGCGACGAACCAGTCGGCGCCGATCGCGCGCGCGCCCAGCGGCTGCGGGTTGCGGACCTCGAACAGCCGCCAGTGCGCGTCGTGCCAGACCTCGCGCAGCGCGGGCAGGCCCGCGCGGATCAGCCGCGCCTCGTCCTGCGCCGAGCCGTCGAGCGGGGCGTCGGGCAGCGCGACCCAGCGCACCGCGCTCTCGCGCAGCCACGCGGCGTAGCGCTCGGGCGTGAGCTCGCCCTCGTAGAAGACCGCGTTGACCTTGCGGTCCAGCTGGCGCTCCCATCCCCGGGCGAGCATGACGCGCGGCGCGGCGCGCGCCGCCTCCCAGTGCCCTGCGGTGAACGGGATCTCGAGACGCCCCGGGCCGTCGTAGGCCGCGAGCCGGTCGAGCAGCGGCGCGTAGTAGGACGCGGCGCGGGCGGGGTCGCCGCTCGCGCTGCTCCAGTCGCGGGTCGGCGGGTACAGCGTCCAGTAGGCGAGCGGCACCGCCAGCAGGACGAGCGCCCGGCGGTCGCGGACCAGCGCCATCGCCAGCGGTCCCGCCGCAAGCGCGCCGAGTCGTGCCGCGTTGCCGCCGATAGGCGTGTCGACGACGAACGCGCCGACGAGCAGCAGCGCGTAGAGGATCACGGCGATGCGCACCGCGCCGGTGGTGAAGAGCGCGGCCGCGGCCGCAGCCGCGAGCGCCGGCCAGAACGCCGACGCCACGAACGGCTCGCTGCCGCCCTCGGGGAACGCGAGCACGAGGACGCCGGTGACGAGCACGGCGGCCACGACCAGCGCCGCGGCGGCCCGCCGAACGTCCCGATCGCCACCCCCCGCCGGGAGACGATGGACGTCCACCCTGGTCGCGACGCCGATCAGCGCCGCGAACAGCGCGGCGACGGGACTGGCCAGCGCGGTGACCGCGCCGAGCGCGGCCGCCGCTGCCCAGCGCCCCCTGACCATTGCCGCGAGCCCCCACATCGCCACGGCGGCCCCGAGCAGGAACGCCAGCCGCCCGCTGACCGCGGTCGCCGCCATCCCCACGGCGAACCAGACGCCCGGCAGCGGCCGCGACTCGACGCGCGTGAAGGCGACGGTCGCCGCGACCACGCACAGCGCGGCCACGACGTGCAGGCCCAGCAGCGAGGCCAGCGGCGGGAACAGCACGCTGTAGCCCGGCAGGTGGTGCCCGCCGTACCAGCCGTTGTCCCAGGCCAGCCAGCCCTCGCGATCGAACAGCCCGACGCGGTAGGTCTGCGCGGCGAGGTCCGCGCTCGGCGGGTCGAGCACGAGATACAGCGCGGCGAGGACCACCGCGACGACGACCGCCGGCATGGCCCGACCGTATCGGAGCCCGGAGCGCCCGCCCGCGCTAGCGGGAGGCGAAGTCGGCGGTCACGACGCTCATGCCCCGGACCGTGACGTGGCCGATGCCGACGCGGCGGTAGCTGGGCATCAGCAGCTCGCGCCGGTGCGGCGGGGAGTGCATCCACGCCCGCACGATGCCGCGCCCGGTGCAGCGGCCGCGGTACTCGATGATCGTCTCGCCCACGGCGCGGGCCCGGGCCACGCGCCGGATCCGGGCGTAGAACGGCGTGCCGTCACTGCTCGAATGCGACACGAATCGGTTGATCGCCTGATCCTGTGAATGAAAAGCCGCCACGAAGGAGATGCTGGGGATCAGGCGCAGACGGCCGAGACCATGACGGCGCCGAGCGCGGTTGACCGCGCGGAACACGGTGCGCTCGATGCGGTCGAAGCGCGCAGCGGCGTGATGGGCGGGGGCGTGTTGGACCGACGCGGGCTGCGCCGGGGCTTCGGCTAGGGGCACGATGGGAACTTCTCCTTCGTCTCGGGGTGTGACGAAGGCGGCGTCCGTGCCACCTCAGAGCGGAACTGCGGGCAGGCTACCGAAGAAGGAAGTCGGTGACGTTCGTCACAATTTCCGGTGCATCGAGCCAGGGCCAGTGGCCGGCGCCGGGCGCGACCGCCACCTCGGCCTCGCCTCCGAGCGCTTCGGCGTAGGCCGTGGCGAAGCTCGCCGGGATGTAGGGATCGCGGTCGCCCCACACCACGAGCGCGGGCGCGGTGATGGCTCCGAGGCGTTCGCCGGCGCGGGCCAGCTCGGCCTCGGGAGCGCTGCGGTACAGGCGCAGGATCGAGCGCTGGGTGCCCACGTCGAAGCTCTCGAGGACCTCGTCGGCGATGCCCTCGGGCAGCAGGCGCCGCGCCACCGGCCGGACGGTCGCGCCCATGCTCAGCTCGCCGACGATGCGCCGCCGCCACTGCCGGGCGAGGAAGTGCCAGCGGTAGCCGGGCAGGAACGGCACCGCGTCCATGACGACGAGCCGCTCGACGCGCTCGGGCTCGCGCATGGCCCACAGCAGGCCGACCGCGCCCCAGTCGTGGACGCAGAGCCGCACCCGTTCGAGGCCGAGGTGGTCGGCGAAGGTCTCGACGAAGCGCCCGAGGGCCTCGAAGCTCGCATCGAGATCGCCGCGCTTGCCGCTCTTGCCGAAGCCCGGGAGGTCGACGGCGACGCCGCCGGTGCGCTCGAGGAACGGCGCCCACATCGCTCCGCCGTTCGGGACGCCGTGCAGGTAGAGGACAGGTGCGTCGGCGCCGGCGTACCAGTGGACGAGCTGGTCGCCGAGCTGTGCCGAGGGCATGGCGGCGACGATACTTCAGCCCATCGTGCGCATCCTGCTCCTGGGAGAGGCCCTCGTCGACCTGGTCTGTGAGCGCCCCGTGGCGGGCCTCGCCGACGCCGACGCGTTCGTGCCCCACCCCGGCGGAGCGGTGGCCAACGTCGCGGCCGTGGCCGCACGGCACGGCGCGCAGGTCGCGCTGGCCGGCGGCGCGGGCAGCGATCCCTGGGGCGTCTGGCTGCGCGATCACCTCGCCGCCGAGGGCGTCGACCTGTCGTGGTTCGCGCTGCACGACGAGCTGCGCACGCCCGTGGCCTTCGTGGCGGTCGACGGCGCCGGCGAGCCGACGTTCCACATCTACGGCCAGGAGATCGCCGCGACCGTCGCCGCGCTCGCTCCGCGGATCGACGAGGCGGTCGAGGCCTGCGGCGCGCTGTTCGCCTCGTCGAACACGCTGGTCGCCGAGGACGAGCGCGCGGTCACGATGGCCGCCCGCGAGCGCGCGCTCGCGCTGGGTCGCCCGTTCGTCTTCGACCCGAACCTGCGCCTGCATCGCTGGCCCACCGCGGCGCGCGCGGCGGCCGCGGCGCGCGAGCTCGTGCCCGGCGCCCTGCTCGTGCGCTGCAACGCCGCGGAGGCCGAGATCCTCACGGGCGAGTCCGACCCGGCGGCGGGCGCCGAGTCGCTGCTGGCCGCGGGCGCGCAGCACGCGATCGTCACGCTGGGTGCCGGCGGCGCGCTGCTGCGTGGCGGCGGCATGCGCCTGGACGTTCCCGGCGTGCCGGCGCGGACCGTCGACACTACCGGCGCCGGCGACACCCTCACCGGCGTGCTCCTGGCGCGACTGGCGGCCAGCGCCTTCTATCCGGCGACGCTGGCCATGGCCCTGCCCGAGGCGGTCGAGCGCGCGGCGCGGGCCACCGAGCACTTCGGGGCCCATCCGCCGCGCGCCTGACGCGGCGGTCAGCTCGAGATGCGGTAGACCGACAGCGTCGAGTTGACCGGCAGGTCGGTGCCGGCGAGGTGCGCGGCCGACAGCTGGACCTGGTCGCCGACGGCCAGCGCCATGACGCCGCCGAAGGTCTGGCGCTGGAACGGCTGGGCCTCGCCGCTGCCGATGAGCTCGTTGACGAGGTTGACCGTGCCCGACGGGCCGCCCTTGGCCTCGACGACGACCTGGCGGAAGCCCGCGACGTTGGAGCTGTTCCACAGGACGCGGCCCGACACGTAGTACAGGCCGGCCACCGGGATTGTGACCTTGCCCGGCGTCGGCGTGATGATCCCCTCCGGGTCCTTGGTCGCCGCGAGGTTCAGCGTGATGAAGCCCGCGTTGTTGGTGACCGTCGTCGCGGTCTCCTTGGAGTAGGCGAAGCTGGTGCGGGCCACCTTCGTCGGCGTCACGGCGTTGTCGACGAGCGTGGGGTTCGGGTAGCTGCCGCTCAGCGCGCCGCCGGCGGCGCCCGTCGCGGGACCGGCGGGGCCGGCCGCGCCCGTGTCGCCCTTGGCGCCCGGCGCCCCGGTGTCACCCTTGGCGCCGGTGGCCCCCGCGGCTCCGGCGGGCAGCTGCCCGGCCTTGAAGTCGGCGGCCACGAGCGAGCCGTTCTTGACCTTCGCCGTCGTGACCGCGTTCTTCTTGATCTGGGCGGCGCCGACCGAGTTCCTGGGCAGGGCGACGGCGGCGTAGCTGGCGCCCCCGAGCGCCACGAAGAGCGCGAGGTAGGCGACGAGGTTGGTGCGGGCGTGGCGCAGCATGGTGCTCCTGTTCTGAAAAGGGGGACGGGCAAGGGGTGAGCGCCGGGCCGCCGAGCCGGTGAAGGCCCGGCGGCCGCGGGTGTCTCGCTCCCCCTCAGCGAGGGCGCTCGAGGGCGCCGACCGCTACGGAAGTGGCAGGGCTGGTGCTCAGCCCGAGATGCGGACGACGGACATCTGCAGGGAGACGATCGTCGAGGTGGCCGAGTCGTTGTTGACCTCGCCGATGACGGAGTCCCCGGTGGCCAGGACCAGCACGCCGTCGAAGTGCTGCTCGAGCCCGCCGAACTGCGCCGTCGGGACGCCGTTGCCCGCGTTGGCGACGTCGTTGAGGATGTTCAGCGAGCCGGAGGGACCGCTGCGCCGGACGATGGCCTGCCGGTAGCTGCCGGCCACGTTGGTGCCCAGCCAGCGGATCGTGCCCGACACCTTGTACAGGCCCGTCTCGGTGGCGGTGATGGCGCCGGGCGACGGCGTCGTTGTCATCGCGTTGGAGTTGACGAACGCCTGGTCGAGCTGGTGGAAGGCACCGTCGCCGGCGACCGTCGTCCCGGCCTTGCCGAACGCGAACGGGGCGCGGGCGATCTTCGCGGTCGTGACCGCGCCGTCGGCCAGCTTGGTGGTGCCGACCTTGCCGGCGCCGATGGTCGGGTTCGGGTAGCTGCCGGTCAGATCGCCACCGGCGTCGCCGGTCGACGGGCCCGTCGCGCCGGTGTCGCCCTTGGCGCCGGTCGCACCGGTCGCGCCGGTCGCGCCGGTCGCCCCCGTGTCGCCCTTGGCACCCGTGGCGCCGGTCGCGCCGGTGTCGCCCTTCGCGCCGGCGGGCAGCTGCCCGGCCTTGAAGTCGGCCGCCAGGAGCGAGCCGTTCTTGACCTTCGCGGTGGTCACCGCGTTGTTCTTGAGCTGTTTGGTGCCGATCGTGGCGGCGCCGGCTGCGTAGCTCACGCCGCCGAGCGTGCTGAACAGGGCGAGGTAGCCGACGATGTTGGAGCGGACATGGCCGCCGAGCTTCGTGCTCATGGTGATTCCTCCGTGCGTTTGGATGGGGTGAAGCGAGACAGGAGGCATCGTCAGGCAGCGGGGTCCCGGGGTCAGTGTCAGGTTGGTCTCACGTTCGTGTCCTTGGCCGTTGCGGGGTAGGTTCAGCGCGTGCGGATCCTGGTCGTGGGAGCGGGGGGCGTCGGTGCGGCAGCCGTGGCGATCGCCCGGCACCGGTCGTTCTTCGAGCACCTCGCGCTGGCCGACCTCGACGGGGCCCGCGCCCAGGCGGCGCTCGACGCGATCGGCCGGCCGGACCGCATGGAGGCTCACGCGCTCGACGCGAGCGATCCGGCGGCGATCGTCGCGCTGGCCCGCCAGACGCGCGCGACCGTCGTGCTCAACGCCTGCGACCCGCGCCTGAACCCGCCGATCTTCGCCGCGGCGCTCGAGGCGGGGTGTGACTACCTCGACATGGCGATGACGCTGTCGGAGCCGCACCCGGACCGGCCCTACGAGGAGACCGGCGTGATGCTCGGCGACGCGCAGTTCGCCGACCAGGAGCGCTGGGAGGCGGCGGGGCGTCTCGCGCTCGTGGGCATCGGCGTCGAGCCGGGGTTCTCCGACGTCGCCGCGCGCTACGCGTCCGACGCGCTGTTCTCCGAGATCGACGAACTCGCCGTGCGCGACGGTGCCGACCTCGTCGTCGACGGCCATGACTTCGCGCCGACCTTCTCGATCTGGACGACGATCGAGGAGTGCCTGAACCCGCCGCTGATCTGGGAGCGCGAGCGCGGCTTCTACGTGACCGCGCCGTTCTCGGAGCCCGAGACGTTCACCTTCCCGGCGGCCATCGGGCCGGTCGAGTGCGTCAACGTCGAGCACGAGGAGGTGGTGCTCATGCCGCGCTGGCTGCAGGCCCGGCGCGTGACCTTCAAGTACGGGCTCGGCGAGGAGTTCATCGGCGTGCTGCGGACGCTGCACACGCTGGGCCTCGACTCCACCACGCCGCTGGACGTCCGCGGTCAGCGCGTCGCCCCGCGCGACGTCGTGGCCGCCGCCCTGCCCGATCCGGCGACGCTCGGCGACCGCATGCGCGGCCGCACGTGCGCCGGCACGCTCGTGACCGGCACGGGGCTGGACGGCGCACCGCGCGCGGTCTACCTCCACCACGTCGTCGACAACGAGGAGACGATGGGCCGCGACGGCGTGCAGGCCGTGGTGTGGCAGACGGCGATCAACCCGGTCGTCGCGATGGAGCTGCTGGCGGCCGGCGTCTGGCAGGGCGCCGGCGTGCTCGGGCCGGAGGCGTTCCCGCCCGAGCCGTTCCTCGATCTGCTGGCCGACTACGGCTCGCCGCACGCCGTCCAGGAGCGCGACCCGGCGGATCCCCAGGCGGGCTGAGCCCTACGGCTTGCGGGGCCGGTCGTCGTTGACGTAGAGATCGCGGAAGATCTCCTTGCGGGCCAGCTGGCTGAGCCTGATGTGTCCGCGCCGGTTCGGGTGCATCGTGCCGTTGGTGTCGCCCTGGATCCGGCGCGACTCGAGCAGCTGGACCATCCAGCGTCGCTGGCGGTCGGCGCAGTAGCCGTGTCTGCGGAAGTCCTGCTGGGCGCCGCCGACGACGTTCCAGCCGAACCGCCCGCGCGTGCTCTGGATCAGCGCGTTGATCGGCGAGAGGAAGTTCTCGAACGTCCAGCTCGCCTCGTCGGCGCGCACAGCGCCCAGCGTCACGTCGAGGATCTCGTCGCAGAACGCGTCGCCGTCAGGAGCGCGGAGCGGGTCGGGGTACTGGACGAGGTACACCCGCGACTGCGCGACGTGGCCACCGAGCGCGGCGACGACGGCGCCGTATCGCGGCTCGCCGGCGGCAAGCCGGCTCTTCATCCAGGCGTCGAGCTCCAGGTCGTCCTGGTACTCGCTGGTCCAGCACGTCCGGTGCTTGACGCAGAACTGCAGGACGTCGCCGAAGCGCAGGTCGTTGGCGCCCACCGACAGGATCACGGCGTCGACCTCGCGGCCGTCGATCAGGTCGAAGGCCTCGTCGAGCTGCGCCGGCAGCGGCGGCTTGTGCGCGCCGCCCACGATGCCTTCGTACGGGCCCAGCAGGCCGGAGGCGATCGCCGCGCCCGAGCAGGCGAGGTGCACGAAGGTGACGGAGGTCTGCTCGTCGTGGCGCTCGAGCATCCGCGCGGTCCGGGCCTGATAGCTCTCCGCCGACCGGTGGCAGCGCCGGTCCTGCCAGCGCGCCACCGCGCGGTCGTCGTCCTCGGGCAGGTCCGGATTGCCCTCGCCCGAGCCGATCGAGTCGCCCAGCCCGAGCACCAGCCAGTCCTGGACGCGGATGGTGCGCTCGCCGTCCATCGGCGCGCCCCGGCTGTCCTTGCCGGTCCAGCGGACCTCGTGATCGCCCTCGGGGAGCCGGGTGGCGACCGCGCAGTCCTCGCGCTCGCGGTCGGTGAGGCTCTCGGCGCGCCCGTCGATGGTCAGCCGCGTGCCGCGGGTCGGGCACGGCTCCGCCGAGAGCCTGACGCCGAAGCCGCCGGACGGGTCGACCTCCGCCGGCGTGTCCATGGCCTCGACCACGCTTGATTCGTCGCGATCCCCGTAGCGCTCGGGCATCTTGAAGCCGATGTGCACCCTGCGGGCCCGCACCGGCGGGTCGGCGCCCTTGGTCGTCAGGGTCAGCGAGAAGCTCACCGTCCACGGCTTCGCCGAGTCCGCCGGGTAGTGGGTGCTCACGGCGACGCGCGTGCCGGCATGCCCGTCGCCGAAGCGCGAGTTGATCCCGCAGTCGTTGAGGAAGAGGTCCACGTACTTCGGCCGCAGGTCGCCGAAGCCGAGCGTGCCCGTGGCGCCCACGACGCAGGCGCCCTTCCCGTTGCGCACCGCCGTGATCCGGATCGGCATCCAGATCACCTCGGACGTGTCGCGGCCGAGGGGGAACTCTGGTGGGCCGTCGACGGCGAACTCGATCCGGCGGCGCGTCTGCGCCTCGTCGAAGAGCCCGCTGCCGCCGCTCTCGACGCCGCTCGACCCGCCCGGGTCGCTCGGGCCGGCGCTGAAGGTCGCCGTTCCCTGGGCGGTCACCGCAACCGGCGGCACCGCCGCGGCCGTCGCCGGGAGCGCGAGCAGTCCGATCACGACGAGGAGCCGCGTCACGGGGGCATTCTCGTCGGGTTCGCACCCGAGTGCAAGCACAAACATCTGCTATAACAAGACGCAGATCTTTCGTAACGCCGCAACTCAAGGAGAACCCCGCAAACATGGCTAAGACCATCGGCATCGACCTCGGCACGACGAACTCGTGCATGGCTGTCCTGGAGGGCGGCGAGCCGACGGTGATCGAGAACGCCGAGGGCGGTCGCACGACCCCGTCGGTCGTCGCCTTCGCCCAGTCGGGTGAGCGTCTTGTCGGCACCGTCGCCAAGCGCCAGGCCGTCACCAACCCGCAGAACACCGTCTTCTCCGTCAAGCGCTTCATGGGCCGCAAGGAGGCCGAGGTGCGCGAGGAGGAGTCGATGGTCCCGTACAAGGTCGTCAGCGGCCCCAACGGCGACGCGCGCATCGACGCCGGCGGCAAGGAGTCCAGCCCGCCGGAGATCAGCGCGATGATCCTCGCCAAGCTCAAGGCGGATGCCGAGGCCTACCTCGGCGAGCCCGTCGACGGCGCGGTCATCACCGTTCCCGCCTACTTCAACGACGACCAGCGCCAGGCCACCAAGGACGCCGGCAAG
>JBJMLA010000111.1:0-22974 GCA_045805505.1 Solirubrobacteraceae bacterium
GAGATGGTGGGCTGAGTCCATGGGCGATCCGGGAACCAAGGAGCTGCTGTCCCTCGAGGACCTCGAGGCCAGCGGCCAGATGCGGTCAGGGCGCAAGCACGTCCTGACCATCCTGGTGGAGAACAAGCCGGGCGTTCTGACCCGGATCGCCGGGCTGTTCGCGCGGCGCGGCTTCAACATCGACACGCTCACGGTCGGTCCCACGGACGACCCGGCAATTTCACGATTCACGCTCACCGTCGACGGGGCGATGCACCCGATCGATCAGGTCACCAAGCAGCTGCACAAGCTGATCAACGTCCTGAAGATCCGCGACCTCGAGCCCGACGACACCGTCACGCGCGAGCTCGCCCTGTTCAAGATCAACGCCGACGGCAACACGCGCGGCGAGGTCATGCAGATCTGCGAGATCTTCCGCGGCAAGGTCGTCGACGTGACCAAGCGCGCGGTGATCGTCGAGGTCACCGGCGCCACGGACAAGATCGAGGCCTTCGAGCGGATGGTCCGCCCGTTCGGCCTCATCGAGATGATGCGCACCGGCGAGATCGCCATCTCCCGCGGGCGGGGCGAGACCTGAGGCTGCAGGACGCCCGCCCGCTCTGGGAGCCGGCGGGCGTCTACCTCAACACCGCCTCCTACGGCCTGCCCCCGCGGCCGGCCTGGGAGGCGATGCAGAGCGCGCTCGTCGACTGGCACGGCGGGCGCACGAGCTGGGAGCACTGGGGCGAGAGCACCGAGCGCGCCCGCGGCGCGTTCGCGCGGCTCGTCGGCGCGCGGCCCGAGCGTGTGGCGATCGGCTCGACGGTCGCCGAGCTGATGGCCACCGCGGTGACCGCGCTGCCCGCCGGCGCGCGGGTGGTAGTTCCCGACGTCGAGTTCACGTCGGTCCTCTTCCCGCTGCTCGTCCAGTCGCGGCTCGAGGTCGTCACCGTGCCGCCGTCGCTGCTGTCCGAGGCAGCCGCCGACGCCGACGCGGTGGCGTTCAGCGCGGTGCAGATGAGCACGGGGGAGATCGCCGACATGGATGTCGTGCTCGCCGCCGCCCGGGCCAACGACGCCTGGACGCTGTGCGACGCGACGCAGGCCGTGGGCTGGCTGCCGGTCGACGCGGGACCGTTCGACGCGGTCTTCGCCCACGCCTACAAGTGGCTGATGTCTCCGCGCGGCAGCGCGTTCGCCGCGGTCTCCGATCGCCTGCTCGAGCGCGCCGTGCCCCACAACGCCAACTGGTACGCCGGCGAGGAGGTCCACGCCAGCTACTTCGGCGGGCCCCTGCGCCTGGCGAGCGACGCGCGCCGGTTCGACCTCTCGCCCGCGTGGTTCTCCTGGGAGGGCACCGCGCCGGCGCTCGAGCTCGTCGAGGCGATCGGCATCGAGGCGATCCACGCCCATGACGTCGGCCTGGCCAATCGCTTCCGCGCGGGGCTCGGCCTGGAGCCGGGCGACAGCGCGATCGTCTCGGCCGACGTCCCCGGCGCGGGCGAGAAGCTCGCGCGCGCCGGGATCATGGCGGCCGAGCGCGGCGGGCGCCTGCGGACCTCGTGGCACGTCTACAACGACGAGCGCGACGTGGACCGGGCGCTCGACGCGCTGGCCTGACGAACGCCTACAGGCGGCGGGTGCGCTCCGGGTCCTCGTCGTCACGCGAGACGTCGCGCACGTGATCGGCGGCCGAGAGCGTGTCGCCGCGGTCGCTGTCCGCGGAGGCCGCGCCGGCGCTGGTGGTGCGCACCGTCTCGGGCTCGCGATCGAAGCGGCCGCTCTCACGGGTCCGGCGCGGGTGATCGGCGACGCCGTCACCGTCGCGGTCCTCGAGCTCGGCCTCGCGGGCGAGCTCCACGTCGCGGACGCTGCGCACGGCCAGCCGGCCGAGGGCGAGCGCGGCGATCGCGGCGATGGCCGCGCCGAGGCCCTCGAAGGCGAACAGCTTCTCGAACTCACCGGCCTCGGAGACCGACAGGCCCGTGATCTGATCGCCCGCCACGAGCCAGGCGCCGGCGGCGATGCCGAGCCAGGCGCCGAGCATCGCGGTCGCGCGGTTGGCGCTCGTGATCAGGATGAACCCGCCGACGATCGCGGCGGCGCCGGGCAGGATCGACAACCAGATGGTGTCGTTGGTGAAGCTCCACGTCGACGTGGAGTCGGTCGTGAAGTCAAAGGACGGCCCGATCAGCGGCGCGAGGGCCGCCCAGACGCCGAGGACGATCAACAGAACGCCGCTGACGGCGCCGCGGCTGCGTGGAATGCGCATCGAATCAACTCTCCCTAGTTGCTTGTCCGAAGCAGTACCCCGCATACACTCATGAGCATGCGCGCGATCGCGATCGGGCAGCGGGACGGCTTCGGCCTGACCGCTGACGAGCGCAGCCGCCTGGAGCGTCACGTCGAGCGCGCAACACGCCGAGCGCGGCGTCGAGGAGAGACCCTCGCCGCCGTCACGATTCCGCTCGATCCGTCGGTCGACCCGCTGGCCGTCATAACCGCCTCGCGGCAGCCCGGTGAGCCGTGGTTCGCGCTCGAGCAGCCCGACGCCGAGGGCTTCGCGCTGGCCGCTGTGGGCTGCGTGCGCGCCATCGAGGACGCCGGGGCGGATCGGTTCAAGACCGCGTCGAAGGCCTGGCGCTCCCTGGCCTCCGAGGCGATCGCCGACCCCGTCGACGGGCCACGCGGCAGCGGCCCGGTCGCCGTCGGCGGCTTCGCCTTCGCTCCGCGCGGCGCGGCCAGCGCCGAGTGGCAGGGCTTCGCCGCGGCGTCACTGCACGTCCCGGAGATCGCCATCGCCCGGCGGGCCGGCGAGGCGCGGCTGACCGTCTGCGTGCTGTGCCGCCCCGACGACGATCCCCGGGCCCTGGCCGCGGCCGCCGCCGACCGCGTGGAAGGGCTGCGTGACGCACCCCTCCCGCTGCTGGACCCGAGTCCCGTGGAGGCCGCGCGCGTGGCCAGCGCGATGCCGCCCGAGCACTACGTCGGCGCCGTCGAGCGCGCCGTCGAGCGCATTCGCGCGGGCGAGCTGCAGAAGGTGGTTCTGGCCCGCGAGGTCCTCGTCCGGGCCGGGGCGCCGCACGACGCGCCCGCGGTGCTCGGCGTCCTGCGCGAGGCCTTCCCTTCGTGCTTCGTCTTCGCCGTCGGCCGCGGCGACAAGGCGTTCGTGGCCGCCTCGCCCGAGCTGCTGGTGCGCCGGCAGGGCCAGCGGGCCAGCACGCTCGCGCTGGCCGGCACCACGCGCCGCAGCGCCGATCCGGCGGTCGACGACCACCTCGGCGAGCAGCTCCTGCGGTCCGAGAAGGAGCGCGAGGAGCAGGCGATCGTCACGCGCCGGATCGAGCGCACGCTGCGCCCGCACGCGGTGTGGGTCGCCGCCGCCGACGAGCCGGTGGTGGTCAAGATGGCCAACGTCCAGCATCTCGCCACGCCGATCCGCGCCCAGCTGCGCCACCCGGTCGGCGCGGTCGAGCTGGCGGGCACGCTGCATCCGACGCCCGCCGTCGGCGGCGAGCCGTTTGCCGCCGCCGAGCCGCTGATCCCGGCGCTCGAGGGCTTCGATCGCGGCTGGTACGCCGGGCCCGTCGGCTGGACGGACGCGCAGGAGGACGGCGAGTTCTGCGTCGCGCTGCGCAGCGCTCTGCTGCACGGCCGCGACGCCCGCTGCTTCGCCGGCGTCGGCGTGGTCGCCGACTCCGATCCGCAGGACGAGCTCGCCGAGACCGAGGCCAAGCTGGGTGCGCTGTTGCCGGTTCTGAGCGCCTAGGCGCCTACCTTGGCCCTATGCCCCCGGTCCAGAAGGTGCTCGGCGTCGCCGTGCTCGTGTCGCTGGCGCTCGCCGCGCCCGTGGCCGCCAAGCCGCACGACACGCTGCAGCGCCGCATGGTCCGCATCGCGCTGCACGAGGCGCACATGGGCGTCCGCGAGGTGCCGTTGGGCTCTGACCGCGGCCCGCGCGTCGATCGCTACTTCCTCGCCGCCCACTCGCGGCCGGGTGTCGCCTGGTGCGCGGCGTTCGTCAGCTATGTGGCCCGCAAGGCGGGCTATCCGGTCGGTCCGCACCGGCGCGGAACGGTCAGCGTCGCGACCCTGACGAGCTGGGGCATCCGCCGGGGCTTCTGGTTCCCGGCCGGCTGGCGCACGCCGCGGGCGGGCGACATCGCCATCTACCCGAGCTCGCACACCGGCTTCGTCGTACGCACCGGGCTCGGCGGGCTGCTCATGGTCGACGGCAACTACACCAACGCGGTGAGCCTGCATGCCGTCTACGAGCAGCCGAGCGGCTACCTGCGGCTGCCCAAGGTGCGCTGGGACGGCGCCCACGGCGTGGGCGTCCTCGTGGCCGCGGGCTAGCGCGGCAGGGCTTCGGCCACCGCGGCCCAGACGCGGCGGTGCAGCGCGACGTTCTCGGCGCGATCGGTGCGGACGTGCAGGATCGTCGTGCCGTCGGCCTCCTCGAGGCCCGAGCGCAGCTCGTCGACGGTGCTCACGGCGACGTGCCGCGCGCCGTAGAGCGCCGCGGCCTTGGCCAGGTCCAGGCCCGTGGGTGTCGTGACGTGCTCTTCGAAGACGTCGGTCTGCGAGGCCACGGGGAGGAAGTCGAAGATCCCGCCGCCGCCGTTGTCGAGCGCGACGATGGTCAGCGGGATGCGGTGGCGGACACCGGCCAGCAGCCCGCCGATGTCGTGGGCCAGCGCGACGTCGCCGATCAGCAGGACGACCGGTCCCAGGCGCGAGGCGGCGACGCCGTAGGCGGTCGAGATCAGGCCGTCGATGCCGTTGGCGCCGCGGTTGGACAGCACGCGGGGCGGGTCCTCGCGGGCAGGGAAGAACGTCTCGAGGTCGCGCACCGGCATCGACGAGGCGACGAAGACGATGGCCTGCGGCGGCAGGATCGCGCCGAGCTCGGCGGCCACGCGCGGCTCGGAGAGCCCTTCGCCCAGCGTGAGGTCGATCGCGCGCACGGCAGCCGCGTCCGCGTCGCGCCATCCACGCAGCCAGTCGGCGTCGGGCGTGCGGCGGCTGAGGTTGGCCAGGGCGAACATCGTCGAGGCCGGATCGAGGCCCAGCGACAGGTCGATGACGCCGTCGGGGTCCTGCCACGCGCCGTCCGGATCGATGGCCACCTGCGTGGCGTCGAGTGAGCGCAGCCACTGGCGCAGCGGCTTGGACGTCGGCAGGTCGCCGACGCGCAGGACCAGCTCGGGGCGGTAGCCCGCGGCGAACGCCTCGTCGCGCAGGATCGCGTCGTAGTGGGCGATGGCCGCTGGCCCGCGCCGCGCGCCGCCGAGCGGGTCGCCGAGGATCGGGTAGCCCGCCGCCGCGCCGAACGCCTCGACCGCGGCGGGGAGATCGCTCGTGCGCTCCTCGCGGCCCGAGACGATGACGCCGCGCGGCGTGTTCGCGACGATCTCGGCCACGCTCGAGAGCGCGTCGGGCGCCAGCTGCGCGGTCGGCGCCAGCCGGGTGACGAACGGCCGCCCGTCGCTGCGCCCGCTGTCGTCGGCCGGCAGCTCGCCGTCGGGCACCAGCGGCTCGCGCAGCGGGAAGTTCAGGTGCACCGGGCCGGGGCGGCCCGTGGCCGCGGTCCAGTAGGCGCGGCAGGCCAGCGTCCGCATCCAGCGCAGGCGGTCGGGCGACGCCTCGTGGTCGCCGACCTCGAAGAACCACTTGGCGGCGCTGCCGAAGAGCTTGATCTGGTCGATCGTCTGCCCGGCGCCGATCTCGCGCAGCTCCGGCGGCCGGTCGGCGGTCATGACGATCAGCGGCACACGCGCCTCGTGCGCCTCGATGACGGCGGGCGCGTAGTGGGCGCCGGCGGTGCCGGACGTGCAGGCCAGCGCGACAGGGCGGCCGGTGGCCTTGGCGTGGCCGAGGGCGAAGAAGGCGGCGGCCCGCTCGTCGACGTGGGAGAAGGTCTCGAGGCGCGGCTCGCGGGCCAGCGCGAGCATCAGCGGCGTGGATCGCGACCCCGGCGACGTGCAGGCGGCGCGCATGCCGCAGCGGGCCAGCTCGTCGGTGAACGCGCGCAGGAGGACGTGCACGGGATGCAGCGTATGGTCCGGCGGATGGAGCACGTCGTCGCGCTGCACGGCTTCGCGGGGACCGGGCACGTGTGGGAGGCGGTCGACCCGCGCTACGCCGCACCGGACCTGCCCGGGCACGGCACCGCGAGCGACGTCGCGCCGACGTTCGAGTCCTGCGTCGCGCACGTCCTGGCGAATGCGCCCGAGCGCTTCGTGCTGGCGGGCTACTCGATGGGCGGGCGCATCGCCCTGCACGTCGCGCTGGCGGCGCCCGAGCGGGTCGCGCGGCTGGTGCTCGTGGCCACGACGGCGGGCCTCGACGGCGAGGACGAGCGCGCGCAGCGCCGCGCGGCGGACGAGCGCCTGGCGAGCCTGCTCGAACAGGAGGGCATCGAGGCCTTCGCCGAGCGCTGGACCGCCCAGCCGCTGTTCGCGGGCGACCCGCCCGAGGCCCGCGAGCTCCAGCGGTGCGACGTCCTGCGCAACGAGGCGGGACCGCTGGCGGCGGCGCTGCGCGGCACCGGAACGGGTGCGATGACGCCGCTGTGGGATCGCCTGGGTGGGCTCGTCATGCCGGTGACGGTCGTCGCCGGCGAGCGCGACGCGAAGTTCCTGGCGCTGGGCGAGCGGCTCGCCACGGGGACCGGAGGCGAGCTGGTGGTTGTCCCCGGCGCGGGCCACGGCCTGCCGCGCGAAACCCCCGCGGCGGTGGCGGCCGCGATCGGCTAGAGCAGGCCGGGACCCGACGGCACGGCGATGGCGCCGTCGACGACCGCGAGGTCGCCCGTGGCCAAGCCGCACGGCAGCTCGACCTTCAGCGCCGCGGCGACGTGCAGCGCCGCGGCCAGGCCGAGCGGCCCGTCGAGCGTCGAGGCGACGTAGACCTCGCCGCCCATCGCCCGCACGAGCGCGGCGGCAGCGAGCGTGCCGGAGATCCCTCCGCAGCGCGAGATCTTCAGGCAGACGGCGTCGGCCGCCGCCGAGGCCAGCGCTCCGTGCTCGGCCGCCGTCTCGTCCATGGCGATGCGCACCGGGACGCGCTCGCGGACGGCCCGCAGCGCCTCGATGCCGTGCACCGGCTCCTCGACGAGCTCGAGCCCCGCGGGCGCCAGCGCCTCGATCATCCGAACCGCCTCGTCGACGTCCCAGGCGCCGTTGGCGTCGAGGCGCAGGGTGACGTCCGGACCGGCGAGCGCGCGGACGGCGGCGACCCGGCCGGCGTCGTCACCGACCCCGACCTTGACCTTGACGCAGCGAAAGCCCGCCCGCACCGCCTGCGCCGCGGCGTCCGCTGCTCCGCCACGGTCCAGCGCGCCGATCGTCGCGTTGACCACCACAGAGTCCAGCGCGTCCTCGGCCAGCAGCGCCGACACCGGCTTGCCCGCGCGCCGCGCCGCGCGGTCCCACAGCGCGAGGTCGACCGCGGCCAGCGCCTGGGGAAGGTCGGCCGCGCGGCGGCAGGCGTCGAGCACCTGCGGGCCGGCCGTATCGGCGGGCAGCGCGGCGATGGCGGTCGCGTAGACGCGCAGCGCCGACTCGACGACGTCGGCCGGCACGCCGTCGTAGGGCTCGAGCGGGGCGGCCTCGCCGTGGCCGGCGCCGTCGTCACCCTCCAGCGTCACGTCGAAGAGCTCGCGCTCCGAGAGCGTCCCGTGCGCGGTGACGTGGTCGATCGGGACGCTGCGGCGGGTGTAGGTCAGCCTCAACAGGCCAGCACGCCGGCCGAGAGCAGCACGCAGAAGACGAGCTGGAGCATCCCCGTGCCGGCCAGCGCGCCGTTGAGCGACGGCCCGTCGGTCTTCGTGCGCACGATCGTGACCAGCCGCAGCGCGAGCGGTACCGACAGCAGCGGCAGCAGCACCCACCAGCACAGGCCGGCGCCGATGACGACCAGGAACACGTAGGCGACCGCCAGCATCCCGGCGTAGAGCAGCCGCGCGCGGTCGCGGCCCAGCCGCACCGCCAGCGTCCGCTTCCCGGCGCGGCGATCGGTGTCGACGTCGCGGACGTTGTTGACCACGAGGATCGCGGACGCGATCAGCCCGACCGGCACGGCCAGCGCGAAGATCTGCCAGGGCAGCTCCTGGATCTGGACGTAGTAGGAGCCCGACACGGCGACGATGCCGAAGAACAGGAACACGAAGATCTCGCCCATGCCCTCGTAGCCGTAGGGCCGCGGGCCGCCGGTGTAGAGCACACCGGCGACGATCGACGCCGCGCCGATGGCCAGCAGCACGGGCCCGGCGACGGCGATCAGGTAGATGCCGCACAGAACGGCCAGCCCGAACGAGACGTAGGTGGTGATGAGGACCTGGCGCGGCGGCACGAGCCCGCCGGCGGTCACGCGGACCGGCCCGAGCCGGTCCTCGGTGTCGGCGCCACGGCGCGCGTCGGAGTAGTCGTTGGACAGGTTCGTGCCGACCTGGATGAACAGCGCGCCGAGCAGGGCGAACGCGAAGGCCCAGCCGTCGAACTGGTCGTCGCGGATGGCCAGCGACGTGCCGACGAGCACCGGGGCGATCGCGGCCGGCAGCGTGCGCAGGCGCGCCGCGAGGATCCAGATGCGGATCGCGGAGCTCATGGGCGCTTGGGGAACTGCGAGAAGTCCGGGGCGCGCTTCTCCTTGTAGGCGTCGCGCCCTTCCTTGGCCTCGTCGGAGGCGTAGAAGAGGAGGTTGGTGTCGTGGGCGAGCTGCTGCAGCCCGGCCATCCCGTCCTCGTTGGCGTGGAAGCTCGCCTTGAGCAGCCGCAGCGCGAAGGGGGAGAGGGCGAGCATCTCCTGACACCAGGAGACGGTCTCCTCCTCGAGCCGCTCGTAGGGCACGACCGCGTTGACAAGGCCCCAGTCGAGCGCCTGCTGCGCGTCGTACTGGCGGCACAGGAACCAGATCTCCTTGGCGCGCTTCTGCCCGATCTGCGCGGCCAGCAGCGAGGCGCCGAAGCCGCCGTCGAACGAGCCGACCTTCGGGCCGGTCTGGCCGAAGCGGGCGTTGTCGGCGGCGATCGTCAGGTCACAGCAGATGTGCAGCACATGGCCGCCGCCCACCGCGTAGCCGGCGACCATCGCCACGATGGGCTTGGGCAGCCGGCGCATCTGGACGTGCAGGTCGGTGACGTGGAAGCGCCCGACGCCCGAGCCCGGCTGGGTCTCGTAGCCGCGGTCGCCGCGCACGCGCTGGTCGCCCCCGGAGCAGAAGGCCTTCTCGCCCTCGCCGGTCAGGATGATCGCCCCGACCGTCTCGTCCTCGCGGGCCTGCTCGAAGGCCCGGGAGAGCTCGATGACCGTCTGCGGCCGGAACGCGTTGCGCACCTCCGGCCGGTCGATGGTGATCTTGGCGATGCCGTCTCCGCTGAGCTCGTAGCGGATGTCCTCGTAGTCGCCGCCGCTCGTCCACGTCACTGCGCTCATAGGGATGTCAGCCTATGGGGCGATGCTCGTCGAGTCCTGGCTGGCCCGCGCCGCCCGAGCGCACCCGCAGCGCGAGGCGCTGCGCGACCTGACGTACGCGCAGTTGCTCGAGGCGGCGCGCTCCGCCGCGGGCGGCCTGGGCAGCGCCCGGACGGCGGCGATCGCCATGGCCCCCGGCGAGGACTTCGCGGTGACGCTGCACGCGTGCCTGCTCGCCGGTGTCGTCGCCGTGCCCGTCGACCTGCGGCTGGGGGAGGCCGAGCGTGCGGCGGTCGTCGAGGGCTGCGATCTGATCCTCGACGCCCGGCCGTCGGGCGCACCGGTCGAGCCGAAGCCCCACGACCTCGACCGCCCGGCCATCGTCGTGCACACGTCCGGGACGAGCGGGACCCCGAAGCGGGTCGAGCTGACCTACGGCAACTGGCTGTGGAGCGCCCTGGGCGCCCACACCGCGATGGGCCTGCGCGGCGAGGAGCGCTGGCTGTGCGCCCTGCCGCTCTCGCACGTCGGCGGGCTGTCCATCCTCGCGCGCAGCGCGATCTACGCGACGACGGCCATCGTCCACGAGCGCTTCGACGCCGAGCGCGTCCTGGCCGAGGACTTCAGCGTCATCTCGGTCGTCCCGACCACGCTGTCGAGGTTGCTCGACCTCGGGCCGCGGCCCTTCCGCGCGCTGGTGGGCGGCGCGCCGATCCCGGCGGCGCTGCTCGACCGCGCCCGCGCTCAGGGCGTCGTCGCCCAGGAGACCTACGGGCTGACCGAGGCCTGCTCGCAGGTCACGACCGACGGGCGGCCGCTGTTCTGCACGCGGGTGGCGCTGGCCGGCGACGGCGAGATCGTCGTGGAGGGCCCGACGGTGGCGCCGTCCGCCGGGCCGCGGCTGCACACCGGCGATCTCGGGACGTGGGCCGGCGACGGCCGCCTGCTGATCACCGGCCGCAAGGCCGACACGATCGTCAGCGGCGGCGAGAACATCGCGCCCGCCGAGGTGGAGGGCGTTCTCGAGGCCCATCCCGCCGTGGCCGAGGCCGCCGTCCACGCCCGTGCGGACCCGGAATGGGGCGAGGCGGTGGTCGCGACCGTCGTCCTGCGCCCGGGTCACACCGCAACGCAGGAGGACCTCCTGGTGTTCTGCAGGGCAAAGCTGGCACCGTTCAAGGTCCCGAAGGTCTTGAGCCTCGCCGCCGCCCTGCCGAGAACGCCCTCAGGAAAGCTTCTCCGCCGCCACCTCGAATAGGACCCTCCATGCTTCCCACCATGCGCACCCTTCTCGCCGCGAGCCTCGTCGCGCTCGCCCTCCCGGGCGCCGCCTCCGCGGCCACGACGATCGTCGTCAACCCCGGTGACAACCCGGACGCCAAGGTCGACTCCGCGGCCGCGGGCGACACCGTCCTGTTCAAGGCGGGCTCCCACAGCGGGTCGATCAGCTCCGCGACCGCGAACCTGACGATCAAGGGCGAGCCGGGCGCCGTGCTGAGCTCGCCGACCGACGCGACGGGCGCGACGCCGACCATCTCCTTCACCGCCGCCAGCGGCGGCGCCGACGTCGTCGACGGCCTGACGGTCATCAACCAGGTCACCACGGGCCCGGCCATCGCGGGCGGCAGCGCCGGCCTGACCGTCAAGGACCTCACCGCGCTGTCGGGCAAGGGCGACGCGATCGCCTTCGGCGGCGGGACCAACGCGCTGCTGCGCAGCACCGTCGCCAGCCTCCTGGCCACGGGCACCGCCGTGACGGCCAACTCGGCCACCGGCACGCCGGCGCTGACGCTCAACGTCGACTCCTCCGTCCTGGTCGGCAAGCAGTCGCTGGGCTCGACCTACGCGACGCCGACCGCCCTCGGCGCGGGCGTCACGGTGGCGGCGCGCCACGTCACGGCCATCGGCGCCGTGGTCGCCGACTCCTCCGGCGCACCGACGCTCGGCGCGTCGCCGATCGCCATCACGTTCACCGACTCGATCATCCGCGGCGCCCGCACGGCGACGACGGGAACCGGGACGGTCGGCGCGACGATCACCACGACCACCCGCAACGACGTCAAGGACACGGCGGCCGACGCGGCCTCGCTGTTCGTGCGCCCCGCCGGGTTCAACTACCACCTGCGCGCCGACGCCTCGTCGGTGATCGACAAGGGCTCGATCACCAGCGGCGAGTCCGAGACCGACGTCGACGGCAACCCCCGCACGTCGGGCGCCGCCAGCGACCTGGGCGCCGACGAGTTCGTCAACCGGGTGCCGACGGCCTCGCTCGCGGCACCGTCCGGTGCGGTCCGCCAGGGCATCCCGGCCACGTTCAACGCGTCGAAGTCCTCTGACCCCGAGGCGCTCGTGGGCGGCGGCATCGCCAAGTACCACTGGGACTTCGGCGACGGCTCGGCCACCGACACGACGACCGCGACGACAACGCACGCGTTCGCCGAGCGCAAGGCCTACTCGGTCACCGTCACGGTCACCGACAAGCAGGGCGCCGCCAGCAGCGCGTCCGCGCCGGTCACCTTCACGGTCATCGACGGCACGCCGCCGGCCGTGACGATCTCCCAGCCCGGCGCCAAGCAGCGGCTGAACCTCTACAAGACCAAGAAGGGCAAGAAGACCAAGAAGCGCGCCAAGGTCACCTTCTTCGGCGACGCCTCCGACGACACCGGGCTGACCGGGGTCTACCTGGCGCTGCGGCCCGTGGCCAGCAGCAACGGCAGCTGCAAGTGGTTCAACGGCAAGACGAAGCTGACCAGCGCGGCCTGCACGGCGCCGGTGCTGCTGACGGCCAAGCTCTCGGGCACCACCTGGCGCTACACGCTGCCGCTCAAGGCCAAGCTGGCCAGCGGGCCGTACCTGCTGACGGTCGTGGCGGTCGACGCCAGCGGCCTGGCCTCGCCGGTCAAGACATCCACGTTCCGCTTCCGGTGATCGATCCGGCCGCGTTCCGCACGACGAGCCGGGAGCGGTGGGAGACCGCCGCCTCCGGCTGGGAGGCGCGGCGGGCCGACCTGCAGCGCGCGGCCGAGCCCGTATCGCACTGGATGGTCGAGGCGATCGCGCCGCAGCCCGGGCACGTCGTGCTCGAGCTGGCCGCGGGTGTCGGCGACACCGGGTTCCTGGCCGCCGAGCTGGTCAAGCCCGGCGGCAAGGTCATCTGCACCGACGGCGCCGAGCCGATGCTCGAGGCGGCGCGGCGCCGCGCCGCCGAGCTGGGGCTCGACAACGTCGAGTTCGAGGCGATGGAGGCCGAGTGGATCGACGGGCAGACCGCGTCGCTGGACGCGGTGCTGTGCCGCTGGGGCTACATGCTGCTGGCCGATCCCGAGGCCGCGCTGCGCGAGACGCGCCGGGTGCTCAAGCCGGGCGGCCGCGTCGCGCTCGCCGCCTGGGACGCGCCCGGGCACAACCCGTGGGTCACGGCGACCACCGCCGAGCTCGTGGCCCAGGGTCTCTCGCAGCCCCCGCCGCCGGACGAGCCCGGGATGTTCTCGTTCGCCGGTGACGGGGTCATCAGCGAGCTGCTGCTCTCGACGGGGTTCGAGGACGTCGTCGTCGACGCGGTCGACATCGTCTACGGCGTCGCGTCCTTCGACGAGTGGTTCGACTACCTGTTCGACGTCTCGCCGTCGCTGGGGGAGGCGCTGGCCAGGGCCACGCCCGAGCAGCGCGACCTCGTCTACGAGGGCATCGAGGCGCGCCTGGCGGAGTTCCGCGGCGAGGACGGCTCGCTCGCCCTGCCCGGCCGGACGCTCGTGGCCGCCGCGTCGGCCTGATCGCGGCGGGCAATAGGCTGCGCGGCCTCATGTACTACGACGACGACGCGGACCTCACCCTTCTCGACGGCAAGACCGTCGCGATCATCGGCTTTGGCTCCCAGGGCCACGCTCACGCCCAGAACCTCAAGGATTCTGGCGTGAACGTTGTCGTGGGCCTGCGCGAGGACTCCTCCTCGGTGCAGCAGGCCAAGGATGCCGGCCTCGAGGTCCTGCCCGTCGCCGACGCCGCCAGCCGCGGCGACATCGTGATGATGCTCGTCCCCGACGAGCTGCATCGCAACGTCTACGAGACCGACGTCCGCGACGGCATCGCCGAGGGCAACGCGCTGTTCTTCGGCCATGGCTTCTCGATCCTCTACGGCGAGGTCGAGGCGCCTCCCGGCGTCGACGTCGCGCTCGTCGCGCCCAAGGGCCCGGGCCACCTGGTCCGCCGCCAGTACCTCGAGGGCTCCGGCGTCCCCGGCCTCGTGGCCGTCGAGCAGGACGCCACCGGCAACGCCAAGGATCTCGCGCTGGCCTACGCCAAGGGCATCGGCTGCACGCGCGGCGGCGTCTTCGACACCACCTTCAAGGAGGAGACCGAGACTGACCTGTTCGGCGAGCAGGCCGTCCTCTGCGGCGGCGCAAGCGCGCTGGTCCAGGCCGGCTTCGACACCCTCGTCGAGGCGGGCTATGACCCGCAGATGGCCTACTTCGAGTGCCTGCACGAGCTCAAGCTCATCGTCGACCTCATGTACGAGAAGGGCCTGGCGGGGATGCGCTACTCGATCTCCAACACGGCCGAGTACGGCGACTACACGCGCGGTCCGCGGGTCGTCAACGAGGACACCAAGGCCGAGATGCGCAAGATCCTCTCCGAGATCCAGTCCGGCGACTTCGCCCGCGAGTGGATCGCCGAGAACCGCGCGGGCCAGGAGAACTTCAAGCGGCTGCGCGAAGAGGGCGCGGGCGCCCAGGTCGAGACCGTCGGCAAGGAGCTGCGGTCGCACATGGATTGGATCAAGACCGACTTCTAGGTAGGTTTCCGCCCTGCTAACCGGGCAGGGACGCCTCCACACCGAGTCGGAGGTACGGGAATGAGAAGGACGTTGGTCGCCCTCGGGGCGACGACCCTGCTGCTGGGAGCAGCGGGCAACGCAGGTGCCGCGACGGTCGTTCGCGATCTGATCACGGATGCGAACGGGACGACGCACACCCGCGTCGACCGGACCTATCACGGCCTCGCCGTGCTGGGCGGCGACATGGTCGTCCACCGTGCCGCCAACGGCCGGCGCGTGGGCGTCAGCCGCACGCTGGGGGCGATTCGCGGCCTGTCGACGGTGCCCGCGCTGCGGCTGCCGGGGACGCTGGTCATCGAGGCCCGCGGCATGCGCCCGCGCCTGGCGTGGCAGCGTCAGACGGTCGGCGTCCATGCCGACGGCACGCCGTCACGCGTGCTGACGACCCACGACGCGATCACCGGCGCGAAGCTCGTCGCCGAGGAGCAGGTCCAGGACGTCACGGGCTCGGGCACGGGGCGGACCAACGGGACGGTGCCGCTCGAGACGACGCTGTCGGGCAGCACCTACACGCTGAAGGACCCGACGCGCGGCAACACCTACACCGTCGACGCCCAGGGCAAGTCGGACACGTGCGTGGTCATCTGGTGCTCGCGCGCGGCCACGGTGAACTTCACCGACGCCGACAACGTGTGGGGCGACGGCACGCTGGCCAACCGGCAGACGGTGGCCGTCGACGCCCAGTTCGGCACCAACGAGACGTGGGACTACTACAAGACCGTCCACGGCCGCAACGGCATCGCCAACGACGGCAAGGGCTCCTACAACCGGGTCCACTATGGCTCGAACTACGAGAACGCCTTCTGGGACGACGCGTGCTTCTGCATGACCTACGGCGACGGCGGCACGACGTTCTGGCCGCTGACCTCGCTGGACGTCGCCGGCCACGAGATGAGCCACGGCGTCACGTCGCGGACCGCCAAGCTCACCTACTCGGGCGAGAGCGGCGGCCTCAACGAGGCGACGAGCGACATCTTCGGCACGCTCGTCGAGTTCTACGCCAACCGTCCCAGCGATCCGCCGGACTACCGGATCGGCGAGGCGATCGCCAAGAACGGCACCGCCCTGCGGTGGATGGACAGGCCGTCGACCGACGGGCATTCGGCCGACTGCTGGTCGTCCTCGGTCGGCAACCTCGACGTGCACTACTCGTCGGGCGTGGCCAACCACTTCGCCTACCTGCTCGCCGTGGGCAGCGGGACGTCGGCGTGGGGCACCAGCCCGACGTGCAACGGCTCGACGGTCACCGGGATCGGCAACGACGCGCTCGGCAAGATCTGGTACCGCGCGCTGACCGTCTACATGACGTCGTCGACCAACTACGCGGGCGCCCGGACGGCGACCCTCAACGCCGCCCGCGACCTCTACGGCGCAGGCAGCGCGCAGCAGAACGCCGTGGCGGCCGCCTGGTCAGCCGTCAACGTCAACTAGACAACCGCCGAGGCGGGGTCAGACCCATCGTCCGGGTCTGACCCTGCAGCGGTCACGGACCCGCGAACCAGCTGATCTTCTTCTTCCCGTTCGCGCAGTTGACCTTGACGTGCTCGGGGTCGGTCGCGTGGCTCGGGCAGTAGAAGTCGCCGACGTACTTGGTGCCGGGGCCCTGGGACTGCTTGACCGCCTTGACGTGCCAGCGGCGGACGAGGGCGCGCGCGGTGGCGCAGTCGACGTTGGCGGTCCTGATGGTGTTCTCGAAGCCGCCGTTGATCGCGCCGCAGCCGGTGGTGGCCGACGAGGCTCCGGCGCCCAGCAGCAGCACGGCGGAGGACAGCACGGCGAGGGAGATGGTGCGCATGATCACAAACCTATTCCAGGAGGCCGTCGCTACACTCGCGATCCCGTCGTGACTGGCGTCCTCGAGGTGGAAAAGACCACCGGGAAGCGACGGGATTCGAGCGCCGTACGCCTGGGCACCATCGTCGACCTCTGAGGACGCGCATGCCCGAAACCACACTCGAAATTCCCGTTGACCTCCGTCCCGCGGACGGCCGTTTCGGCTGCGGCCCGTCGAAGGTCCGCCCCGAGCAGCTCGAGCACCTCGCTCGCCACGGCCGGGAGCTGATGGGGACCTCCCATCGCCAGAAGCCGGTCAAGGCCGTCGTCGGCCAGATCCGCCAGGGCCTGCTGGACCTGTTCGGCGCGCCGGACGGCTACGAGGTCATCCTCGGCAACGGCGGCACGACGGCGTTCTGGGACGCCGCGGCCTTCGGCCTCATCGAGCGCCGCGCCCAGCATCTGACGTTCGGCGAGTTCTCGTCGAAGTTCGCGACCGTCACCAAGGGCGCGCCGTTCCTCGAGGACCCGATCGTCGTCTCCGCCGATCCGGGTGACGCGCCCGAGCCGGTCGCCCAGGGGGGCGTCGACGCGATCGCCTGGGCCCACAACGAGACCTCGACCGGCGTGATGCTGCCGGTCCAGCGCGTCGGCGACGGCCTGGTGCTCATCGACGCGACGTCGGGCGCCGGCGGCCTGCCGGTCGACATCAGCGGCTCCGACGCCTACTACTTCGCCCCGCAGAAGTCCTTCGCCGCCGACGGTGGCCTGTGGCTGGCGGTCATCAGCCCGGCGGCCGCCGAGCGCATCGAGCGCATCGCCGCGAGCGACCGCTGGATCCCCGAGTTCCTGTCGCTGGCCACCGCGCTGGACAACTCGCGCAAGGACCAGACCTACAACACGCCGGCTCTCGCGACGCTGCTGCTGCTGGCCGACCAGATCGACTGGATGAACTCCAACGGCGGGCTCGACTACGCCGTGGGGCGCAGCACCGCGTCCTCGCAGCACCTCTACGGCTGGGCGCAGGAGCGCCCGTTCGCGTCGCCCTTCGTCGCCGATCCGGCGAAGCGCTCGCTGGTCGTCGGGACGATCGACTTCGCCGAGGACGTCGACGCCGCGGCGATCGCCGCGACGCTGCGGGCCAACGGGATCGTCGACACCGAGCCCTACCGCAAGCTGGGCCGCAACCAGCTGCGCGTCGGCATGTTCCCGGCCATCGAGCCGTCCGACATCCAGGCGCTGACCGCGTGCATCGACTACGTCGTGGAGAACTCCTGATGGCCAAGGTCCTGGTGGCAGAGAAGATCGGCGCGAGCGGCGTGCAGCTGCTGCGCGACAACGGGTTCGAGGTCGACGAGGGCGCCGAGCACCTCGAGCAGGTCGAGAACTACGACGGCCTGCTGATCCGTAGCGCGACCACGGTCGACGCGGCGATGCTCGAGAGGGCGACGAGCCTCAAGGCGATCGGCCGCGCCGGCGTCGGCGTCGACAACGTCGACGTCCCGGAGGCGACCAAGCGCGGGATCATCGTGGCCAACGCGCCGCAGTCCAACGTGGTCACCGCCGCCGAGCACACGATGGCGCTGCTGCTGGCCCTGGCCCGCAACGTGCCGCAGGCCGGCGCCGCGCTGAAGGCCGGCCGCTGGGACCGCTCGAAGTACTCCGGCGTCGAGGTCATGGACAAGACGCTGGGCATCCTCGGGTTCGGCCGCATCGGCCAGCTCGTCGCCGAGCGCGCCCGCGGCTTCGGCATGAACGTCATCGCCTACGACCCGTTCGTGGGCGCCGAGCGCTACCGCGAGCTCGGGGTCGAGAAGGCGACGGACTCCGACGAGGTCTACGCCAAGGCCGACTTCCTGACGCTGCACCTGCCCAAGACGCCGGAGACGGAGGGCTGGCTGGACGCCGAGGCGCTGGCCAAGTGCAAGGACGGCGTGCGCGTGCTCAACGTCGCCCGCGGGCCGCTGATCGTCGACGATGACCTCGTCGCCGGCCTGGAGTCGGGCAAGGTCGGTGGCGCCGCGATCGACGTCTTCCGCTCCGAGCCGGTCACCGAGCATCCGCTGTTCGCCTTCGACAACGTGATCGTCACGCCGCACCTGGGCGCGTCGACGGCCGAGGCGACCGACCGCGCCGGCTTCCAGGCCGCCGAGCAGGTCGTCGCCGCGCTGACCGGCGGAGCCGTGACGACCGCGGTCAACCTCCCGGCGGTGGCCGCGGAGGACCTCGAGGTCCTCGGGCCGTTCGTCGACCTGTGCCGCGAGCTCGGCCGCCTGGCCGTGACGCTCGCCGGCGGGGTGGAGGGCATCGACGTCGAGTACCTCGGCCGGATCGCCGACCGCGACACGCGGCCGCTGACCGTCGCCGTCCTGCTCGGCGTGCTGACCGGCCACACCGACGACGACGTCAACCAGGTCAACGCGCTCCCGATCGCCCGCGAGCGCGGCATCGGCGTGGCCGAGATGAGCCGCGGCGACGCCCGCGACTTCACCGACCTCGTCCGCGTGACGGTCCACTGCGGCGACCGCCACGAGCGGGTCGTCGGCACGACGCTGGGCAGCCGCAACCGCGCGCACCTGCTCGAGGCCTGGGGCCAGCGCTTCAACCTCCAGCTCGAGCAGCACCTCGCGCTCTTCCGCTACTCCGACGTCCCCGGCATGGTCGGCCGCGTCGGCACCGCCCTCGGCGAGCACGGGATCAACATCCTGTCGGCCGCCGTGGGCTACGAGGGCGCCGACGGCGAGGCGGTGATGATCGTCACGACCGATCAGCCGGTGCCGGGCGACGTGATCGAGTCAGTCGCCGGCGGCGACGGCTTCACCGAGGGTCGCGCGGTCTCGCTGGCTTGAGGCTCACCGCGCACGGCTGGTGGCTGCAGGACGCAGGCACCGCCGTGCCGGAACCCCCGCTGGAGACCGACCTGACCTGCGACGTCGTCGTCATCGGCGGCGGCTACACCGGGATGTGGGCGGCCTGGCACCTCGCCGAGCGCGGCGCCGACGTTGTGGTGCTCGAGTCCGGGATCTGCGGCGAGGGTCCGAGCGGGCGCAACGGCGGCTTCGTCGATCACCTCGCTCACGCGGCGCCGCGTCTGCGCGAGCTCGCCGGCGACGATGCGGCGCGGGCGACGATCGCCGAGTCGATCGCCTCGATCCGTGCCATCGGGACCTGGTGCGAGCAACAGGGCGTCGACGCCTGGTTTCGCCCGGCTGGGCAGATCGTCGCGTCCGCCGCGCCGGCGCAGGACGGGGGAGAGGACGACGCGGTCGCCGCCTGTGCCGCGCTCGGGCTCGGCGGCGAGCTGCGGCCGCTGACGGGCGACGAGGTCGCAGCCCGGATCACCTCGCCCGTGCTGCGCGGCGGCGTGCTCGCTCCCTCGACCGCCACGATCCAGCCGGGCCGGCTGGCCCGCGGCCTGCGTACCCGGCTGATCGAGCGGGGCGTGCGCGTGCGCGAGCACAGCCGGGTCCGCGCGCTGCACGAGCGACCGGGGGAGGTGCTCGTCGAGGCGGGCACCGGCCGCGTCCGGGCCGGGAACGCGATCCTCGCGGCCGGTTCGCGCGCGGTGGCGCTGGCGCCGCTGCGCCGGCGGCTGACCGTGACCTCGAGCCACCTGGTGATCACCGAGCCGGTTCCCGCCGTGCTCGAGGACATCGGCTGGACGGGCGGCGAGGCGGTCAGCGACGGCCGCCATCTGGTCCACTACTTCCGCACGACGCCCGACGGCCGGATCGCGTTCGGCTGGGGCGGCGGGCGGATCGTCTGCGGCGCCCGCCTGCAACCGCGCGACGACGCCGATCGGCGCCTGGCCCACCGTGTCGCCGCGGACCTCGTGCGGTTCTTCCCGGCGCTGGCCGGCCGGCGCATCGATCACGCGTGGGGCGGCCCGATCGACGCCTCGCCCGCGCATCTGCCGATCGTCGACACGCTGCCGGGCGGGCGCACGCACTTCGCGTTCGGCTACACGGGCAACGGCGTCGGGCCCTCGGAGCTGTGCGGGCGGATCCTCGCGCGCATGGCCCTCGACGAGCGCGACGCGCTGACCCGGCTGCCGATAGTGGGGACGTCCGGCCGGCTGCTGCCGCCCGAGCCGCTGCGGGTCGCGGGCGGCGAGGCGGTGCGCATCGCGCTCGATCGCAAGGAGCGCGCCGAGGAGCGCCACCGCGTCGCCCCGCGGGCGGCCCGCGCGGTCGCGCGGCTGCCGAACTTGCTGGGAGTCCAGATCGGCCGGTAGGTTCGCCCCATGGAAGGCGCAACCGCAGCACCCGCACCGCAGGGCGAACCGGGCCTGAAGGCCAACGCGATCGGCTTCGCCTCGAGCGTGGTCATCGGCGTGGCGTCCACCGCCCCGGGCTACAGCCTGGCCGCCGTGCTCGGCCTGATCGTCGCCGTCGAGGGCGTCGGCGTGCAGGCCCCGGCCGTGATGATCGCCTCGTTCATCCCGATCCTGTGCGTGGCGTGGGCCTACCGCTACCTCAACCGCGCCGACCCCGATTGCGGGACGACGTTCTCGTGGGCGGCCAAGGCGTTCGGCCCGTCGGCCGGATGGATCGGCGGCTGGGCGATCATCGTCGCCGACATCATCGTGATGGCCAACCTGGCCCAGATCGCCGGCCTCTACACCTTCCTGCTGTTCGACTCGTCCTACGTCCCGTCGACGTTCCTGGTGACCGCCGTCGGCGTGATCTGGATCGCCGTGATGACCTGGGTCTGCGTCATCGGCATCGAGCTCAACGCCAAGACGCAGCGCTGGCTGCTGACCGCCGAGATCATCGCGCTCGCCGCCTTCTCGATCGTCGCGCTGATCCGCGTCTTCGCCGAGGACCCGGCCGGCTCGATCCACCCCGAGCTCTCCTGGTTCTCGCCGTTCGCCATCGACTCGATGGACGCGCTGGTCTCCGGCGTGCTGATCGGCATCTTCATCTACTGGGGCTGGGACAGCCTGGTGACGGTCAACGAGGAGACCGAGGACTCCGAGACCGTCCCGGGCCGCGCCGCGGTCGTCGCGACGCTGCTGCTGCTGGGGATCTACGTCGTGGTCTCGACGGCCGCCGTCGCCTTCGGCGGCCCCGACCGCCTGGCCAACGACGAGTCCGGCGACGTGCTGGGGCTGCTGGCCAACGACGTCTTCGGCTCGGCGCTGCTGGGCAAGGTCGTGATCATCGCGGTGCTCACGTCGGCGGCGGCATCGACGCAGACGACGATCCTGCCGACCGCGCGGACGTCGCTGTCGATGGCCCGCAAGAAGGCCATTCCCGCACGCTTCGCCCACATCCACCGCGAGTACCTGACGCCCGACACCTCGACCATCTGGATGGGCGCGTTGTCGATCGTCTGGTACGTCGGGCTGACGCTGGTCAGCGAGGACATCCTCTTCGACTCCATCGCGGCGCTCGGCCTGATGATCGCCTTCTACTACGGCCTGACCGGCTTCGCCTGCGTCTGGTACTTCCGCCGCGAGCTGACCAAGTCGGTCGGCAACTTCGTGATGGCCGGGATCCTGCCGCTGCTCGGCGGGTTGATGCTGCTCGGCGTGTTCATCAAGTCCTGCAGCGACCTGGCCGCCGACGACGCCGGCTCGGGCACGGTGTTCGGGCTCGGCTCCCCGCTGGTCATCGGCATCGGGTTCCTGCTGCTCGGCCCGGTGCTGATGCTCATCTGGCGGGCCAACGGCCACCCGGAGTTCTTCCGGATGAAGCCCGAGGTCTCGCCGCCCGGCCTGCTCGAGGAACCGCCGCCCCCGCGGGCGCCGATCTCGGTCTAGGGCAAATCGCCATGCGCGCCGTCGTCATCACCCGCGCCGGGACCCCGGACGTGCTGGAGGTCCAGGAGCGTCCCGATCCCGTCGCCGGGCCGGGGCAGGTGCGCATCGACGTCCGCGCCGCGGGCCTGAACTTCGCCGAGGTCATGGCCCGCCAGGGCCTGTACCCCGACGCGCCCAAGACGCCGTGCGTCGTGGGCTACGAGGTCGCCGGCGTCATCGCCGAACTGGGGGAGGGCGTGACGAACCGTGCCGTCGGCGATCGCGTCATCGCCGGCTGCGAGTTCGGCGGTCACGCCGAGCAGGTTGTCACCCGCGTCGAGGACACCATCCCGCTGCCCGACGCGATGTCCTTCGAGCAGGGCGCGGCGATCCCGGTCAACTACGCGACCGCCTGGGCGGGCCTGATCGGCTACGGCAGCCTCCAGCCCGGTGAGCGCGTCCTGATCCACGCCGCGGCCGGCGGCGTCGGCATCGCGGCGACGCAGATCGCCAAGCACGTCGGCGCCGAGGTCTGGGGCACCGCCTCGGCCTCCAAGCACGACGCGATCCGCGGCTTCGGCGTCGACCAGCCGCTCGACTACCGCACGTCCGGCTGGGAGGAGGGACTGCCCTCCTTCGACCTGATCATGGACGCCGTCGGCGGCGCGTCGGCCCGCCGCAGCTACGGCATGCTCCGCGCCGGCGGCCGCCTCGTCGCCTTCGGCGCCTCGAGCGTGGTCACGGGCGACAAGAAGAACCTGCTCAGGGCCGCGCCCCAGGCCCTCCGCATGCTGCGCGGATTCGATCTGATCAAGCAGATGTCGGACTCCAAGGCCGTGATCGGCCTGAACATGCTGTCGCTCTGGAAGGACCGCGGCACGCTCGAGCCCTGGATCGCGCCCCTCCGCGACCTCATGGACTCCGGCGTCATCGCGCCCCACGTCCACGAAGCCGTCCCGTTCTCCCGCGCGGCAGACGCCCACCGGCTCATCGAGCAGCGGGTCAACGTCGGCAAGGTCGTGCTGGTTCCCTGATTCTGCGGGGCGTCGGTGGTGGGCGCCGGGGGGCGGTCACCGGCATGCGCTCCCCTGCGCAGCCGACGCGCTTCGCGCGTGGCTTGACTCCGGTCGAGCGTCGCGGCATACCGGTGCCGCCCCCCGGCGCTCGTGGTCGTGGCGGTCGCGCAACCGACGCGCCGGCGGGCGTTGGGGGCGGCACCCGTGCCCCGC
>JBJMLA010000112.1:0-8792 GCA_045805505.1 Solirubrobacteraceae bacterium
CGATCCGCAGCGCCAGGCACTTCTTGCCCAGCAGCGCGTTGCCGCCGTAGCCCGAGCCGTAGGACCAGATCTCGCGGGTCTCGGGGTAGTGGACGATGTACTTCGTGTCGGCGTTGGTCGGCCACGGAACGTCGGCCTGGCCCTCGGCCAAGGGCGCGCCGATGGTGTGGATGCAGGGGATGAAGTCGCCCGTCTCGCCCAGGACGTCGAGCGCCTTGGCGCCCATCCGGGTCATGATCCGCATGTTGACCACGACGTAGGGCGAGTCGGTCAGCTGCACGCCGATCTCGGACTTGTCCGAGCCCAGCGGGCCCATCGAGAACGGGACGACGTACATCGTGCGGCCCTGCATCGAGCCGGCGAAGAGCTGGTCCATCTCCGCGCGCATCTCGGCCGGCGCGCGCCAGTTGTTGGTCGGGCCGGCGTCTTCCTCGCGCTCGGCGCAGATGTAGGTGCGGTCCTCGACGCGGGCGACGTCGCTGGGATCCGACCAGGCCAGGTAGCTGTTCGGGCGCTTGGCCTCCGAGAGCTTCTTGAACGTGCCTGCATCGACGAGCTCCTGGGCCAGCCGGTCGTACTCCTCGGCGGACCCGTCGCACCAGTAGACGTCCGTGGGCTGCGTCAGCTGGGCGACCTCGTCGACCCAGGCCAGCAGCTTCTCGTTCGAGGTCGGCGCGGAAACGTCAATGGCCACGTGTCGGACTCCTACGTGCGAAATGGAAGAAGAAATGGCAGCGGGGGCGTCCGCATCCAACGAGCGCCCCCAAAGAGTTCAGGAAGGTTACCCCCGTTATCGCAAGGGGGTTACCGAAATCGTCCGGCGCCACACACCAGGGTGAGACCAGGCTGACACTGACGGGACCGGTGCGCGTCCGTAGTTTCGCCTCAGCCGGACCGCAGGAAGCACTGTCAGCGCCGCGGATCGCCCCGCAGCGCCGCTCGCCGACCGCGGATTCCCCGGATCCGCAGCCCTTCGCACCACAGACCAGGACACTCGCCACCCATGGCACGGACCGCCGCCCCATCCCCCAAGAAGCTCCACGCCGCAGCGCTGACGCCGGCCTCCGTCGTCCTCGCCTGGCGCGCCGTGCCGGGTGCCGCGAGCTACGTCGTCTTCCGCGACGGCAAGCGCCTCGGCGTGACCGCCCACACGCGCTTCAACGACAAGAAGGTCAAGCCGGGCCAGCGCCATCGCTACAAGGTGCGCGCCCGCGACCGCAAGCACCGCTGGGTCGGCACGCTGAGCCGGTCGATCCTGGTGACCGTGCCCAAGCCGGTGGTCTCCCCCACGCCGTCGCCGCCGACGCCGCCGGTGCCGGTTCCGGGCTCGAACCTCCCGCCGGTCGGCGGGACCACGCCGCCGCCGGCCGACACCGGCGTTCCGCTGACCGCGGCGATGGTCACGCGCCTGTTCTGGCGCGCCGGCTTCGGGCCGTCGGCCACCGACCTGACGACCTGGACCGGCAAGTCCGTCGAGTCGCTCGTCGATCACTTCCTCGACACGCCGCAGACCCTGGCGGCCACCGCGACACCGCCGAAGACCCAGAGCGGCGCCGCGATCGACCCGCTGGCCTCCGACGACGACCTCGTCATGGAATGGCTCGACCACATGCAGCGGGCCCAGAACCCGTTCATCGAGCGCCTGACGTTCTTCTGGCACCGCCACTTCGCGATCAGCCGTGCCGAGGGCATCCCCGCGCAGTGGCTGCTGACCTACCGCAACCGGCTGCGCAGCTACGGCGACCTGGCGGCCAACCCCAACGCGACGTTCCGCGACCTGGCGCTCGACATGACCACCAAGGACGGCGCCATGTCCTACTTCCTGACCCTCTGTTACAACCAGAAGGGCCAGGTCAACGAGAACTACGCCCGCGAGTTCATGGAGCTCTTCTGCCTCGGTGTGACCGACGCGCAGGGCAACCCGAATTACTCGCAGACCGACGTCGGCGAGCTGGCCAAGGCGTTCACGGGCTGGCGCCTCGATCAGCAGCCCGCCAACCCGACCTACGGCAGCGTCAGCTTCGGCGGCAGCTCGTACTTCGACTCGTCGACCAAGACGATCCTCGGCCAGACGGCGAACTTCGGCGCCGCCCAGGCCGTCGACCTCGTGATCTCTCAGCCCAGCCACGCGCCGTTCCTGGTGCGCAAGCTGTGGGGCGAGTTCGTCACCGGGCCGATCCCCCAGGCGACGCTCGACAGCCTGAGCGCCGCCTACGTCTCCAGCGGGTTCAAGCTGCGACCGCTGCTGAAGGGGATCCTCACCCACTCCCAGCTGTTCTCGTCGATCGACGAGCCCGACATGATCAAGCCGCCGCTCGTCCTCGTCGTCGGGATCCTGCGCGCCTACGACGTCCCGATGCGCTGGTTCTGGATCCCGGACGTGATGAACGACATGCAGCAGCGCCCCTACAGCCCGCCGAACGTGGCCGGCTGGGAGGGCGGGCTGGCCTGGCTGAACACCAACACCGCGCAGGCCCGCTTCGAGCTCGCGCTGCGCACGCTCTACCTCAAGCACCGCGGGTACTCGGGCGTGACGAACCCGCCGGCCGACGTCGCGGGCGAGACCCCGCTGCAGGCCTTCGACCGCGCCTATGCGGCCGTCGGCTCCCCGTGGCTGTCCCCCGGGGCCGCCACCGCCATCAAGACCATGGCCTCGGGCATGGCGGCCAACAGCGCCGCCGCTCGCGCCCAGCGCCAGTACGCGCTGCGCGCCTATCTGCTCGCCGGCCCCGACGCCCAGGTGATGTGATGAACCCGCTCGACCGCTGCACGGAATGCGAAGAGATCGAGCTGGCGCGCGTGCGCGACCAGGTCCCGAGCCAGACGCTGCCGATCCCGGCCGACGTCCTGGCCGGGTTCCCCGAGGGACGCGCCCGCTCCGGCCTGACCCGGCGGCGCCTGATGGGCGCCGGCCTGGCCGGCATGGCCTCGGTCTACGGGTCGCGGATGCTCGGCTGGGACGAGGTCTTCGAGTCGATCGCGATGGCCGACACGGTCCCGGCGCAGAACTGCCTCGTGATGGTCTACCTGGCCGGTGGCAACGACGGCCTCAACACGCTCGTGCCGCAGGGCGCCCAGGACTTCGCCTCCTACAACCTCAAGCGCCCCGGCCTCGCGCGCATCCACGGACCCAGCGGCGGCGGCAAGGTCGGCTCGACCCCGCTGCCGGGCATGGCGGGCACCGATCTCGGCTGGGCCAACGTGGGCGTCTCGGGAGGCAGCGGCTACAACGGCGACGCCAACTACGGCTTCGACAAGCTCTACGGCGACGGCACCGGCGGCGCGGGCAGCGACCTGGCGATCATGCCGGCCGTCGACTACCAGCCGCCGAACTTCAGCCACTTCGCCTCGTCGGACTACTGGTTCAACGGCGCGCTGTCCGGTCAGACGACGGGCTGGCTGGGCCGCTGGATCGACCGCAACGGATCCGACACCAACCCGCTGCAGGCCGTGTCGCTCGACAGCGCGCTGTCCAAGGCGATCCGGACGGCCAACAAGCCGGTCTGCGCGATCCAGACGCTGGGCGGGCTCGGCTACACGCTGCACCCCTCGGGCGGCTACGGCACCGAGACGCTCGGCGGGACGACGGTCAACACCTCGCTGACCACCGCCGACGTCAAGACGCTCGGCCAGGTCGGGGGCGCGACGAGCGCGCACCTGCAGCGCTCGCGCAGCGCCTACACCCAGGGCGCCGACGTCTACAGCACCGGCAACGCGCTGGCGGCTCAGGCGCTTGGCTCGGGCATGGCCTACCCGTCGAACTCGACGAACTCCGGCAACCTCAGCTACAAGCTCAAGATCGCCGCGCTGCTGCTGGGCGCCAACGTCGGCACCCGGATCATCACGATCCACTGGGGCGCGTTCGACACCCACGGCAGCCAGCTGCTCGGACAGGACCCGCAGCTGACCGAGCTGTCACGGGCGCTCGGCGCCTTCAAGGCCGATCTCGCCGTGCGCGGGATCGAGCAGAAGGTCACGACGATGGTGTTCAGCGAGTTCGGCCGGCGCGTCGCCGAGAACGGCTCGGGGACCGACCACGGCGCCGGCGGGCTGATGATGCTCAGCGGCTCGCAGGTCAAGGGCGGCTACGCGGCGGAGTTCCCGGGCTGCCAGAGCGCCGACCTCGACACCTACGGCAACCTGATGGTGCCGACCGACTTCCGCTCGGTCTACACGTCCGTCATCGACGAGTGGCTCGGCGACGACCCGGAGCTGATCCTGCCGGGCGGCCCGTACGCGTCGCTGGCGCGGCCCGACGGACTCTCGGGCCTGTTCAAGTGAAGGCGGTCGCCTGCGCGCTGGCGTTCGCGCTGCTCGTGCCGGCGACTACCGCCGACGCCAAGCGCCACGCCAAGCACCGCAAGGCGAGGGTCTGGGTCGTCCGCAAGGCGCCCACCCGGCTCTTTCCCTCGATGGTGTTCGTGCTGCCCGCGGAGGCGCCGGGGCCGGGTGCTCCGGACAGCGATCCCGCGCCGCCGTCTCCGCCGGCCCCGCCGGCGCCCGTCGTCCTGCCCAGCCGGACCGGCGTCGACCTCGACGAGTACTTCGTCCACTCGGCCTACGGCAAGCTCGCGGCAGGGCCCGTCGAGCTCAACGTGACGAACTTCGGCATGGACGACCACGACATCACGGTCGAGAACGCGGCGGCCGTGCAGCTCGCGCAGGTCTACCTGACGCCCGGCGAGGGAACGCAGGTCAACCTGACGCTCGCGCCGGGCACCTACCGGCTCTACTGCTCGCTCTACGACGGCGCACACGACCAGCTGGGGATGAACGCCCAGCTGGTCGTGGAGTGAACTAGGCCGCGGGCGCCTCGCCCGGCGTCTTGCGGGGCACGAGCACGAGCCGCTTGAACTCCGCGACCAGCGTGCCGTCCTGGTTGAAGACGCGCGTGTGGACCTTGACGGTGCCGCGGTCGAGCTTGGAGCGCGACTCCTTCTTCTCCAGCACCTCGGACTCGACGAACAACGTGTCGCCGTGGAACACCGGGGCCGGGTGGCTGAGCTCCTCGGTGGCGAGGTTGGCGATGGCCTTGCCGCTGACGTCCGAGACGCTCATGCCGAGGGCGAGCGAGTAGACGAGCGGGCCGACCACGACGTTCTTGCCCTGCTGGCTCTTGCCGGCGTAGACGTCGTTGATGTGCAGCGGGTGGTGGTTCATCGTGATCAGGCAGAACAGGTGGTCGTCCGCCTCGGTCACGGTCTTGGCGGGCCAGTGCTTGTAGACGGCACCCTCCTCGAACTCCTCGAGGTAGCGGCCGTAGGCGTGCGCGCCGCTGGACTCGCGCTCGCGCTGATCGGTCGTGAAGTCGGTCATAGGGGGCGAAAGCCTAGGGCCCACCGCCTCCTCCCTCTATGAGCGCCTACCGCAGCGTCGAGTGGACAGTTGAGGGGCTGGGAGCCCGCGAAGTGTCCACTCGACGCCCTGGCGAGGAGATTTGGGCGCTGGTTACGGCCCAGCACGGCGTTGTGAGCCGAGCGCAGCTCCGCGCCGCCGGCCGTTCGCCGGACCAGATCCGCTGGGATCTCGAGCACGGGCGCCTGCGCTCGTTGCATCGCGGCGTCTACGCCGTCGGCCACGGGGCGCTGACGATGAAGGGCTGGTGGATGGCGGCGGTGCTGGCGTGCGGCGAGGGAGCCGTCCTGAGCCACCGCTTCGCGGCGCGGCATCTCGGCTTGGCCGACTGGACGCGAGGGCGGCCGTCGGTCTCGATCCCGGCGGGCAGAAGGGCCCGGCCCCCGGGGATCGCGGTGCACCGCATCCAGCGCATCGAGCCCGTCCTCATAGATGGCGTTCCCTGCACCTCCGTCGCGCGCACGATCGTCGACATGGCCGGGATCAGCCGCCGGCGCCAGCTCGAGCAGCTCATCGAGGAGGCGGTGGTGCGAGAGGTCTTCGATCTTCGCGCGATCCACGATGTGCTCGCGACGATCGCTCGCCCCCGCGGCGTCAGGCTGCTGCGATCGGTGCTCGCCGGCGTCGAGCCCGGGACGACGCTGACCAAGAGCGGCCTCGAGGAGGCGATGCTCGCGCTCTGCGACCGACCGGTCTGCCCCGGCCGCTCGTCAATCACGAGGTCTCGCTCGTCGGCGGCACGCTCGTGGAGGTCGACTTCCGCTGGCCCGGGACGCGAGCGATCGTCGAGACCGACGGCAACCGCTACCACGCGACGCACACCAAGCGCCGCCGCGACCGGGCCAAGGATCGCTCGCTCCAGCTTGCCGGCTTCATCGTCCTGCGGGTCCCGGAGGAGGACCTCGCCGAGCGGCCGGACACCATCCTCAGCGACCTCCGCGCCGCCCTCACGCATCGAGTGGACAGTTGACGGGCTGGGAGCCCGCGAACTGTCCACTCGACGAGAGGCGTGGATAGGCTCCGTGGTGATGCGCAACCCTCGTGACTTCTTCAAGCCGCTGGCCATCGGTGCCCCCGAGCCGGCCACCGAGATCCCGTTCAAGCCCTCGCGGATGATCCACTTCCTGGACTTCTCCAACGAGAAGATGGTGAACAAGGTCCCCGACATCGCGCCCACGGTCGACATCCTCCTGGGCAACCTCGAGGACGCCGTCCCGGTCGATCGCAAGGAGGCCGCTCGCGCGGGCCTGCTGAAGGTCGGCGCGGAGATGGAGCTCGGCGACACCCAGCTGTGGACCCGCATCAACTCGCTCGAGTCGCCGTGGGTGCTCGACGACCTGACCGAGCTGGTCGGCGGCATCGGCGACCGGCTCGACGTGATCATGGTCCCGAAGGTCGAGGGCCCCTGGGACATCCACTACGTCGACCGGCTGCTCGCGCAGCTCGAGACGAAGGCCGAGCTCGAGCGGCCGCTGCTCGTGCACGCGATCCTCGAGACCGCGCAGGGCGTGGCGAACCTCGAGGAGATCGCGTCGGCGTCGCCGCGCATGCAGGGGATGTCTCTGGGCCCGGCCGACCTGGCGGCCTCACGGCGGATGAAGACGACGCGGGTGGGCGGCGGCCATCCGGGCTACCGCGTGCTGGCCGACCCCGCCGACGACGGCTCGGCACGGCCGAGCTACCAGCAGGACCTCTGGCACTACACCCTGGGGCGCATGGTCGACGCCTGCGCGGCCGCCGGCATCCTGCCGTTCTACGGCCCGTTCGGCGACATCCGCGACGTCGACGGCTGCGAGGCGCAGTTCCGCGCGGCCTATCTGATGGGCTGCGTCGGCACCTGGTCGCTGCACCCCGTGCAGATCGACATCGCACGCAAGGTCTTCTCGCCCGACCCGGACGAGGTCGCGTTCGCCAAGAAGGTGATCGAGGCGATCCCGGACGGCCGCGGCGTGCACATGATCGACGGCAAGATGCAGGACGACGCGACCTGGAAGCAGTGCCGCGTCATGGTCGACCTGGCCGAGATGCTGGCGGCCAAGGACCCCGAGCTCGCGGCCGCCTACGACCTCCGCTGACCGAGGGCGTCAGAAGCGGAAGCGGCGCGGGCAGGTCGCGCGCGGGTTGCCCATCCCGCTCCCGCCCGTGTAGCGGAAGCAGCTCGCGTACTTGAAGCGGCCGTTCCAGGACTTCGGGAGGCGGACGACGGCGCGCGACCGGTAGCGGCCGCGGCTCACGCGCTCGAGCTTGGCGGTCGCGACGCGCGGCGCCGTCTTGCGGCCGCGCTTGCCCACATAGAAGATCGTCGGCTGCTTGAGGCGGACGTTCTTCGGCACCCGGTAGCGCTGCAGGAGCCGGATCACACGGCTGTTGCGGGCCCGGAACGACAGCGTGGTGGCCGGGAACACGTAGGCGTGGACGCGATGCGACTTCGTCTCGGCCGCGATCACGCGGAACTGCGCGTTGCGGTTGAGGAACTGCGTGAACGCGTATGTGCCGTCGGCCGCGCTCGTCGTACTGGCGAGTGGTGCGAACGGTGCGTCGAACGGGTAGCGGCGCACGTCGAGCTCGACCGGCTGGTTCGCCAGCGGCGCGCCGTCGCTGAGCACCGTGCCGGTGATCTTCGTGGCGTGCCCGAACTGCGCCTCGGCGGGCGTCAGCTCGATGCTCGCGGTGACGGCGGCGTGGGCCGCCGGCGCCGCCACGAGCAGCATCAATGGGGCCAAGAGCACGGAGCGCACTGGAGCGGTGAGGGTAGCGGCGCAGATAGGGTGCCGCTCCGCATGATGCGTCCTCGCCGTTCCTGCCACGCCGTTCCCGGTTCCAGCGAGCGCTTCCTCGCGAAGGCCGCCGGGCTCGAGGCCGACGAGGTCTTCCTGGACCTCGAGGACGCCGTCGCGCCGAGCGAGAAGGAACGCGCGCGCGAGCTCGTGATCGGCGCGCTGCGCGAGCAGGACTACGGCGGCAAGACCGTCGCCGTCCGCGTCAACGGCACCGACACGCCGCACTACTACCGCGACCTCATCGACGTCGTCGAGCAGGCGGGCGACCGGCTGGACGCGGTGATGCTCCCGAAGGTCCGGACGCCGGGGGAGGTGGAGATGACGGCCAAGCTGCTCACGCAGATCGAGCTGGCGCGCTCGCTGCCGGTAGGGCGGATCGGGATCGAGGCACAGATCGAGGACGCCACCGGGCTGATCGCCTGCGAGGCGATCGCCGCGGCCTCTCCGCGGATGGAGACGCTGATCTTCGGGCCGGGCGACTACAGCGCGGCGGTCGGGATCCCGATCACGACGATCGGCGGCGCGCCCGAGGGCTATCCCGGCGACCACCTCAACTAGGTCTACTCGCGCCGGGTCGTGGCCGCCCGGGCGGCCGGGATCCAGGCGATCGACGGCCCGTACGCGGCGTTCGACGACGACGACGGGCTGCGCGAGCGC
>JBJMLA010000113.1:0-24703 GCA_045805505.1 Solirubrobacteraceae bacterium
CGCCGATCAAGGCGGACGGGATCATCGCGATCAACATCCGCGACGACGACGAGCTCGTCGCGGTCCGCGAGACGAGCGGCGACGACACGATCATCATGGTGTCGCGCTCGGGCCAGGCGTCGCGCTTCGAGGAGGCCAAGGCCCGTGACATGGGTCGCGCAACCGCCGGCGTCAAGGGCATGAACGTCTCCCAGAAGGGCAACCGCGTTTTGGCCATGGACGTCGCGCGTCCCGAGCAGGACCTGCTCGTCGTCACCGAGAACGGCTTCGGCAAGCGCACGCCGATCGACGACTACCCGATCAAGGGCCGCGGCACGATGGGCGTCAAGACCATCGCGCTGACCGACAAGAAGGGCGCGCTGGCCGCCGCCCTCGTCGTCCGCGAGCACGAGGACCTCGTGTTCATCTCGACCGGCGGCATGGTCCAGCGCACCGGCGTGCGCGGGATCAACCGCTACGGCCGCGCGTCGCAGGGCGTCAAGGTGATGAACATGAAGGAGGACGACACGGTCTCGGCCGTCGCCCTGGTCATGGACTCCGACGACACCGCCGCGTCGATCACCGGCGAGCCGTCGCTCGCGGGCGATCCGCTGGCCGAGGAGACCCAGGGCATCGAGTCCAACGGCGCCACGCCGGAGCCGGTTCCCACCGAGGAGGACGTCACCGCGGAGACCGACGACGAGTAGTCGTCCGGTATCCGCTTGACGCGCTGGTACCTTTTTCTCACCAGAGAAAGGAGGTGGTCCGTATCTGTAGTGACATGCTTAGCGGGACCCTGGAGGTGGCCGGCCGCTCGTAGCCGGCAGGCTGGAGCCGCATAGGGCGGAATCCAACCGGACCACCCCCTGAGCCGCGCCGAGATTGGTCCCATCGGCAGTAGGACTCGACTCAGGGAAATCCAGCAGAGCTGAAAGCGAAGGCCCGCCTAGTCAGCGGGCCTTCGTCGTTCCTACGCCGCTTCGGGCAGCCACTGCTTCCACGGCGCCGGGATGGTCGGCGAGGCGACGTGGATGAAGACCTGCGGGTGCGGCGCGCGGGGCTCGCGCGCCGGGTGCATGCCGGCCTGGTGCGGGGTGAGGTCGCCCTTGCGGCGGTTGCACGGCGCGCAGGCGGCGACGATGTTGTCCCACTCCGAGGAGCCGCCCTTCGAGCGCGGGATGACGTGGTCGACGGTGAGGTTCGAGCGGCAGCCGCAGTACTGGCAGGTCCAGCCGTCGCGGGCGAAGACGGCGCGGCGGGTGATCTTGCGCCGGTGGGTGTCGTGCGGGATGCGCACGTAGGAGACCAGCCGGATGACCATCGGGCGCGACATGGTCGCCCGCTCGGAGTGCAGCTCCCAGTTCGCGCGCTCGATGACCTCGGCCTTGTCCTTGAGCAGCAGGACGACGGCGCGGCGGACGGTGCAGACGTTGATCGGCTCGTACGTCGCGTTGAGGACGAGCACGCGACCGGCCGCGCGCTGTTCGCGCTTCCGTACCGGACCGGACGGTGACCGCGAGGCCATTCGACCGCGAAGGATACCTACGGCGACGGCGCGGCCGGATAGCTGCCCAGGACGCGGACCCGGTCGCAGTGCCCGCGCAGCGCCTCGAGCGCCTCGCGCACGGCCGGCTGGTCGTCGCGTCCTTCGCAGTCGGCGAGGAACAGGTAGTGCCCGAGCCGGCTGCGCGCGGGGCGCGATTCGATCTTGACGAGGTTGACCTCGCGCGACGCGAGCTCGGCCAGGCAGCGCACCAGCCAGCCCGGCGTGACGTCGCCGGTGCCCGAGAACAGGACGCTGGTCCTCCAGCGCGCATCGTCGCGCGGCGGCGGGAACGCCGCGGCTCCCTCGAGCGCCAGCCAGGCGAAGCGCGTGGCGTTGCCGGGCTCGTCCTCGACGCCCTCGCGCAGCACCACGCCGCCGTGCAGCGCGGCGGCCGCCCGCGAGGCGATCGCGGCGGCGTGCGGGCCGTCGAGGGAGCGGACCGCCTCGGCCGTCGAGCCCGTGGGCACGAGCCGCGCGGCGGGCAGCTGCTCGCGCAGGAAGCGCGCGGCCTGCGCGAGGCCCTGGGGATGCGAGCGCACCTCCTCGATGGCCGCCAGCTCGACCGCTTCCCGGGCGATCAGGCACTGCGTGATGGCCAGCACCTCCTCGCCGACCATCCGCAGGCGCGGCTCGGCGCTCAGCGCGTCGACGGTCGCGGTGACCGTTCCCTCGAGCGAGTTCTCGATCGGGGCCAGCGCGGCGTCGACCTCGCCGGCCAGGACCGCGGCCACCGTGTCGGGGACCGTCGGGTACGGGACGAGCTCGGCGCCCGCCGCCTCGGCCGCGGGCCGCGCGGCCTCCTCGGTGAACGTCCCGGCGGGGCCGAGGTGCCCGAGGCGCATCAGCCGGCCAGCGCCTGGCTGACCGCTTCGGCCTCTTCGGGCGAGAGCTGCAGCTCGCCCTCGCCGTCGCGGATGAGCTTCGCGTACAGGCGGGCCTGCTCGCGGTGATGGATCGAGGAGAGCACGACCCCGTTGCGGTGCGTGTCGAGCAGGGCGATCGACGTCGACTGGCGGCCGGACATCTCGTTGTAGGCGTCGTAGCGGACGAGGCCGTGGTAGGCGATCGAGCCGTCCAGGCGCTCCTCGACGACGCCGAGCCGGCCGTCGAGCCGGGCTGCGACGTCCTCGACGTAGGCGTGCAGCGAGCGGAACGACTGCTCGAGGCCCGCGGCGTGGTCGACGAGGTCGCGCTCGCCGTGCTCGCCGAGGACCGCGCGCTGGGCGGCGCGCAGCCGGCGGACCTGCAGCGTGAGCCGGACCACCAGCGCCAGCGCGATCAGCGCCAGGGCGCACCCGGCGATGGCGACGATGCCCGCGGTCGAGGAGTCCACGCGGGGGAAGGTAGCCGACGGGCTAGTTGCTGAAGATGACCGTGTAGGTCGCGGTGTTGTTGTCGGTGTTGACCTCACCGGGGACCTTGACGATCTCCACGGTGACGCGCACCGGCGTGCCGATCGGCGGGGCCTTGCCGAGCTTGACCGGGACGACGATCTCGGCGCCGCCCTGCGCGGTCTGGTCGACGGTCTTCTGCACCGGGTCGATGCCGGTGACGCCGACCTTGATGGCGACGTCGAACTCGTCGTTCTCGCCCTGGTTGGCGAACTTGACGTTGAAGGTCGGGTTCGAGCCGCCCGCGACGCGGTTGGTCGTGTCGGGCACCAGCGCGGTGTCGCCGACCGACACGCCGAGCAGGCCGTGGCCGTGGGTGCCCGGCGCCGGCTCGGTGTTCGTCTTGCCGGCGCCCTTGCCGGTCAGCTGCTTGCGGACGAACGCCGCGTCGAGCCACTGGGCGTCGGTGAGGAACTGGCTGTCGGGCGTCGCCTGGCCGCTGATGTCGTGGTCGGCGAAGGCCTCGGTGATAAAGGGCTTGACGCGCTGGGAGTAGATGACGTCGGAGGCCAGGAACGCGCTCATCTGCCCGGCGATCCGGCCGGCGGCCTCCTCGGCCTGGTCGCCCTCGATGCTCGGCAGGTCCTCGGCGATCTTCTTGACGCCGTCGGCGCGGAAGGTCAGCACCTCGAGGAAGTGCAGCTGGGCGTCGTTCATGTCGCCCGGGACGTCGAGGGCGCGGGCCCGCTTGACGTCCTCGTCGGCGGTCACGCGCACCTGGTTGACGTTCTGCCCGAGGTCGGTGATGTTCGTGTTCTGGCCGCCGGCGAGCAGGTCGAACAGCCGAGCCGAGACCTGGTCGTTGGAGTCGCTGACGATCGCGGCGACGTTGCGGTTGTAGTCCTTCAGCGAGTTCGCGGTCCGGCTGTTGAGGCAGCCACGGAAGCCGACGACGATCAGGATCAGGACGACCGCGCCGATGCCCAGGGCCGCGGCGCGGCGGACCATCAGCTGCTGGGCGTCGCCCGGACCGCCCGAGGACGCCGCTCGCGCGCGGGTGCCCGTGGTGGCACCGCCGGAGCGGGAGGTGGCAGGGCGCCGGGGGCGCGCCTGGCGCGTGGGAGGCTCGTCGTCGTCGAAGAAAGACACGGGAAAGTTCTGCCTGAGCAGGGAAGTCCGGGGAGTATGAACCGACGCCCACACGGGCGCCCCTCCCTGCAAGTTCGGGTTCATTGTCCAAAATCCCTCCTCCGGCCGCAGGAACGTCGCCGAGAGGTGGCGAAGATCGAACCGAGGTGAAGACCGTCGAGCACGACGCGGCAGAAGCAGGAACGCTTGTCCTGGACCGCTACGCCCTGCTCGAGGAGCTCGGATCGGGAGGCTTCGGCGCGGTCTGGCTCGCCCGCGACGAGCGGCTCGAGCGCGAGGTCGCCGTCAAGCGGATCCCCGTCATGGGCGGTGACGCCGCCGCGCGGGCGGAGAAGGAGGCCCTGGCCGCCGCCCGCCTCTCGCACCCCGCCGTCGTGTCGCTCTACGAGGCCGGCCGCGACCACGGCGCCGTCTACCTCGTCTCCGAGCTCGTCCGCGGCCACACGCTGCACGAGCTGCTGCGCGAGGGCGCGCTGTCGGACCGCGACGTCGTGCTCATCGGCATGGCGATGTGCGACGCGCTGGGCCACGCGCACTCGCGCGGGGTCATCCACCGCGACGTCAAGCCCGGCAACATCCTGATCCCCGAGAGCGGATTCGATCCCACCCACCCCGTCGTCGCCAAGCTCACCGACTTCGGCATCGCCCGCATCGCCGGCGACGACGCGCTGACCGCCACCGGCGACATCGTCGGGACGCTGGCCTACATGGCGCCCGAGCAGGCCGAGGGCCGCGGCGCCACCGCCGCGTCCGATCTCTACTCGCTCGGGCTGTGCCTGTACGAGGCGCTGTGCGGCGTCAACCCCGTCCGCGGCGCCAACGCGGCGGCGACCGCCCGCAACGTCGGTATGCGACTGCCCGCGCTGCAGCGCATGCGCCGCGACCTCCCGCGCGGCCTGTGCGCGGGGATCGACGCCACGCTGCAGGCCGACCCGGGCTTCCGCGGCTCGCTCGACTCGCTGCGCCTCTCGCTCGCCGACGCCCTCCACGACGTCGGCGACGAGCCGGGAACCGTCGAGGCCCCGCGCGACTGGGCGGCCAAGGGGACCCAGACGGTCACTTCGACCGCCCAGCGCTGGCGGCGGCGCGAGCCTCCCCGCGCGATCGAGCCCGTCCCGCAGGAACCCCACGAGGCCGAGGTCTACGAGCGCATCGGCCTGCGCAGCCCCGTCGCGATCCCCGCCCGCATCGCCACCGCCCTGCTGACCGCCGGAGCGATCGCGGCCGCCCTCTCCCTCGCCGATTCCAGCCCACCCGTCGAGCCCATCACCGCGGCCGCGCTGGCCGCCATCGCCACCGCGCTGCTGCCGAGGCTCGGCTGGCTCACGTCCATGGCCCTCCTGCTCGCCTTCCTCGGCAGCGGGAGCACCGGCGACGACTGGTGGGCCGTCGGCCTGATGGCCGCGCCCATGCCGCTGCTCATCCCGCACCGTCCCGCGTGGTGGAGCACACCGGGGATCGCGGTGGCGGCGGGCTACGCCGGAGTCTCGCTGGGGTGGCCCGCGCTGGCCGGGCAGGCTCGCGGTCCGTGGACCCGCGCTGTCCTGGGCGCCGTGGGCGTGTGGGTCCTCGCGCTCGTGAGCCTGGTCACCGGCGAGCGTCTGCTGCTCGAGCCAGCCGACGACCTGCGGGGGATGCTCGAGGACCCCGCGATGGCGGTGGCCGGCGTCTGGGCGGTGGCCGCGGCCGTCCTCCCGTTCCTCGTCCGCGGACGCCACATCGGCGTGGACCTGCTCGGCGCGATCGCCTGGGCCACGGCCCTGGCGGTGGGCACGCAGGCCGCGGGCGGCCCGACGATGGTCGGCGGCGCCGCGCTGGCGGCCCTTCTCGCGGTGCTCGCCCAAGCGCTCAGACGGCAATGACGCCGTAGCATGGCGGCCTCGTCATGTCCGTCCTTCGCAACCTCGAAGACAAGATCGCGGGCCTCGTCGAGGGCACGTTCGGTCGCGTGTTCCGTTCCGAGGTGCGTCCCGTCGAGCTCGCGCGCAAGCTCGCCAAGGAGATGGACGAGCACCGCACGGTCTCGGTCTCGCGCACCTACGTGCCCAACGAGTACGTGGTCTGGCTCTCGCCTGAGGATCGGGAACGCTACGAAGGGGTAGAGCGGGAGGTCATCGAGGAACTCGGCGCGTATCTGCTGGAACACGCGCGCCGAGAGCGTGTCGCCATGATCTCCCGTCCCGTCATCGAGTTCCGCACCGACGACAAGCTCAGCCTTGGCGATTTCGGCATCCAGGCGCGCACGGTCAAGCTCGGCGAGAGCGAGGCCGTCCAGGGCGATCACGGCCACACCCAGGTCTTCTCGACGAGCGATCGCCTCCAGGCCCCGCTGCAGGAGGAGCGCGCCTCGCGCGCCGGCCGGGCCATCCTGCGGGCCGAGGGCAAGCGCCACGCCATCGGGACGGCCGGCGCCACCATCGGCCGCAGCCGCGACTGCGACATCGTCCTGGCCGACTCCAACGTCTCGCGCAAGCACGCCGAGATCAAGCCGGGTCCCGGCGGCCGCTGGACGCTGGCCGATCTCGGCTCGACCAACGGCGTGCGCGTCAACGGCCAGGGCGTCCCGGCCGGCCAGGCCGCGCCGCTGGCCTCCGGCGACCACGTGACCATCGGCACCGTCGACGCCCAGTTCGAGATCGCCTGATGGTCCTTGCCGCCCTCGAGCCCGCGTCGGTCGCGCTGAAGTTCGGCTTCGTCGCCGTCCTGTTCCTCTTCCTCCTGTGGGTCGCGCGTAGCTCGATGAAGGACCTGCGCCGCGTGCCCGGCCAGGGCGGCGGCTCGCAGTGGGTCGACGACCCGGTCGTCGGCGCCGAGGAGACCGGCCTGCACAGCTCGGTGGGCCCGAAGCTCGGCGACGAGCCGCGCCTGATCGTCGAACGCGCGCCCGGCCACGAGCCCGGCAGCGAGTACGACCTGCACGACGGCGCGGTGCTCGGCCGCGGCGACAAGGCCGAGATCCGCCTCGAGGATCCGTTCGCCTCGTCGCGGCACGCGCAGATCAGCCGCCAGGGCGGCGTGATGGTGCTCGAAGACCTCGGCTCGACCAACGGGACCTACCTCAACGAGGAGGTCCTGGGCGGGCCGACGCCGCTGCATCCCGGCGACCGCGTGCGGATCGGCGACAGCGAGTTCACCTTCACCGCCTGATGCTGCGCGTCGCCGACAAGGCCGCGGAGACCGATCCGGGCCGCCTTCGCCGCAACAACGAGGACAGCTACTTCTCCCGCTCGCCCCTGTTCGTGATCGCCGACGGCATGGGCGGCGCGCAGGCGGGCGAGGTCGCGTCGGCCAAGGTCGTCGAGGTCTTCGAGCACGGCCTGCCCGACGCCGGCGGCCCGCCGGAGGAGCGGCTTGCCGCGCTGATCACCGAGGCCAACGCCCGCGTCTACGAGCTGTCGACTTCCGACCGCGAGCTGCAGGGCATGGGCACGACGACGACCGCGGTCTACGTCGGCGAGGAGGAGATCGCGCTCGCCCACGTCGGCGACAGCCGCGCCTACCTGCTGCGCGAGGGTCTGCTCGAGCGCCTGACCGACGACCACACGCTCGTCGAGGAGCTCGTGCGGCAGGGGCGCATCACCGCGGAGGAGGCCGAGGGCCACCCGCAGCGCTCGATCGTCACCCGCTCGGTCGGCCCGGAGTCCGAGGTGCAGGTCGACCGCATGACGCTGCGCGGCCGCGACGGTGACGTGTTCCTGATCTGCAGCGACGGCCTGACGTCGATGATCTCCGAGGCCGCCGTCGCCGACATCCTGCGCGACGCCCGCTCGCTCGACGCCGCGGCCCGCGCGCTCGTGCGCGCGGCCAACGACGCCGGCGGCCGCGACAACATCACCGTGGTCCTGTTCCGGCTCGAGGACGTGGACACGGGATCGACCGCCGACGACCGCACGATGGTCGGCGAGACCGCACCGTCGACCGCCGAGGTGCGCGCCGCGGTCGAGGCGGCCGGGCCGCCGCAGCCCGTCCCGGCCGAGCCGGCGGCCGACGTCGCGCCGCGATCCCCGCGCCCGCCGCGTGAGGTGCGCAGCGAGAAGCGCCGGCGCCGCGGCTGGGTCGCGCTCGTCGTCACGGTCATCCTGCTGCTGCCGATCCTCGGCGGCGCCTACATCGCCAGCCAGGCCGTGTTCTTCCTCGGCGTGGCCAGCAACGGCTCGGTCACCGTGTTCCAGGGCCTGCCCTACGACCTGCCGTTCGGCCTGCACCTCTACACGTCGGCCTACGTGACCGGCCTGACGCCCGAGCAGCTGCCCGCCAACCGCCGCGAGGACCTGCTCGACCACAAGCTGCGCTCCCACGACGACGCGTTCGACCTGGCCAAGCAGCTCGAGCTCGGGCAGCTGGACTCGTGAACGCCAGGAACCGCGAGCTGCTCGCGCTGATCCCGGCGTCGCTGCTGGTCGCCGCCGGGTTCGCCGCGATCTTCATCTCCCGCAAGGAGCTGATCGGCGGCCTCAACGGCACCAACGAGATCTCCAACGCGTCGCTGACCTACGGCGGCATCTTCCTGGCCCTGTGCTTCGCCACGCACGTGGTCATCCGCCTCAGGCTGCCGCACGCCGACCCGTACCTGTTCCCGCTCGTCGCGCTGCTGGCCAGCTTCGGCCTCGTCGAGATCTACCGCATCAGCGACACGCTGGCGCGCCAGCAGGCGCAGTGGTTCGTCATCGGGCTGCTGCTGTTCGCCGCGACGATCGTCGTCTTCCGCAACTACCAGGCCCTCGAGCGCTACCGCTACGTGATCGCGATGGTGGGCATCGGCCTGCTGGTGCTGCCGCGGCTGTTCTCGCCGGTCAACGGGGCCTACCTGCAGGTCAAGATCGGCTCGCTCTCGGTCCAGCCCGCGGAGTTCTCGAAGATCGCCATCGTCGTGTTCCTGGCCAGCTACCTGCGCGACACGCGCCAGCTGATGGTCATCGCCGGGCGGCGGGTGCTCGGCGTCACGGTGCCGCCGCTCAAGCACTTCGGCCCGCTGCTCGTCGTCTGGGGCACCGCGATGGTGCTGCTGTTCTTCATCCGCGACATCGGCTCGTCGGTGATGTTCTTCGCCGCCTTCCTGGCGATGATCTACGTGGCCACCAACCGCGTGTCGTTCGTGGTCGTCGGGCTGCTGATGTTCGCCGCCGGCGCGCTGCTGATCGCCGGCCACGTGCCGCACATCGCCGACCGCATCGACGCCTGGAAGGACCCGTTCGACCCGGCGATCTTCAACAAGCAGAGCGGTGGCAGCTACCAGCTCGCCCAGGGCCTCTTCGCCCAGGCCGACGGCGGGATCCTCGGCCAGGGCTTCGGCGGCGCCGTCCTGGAGCTGCCGCGCTCCTACTGCGGCGACGCGCAGTCGGTCTGCTCGCTGCTGCCCGCGCCGCACACCGACTTCATCTACTCGGTGATCGTCAACGAGCTCGGCCTCGTCGGCGCCGGCGGCCTGCTGATCGTCTACATGCTGATCGTCCAGCGCGGGATGAAGATCGCGGTGCTGGCCCGCGACTCGTTCTCCAAGCTGCTGGCCGCGGGCCTGGCGACGGTCTTCGCCGCGCAGGTGTTCGTGATCATCGGCGGCGTCACCAAGCTCATCCCGCTGACCGGCGTGACCCTGCCGTTCATCTCCTACGGCGGCTCGTCGATCCTGGCGAACTTCGTCCTGCTCGCGCTGCTGCTGCTCGTCTCCAACAAGGCCAGGCGCGAAGCATGAACACCCCGATCCGCCGCCTGTTCGGCGTCCTCGTCGTCATGTTCGCCGCGCTGATGGGCGCCACCGCGTGGTGGACGGTCGTGCGCGCCGACGACCTCAACACGCAGCACACCGCCCAGAACAAGCGCGACCTGCTGCGCGGCATCAAGATCCGCCGCGGCGACATCCGCGCGGCCGACGGCTCGCTGATCGCGCACTCCAAGAAGGACAACGACGGCGTCTATCAGCGCCGCTATCCGCAGGGTGAGCTGTTCGGCCATCCCGTCGGCTACTCGTTCGTCGGGATCGACCAGTCCGGGCTCGAGGCGTTCTACAACCAGGAGCTGGCGACCGGCGGCGCGTCGACGACCGACTCGATCCTCCAGCAGCTCGTCGGCAGCCAGGACGGCGGCGACAACCTCAAGACCACGCTGGAGCCCAAGGCGCAGAAGCTTGCCGAGGACCTGATCGCGCAAGCCAGCCCGGAGCAGGGCGGCTCGGCCGTGGTGCTCGACCCGCGCACGGGCGCGGTCAAGGTCATGGCGTCGGTGCCGGGCTATGACCCCAACGGCGTCAAGGACAGCGATCGCTTCCAGGCGCTCAACACCGACAACACGCGCAAGCCGCTGGTCAACCGCGCGCTGCAGTTCGGCTACGCCCCGGGCTCGACGATGAAGGTCGTCACGCTCGTCGCCGCGCTCGACAGCGGCAAGTACCAGGTCGACTCGACCATCAACGGCGACAACGACGTGCCGATCTCCGGCGTTCCGCTGACCAACGACTTCGCCAAGTCGTGGGGCACGATCGACCTGAACACCGCGCTGACCAACTCCGTGAACACCGCGTTCGCGCAGGTCGCCGAGGACCTGGGCGCCGAGACGATGCGCAAGTACATGGAGCGCTTCGGGTTCGACCACAAGCCCGAGCTCGACTACCCCAAGAACACGATGTCGGCGCCCGGCGAATACCGCAACGGCGAGCTGATCCCGCCGACCAGCAAGTACGTCGACGTCGGGCGCATGGGCATCGGCCAGGACAAGCTGCAGGTGCCCGCGATGCAGATGGCGCTCGTCGCGGCCGCCGTGGCGAATGGCGGCAAGATGATGAAGCCGCACATCGCCGACCGCTTCATCGACGAGGACGGCCGCACCACCAAGCGCATCGACGACGAGGTGCAGAGCACGGTGATGAGCGAGGACACCGCCGCCGCCGTGACGCAGATGATGGTCTCGGTGGTGCAGAACGGAACCGGCACGCAGGCGCAGATCCCCGGCATGTCGGTGGCGGGCAAGACCGGCACGGCGGAGACCGAGACCGGGGCGAACACCAAGAACAAGCTGTGGTTCATGGGCTTCGCGCCCGCCGACGATCCGCAGGTGGCCTTCGCGGTCACCGTCAACGACGTGGTCGGCTTCGGTGGCGACGTCGCCGCGCCGATCGCCAAGCAGCTCATCGAGGAGCTCGTCAAGTGAGGGAGCTGAGCTCCGGGACCGTCGTCGACGGCCGCTACACGATCGTCAAGCGCCTCGGCTCGGGCGGGATGGCCGACGTCTACTGCGCCGAGGACAACCAGCTCGGGCGCCGCGTCGCGCTCAAGGTCCTCTACGCGCGCTTCGCCGAGGACGACGAGTTCGTCGAGCGCTTCCGCCGCGAGGCGTCGAGCGCCGCCGGCCTGCAGCACCAGCACGTCGTCAGTGTCTATGACCGCGGCGAGTGGGAGGGCACCTCCTACATCGCGATGGAGTTCGTCGACGGCCGGACGCTCAAGCAGATCATCACGGCCGAGGCCCCGATGGACCCGGTGCGATCGATCGACCTCGCGGTGCAGGTCCTCAAGGCGGCGCGCTTCGCGCATCGCCGCGGCGTCATCCACCGCGACCTCAAGCCGCACAACGTCATCGTCGAGGAGGGCGTGGGCGGCCCGAACGCCAAGGTGGCCGACTTCGGCATCGCCCGGGCGGGCGCGTCGGACATGACGCAGACCGGCTCGATCATGGGCACCGCCCAGTACCTGTCGCCCGAGCAGGCCCAGGGCCACGCCGTCACGCCGCAGTCCGACCTGTACTCGATCGGCATCTGCCTCTACGAGATGCTCACGGGCCGGATCCCGTTCGACGGCGAGAGCGCGGTGACCATCGCGCTCAAGCAGGTCAACGAGACCCCGGTGCCGCCCAGCCACTACAACGCCACGCTGCCGGCGCCGCTCGAGGACGCCGTCCTGCGCGCGCTGGCCAAGGACCCGGCCGAGCGCTTCCCGGACGCCGACGCGTTCATCGTCGCGCTCGAGGACGCCAAGGCCCAGATCGAGGCCGGCCACGCGCCGCCCGTGCAGAACACCGCGCCGTTCACCGCCGTCGCCGCCGCTCCGATCGCTCCCGCCGTGGCGCCGGCGCCGCTGGTCGCCGAGGAGGTCGTCTACACCGAGCCCCCGCCCGAGCGCGAGGGCATGGGCTGGGGGTGGGCGCTGCTGATCGCCGCGCTGGTGGTCGCCGCGATCGTCGGCGCGCTCTTCCTGACCGGGACGATCGGCGCCGCGAAGACCCGCGTGCCCAACGTCATCGGCATCAGCGACGCGGCGGCGAAGGTCAAGCTCAACCGCGCCGGGCTCGAGATCGACATCACGCAGGTGGTCAGCGACAAGCCCAAGGGCATCGTGATCAACCAGCACCCCAGCTTCGGGAGCAAGGTCAAGGAGGGCACGGTGGTCAGCGTGTCGGTCTCGGCCGGTCCGGGCGATCGGCAGGTGCCGCCGGTCGACGGGCTGTCGCGCCGCGAGGCTCGCCGGATCCTCACCAAGGCCGGCTTCAAGATCCACGAAACCACCGAGGAGAGCACCGACGTCGACAAGGGCAAGGTCATCCGCACCGAGCCCGACAACGGCAGCCAGCTCGAGATCGGCTCGACGGTGGAGCTCATCGTGTCCTCGGGCCCGCCCGACGTCGAGGTCCCGGACGTGACGGGCAAGTCGCTGGACGAGGCACGGGCCGAGCTCGAGGACGCGAACTTCAAGGTCAAGACGGTCGATCAGGAGACCGGCGATGCGGACCCGGGAACGGTGTTGACGCAGTCGCCGTCGGGCGGGACCGCGCCGGAGGGCTCCGACGTCACGCTGACCGTGGCGCGCGCGCCGAGCGAGGCCGACGTCCCCGACGTCGTCGGCGAGACGAGCGCCGACGCTTTCGCGATCCTCCAGGACGCCGGCTTCAAGGTCGTCCCGAAGCGCACGACGGTGACCGACCCGACCCAGGACGACGTCGTGCTCGGGCAGGACCCCGCAGGGGGCAAGAAGGCCAAGCCGGGCGACACCGTGACCATCGAGATCGGCAACTTCGACGACAGCTCGATCGATCCCGAGCCGGGTACGGAGACCACCCCGTCCGATGGCACGACGACGGTCCCGGGGGCGCGGTGAGGGTCGCGGTCCTCTGCGGAGGGCGCTCGTCCGAGCACGAGGTCTCGCTGACCAGCGGGCACGCGGTGGCCGACGGCCTGCGCGCCGGCGGCCACGACGTCGCGCTCGTCGAGATCGATCGCGACGGGATCTGGCGCCACGACGGCGAGCCGCTCACCCTGCAGCCGATGGGCGGCCTGCTCGGCGCCGAGGTCGTCTTCCCCGCGCTCCACGGTCCCTTCGGCGAGGATGGCACGGTCCAGGGCGTGCTGGAGACCCTCGACGTCGCCTACGTCGGGTCGGGCGTCACCGCCAGCGCGGTGTGCATGGACAAGCTGCTGTTCAAGGAGCTGATGGCCCACGAGGGCCTGCCGCAGGTCGGCTTCGCGCGGGCCATCCCCGAGATCGACCCGGCGCTGGGCTGGCCGTGCTGGGTCAAGCCCGCCCGCCTGGGCTCATCGGTCGGCATCGTCCGGGTCGAGCGGTTCGCGGACTATCCGGCAGCGGTCGCCCACGCGCTCGAGCACGACCCCCGGGTGATCGTCGAGGCGCACTCCTCCGGGCTGGAGATCGAGTGCTCGGTGCTGGGCTCGACCGACGCGCCGAAGGCGTCGCAGCCCGGCGAGATCGTGCTCAAGACCGACAGCGGCTGGTACGACTACGAGGCCAAGTACACCGAGGGCGGCATGGAGCTCGTCGTCCCCGCGCGCATCTCCGAGGCCGCGCGCGAGCGCGTGCGGTTCCTGGCCACCGAGGCGTTCACGCTGGCGGGCTGCAGCGGGCTGGCTCGCGTCGACTTCTTCGTCGACGGCGACGAAGTGCTGCTCAACGAGCTCAACACCATGCCGGGCCAGACGCCGACCAGCGTCTACGGCAAGCTGTGGGCGGCGGGCGGCATCGGCTACCCGGAGCTGCTCGAGAAGCTCTGCCACATCGCGCTCGCCCGCCACGCGGACGAGCGCGGCTTCGCCTTCTAGCCGGCCGCTCCGCTGTTGCCGCAGCGGTCGGTCACGTCCGCGCCGGTGACGCCGGATTCGCCCACGTGCGCGGTGTAGACCCCGTCGCCGTCGGGATCGCTCGCCGGCCGCCTGCCGCCGCCGGCGGTGCGGATCGTCACCGTCGCGTCGCGGACCAGGCGCGGCAGCGCCAGCAGCGCGCCCTCGCCGGGATCGGGATAGAGCGGCATGACCGACGCCTCGCCGGCGTTGACCACCGGCGCCGGCACCGCCAGCGCAACGGGTGCCACGGTGAACTCGCGCGAGACCGCGCGGTACGGGCCGGGCGCCTGGCCGAGCGCCTTGACCGCCAGCCCGCTGACGCGCAGGCGGTAGATGCCGGGCGCCGAGCACTCGTCGAACTGCCACGTCTCGGTCCACTCGCCGTCCTTGCGGGCGGTGGTGTCGGCCAGGCCGTCGTCGGTGCCTGCCGCCTGCCAGCGCTCGCCGACCCGGCGCTCGAGCGTGACGAACGGCGTGCCGCGGGCCGGATCGATCTGCTGGTCGCCGCCGCGCCACTTGAAGATCGCGCGGCCGTAGCGGGTCAGCTGCGCGGCGGGCTGCGCGGTGATCGTCCCGGCGTCGGCGGTGGCCCGCAGCGGGGTGGTGGTCGCGGAGGCGATGCCCGTCGGAGCGGGCTCGGGGGCGCTGGGCGCCGCGGAGCCGCCGAGCACGCTCTTCTCGAGCTCGCGGCCGAAGTGCATCCACGCGTAGCCCTCCTCGCGGCCGAACAGCGTGAAGCTCGCCTCGTAGTTGCAGGTGTCGTACTCCTCGGGCGTCGTCGTGTAGCTGATGTAGCCGTTGGTCAGGCCGGCCAGCGCGACGCGGTCGAGCGCGCCGCCGTCGCGCGCCTCGAGGTCCTCGCGGATGCGCTGACCCATCTGCTTGGTGATCTCGGCGGGGTAGGCGACGATGCCGAGGTCGCCGACCTGCCAGAAGGAGACCGGGAAGGTGTCGGGCGCGATGCCGGGGCCGCCGACCAGCGGCGCCTTGGGACCCTGCCCGGGGCCCGCCATGTCCGCCACCGGCGCGCACTGGTCCTCGGCCACGACGCCGAGCCCGAGCACCGGGAACGGGCCGACCGGTTCCTGCATCCCGCCCTCGGCGCCGTAGGAGCTGCCGTCGAACTTGACCAGCGAGCGGCGCGCCTTGATCGGCAGCTCGTCGGACAGGTGCGCGCCCGCGGCGCGCCAGGCCTCAAGGATGCCCGCCGCGTCGCGGCGGCCGCCGAGGTCGGCGTGGGCGGCGTCGCTCTCGACGTACTGCTCGTCCTGGCCGCCGACGCTGCTGCGGTCTCCGTCGGTGGAGATGTCGCCCTGGGCGCCGTTGGTCCACACGTTCACCGGCCGGGCGCCGGCGGCGTCGCCGCCACGGGCGCGCCAGTCGGCGAGCATGCCCTGCTCGGCCCAGCGCGCGGCGGCGCCCGCGGAGTCGCCGGAGAACAGGCGGACGGTGTCGTCGAGCGTCGTCGGGTGCTTGGCGAAGTTCGACCACGCCGCGATCGGCCGGCCGTCGGCCGCGTCGACGCGCAGCACGGTGAACGTGGGATCGGTCGAGCGCAGCCGCTGCTCGGCCTCCGGGAGGTCCTTGACCTCGGCGTTGCGCTGGAAGGCCTCGAACGAGCGGTTGCGCGACGCGCCGCGGCGCTCGACGGCGGCGAAGCCGGCCCGCGCCGGCTCGAGGCGCCGGACGGCCTGGTGGATCGCGTCGGCGATGCCCTGGGCGGTGAGGTCGAAGATCCGCGGGTCGAAGGCGTCGCCGCCGACGAACGCGTAGCCGGCGTTGTCGGCCGGCCAGATCGCGCCGGTGGAGGAGTGCGTGTGGGTGGCCGACAGCAGCAGCCGCTCGGCGGTGATGTGCGTGTCGGCGATCCGGGCGAGTACCTCCTGGGTCAGCGCGTAGGGCAGGCCGCCGAGGTCGGCCTGCACCATCGCGTAGCGCCGGCCGTCGCGCTCGAGGACCAGCGCCCGGGTCAGGATCCGCGTGTGGATGCCCTGGCCGGCGCGGAAGGTCTTGGCGTAGATCCCCGTGTCGGGGTCATAGACCATCTGCCGGCCGCGGTCGCTGACGATGTCCTCGCCCGGCCCGAAGATCATCGAGCGCGAGGTGTAGGCGAACATCGGCGAGGAGATCGGCGGCGTGATGTCGGCCGCGGCGGCGCCCGCCTTCAGCGCGGGTGTGGCGGCCAGGGCGGACGGAGCGGCCAGGGCCAGGGCGGCCGTCGTGGCCGCGAGGGCAGCGCGGAGCATGCCTCCTCAACGACGACGCCGCCAGGAACTTGCGCTTCTAGCCCTTGCGCTTGAACAGGTCGATCTCGGACAGCTCGACCCGCTCGGACTCGGGCGGCAGCTTGGTGATCCACACGAGGTAGTAGCGGTACGGGTTGCCCGCCGTGTCGAGGTCCAGCGAGGTCTTGCGCTGGGCGTCGGTGATCTTGCCGAGGCTGATCCAGTCGCCCGGGAAGTCCTTGGGCACCGCGTCCTTGGCGACGAACACCTCGCCCGACCACCCCGGGGTGGGGGTGCGGATGTCCATGCGCACGGCGGCGACGCTGGGCTTGGCGTCGATGTAGATCCCGACGCCGTCCTTGTTGAGCGCGCCGCTCGTGTAGCCCTCGGTCGACCACGACGTGTTGACGTTGCGGTCCAGGACGGCGGAGGTCTCGAGCGGATGCTCGCCGTCGCTGCCGAACGGGTCGTAGTCGTGGGCGGCGTTGCGCCGCAGCGACACGTTGGAGGTGCCCGGGGGCGAGGTCGTGCCCGGGGTCTCGCCGGTGCCGCGCTGCGTGTTGTCGAGCGTCAGCAGGATGATCGCGGCGGCCGCCGCGACGGCCAGCAGCAGCAGCGCGAGCAGCAGGCGCGGGTTGACGCGCATGCGCAGCGGCAGCCGCCGGCGCGAGCGCGCGGGCAGCGAGCGCAGGACCGCGGTGGCCTCGCCCGTGGCCTGACCGGAGCGCGCGGTCTCGATGGCCAGGACGTCCTCGAGGTCGGCGATGAACTCGGCGTCGTCGGCGTAGCGCTTGGGCAGGTCCTTGGCCGTCGCGCGATCGACGACCGCGGCCAGGGCGCTGGAGACCTCCGGGCGGCGCTGCTGGAGGTCGGGGATCTCCTCGCGGACGTGCTTCATGGCCACCGCGACCTGGTTCTCACCGCGGAACGGGACGTCCCCGGTGAGCATCTCCCACAGCACGATGCCCAGCGAGTAGAGATCGGACTGGCCGGTGACCGGGTGGCCGAGCGCCTGCTCGGGCGACACGTAGTCGGTGGTGCCCAGGACGCGGCCGTCGGCGGTCAGGCCCTCCTGGTCGAGCGTGCGGGCGATGCCGAAGTCGGTGACCTTGGCCGTGCCCTCCTCGTCGACCAGGACGTTCTGAGGCTTGACGTCGCGGTGGACGATGCCCTGCGCGTGGGCGGCGCCGAGCGCGCGGGCGATCTCGATCGCGTAGGCCACGGCCTCGGGGATCGCCAGCCGGCCGTTGCGGCGGATGCGGTCCTTGAGCGTCTCGCCCTCGACGAACTCGAAGACGATGAACGGGGCGCCGTCGTCCTCGCCGGCATCGATCACGCCGACGATGTGGGGGTGGTTGAGCTGGGCCACCGCGCGGGCCTCGCGGCGGAACCGCTCGAGCTGATCGGAGTCCTGGGCCAGCGGCCGGTGCATCAGCTTGATCGCCACGCAGCGCTCGAGCACCGTGTCGAAGGCCTTGTAGACCGTCGACATGCCCCCCGTCCCGACCTGGGCGTCGAGGCGGTAGCGATCGTTGAGCAAGGTGCCGACCGGGGCGGTCACGCGCCTATTGTCCCGCCTCGAGGCATTGAAGCCTGAGTTCTACCCGTCTGCGGCGGGACTAGGACGGCTCGGGCGCGGGAGGGATCGCGTCGGCCGAGGCGGCCGCGGCAGCGTTCTCCTCCTTGACGGCGGTCCAGATCTCCTCGCGGTACACGGGAAGGCTGCGCGGGGCGGCGATGCCGATCCTCACGCTCGAGCCGCTGACCTCTATGACCTCAACGACTACGTCGTCACCCAGCATGATCTTCTCGCCCGGCTTGCGGGTGATGATGAGCACCGTGTTCCTCCTTGGAACGTCTGTCCAAGGCTGACCATAACTGCTCAAGCCGGCGACGGCGAGCAGGCGGTTCGCGCCGGCGCGCGATCAGGCGGCGAGCGGTGCGCGCACGGGCGCGTCCTGCGCCTGGTTGATCACCTGGTGGCCGATGCGGCCGGCGATCAGGATCGGGGCGCGCAGGTTCGCGCTGAAGCCCCGGTCGGTGTCTGCTGCCCGGACCGTCACGTACAGCGCGGTCTCCTCGGGGTCGGCCTCGCCGACGCGCTCGGCGTCGGTCTTGGTCAGCTCGAGCTCGTAGCCCGGGAAGAAGTCCCACGGGTTGACCACCGGCAGGGCGAGGTCGGCGTCCTCGAGCGACTGCAGCCAGAGGAACGAGTCCTCGTTGTCGCGGGCCAGCAGCGCGTAGCGCGAGCCGCCGATGCCCACGAGCCCGCTGGGGAACTCGACGATCGCGTCGTCCGGGACGTCGACGGTGCCGAAGCGGGTGCTGGTCAGCTGCATGGCCGTCCTAGGCGACGAGCGACATCAGCTCGGCGTCGTCGACGAGGTTCTCGCGCAGCGTCTTCTTCATCTGGCCGTGGATCTGGCAGACCCGGCTCTCGGAGACACCGAGGACCTCGCCGATCTCGGCGAGCGTGAGGTTCTTGACGTAGAGCATGACCGCGACCTCGCGCTCGCGCTGGCTGAGCTGCGCGAAGGCGGCGCGGAACTTGTCCTTGGCCGCGGACTTGCCGGCGGCGAACTCCGGATCGAGCTCCTGGTCGCTCGAGGCGATGGTGTCCATGCGCTCGATGCCGGCGTCGTCGTCGCTCATGACCAGCGTGTTGAGCGAGGTGAGGTCCGACGTGGCGATCTCGTCGCGGCGCTGGCGCAGCTCCTCGATCGTGATGCCCATGGCGTCGGAGAGCTCGTCGTTCTTGGGGCGACGGCCGTGCAGTGCGGTGAACTCCTCGACGGCCTTGTCCATGTCGCGCTCCCAGCGGCGGACCGAGCGCGGGGCCCAGTCCATGCGGCGCAGCTCGTCGAGCACGGCGCCGTGGATGCGGGTCCAGGCGTACTGCTCGAGCGTCGCGCCCTTGCTCGGGTCGTAGCGGTCGATCGACTGGATCAGGGCCTCGAGGCCGCAGCTGATGAAGTCCTCGACCTCGCAGCGGGCCGGCATCTCGCGGACCTTGCGGTAGACGATGAACTTGACGAGCGGGGCGAAGGTGAGGATCAGGCGGTCGCGCAGGGCGGGATCGTTGGTCTCGCGGTAACGCTTCCAGAGGATCAGCGTCTGCTGAGCGGAAGGGCGGTTCTTGGAAGTGGAGGGGGAAGCGGTGGTGGCCATGGTGTCTTTCCTTGGGGGAACGAGCCGTGTGCTGCACCGCATGTATCGACCTATGTGTCGGGCCCGAACATCCCCGTTAACCGTGATCTTGTTGGGGCCATGTGTCTACGCCCACCATCCCCACTTCTGGGGATGGTCGGTTCGCCGGGTGTCCAATCGCCCGGAAGTACGGGCTCAATCCTGGAGGCTCCCTGCCGATCACCCTGGCCAGGCAGCACGGACGCTGCCTCTCCAAACCGCGAAAGGACTCGCACCCACCATGAGCTTCACCGTGCCTCCCGGGCCACTGGCCCCGGTCTACCGCCTCGATGACTTCCGTTCCGACCTTCCGCAGGAGGAGCCGGTGGACGCCACCCAGGTGTGGGCTGAGGTCACGGCCGCTGCCCAGCTGTTCGGCGCGCTGCGCGAGGCCGGCATGAGCGTCCGCTTCGACGTCGAGGACCCGACGCTGCCGCCCCGCGTGCGCATCACCGACCTCGAGGGCCGCACGATCCGCGAGATCCCGCCCGGCCTGGCCTGCGATCCCGCCGCCCTGCGCGACGAGGTCCTCGGGCCCGTCGCCTGAGCTAGCGGGAGATCTGCCCGGCGTCCGGCGTGACGCTGCCGATGATCGCGGCGCCGGGGTGATGGGAGGCCAGCAGGGCGGCGGCGGCGCCGGCCTGCTCGGCGGGCACGACGGCCACGAAGCCGCAGCCCATGTTGAAGACCTCGTACATCTCCTCGTCGGAGACGTCGCCGAGACGCTGGATGAGCTCGAAGACGGGCAGGACCGGCAGCGCTGAGGAGACCGCGAAGCCCACGCCGTCGCTGAGGCGCTGGAGGTTGGTCAGCCCGCCGCCGGTGATGTGGGCGAGCCCGTGGACCGCGATGTCGGAGCGCAGGAGGTCCAGGACCGCGCGCACGTAGATGATCGTCGGCTCGAGCAGCACGTCGGCCACTGTCGCGCCACCCAGCTCCGGCGGGGTCGCGTCGTCGCCGAGCGGCTCGAGGACCTGGCGCGCGAGCGTGTAGCCGTTGGAGTGCAGGCCGCTGGAGGGGATGCCCACGAGCGCGTCGCCCGCGGCGATCTTCTCGCCGGTGACGATGCTGTCGAGCCGCACGGTGCCGAAGCACGAGGCGCACAGGTCGAAGCCGTGGGGCGACGGATGCCCGCGGATGAGCTCGGGGATCACCGCCAGCTCGCCGCCGGGGATCTCGACGCCGGCCGCCTCCGCGCCGACCTTCAGCCCGCGCGCGATGGCCGCCAGCGCCTCGGGGTCGGGCCGCTCGACGGCCAGGTAGTCCAGCAGCGCCATGGGCTCGGCCCCGACGCAGACGATGTCGTTGACGTTCATCGCCACGCAGTCGATGCCGACCGTGTCGAGGCGACCCGTCCGCTCGGCGACGACGAGCTTGGAGCCCACGCCGTCGGTCGACAGCGCGATGCCGAGCTCGTCGGTGACGCGCAGGACCGCCGCGTAGTGGCCGCTGCCCAGGACGGAGGCCGAGGGCCGGCCGAGCTCGATCGTCTTGAGGACGCCGACGAGCGCGTCGACGCCACGGTCGGAGGCGCCGATGTCGACGCCGGCGGCGGCGTAGGCGTCATTCACCCCGCGCAGGCTACGCGCCGCGTCAGCCGGACGAGCGCAGCACGACCGCGGCCAGCGCGCTGCGGTACAGCGCGTAGGGCCACAGGGCGCGGTCGTCGCGGACCAGCCGCCGCGAGGCGAGGGTCGAGGCGAACGCGGCGCCGATGCCGGCCGCGAACGCGCCGGCGGTGGCCGGGGGAAGCCCGCGGCGCGCCAGGCGGGCGCCCTTGAGCGCGGTCGCCGCGCCGATGATCGGCAGCGCCACATGGCGCGAGAGCACGTTGGCGTCGGCGCGCGCGAAGCCGCGCAGCCGGGCGGCGGTCAGCGTGGCGCCGTTGCGCGAGACGCCGGGCACCAGGGCGCAGGCCTGTGCGATGCCCAGCGCCAGCGCGTCGGCGAGGCCCGCGTCCTCGCGTGTGCGCGCGGAGGACCCGACGGCGTCGGCGGCCGCCATGGCGATCGCGCCGAGCAGCAGGCCGGCGCCCATCGTGCGCGGCGTGCCGAGCCGCCGCTCGATGGGCCGCTCGAGCAGGGCGCCCACCACCGCCGGCGGCACGAAGGAGCCGACCAGCAGCACGGCGCGGCGCCGGTCGAACGTCGTCACCGCCTCGCCGACCTCGTCGCGCAGCGCGATCAGCAGCGCGGCGGCGGTTCCGGCGTGCACGGCGACCTCGAAGGCCTTGCGCAGCTCCGGATCGAGCTGCGCGTACTCCCAGCCCAGCAGCCACGGGACGAGCTCGGTGTGCGCCGACGAGGAGATCGGCAGCAGCTCGGCGGGCCCGTGCAGCGCGCCGAGGGCTACCGCCTCACGCAGGCGCAACGCGGTTGCGGCGCCAGCGCAGGATCAGGTAGGCCGCGCCGACGACGATCAGCGCCAGGATGGCGTAGTCGACGTAGTGCAGGCGGTCCTTCCACTCCGGCCACTTGTCGGCCGCCGAGCGGCCCAGCAGGACCAGGGCGAGGTTCCACGGGACCGCGCCGAGGAACGTCAGGACGGCGAAGGTCGAGAACCGCATGCGCGCGATGCCGGCGGGCAGCGAGATGAACGTCCGGACGATCGGCAGCATCCGCGAGAAGAAGACGGTGGCCGCGCCGTAGCGCTCGAACCAGCCCGTGGCGCGCTCGAGCTGGGCGTCGTTGATGTGGAACAGCCGGTTGTTGGTCAGCACCGTGGCCCGGCCGTGGTAGCCGACCGCGTAGGCGATGCAGGAGCCCAGGAGGTTGGCGAACGAGGCGACGAGGACCGCTGCCAACACGGAGTACTCGCCGTTGTGGACGCTGAACCCCGCGAAGAGCATCGTCGGCTCCGACGGGATCGGGATGCACGCGCTCTCGGGCGTCATCAGCAGGAAGATGCCCCACAGACCGATGGCGTCGATGACGTTGATCGCCCAGTCGGCGACCTTGTCGGTGATGGAGGCAAGAAGCAGCATCAAGGTGGTTCTGAGCGTACCTGCGCCTAGAATGTCGAAGATGCGCCGCCGGCTCAGGACGCCGGCGATCGGCACGTTCCATCGCCATTCCGTACCGCAGCTGGCGATCGACGCGCTCCTGATCGCCGCCGCATACTTCCTCGCCTACCGGTTGAGGTTCGATTCCGGCGTCCCGGCCCGCTATCAGGACCTCTTCGAGACCACGATCCCGTGGGCCGTGCCCACCTCCGTCGTGGTCTTCGCGCTGTTCGGGCTCTACGGCAAGCACTGGCGCTACGTCACCCAGCGCGACTTCATGGCCGTCGTGCAGTCGGTGTTCGTCGCGACCGTCGTGCTGATGGCGGCGATCGCCGTCATCCATCCGACCACCGTCCCCTCGTCGACCGGCTGGGTGGGCGTCAACCTCCCGTCCGGCCTCGCCGCGCTGTTCTTCCTGCTGACGCTGGCGCTCGTGGGCGGCGTGCGGTTCCTCGTGCGCGCGTTCTACGAGCGGCCGCTGCGTGGCTTCAAGCCGGTCAAGGACGCGCGTCGCGTGCTGATCGTCGGCGCCGGCGACGGCGGGCAGCTCGTGCTGCGCGAGATCCTGCGCAACCCGTCGCTGCGCCTGAACCCGGTCGGCTTCGTCGACGACGACCCGCTCAAGCGCAACCTGCGCTTCGACGGCGTCCGGGTCCTCGGCCCGACGGCGGAGCTCAACCGCATCCTCGACGAGGCCGAGCCCGACGAGATCACCATCGCGATCCCGTCGGCGCCCGGCACGCTGCGCGCGCAGATCGTCACCGCCGCCCGCAAGCGCGGCATCCCGGTCCGCACCCTGCCGACCGTCTTCGAGCTGCTGCTGCACGGCGGCGACGTCGTGCGCCAGGCGCGCGAGGTCCAGGTCGAGGACATCCTGGGTCGCGAGCCGGTGCGCATGGAGATCGACCGCGTCGGCGCCTACCTCAACAACGAGGTGGTGATGGTGACGGGCGCCGGTGGTTCGATCGGGTCAGAGCTCTGCCGCCAGATCGCCCGCGTCGCCCCCCGCAAGCTGGTGCTCGTCGATCACGCCGAGGACAACCTCTTCGCCATCCTCCGCGAGCTCGAGGAGGACCGCCACGTCCACCGCCAGATGCTCGCCCCGGTCCTCGCGGACTGCAAGGAGGGCGAGCGGATGCGCGAGGTGTTCGCCGAGCAGCGCCCGACCGTCGTCTTCCACGCCGCCGCCTACAAGCACGTCGGGCTCATGGAGAGCAACCCGATCGAGGCGGTGCGCAACAACGCGATCGCCACGCGGCGGATGTCGCATCTGGCCGGCGAGCACGGCGTCGCGACGTTCGTGCTGGTCTCCACCGACAAGGCCGTGGAGGCCACCACCGTGATGGGCGCGTCCAAGGCGCTCGCCGAGTGGGCCGTCGAGGAGGCCCACGCGCGCTTCCCCAAGACGCGGTTCGCCGCGGTGCGCTTCGGCAACGTGCTGGGCTCCTCGGGCAGCGTCGTGCCGATCTTCCGGCGCCAGATCGCGCTGGGCGGTCCCGTCACGGTGACCGACGAGCGGATGACCCGCTACTTCATGACCATCCCCGAGGCCGTGCAGCTGATCGTGCGCGCCGGCTCGCTGGACGTCAGCGGCGCCGTCTACGTCCTGGAGATGGGCGAGCCCGTGCGGATCATGGATCTGGCCCGCGACATGATCGAGCTGTCGGGGCTGCAGCCCGGCCGCGACGTCAGCATCGAGGTCGTCGGCCGCCGTCCCGGCGAGAAGCTCCACGAGGAGCTGTTCAACGACTACGAGCGGCCGCAGCCGACGCGCGCGGAGAAGATCGTGCTGGCCGACCGCGAGCCCATGGACCCCGATCTCGTCTCCGAGTTCTTCGACCAGATCAGCCTGCTGACGCTGGAGGGCGACGCGGCGGGTCTGGCCGCGAAGGTGTCCGCCCTGGCCGAGGTCCGGCAGCCCGCCCGCTCTGAGCGCCTCGGCGCGACGTAGACTCTCGCCGCCATGGCGCCCCACGTGCTCGCGTTCTCGATCGACAAGCAGATCGAGCAGGTTGGAGCGATCTGCGGCTTTGCCGCGATCGTTGGCCTCGCCGTGCTCTCGCTGCTGTACTTCGCGCAGTCGCGCGAGGTCAAGCGGCTGCGCGAGTGGGCGGGCCGTGCGCCTGAGCGCGACGCCGAGCTGCAGGCCCGGGTGGCCGATGACGCCGCGCGCCGCGCCTCCGGTCAGCCCGCCGCCGCGCCGGCGACCGCCGCGGCGCAGGCGAC
>JBJMLA010000114.1:0-1522 GCA_045805505.1 Solirubrobacteraceae bacterium
CCGCCGCGGCTGTGGCCGATGACGCCGGCCGGACGTGCGTGGCGGGTGGCCAAGCGTTCGAGCTCGCGCTCGAGGCGGTCGATCGCGTCTCCGGTGCAGTCGATGTTGGCTCGCATACCGGCGCGGCACGGCTCATAACCCAGCCGGCGAAGCCAGTTGCCCATCAGCGAGAGCGAAAGATCCCCGGCCATGAACCCCGGGATGAGCAGCACCGGCATCCCATCGCCCCGAGCGACGCCCTGGCCCCTGAGTACCGGGTCGCGACTCAGCGCGGCCCTCTCGAGGCCAATCCGTGCCTCACGCCAAATGGGGATCCTCAGTGGGTTCATGCAAACCTACTTAAAGTAAGTCTATCTGACCAACCAACGGCGCCGGCACGGCTTCTCTTCCGATAATGCACCAGTGTCCGTGACAGATTTCCGCCTCGCGCTGCGCGACGGCGCGCCGATCGACGTCCGACCAATCGTGCCCGAGGACCGCGAGCGGTTGCGTGGAGCATTTGAGCGTCTTTCCCCGGAATCGCGCTACCGACGCTTCTTCGGTCCTATGCCGGACCTCAGCGACCGCGAGCTCGACTATTTCACCCGCGTCGACCACTCCAATCACGAGGCACTCGTGGCGATCGATCCTACGACCGGTGACGGGGTCGGGGTGGCGCGCTTCATCCGCCTCGCACCCGGCGGGACGGTCGCCGAGCCGGCGATCACGGTGGTCGACGACTGGCAGGGCCGGGGAGTCGGCACCGCCCTGCTGCAGGCCCTGGTCGACCGTGCTCGTGCGGAGGGGATCCAGCGCTTTGACGCCCCCGTGCTGGCCACCAACGTCGAGGCCATCCGCGTGCTCGAGGGACTCGGCGAGACAACTATGCACCGCGAGGGCCGCGAGGTCCAACTCAGTATTGAGTTGCCCCTGACCGAAACCCCGGCGGCGCGATGGCGGGCGCTGCTGCGCCAATTCGCGCTCAGCGCGCTGGAGCCTGGCCGCACGTTTCTCGGCCACGTGTGGCCGCGGCGGAGCGGCTCCCCGCAGGACCCGAGGACGAACCTCATCGTGGTGGGCACCGACGGCTCGCAGAACTCCGGTGAGGCCCTTGCTGCGGCGGCCGATCTGGCCCGATCCTCCGGGGCGCGGGTGCAGGTGATCGGCGCCACGCGCTTTTTCAGCGTCGATGCCGGCGAACTGGAGGCCGCCGTGCACGAGGCGGCGCAGGCGCTGCGCCAGCAGGGCGTCGACGCCACCGCGGAGGTCCGTCGCGGCGACCCGGCCCTCGTGCTCACCGACATCGCCTTCGAGCACAGCGCACGCCTGATCGTCGTCGGCGCGGGCGCACGGAGCAAGACGGCGCGCCGCATCCTGGGCAGCGTCGCGGACTCCGTCGCCAATCGCGCGCCCTGCAACGTGTTGATCGTGCGCCCGGGGCCTGACGAGTAGCGTGCGCGTGCGTGGGAAGGACCGTGGCCCGCGCGGCGTCTATCAGTCCGTCACCCATCCACCCCGGAGGAGAGCATGTCCCGTCCCATCC
>JBJMLA010000115.1:0-1729 GCA_045805505.1 Solirubrobacteraceae bacterium
ACAAACTAACCCTAAACAACGCACAACCCATCTACATCGTCGGGAAGACCGCTGCCCCGGAGATGGGGATCGTGCCCGTGACCGAGCCGCGCCGCTTCGGGCCGACGCGCAACCCGTGGAACACCGGCCACACGCCCGGCGGCTCGTCGGGCGGGTCGGCAGCCGCCGTCGCCGGCGGCCTCGTCCCGATCGCGCACGCCTCCGACGGGGGTGGGTCGATTCGCATCCCGGCCGCGTGCTGCGGGCTCGTCGGGCTGAAGGTCAGCCGAGGGCGCATCTCGCGCGGTCCCGACCAGGGCGAATCCTTCCTCTCGGTCGACGGCGTGGTGGCTCGCACGGTTGCCGACAGTGCGGCCGCGCTCGACGTGCTCGCCGGCTACGAGGCAGGCGACGCGACCTGGGCCCCGCCGCCGTTCGAGCCGTTCTCGGTGACCGCGGCGCGCGGACCGGGGCCGTTGCGGATCGCGCTCATGATGGATCCAGGCGTTGGCACCGAGCTCGACCCGCAGGCAGAGCGCGCCGCTCGCGACGCGGTCGCCCTCCTGGAGACACTCGGCCACCACGTCGAGGAGGTCGATCCACCGGTCCAGTTCGAGCAGCTGATCGAGATGTTCACCGACCTCTGGGCGGGCATGGTGTCGCTCGGCGTGCTGTTCGGTGAGCTCGTCTCCGGGCAGAAGGCGACGCCGGAGAACATCGAGCCGCTGACGATGGCGCTCCACGAGCGCGGCCTCTCGACCGGGTCGTCGATGTACCTGCGCTCGCAGACGCTCCTCCAGCGGGTCGCACGCGGCGCGATCGTGTGGTCGGGGCAGTGGGACGCCGTGCTGACACCCGCGCTGGCCAAGCGCCCGCTGCGGATCGGGGAGCTCGACACCTGCGCGCCGGACCCGATGGCCACCTTCCGCGAGTCATCCGCGTTCACGCCCTACACGCCGTTCGTGAACGTGACCGGGCAGCCGGCGATCTCGCTGCCGATGTACCAGGGCGACGACGGGTTGCCGCTGGCGGTCCAGCTGATCGGGCCCCCGGTCTCGGAAGGCCTGTTGCTTTCGGTCGCGGCGCAGCTGGAGGCCGAGCAGCGCTGGCAGGACCGGAGCCCGGGCGCCTAGAGCGCCTTCACGTCGGCGCCGCCGGGCACGAACTGCACGCGCCGGACCTCGCAGTCGGATGCTTCCGCCTGGAGCGCCTCGAACACGCCGCCGGTCTGCTGCCAGTGGCACCAGAAGAGAACGGTCGGGCCGGCGCCCGAGATCGTCGCGCCGACCGATCCGAACTCCTCGGCGCGCGCCGCCAGCTGCATCGAGCGCGGGTAGAGGTGCGCGCGGCGGTCCTGGTGCAGGCGGTCCGAGAGACCGGCGCCGATCAGCGAGAAGTCGTCCTTCGCGAGGCCGAGCACGAGCATCGACGCGTGCGCGATGTTGTGCACGGCGTCGGTGATCGGCACGGTCGCGGGCAGCGCTGCGCGCGCGTCGTGCGTCGGCACGGGGTCCGGCGGGATCGCGATGACGCCCTCCAGCCCGGGCGCCGGGTCGAAGCGCTGCGCGCCCTCCGGCGTGCACACGACGAAGCCGCCGAACAGCGCCGCCGCCACGTTGTCGGGATGTCCCTCGATCTCGACCGCGTGCGGGTAGACGGGCTCGGCCAGCTCGTACATGTGGTCGGCCGCCACCAGCCCGGCCACGATCGCGGCGGCGCTCGAGCCGAGGCCTGCCGAGAGCGGTATCTC
>JBJMLA010000116.1:0-14139 GCA_045805505.1 Solirubrobacteraceae bacterium
ATGATTCCGGACAACGCTTGCCCCCCTACGTATTACCGCGGCTGCTGGCACGTAGTTAGCCGGGGCTTCTTCTGAAGGTACCGTCACCTGCAACGGCTATTAACCGCACAGGCTTCGTCCCAACTGAAAGAGGTTTACAACCCGAAGGCCGTCTTCCCTCACGCGGCGTTGCTGCATCACGCTTTCGCGCATTGTGCAAGATTCCCCACTGCTGCCTCCCGTAGGAGTCTGGGCCGTGTCTCAGTCCCAGTGTGGCTGATCGTCCTCTCAGACCAGCTACGCATCGTCGCCTTGGTGAGCCGTTACCTCACCAACAAGCTAATGCGCCGCGGGCCCATCCAGATGCGGAAGCCGAAGCTACCTTTCCTAACCTCACTGATGTGAGGACAGCACATCCGGTATTAGCCCGAGTTTCCTCGGGTTGTCCCGGTCATCTGGGCAGGTTACCCACGTGTTACTCACCCGTTCGCGGCTCTGCCCCAGGGCAAGCCCTGGTTCGTCGCTCCACTTGCATGTGTTAAGCACGCCGCCAGCGTTCGTCCTGAGCCAGGATCAAACTCTCCGTGAAGAACTTCTGGCCGGCCGACCCGAAGGGCGACTGACCGTCACGAAAAGCCGTCATGAGCCACAACGAGGCCACCGAGTACACCGTGGCGGCCTCAACCCATGACGCGAGGTACTTCTAATTTGGCTCCCATCGGCTCGCTGGCGAGCCGACGGAGTCGGACCTGTTTGTTTCTCCGACCAGTGTGCGGTCGGAGAAGCGCATGCTGTTGAGTTTTCAAAGACCGGCGCCTCTTGGAGCAAGTCGCGGGGACTCCGCTTCTTGCCAGGCTGGGCTCGGAGGGACTAGGCCGTTCCGAGCGCGACGAAGGAAGATAGCAGCCCGACGCGGGCATCTGAAGAGATGTCGCCGCGATGACCGTCCGGCCCGCTCCTAGGACAGGATCTGGACGCTGACCTGACGCTCGCGCGGGCGGTCGTCGAAGTCCACGAGAACCACCTGCTGCCAGGTACCCAGTCCGAGCGTTCCGCCAACCACAGGAACCGATTCGGACGGCCCGATGACGGCCGCCCGCAGGTGGGCGTGGCCGTTGGAGTCGGCGTTGCGGGCGTTGTGGCCCTCCCCCGCCTCGTGCGGGATCAGGCCGTCGAGCAGCGCCTGCAGATCGCCCACGGCGCCGGGCTCGAACTCCATCGTGGTGACGCCCACCGTCGCGCCCGGCGCGAAGACCACCGCCACGCCTACGTCGACACCGCTCTGGCGCACCACGGCCTCTATCCCCGGTGTCAGGTCGACGATGTCGCCGTCGCCGGCGGTCGAGAGGCGCAGCAGCCCGGCGTGGACCGTCACGCGCTCACGCGCACGCGCGCGAAGCGCCGCTTGCCCAGCTGCAGCACCCGCCCGTCGAGGGCGTCGGCGGGCACGTCGAGCTCGGCGAGGACCTCGCCGTCGCGCTTGACCCCGCCGGCGGTCAGCTGGCGCCGGGCGTCCGAGCGCGAGACGCCGAAGGCCTCGGCCAGCAGCGCCGGCAGATGGACCTCCCCCGGCGCCACGACGACCTCGGGCATCTCGTCGGGCGCCTCGTGGCGCACGAAGACACGATCGAAGTGCTCCTCGGCCGCCACGGCCGCCTCGTCGGAGTGGAAGCGCGCGACGATCGCCCGGGCGAGCGCCCGCTTGGCGTCGCGTGGCCCCACGCCCTCGGGCGGGGCCTGGCCCAGCAGCAGCTCGTACCAGGAGCCCATCGCCGCGTCGGGCACCGACAGGGTCTTGCCGTACATCTCCTCCGGCGCCTCGGTGACCCCGATGTGGTTGCCCAGCGACTTCGACATCTTGTCGGCGCCGTCGGTCCCGGGGAGGATCGGCATGGTCAGGACGATCTGCTCGGGCTGGCCGTAGGCGCGCTGGACGTCGCGGCCGAGATGCAGGTTGAAGGTCTGATCGGTGCCGCCGAGCTCGACGTCGGACTCCACGGCCACCGAGTCATAGCCCTGCAGGAGCGGATAGAGCATCTCGAGCACCGAGATCGGCTCGCGGGCGCCGAAGCGCCGCCCGAAGTCCTCGCGCTCGAGGATCTGGGCCACCGTTGCCACGCGCGCGAGCGCGAAGAGCTTCTCGGCGGGCATGTCGAGCCACTCGCCGTTGAAGCGCACCTCCAGCAGCTCGGGGTCGTCCAGCAGCACCTTGTAGGCCTGCGCCCGGTAGGTCTCGGCGTTGGCGTCGATCTCCTCGCCGCTGAGCACCGGCCGTGTCGAGGACCGGCCGCTGGGGTCGCCGACCCGCGCGGTGTAGTCGCCGACGATCAGCACCACGCGGTGGCCGCGGTCCTGGAACTCCCGCAGCTTCTGCAGCACCACGGTGTGGCCGAGGTGGATGTCGGGCGCGGTGGGATCGAGTCCGAGCTTGACCCGGAGCGGCCGTCCCTCCTTCGCCGCGGTCGCCAGCTTGGCCTCGAGACCCCCCGCCGGCAGGCAGTCGACGGCGTTGCGCGCCAGGAAGGCGGCGTCGGAGCTGGTGTCGGCCATGTGCCCCAATGCTATTCTCGCGGTCAGTCGTCCGGGCCTGTTGCCGCCGCCTCCGGACATCCCGTTCCGCGCCTTTGCAGGCGTTTTTCGCATGAGCGTCGCCGAGCCTCCCAGCATCACGCCGCTGTCGCTGCCCGATCCGGGCCGCAAGCGCCCCAAGATCAAGAAGCTGCGGTTGCTGCTGCTCGTCTTCGGCCTCAGCGCGCTCGCGCTGATCTCGACGATCTTCGGGATGATGATGGCCGTCGCCTCCAACCTGGGCGACCTGGCCGGCGATCAGCGGTTCCGCAACGCCCAGAACTCGGTCCTCGAGGACGCCAACGCGCGCCAGATCGGCGTGCTGGTCAACAACCAGAACCTCGTCTTCGTCAAGTACGAGGACATCTCGCCCTCGATGACCCACGCGATCATCGCCATCGAGGACCGCCGCTTCTTCACCAACTCGGGCATCGACATCCGCGGCATCGGTCGCGCGTTCGCCAACGACATCTTCGGCGGCGGCGGGACCCAGGGCGGCTCGACGATCACCCAGCAGTTCGTCAAGCAGGCCGAGAACCAGCAGACCAACCGCACCGTCTTCGAGAAGCTCCGTGAGGCCGCGATGGCCTACCACCTCACGCGGAAGTGGTCGAAGGAGAAGATCCTCACCGAGTACCTCAACACGATCTACTTCGGCAACGGCGCCTACGGCGTCGAGTCGGCCGCGCGGATCTACTTCGGTGGCGATCCCGAGCACGCCGGCTGCGGCACCCACGGCCACCCGTCGTGTGCCTCGCAGCTGCAGCCCGACGAGGCGGCGCTGCTGGCCGGGATGGTCCAGAACCCCAGTGGCTATGACCCGCAGACGCGCTGGTCGGCGTCGCTGGCGCGGCGCAACGTCGTCCTGCAGAAGATGCTCGAGCAGGACTACATCACCCAGGCCGACTACGACGACGCGCTCAAGGAGACCGCTCCGCCGGCCATCCAGCCGCCGACCGAGCCGATCCTCATCAAGGACCCCGTCGACGGGCACGAGCTCCAGCTGGGCTACTTCAACAACTGGGTGCGCCAGCAGCTCGTCGACCGCTACGGGGCCGAGCGCGCCTTCCGCGGGGGCTGGAAGGTCCGCACGACGCTCGACATCGACATGCAGGCCGCGGCCGAGCGCGCGGTCAACGCCTACCTCCCCGACGACGAGAACGCCGGCGTCACGCGACCCACCGCCTCGATGGTCGTCATCGACAACGACTCCGGCGCCGTGCGCGCCATGGTCGGCGGCCCCAACTACGAGACGCGGCCGTTCAACCTCGCCACCCAGGGCCAGCGCCAGCCCGGCTCGTCCTTCAAGCCGTTCGTGCTCGCCGCGGCGATCCGCCAGGGCATCAGCCCGAGCGACACGTTCGAGTCGCGCAAGAAGATCTTCGACGTGCCCGGCACCAAGGGCAAGGAGAAGTTCGTCGTCAACAACTACGAGGGCAACTACTCCGGCGTCACCAACCTGGCCAGCGCCACCACCTTCTCCGACAACTCCGTCTACGCCGAGGTCGGCTTCAAGACCGGGTTCAAGAACATCGCCCGCATGGCCCACAACATGGGCATCCGCACGCCGGTCTCGACGAACCCGGCGATCACCCTGGGCGGCCTCAAGCAGGGCGTGACCGTGCTCGACATGGCCCACGCCTACGAGACGTTCGCCATGCGCGGCAAACGGATCGAGGGCAGCCTGGGCGCGCCCGGCGGCGGACCGGTCGGCATCCGGCTGATCCGCAACAAGGACGGCGACACCATCGCCGACAACAAGACCGAGGAGAAGGAAGTCTTCACCCCGGCGCTCGCGGACACCGTCACGCCGATCCTGCAGTCCGTCGTCAGCCACGGCACCGGCGTCAAGGCCCAGTACGGCGGCTTCGCGGCGGGCAAGACGGGGACGACGGAGAACTACGGCGACGCCTGGTTCGTCGGCTACACGGAGAAGTACACGATCGCGGTCTGGGTCGGCTATCCGGACTCCATCAAGTCGATGGAGACCGACTACGCCGGCTCGTCGGTGGCCGGCGGCACCTTCCCCGCCCAGATCTGGCGGGCTTTCGTCGTGGCCGCCGTCCAGATCGACGAGCAGCGCGATGCCGAGCGCGCCGCCAAGAACGGCGACGAGCTCCCCACCACGACGACCAGCACGGAGTCGGTCACGCCGGTCGAGCCCACCTCCTCGACCGCCGAAGAGCCGTCCTCGACCGGCGGCGAGCCCGTGCCCGCGCCCGAGGAGGACCAGGTCGCGCCGCCGGTGGACACGACCGAGCCCCAGGTCGACGAGACCACGCCTCCGCCGGCCGACGACACCGGCACCGGCACCGGCAACACCGGCGGCGTGAGCCCCGGCACCGGCGGCGCCTCGCCGCCCGCCGACACCACGGACCCCTAGCGAGGCAGGGTCGCCCGCAGCCCGGGCGGCCAGGGCTTCGAGACGCTGCGGCTGCCGGCCGCGCAGAACCGCCACGGGAGCTCCGCCGCCTTGGTGATCCCGATCCGCGGCCCCTCCAGCAGCACCGGGACCTCCCCCGCCGGCGGCTCGAGCACGACCGGTCCGCCACCGACCACGTCGGTCTGGTTGAGCTCGAGCTCGATGTCGAGCGCCTGCGTGAGCTTGCCCGGACCCGAGCACAGGTCGTGGATCCGGTCCAGGCGCCGGCGCAGCCGCATCAGCTCGATCCCGTCGGTCGGCTCGAGCGCCCGGACGAGCACGGCCGCCCCGACGTCCTCGGGCTCGCAGACGATGTTGAACAGCGCGTGGATCCCGTAGGAGCGATAGACGTAGACCGTGCCGGGCGCCCCGAACAGCGTCGCCGTCCGCTTGGTCACCCCCACGTAGGCGTGGCAGGCCGCCTCGTCCTGGTGGTAGGCCTCGGTCTCGACGATCGTGCCCGCGGTCTCGCCGTGGCGCAGCGTCCAGCCGACGAGGTCCCGCGCGACCTCCAGCACGGGCCGGGCGAAGAAGTCCTCCGTCACAGCGCGGCGCGGGCGAGCGCGAGCTGCTCGCGGACGCGCGCGAGCGAGGTGCCACCCTCCGAGACCTTCGACTCCAGCCACGAGGACTGCTCGAGCACGGCGCCCGCCTCCGCGCCGAGGTCGGCCTCGACGAGCTCGCGCAGCGAGGCCTCGCCCGTCGTGGCCCGGCGCACCAGCCCGGCGACGACGCCGTGGGCCTCGCGGAACGGCGTGCCGCGCTGGACCAGCAGGTCGGCCAGATCGGTCGCCGCGATCAGCTCGTCGGAGGCCGCGGCGGCCATGCGCTCGCGGTGGAAGGTCGCGCCCTCGATCATGCCGCGGGCCGCCCACAGGCACAGCTCGAGCGTGTCGGCCGCGTCGAAGAGGTGCTCCTTGTCCTCCTGCATGTCCTTGTTGTAGGTCATGGGCAGCGCGTGGAGGACGCCGTGGAGGCCCGTCAGGTGCGCGACGATGCGCGGCGCCTTGGCCCGCAGCAGCTCGGCGGCATCGGGGTTCTTCTTCTGCGGCATGATCGACGAGCCGCTCGTCCAGGCGTCGGCCAGCGTGAGGAAGCCGAACTCCTCGGTGGCCCACAGGACGATCTCCTGGCCCAGCCGCGACAGGTGCGTCGCGCAGGTGGCGGCGGCGCCCAGGAAGTCCAGGACGAAGTCGCGGTTGGCCACCGCATCCATCGAGTTGGGCGCGACGCGCTCGAAGCCCAGCTCCGCGGCGACCATCCCCCGGTCGGTCGGGAAGTTGGTGCCGGCCAGCGCCCCGGCGCCCAGCGGCAGCGCAGCGGTCTGCGAGACGACGAACGCGAAGCGCTCGCGGTCGCGGCGCAGCATCCAGAAGTAGGCCAGCAGGTGATGGGACAGGTAGACGGGCTGGCCGCGCTGCAGGTGCGTGTAGCCCGGCAGCGGCCAGTCCAGATGCGCCTCGGCCGCATCGGCCAGCGCGGCGCAGAGCCCGTCGATCGAGGCCAGCGCGGTCTGCGCGGCCGCGCGCGTGAACAGCGCCACGTCGGTGGCCACCTGGTCGTTGCGCGAGCGCGCGGTGTGCAGCTTGCCGCCCACCGGCCCGGCGATCTCGGTCAGCCGCCGCTCGACGGCCATGTGGATGTCCTCGTCGTCCTCGCGGAACGGGAAGGTCCCAGCCTCGAGCTCGGCCTCCACGGCGTCGAGACCGGTCAGCAGCGCGTCGCGGTCGTCGTCGCCGATGACACCGGTGGCGGCGAGCATCCTCGCGTGCGCCCGCGACTGGGCGACGTCGAAGGGCCAGAGTCGCTGGTCGAACGACAGCGACGTGTTGAGGGCGCGGAAGTGCTCGTGCTGGGGCTCGGAGAAGCGCGACATGCCGGCCTGACGCTACTGGCCCAGCACGTCACGCAGGGTCTGCGCGACCTCGGCGACCTGGCCCTCGGCGAGCTCCGGGAAGAACGGCAGCGCGATCGAGCTGGCCGACACCGCCTCGCAGACCGGGAACTCGCCCTCGCGATGGCCGAAGCGCTCGCGGTAGAAGCTCATCAGGTGGATCGCCGGCAGGTAGGGCTTGCTCTGCACGCCGCGCTCGTACAGCGCGCGGATCGTCTCGTCGCGATCGACCTCGGCCGGCAGCTGCACGACGAACACGAACCAGCCGCGCTTCTCCGGGCCGCGGTCCTCGCAGGGCAGCCCGAGGCCCTCGATGCCGGCCAGCGCGTCGCGGTACCAGCCGGCGACGCGCGCCCGCGAGGCCAGCATGTCGTCGAGGCGCTCGAGCTGGGCGATCCCCAGCGCGCAGGCGATGTCGGACAGCCGGTAGTTGAAGCCCAGCCGGTCGTGGTCGAGCCAGTCCATGTCCGGCGCGCGGCCCTGGTTGCGCTCGGAGTCGATGGTCTGCTTGACGTCCTCGTGGCCCATCACGACGATGCCGCCCTCGCCGGTGGTCATCTGCTTGTTGGCGTAGAAGGCAAAGACCGACGGGTGCTCGCGTGAGCCGACCGGCGAGCCGTCGGCGTAGGTGGCGCCCAGCGCCTCACAGGCGTCCTCGACGATCGGCAGCCCGAAGGACTCGAAGGCCTCCATGTCGACCGGCCAGCCGAAGATGTCGACCGGCAGCAGGGCCGTCGTCCGGTCGGTCACCGCGGCTCGCGCGGCGTCAGGGTCGAGGTCGAGCGTCACCGGATCGATGTCGGCGAACACCGGGGTCGCGCGCTCGAAGAGGATCGAGTTCGCGCTGGCCACGAACGAGAACGGCGACGTGACGACCTCGTCGCCCTCCTTGACCCCTGCGGCGCGCAGCGCGAGGTGCAGCCCGGCGGTGCCGCTCGACACTGCGCTGGCGTGGCGGCCGCCGACGCGCGCGGCGAAGTTGCGCTCGAACTCGGGGACCTTCGGGCCCAGCGACAGCCACCCGGAGCGCAGGACCTCGAGGACCAGCTCCTCCTCGCGGGCGCCCAGGACGGGCTTGGCGACCGGGATCACACCGGGAGATCGGTCGGCTGGGACTGCGGGCGCCGGCCGGGCTGCATGCCGAACTCGATCGAGTCGACGAGCGCCTGCCACGAGGCCTCGATGAGGTTGGTCGAGACGCCCATCGAACCCCACACGTCCTGTCCGTCGGACGAGTCGACGGCGACTCTGATCACCGCGTCGGAGCCGTGGGTCTCGTCGAGGATGCGGACCTTGAAGTTGACCAGCTCGATCTCGCGCAGGTGCGGGAACGTGGTGCCGATGGCCTCGCGCAGCGCGCGGTCCAGGGCGTGGACCGGTCCGTTGCCCTCCGCGGTGGAGACGTAGCGCTCGCCGTCGACCCAGATCTTGATGGTCGCCTCGGTCTCGACCTTGCCGTCGGCGCGCTTCTCGACGATGACGCGCCAGCTCTCAAGCCGGAACAGCGGCTCGTACTCGCCGGCCTCCTTGCGGACCAGCAGCTCGAAGCTGCCGTCGGCGGCCTCGAACTGAAAGCCCTCGTGCTCGAGCGCCTTGACGCGCTCGACGATCCGCGAGACCGAGGCCTCGTCGACGTCGATGCCGGCGGCGCCGGCCTTCTCGGTGACCGTGCCGCGGCCGGCCAGCTCGGAGACCAGCAGGTCGCGGCGGTTGCCCACCAGCGACGGGTCGACGTGCTCGAAGGTCGAGGCGTTGGCGCGCACGCCGGCCGCGTGCATCCCGGCCTTGTGGGCGAAGGCGTGCTTGCCGACGTAGGGCTGGTCGGCGGCCGGGTTGCGGTTGAGCAGCTCATCGATGTAGTGCGCGGTGTCGGTCAGCCGGCCGAGCTGGTCGGCGCTGACGACCTCGACGCCCATCTTGAGCTGGAGGTTGGCGATGATCGTGACGAGGTTGGCGTTGCCCGTGCGCTCGCCGATGCCGTTCATCGTGCCCTGGACCTGGGTGGCCCCGGCCTCGACCGCGGCGAGCGAGTTGGCCACGGCGACGCCGGCGTCGTTGTGGCAGTGGATGCCGACGGCCGTTCCCTCGACCGAGGCGACGACGTCGGCGACCCCCGCCGCGATGCGCGCCGGCAGCGTGCCGCCGTTGGTGTCGCAGAGCACCACGCGCTCGGCGCCGGCCGTCGCGGCGGCCAGCACGCAGGCGATCGCGTAGTCGCGGTCGGCCTCCCAGCCCTCGAAGAAGTGCTCGGCGTCGAAGAGCACGCGCTTGCCGCGGCCGGCGAGGAAGGCGATCGACTCGCCGATCATCGCCAGGTTCTCCTCGCGCGAGACGCGCACGACGGTGTCGACCTGGAAGGCCGAGGCCTTGCCGACCAGCGTGCAGACCGGCGCGAAGCAGTCGGCGAGCACGTTGAGGCCCTCGTCCTGCTCGGCGGTCACGCCACGCCGGCGGGTCATGCCGAACGCCGCGATCTGGGCATGGGTCAGCGTCTCGGCGGCCAGCAGCTCGAAGAGCTCGGCCTCCTTGGGGTTCGACGACGGGAAGCCGGCCTCGATGAGGTCGACGCCGAGCTCGTCGAGGCGGTGCACGACGCGCACCTTCTCGCCCGCCGTCAGCGACATGCCGCCGCCGCCCATCCCGTCGCGCAGGGTGGCGTCGTAGAGCTCGACGGGCTTCACGGGCTACGCGACCAGGTCTGAGGCGGCGGCCGCCTCGTAGAGCTCGGCCGGAACGGGGTCCAGCCACTCGCGGTAGCGCTCGGTCCGCCCGTGCAGGGCGTCCTCGTAGGCGGTCTGCACCGCGACCGTCAGCTCGCCGGGGCGGCCGGCGCCGATCGTGTGGTCGTCGATCTCGCGCAGGGGCGTGAGCTCGGCGGCGGTGCCGCAGACGAAGACCTCGTCGGCGAGGTAGAGCTCGGAGCGGCTCATGTCGCGCTCGACGACCTCGATGCCCATGTCGCGCATGATCTGGATGATCGACTTGCGGCTGATGCCGTCGAGGATCGATGCGGCCTGCGGCGGCGTGTAGACGACGCCGTCGCGCACGATGAAGATGTTCTCTCCCGAGCCCTCGCAGACCATCCCGCGGTCGTCGAGGAGGATCGCCTCCTCGTAGCCGGCGTGATGGGACTCGACCTTGGCGAGGATCGAGTTGAGGTACTGGCCCGTGGCCTTGGCCGCCGGGATCAGCGAGTCGGGGCTGATGCGCCGCCACGAGGAGACCTTCGCGCGGATGCCGTTGCGCTTGCCCTCCTCGCCGAGGTAGGCGCCCCACTCCCACGTTGCGATCGACACGTCGACCGGGGCGTCGAGGGGGAACAGGCCCATCGTGCCGTAGCCGCGGTTGACCAGCGGGCGGATGTAGCAGGAGCGAAAGCCGTTGCGGGCGATCAGCTCGAGCGTCGCGCTGCGCAGCGCCTCGCGCTCGAACGGGATCGGCATGTAGTAGAGCTCGGCGCTCTTGAACAGCCGCTCGACGTGGTCGGCGTGGCGGAAGACCGCCGGCCCGATCTCGGTGTCGTAGCAGCGGACGCCCTCGAAGACGCCCGTGCCGTAGTGCAGGCCATGCGTGAGCACGTGGACCTTCGCGTCCTCCCACGGAACGAACTTGCCGTTCATCCAGATGAGGTCCGCTTGGTCCATCGACGTCACGCTCCTTGCAGGTGCTCCAGGACGGCGGCGGCCGCTTCCGCGGTGGTCGCCGAGCCCCCGAGATCGGGTGTGCGAAGACCGGCGGCGAGCGCGCGGTCGACGGCCGATTCTACGGCAGAGGCCTCGTCCTGCATGGAAAATTGGTGGCGCAGCATCATGGCCGCGGACAGGAACATCGCCAGCGGGTTGGCGATCCCCCGGCCCGCGATGTCGGGGGCCGAGCCGTGGACCGGCTCGAACATGCCCGGGGTCCCGTCCTCGCCCAGCGAGGCGCTGGGCAGCAGGCCGAGCGAGCCGGTCAGCATGGACGCCTCGTCGCTGAGGATGTCGCCGAACATGTTCTCGGTGACGATGACCTCGAAGTGGCGCGGATCCGAGACGAGCTTCATCGCGCACGAGTCGACGAGCTGGTGCTCGAGGACGATGTCGGAGAACTCTCGCTGGTGCAGCTCGGTGATGACCTCGCGCCACAGCCGTGAGGTCTCCAGGACGTTGGCCTTGTCGACGCTCGTGACGGTGCCCTTGGCGGCGTTGAACGCGACGCGGCCGATCCGCTCGACCTCCGCGCGGCTGTAGATGCACAGGTCGCTGGCCTCGTCGGCCGTGCGGGTCTTGGCGCCGAAGTAGATGCCGCCCGTGAGCTCGCGGACGACGAGGAAGTTGATCCCCGCCACGTCCTTGAGCGGCGAGGCGTCGGCCAGCGCGTCGAACGCCTTGACCGGGCGCAGGTTGGCGAACAGCCCGAGCGCCTTGCGCAGCCCCAGGAGGCCCTGCTCGGGACGCGGGGCGTCGGGATCGGTGGTGTCCCACTTGGGGCCGCCGACCGCGGCGAGCAGCACGGAGTCCGAGGCGCGGCACGCGGCGAGGACCTCGTCGGTCAGCGCGGTGCCGTGCGCGTCGATGGAGGCGCCGCCGAAGAGATGCTCGGTGAACTCGAAGTCCCCCAGCTCCCGGAGGAGCTGGAGCGTGGGCGCGGTGATCTCGGGTCCGATCCCGTCACCGGGGAGTACTGCGATGTGGTGGGCCATGAGGCGCCGAGGATATGACCCTCGGCGCCCCGCCCAATGCGTCTAGAGGACCGGCGCGGTGGCGATCGCGTTGACCAGGTCGCCGTTGAACGGCTCGGTGCCGTTCACGACGCTGGCCGACGGGCCGCCGTGGCTGCGCATGTAGGCGATCTCGAGGCCGAGGTCGCCGACGCCGTTGGAGCCCGGAAGGGGCGCGATGGCGACGGTGCTCAGCACGCCCGCGGCCTGACCCGTGCTGGTCAGGAAGCCGGAGCCCGAGTCACCGGGGATGCCGGGGGTGACCGTGTAGACGGTCGTGCTCCAGCCGCCGGGGGTGCGCTCGACGACGAGGCCCTCCTTCGGGCTGAGCTTCTGGACGCCGCCACGCAGCGACGAGTTGCCGTAGGTGAACACCGGCGCGCCCGTGTTGCCGAGCGCCGCCACGCCCGTCGGGCCGCCGAAGCCGGGGACCGACGGGTTGACCTTCGCCACGTCGGCGGAGTTCAGCTTGACCAGCGCGAGGTCGTTGTAGGCGCAGGTCTCCTCATCGGCCTCGCCGTTGGCCTGCATCGTGATCCACGAGTTGTAGACGAGCGTGCCGGGGTTGTCGGCGCCGGTCACCTCGACGGGCGTGCCGATCGGCAGCGACTGCGCAGTGCAGCCGTTCGTGTCGGTCGCGGCGCCGGTGCCCGAGCAGTGGGCCGCCTGGCCGATGTAGGTCGAGCCGCCGTCGGTGAACACGAAGTTCGCCGTGCACTGGGCGCCGGCCGTGTAGGTCTGGACACCGGGATGGATGGCGCCGGGCGCCGGGGCCCAGGCCGAAGCCGTGGCCGGGATGAGGGCGCACGCCGCCAGGGCGAGCGTCAGGGTCCGCTTCAAGATGATCTGCCTCCCGAGAGATCGATGAATGAACGTCTGCGTCTGCCAAAGGTCCTACCACGGGCCTTTGGCGCGCAAACACTACAAAGCGGTGGTCACCGGCCCGCTGCGCTCGCGATCGGATTCGTAGGCCTCGATCGCCTCGCCCTGCTGCAAGGTCAGGCCGATGTCGTCGAGCCCGTTGAGCAGCCGGTGCTTGATGTCCGGATCGATCTCGAACGACGCGGTGCCGCCGCTCCAGCGGACCTCCTGGGCGGCGAGGTCGACCTGCGCCTCGCCCGCCTCGGCGATGGCCTTGACGGCGGCCTCGGGCAGCTCGACCGGCAGCAGCCCGATCTTGGTGCAGTTGGACTTGAAGATGTCGGCGAAGCTGGGTGCGATGACCGCCCGGAAGCCGTAGTCCTCGAGCGCCCACGGCGCGTGCTCGCGGCTCGACCCGCAGCCGAAGTTGTTGCCCGAGACGAGGATCTGCGTGGCGGGCAGGTCCCAGTCGGGCTCCTTGGCCCAGTCGTAGAACAGGAACTCGCCGAACCCCGTGCGCTCGACGCGCTTGAGGAACTGCTTGGGGATGATCTGGTCGGTGTCGATGTCGTCGCGCATCAGCACGGCGACGCGGTCGGTGATCGTCTCGATGGCCTTCATGCGGGGACCTCCGCCTCGTTCCAGGTTCTGATGTCGACGAAATGCCCGGCGACCGCCGCGGCGGCGGCCATCTGCGGGCTGACGAGATGGGTGCGCGCGCCGCGGCCCTGACGGCCCTCGAAGTTGCGGTTCGAGGTCGACGCGACCCGTTCCCCGGGCGCCGCGATGTCGGGGTTCATGCCCAGGCACATCGAGCAGCCCGCGTTGCGCCAGTCGAAGCCCGCGTCGCGGAAGACGACGTCGAGGCCCTCGGACTCGGCCTGCGCGCGGACCTGCTCGGAGCCGGGCACCACCATGGCCACGACGCCGTCGGCGACGTGGCGGCCCTTGACGACCTCGGCGGCGGCCCGCAGGTCGCCGATCCGCGAGTTGGTGCACGAGCCGATGAACACGCGATCGATGGCGATCTCGGAGATCGGCGTGCCGGCCTCGAGCCCCATGTAGACCAGGGCGCGCTCGTCACCCTCGTTCTGCGGAACCGGGACGCTGTCGCCGACGCCGGTGACCATCTCGGGGTTGGTGCCCCAGGTGACCATCGGGCTGATCGCCGCGACGTCGACGACGATCTCGGTGTCGAACGCGGCGTCCTCGTCGGTCTTGAGCTCGCGCCAGGCGGGATCGATCGCCACGCCGCGCTCCTCCAGCCAGGCGAACGTCTTCTCGTCCGGGGCGATCATGCCCGCGCGCCCGCCGCCCTCGATCGTCATGTTGCAGACGGTCAGGCGGCCTTCCATCGACAGCGCCTCGATCGCCGGTCCGGCGTACTCGACGACGTGCCCGGTGGCGCCCGCGACGCCCATCTGGCCGATGGTGGCGAGGATCAGGTCCTTGGCGGTGACGCCGTGGCCCATCTCGCCCTCGTAGCGGATGCGCATCGACTTGGGCTTGCGCTGGACCATGCACTGGGTGGCCAGGACATGCTCGACCTCGCTGGTGCCGATCCCGAAGGCCAGCGCGCCGAACGCGCCGTGGGTGGCGGTGTGGCTGTCGCCGCAGACGATGGTCATGCCGGGCTGGGTTACGCCGAGCTCGGGCCCGATGACGTGGACGATGCCCTGGCGCTCGGAGCCCAGCGAGTAGATCGGGATGCCGAAC
>JBJMLA010000117.1:0-51164 GCA_045805505.1 Solirubrobacteraceae bacterium
CACGAGCACGGCGCGGATCGCGTGCAGGTAGTCGTCGCGCCGCCGCGGGTGGAGAAGCAGGCCGAGGGCGGCGACGAGGTGCCAGAGGGCGCCGTGCTCACCCGCGCGACTGTAGAGCCGCACGAGCCGCTCGGCGCGCGGGTCGTGGCCGCGCGCGCGCAGCAGGCGCAGGGCAGCAATATCGAGCTCGTGCGGCACGGCGCGGGCGGCTAGAAGCCGACCCGCTGCTCTTCGGTCTCGACCCGCACGTAGACGACCTGCGACAGGTCGATCGCGATGTCGGAGTCGGCGGTCTGCAGCTCGTGCCAGCGCTCCGAGCGCTCGTTGGAGAGCGAGCCGCGCAGCTTGTCGTACTCCTCGCCGCTCACGCGGACGGTCAGCACCTGGCCGCCCTGGAAACCCACGTCGGCGCGCTTGAAGGGCTCTGCCATCAGTGAGCGGGCTCCACGAGCTCTGTGAGCACGCCGCCGGTGGACTTCGGGTGCAGGAACGCGACGCGGCTGTCGCGGATCCCGCGGCGCGGCTGCTCGTCGATCAGCCGCAGGCCGGCCTCGCGGACGGCGCCGAGGGCGGAGTCGATGTCGTCGGTCGCGTAGGCGACGTGGTGGAGACCCGGGCCGTTGCGCTCGATGAACTTGCCGACCCCCGTTTCCGCCGACAGCGGCCGCAGCAGCTCCACATGCCCGTCGCCCACCTCGAGCAGCACGGCCTCGACGCCCTGCTCCTCGACGGTCTCGCGGTGCTGCTCGCGCATCTGGAACGAGCTCGAGTAGAGCTCGATGGCGGCGTCGAGGTCCTCGACGGCGACTCCGATGTGATCGATGCGCCCGAACAGCATGGCGGCGCAGTGTAACGAGGGCTAGGAGTCGAGCCGTTCGGAAGCGGCGATCGAAGGCACGGAGGTCATGCCCTCGCGGTGCCGCGCCATGATCTGCTCGATCGTCTCGCGCTCGAGCACCTCGTGGGCGAGCAGCTCGGCTGCGATCTCCTCGAGCGCGTCGCGGTGGTCCTCGATCAGCTTCCGGGCACGGCGCCACGCGAGGTCGGTCAGCTCCTGCTGCTCCTCGTCGACCGTGCGGCGCGTCGCCTCGGAGACCGAGTAGTCGTCGGCCGGCATCCTGCGCGAGCTGATCATCGTGCCCATGCCGTACTCGGACACCATCTTGCGGCTGATCTCGTAGACCTTGGCGAGGTCGTTGGAGGCGCCGGTGGTGACGTCGCCGAACACGATGTGCTCGGCCACTCGCCCGCCGAGCGCGACGACCATCCAGTCGACCATCTCCTCGCGCGTCTTCAGGTAGCGGTCCTCCTCGGGGAGGTGCAGCGTGTAGCCGAGCGCGTGGCCGCGCGGGACGATCGAGACGCGGTGGGTCTTGTCCTGCGAAGGCAGCAGCTCGGCGCAGAGGGCGTGCCCGGCCTCGTGGTACGCGATCACGCGCTTCTCGTGGTCGTTCATCACGCGGCGCGACTGCATGCCCGCCACCGTGCGCTCGAGCGCGGCGTCGAAGTCCTGCATGAGCACGACGTCGCGGCGGTTGCGGCCGGCGAAGATCGAGGCCTCGTTGCAGATGTTGGCGAGGTCCGCGCCCGTGAGGCCGGCGGTCTGCTTGGCGATCACCGACAGGTCGACCTGGTGGAGCGGCTTGTTCGCGGAGTGCACCTTGAGGATCTCGAGCCGGCCCTTCAGGTCGGGCGGCGAGACGAAGATCTGGCGGTCGAAGCGGCCCGGGCGCAGGAGCGCCGGGTCGAGCTTCTCGAGCAGGTTCGACGCTCCGATCACGACCAGGTCCTGGCTCTCGCCGAAGCCGTCCATCTCCACCAGCAGCTGATTGAGCGTCTGGTCCTTCTCGCCGGAGATGTCGTGACCGCGGGTGGCCCCGACGGCGTCGAGCTCGTCGATGAAGATGATCGCGGGCGCGGCCTTGCGCGCCTCGGCGAAGAGACGGCGGATGCGCGCGGCGCCGAGGCCGGCGAACATCTCGACGAACGACGCGGCCGACTGGCTGAAGAACTCCGCGCCCGACTCGTGGGCGACCGCCTTGGCCAGCAGCGTCTTGCCGGTGCCGGGAGGACCGTGGAGCAGGACGCCCTTGGGCACCGTCGCGCCGAGCTCGCGGAACGCCCTGGGGTCCTTGAGGAACTGCACGACCTCCTGGAGCTCCTCCTTGGCGTCCTCGACGCCGGCGATGTCGGCCCAGCCGACCGCCGACTTGGCCGACGGCTTGAGCTGCTGCGGCTTGGTCTTCGGCATCAGCTTCAGCGTCCGCCAGAAGAACCACACCATGGCGAACATGAACAGCAGCGTCGCCACGCCCGACCACTCGAGCGAGAAGTCCTTGACCTTGTCGAAGAAACTGCCGTACGCGAGGAGCATCATCGGAGGTATCGGTTCGCCACCGAATGCCTTGAGGCCTGCCTGCGTGCGCTAGACGACTGTCTCGAGGCGCTCCGAGTGCCGCAGCTCGCGCCCCACCTTCGCGCACGGCCTGCCGTCGACCATCACGACGTCGGCGGTGAAGTCGTTGGCGCCGCGCAGCAGCGAGGAGCCGACCCCGTAGGCGTCGACCGGCACGCCCTCGTCCTCGAAGCGTTCGATCTTCTCCACCGTGAACCCGCCGGAGACCGCGATGTGCACGCCGCCGAAGCCCGCGTCGTCGAGCGCGGAGCGCACGTTGCGGACCAGCTCGGGCGTGACGCCGTGCTGGCCCGTGCCGGCCAGCGAGACGTCCTCGAGCTGCTCGCTGGTGTCGAGCCGCACGCCCCACAGGTCGTCGCCGAGCTCGCGCGCGACCTCGAGCGCGGTGCGGACGCTGTCGTTCTCGAAGTCCACCAGCACCGTGACGTTCATCTCCTGCGCGTAGCGGTCGGCGAAGGCCTTCGCCGCCGCGACGGTGTCGCCCCCGTAGGCGGCGATCAGCGCGTGCGGCACGGTGCCCATGCCGCGACCGCCCCACCATGAGGCCTGCGCGTCGGTCGACACGCCGATCGCCCCGGCCACGTGCGCGGCCCAGCCGTCGCCGGTCTGCACCAGCCAGTGGTCGTGGCGCGCCGGGAAGAACCAGATCGGCTTGCCGCGCGCCGCCTCGACGACCGCGCGAACGTTGCGCATCACCAGCGAGCGGCGCGACAGGCACCCGAGGAAGACCGTCTCGAGGTGCGCGAAGAGCGCGTAGTCGCCCTCGATGTGCATGACCGGCTCGAACGGCTCGATCGCGTCGCCCTCGCGGAGCGCGCGGACCTCGAGGGCGTCCCAGCCCGCGCGCCAGATCCCGTCGGCGCCGTGCTCGCCGGCGCACTCGCGCAGGATCGCGATCGCCTCGTCGATGCCGCCGAGCAGCGCCTCCTGCTTCTGGAAGACCTGCATGACGACGCGCGGGCGGTGACCCTCGAGCTCGAGCAGCTCCTTGGTCAGGTTGAAGTAGTTGTCGGAGTAGTAGCCCTCGCGGATGCGCTGGATGGGCAGCCGGAAGACCGCCGAGGACAGGCGGGGCGTCGTCGGGGAGCTCACGGCTCCCCACTACCCCGTCAGCCGCAGATCTCGCGCGCCATGTCCGCGAAGAAGCGGGTGGCGAACTCGAGGTCGCGCTTGTCGATGCGCTCGTCGGCGCCGTGCCACAGCGGCCCGACCTCGTAGAGCGTCATCTCCTTCTGGGGGAAGAAGCCGTAGGCGACGATGTCGGGGAACGCCGCGCGCCAGGTGCGCGAGTCGGTGAAGCCGGGCAGGATCGTCGGCACCAGCCGGCAGCCCGCGTCCTCGCGCTCCATCCAGGCGGCCATCGCGTCCCACAGCGGGGACTGCACCGTCGAGCCGTTGCCCACCACCATCTCGGTGAACTCGAGCTCGTAGCCCTCGTCGCCCAGCACCTCGCGCACACGGCGCTCGGCGTCCTCGGCGCCCAGACCCGGCGGGACGCGGCAGTCGACGTGCAGCTCGGCCACGCTGGGGATGACGTTGATCTTCGCGCTGCCGGTGGCCATCGTCGGCGCGAGCGTCACGCCGAGCATCGGCTCGACGACGCGCGCCAGCGCGGGGTCGCGCTCACACAGCTCCTCGTAGTCGATGCCAAGGTGCTCGAGCAGCAGCCGCGGCCCCTCGGTGATGTCGAACGACGGCTGGCGCGCGGCCATCTTCTCCAGCAGCGGCGCGAGCTTGACCAGCGCGTTGTCGCCCAGCCGCGGCATCGACGCGTGCGCCGCGGTGCCGTGGGTGCGCAGGCGGAAGCGGAAGACGCCCTTCTCGGCGATGCACACCGGATACAGCGTGTCGTCGCCGTAGGGCGTGCGCGTCCCGGCGCCCTCGTTGAGCAGGAAGTCGGCGCGGACCTTGTCGGGGTGGTTCTCGCAGATCCACTTGGCGCCGTCGGCGCCGCCGGTCTCCTCGTCGACCACGCAGACGACCAGCAGGTCGCCCTTGCCGCGCCAGCCCTCGGCGGCGAGCCGCAGCGCGGCGCAGACCTCGGTCGCGGTCTGCTGCTTCATGTCCTGGGCGCCCCGCCCGTAGACGACGCCGTCGACCTCGTCGCCCGACCACGGGTCGTGCGTCCACTCGGCCGGGTTGGCCAGCACGGTGTCGACGTGGGAGAGCAGGCACAGCGAGGGCCCGTCTCCGGTGCCGCGCAAACGCGCGACGAGGTTGGGGCGCTCGTGGGTGCGGCCCAGCAGCTCGACCTCGAAGCCGGCGGCCTGCAGCGGCGCGGCGAGGTGCTCTTGGGCTGCGCGCTCGTTGCCGGGCGGGTTGACCGTGTTGAACCGGATGAGGTCCTTGAGGAGCGCGACGGGGTCGGCCATGGCCGAGAGGCTACGTGACGGCCTGCACCCCGATGGAGACGCCGGCGATGATCACCACGACGGCGATCGCGCGCAGCAGCTGGGACTCGGTGAGCCGGCCGGTCAGGCGGGCGCCGAGGATCGCCCCCGGGACGGATGCGGCGACGCCGACCGCGGCGACGTCCCAGTCGGGCGGCTCGGAGGGCAGGTGGCCGATGGCGCCCGCGATCCCGACCCAGAAGCCGATGGCCAGGTTCGTCCCCGTCACCTTCGCCGGGATCTCGCCGACGAGCCGGATCAGCGCCGGGACGCGCAGCGATCCCAGGATGAGCCCGACCACGCCACCGAGGAAGCCGACGACCGCCCCCACGCCCGCCGCGATTATTAAGGGGCCAGGCCCCTTAATGATTCCGCTGCGGTCAGGGATGGGTTGCCAGCCCAGCATCTGGCTGCCGCTGACGACCAGGACCGTGGCGATGATGAGCAGCAGCGGGGTGCGGGGCAGCACGCCGCTGACGTAGCCGCCGAGCAGCGCGAAGAGGACCGACGGCGGGAGCATCCAGCCGAAGAGGCGCCAGTTGATCCTGCCCGCGCGGATGTGGGTGACCGCCGCCGCTCCGGCCGCCGCGGAGCTGATCAGCAGGTTGGCCCCGGTGGCGGCGCCGGCGGTGACCCCCACCGCGAGGGTGAACGGCAGGCGCAGGTTGCCGAGCACCAGCCCGACCAGCCCGCCGGTGAACGCGACGGCGAAGCACCAGATCGCGAAGAGGGCGAGCTCCATGCCCGCTCGTTCTACACCTTCCCTAGTCCTTGGGTGTGAACGACCGACGGCGCATACTGAGGCGATGAGCGATCAGCTCTTCGAGCCCCCGGAGTCCCCTGAGCCCGGCCTCAGCCCCGACGCGCCGTTGCCCGCGCGCATGCGCCCGCACACCATCGACGACGTCGTGGGCCAGGACCACGTGCTCGGCGAGGGCAGCACGCTGCGCACCGCCATCGAGCAGGCGCGCCCGTTCTCGATGATCCTCTACGGCCCGCCCGGCACCGGCAAGACCACGCTGGCGCGGATCGTCGCCACCGCCGCGGACGCCGCCTTCGAGGAGCTCAGCGCGGTGCAGGCCGGCAAGGCCGAGGTCCGCGGGGTGATCGACCGCGCCGCGGAGCGCCGCAAGGGCGGCCGCCCCACGATCTTCTTCCTCGACGAGATCCATCGGTTCAACAAGGCTCAGCAGGACGCGCTGTTGCCCGCCGTCGAGGAGGGGCTCGTCACGCTGATCGGCGCGACCACCGAGAACCCCTACTTCGAGGTCAACTCCGCGCTCCTCTCGCGCGCGCAGGTCATCGAGCTGCAACCGCTGACCGACGCCGACGTCGAGAAGCTGCTGCGCCGCGCGATCGAGCGCGACGAGCTGCGGGGCACCACGGTCGACGACGACGCGCTCGAGTTCCTGGCGCTGCGCTCGGGCGGCGACGCCCGGACCGCCCTGGGCGCGCTCGAGCTGGCCGCCGACACGGCGGGCGACCGCGTCACGCTGGCCATCGCCGAGGACTCGCTGCAGCGGCGGGCCATCCGCTACGACCGCGCGGGCGATCACCACTACGACACCATCTCGGCCTGGATCAAGGCCACGCGGGGCAGCGATCCCGACGCCTCGCTCTACTACCTCGCGGTGATGCTCGAGGGCGGCGAGGACGCGCGCTTCATCGCCCGGCGCATGGTGATCCTGGCCTCCGAGGACATCGGCAACGCCGACCCGCGCGCGCTGATGATCGCCGTCGCTGCGGCCGACGCCGTCGAGCACGTCGGCATGCCCGAGGCCGTCCACGCGCTGTCCCAGGCCGCGATCTACCTCGCCCTGGCGCCGAAGTCCAACGCCGCCTACCGGGCCATCAAGGCGGCGCGCGCGCACGTGCGCGAGCACGGCGCCCACCTGCCGCCTGGGCCCGTCCGCAGTGCGGCCTACCCCGGCGCCGCGGCGCTCGGCCGCGGTCAGGGGTATGACTACCCACACGACAATCCGGGCCATCTGTCGCCCATGGAGCTGATGCCCGAAGGCCTGGAGAACCTGCGGTTCTACGAGCCCGACGAGGCCGAACCGGCCCTGGCCGAGCGCCTGCAAGCGATCCGCCAGGCGCGCGGGAAGCCGTAACAAACCGGCCGCTCGGCGGTTGCTTGGGGTGACGTCCCATGCAACGGCTCGACGGATCAACCACCCTCTCTTCCGGCCTGCGGCTGCGCCTGCGCCTCCCGCAGTCCTCCGACGGCGCCCGTCTGCGCCGCCTGCTCGGCGACCTGGGCCTGCAGGCCGACGACCTGCAGGTCTCGCGCTGGCTGCGCATCGATCCGCGCGAGCGCGTCGTCGTGGTCGCTGCGGTGCTCGCCGGCCGCAACGAGGAAGTCGTCGGGTTCGCCGCGATCGACCGTTTCGCAAGCGAGCCCGATCTCGTCCTGGCCGACGAGGACCGCGCGCCCGGAACCGGCGCGATCCTGCGGGACGCGCTGCGCGAGCACGCCGAGCGCACCCGCCGCATCGCCTGAGGCCCTGCGCAGTCGGTAGCGTCGCCCCCGATGGCGACCGAGACCCTCGCTTCCCTGGACTCCCTCAGCCCGGTGACGGGCGCCGTGCTGGGCTCGGTGCAGCCCACGTCGCCGGACGGGATCGCCGCCGCCGTGGCCGGCGCGGCCGCCGTCCAGCGGCTGTGGGCCCAGCTGCGGCTGCAGGACCGCGCCCGCTACATGGCCCGCGCCGCCCAGGCGGTCATCGCCGAGATGGACGAGCTGGCCGACCTGATCTGCCTCGAGCAGGGCCGGCCGCGCACCGAGGCGCTGATGATGGAGATCCTGCCGGCCATCGACACGCTGCAGTGGCTCGCCGAGGAAGGGCCCGGGGTCCTCGAGGGCGAGCGCGCCCGCGTCTCCCAGCTCTTCTACCCGGGCAAGCGCGCCCGCTGGACCTACGAGCCGCTCGGCGTCGTCGCGGTCCTGGGTCCCGCCGCCGAGCCGTTCGCCACGCCGCTGGGCGACGTCGCCGTCGCGCTGATGGCCGGCAACGGCGTGGTCCTCAAGCCCTCGCCGCTCGCAGCGATCTCGGGCGAGCGGATCCTGCGGCTGTTCGCGCGTGCCGGGATCCCCGAGGGCCTGCTGCGCATCGTCCACGGCCATGCTGACGCTGGCCGCGCGCTGGTCGAGGCGCGCGGGATCGCCCAGGTGCGCTTCACCGGCTCGCTGGCCGCTGGCCGCGACGTCGGCGAGGCCTGCGCGCGCACGCTCAAGCGCAGCGTCCTCGACACGGGCGGGCGCGACGCGGCGCTGGTGCTCGCCGACGCGCCGCTCGAGCGCGCGGTCGCCGGCGTGTCGTGGGCCGCGTTCGCCAACGCCGGGCAGAGCGGCGGCAGCGTCGAGCGGGCGATCGTCGTCCGCGAGGTCGCCGAGCCGTTCGTCGCCGGGCTGCTCGCCGCTGCCGCCGCCCTGCGCGTCGGCGATCCGCGCGAGGACGGCGTCGACGTCGGCCCGCTCGTGGCGCGCGACCGTCTCGCGCGGGTCACCGAGCTGCTCGACGACGCGGTCGCCGGCGGCGCCACGCTGCACACCGGTGGCCCGGTGGCGGGCGGCGCCTACGTCGCTCCCGCGGTGCTGACCGGCGTGACGTCCTCGATGCGCCTGTCGCGCGAGGAGGTCCCCGGCCCGGTGCTCTCGGTCGAGGTGGTCGACACGGAGGAGGAGGCGATCGCCGCCGCCAACGGCGACGCCACCGGCCTGGGCGCATCGGTGTGGACCGCCGACCGCTACAAAGGGGCGCGCATCGCCCGCGAGCTCAACGTCGGGATGGTGTGGATGAACGACCACCTCGTCCAGCGCGGCGCGCCGCAGGTGCCCTGGGGCGGCACGCTGGGCTCCGGCGTCGGCCGCGCGCGCGGCGCGATCGCGCTGCGCACCTGCGCCGAGCCCAAGGCGATCACCTGGGACGCGCCCGCCGGCCGGGCGTTCTGGTGGCATCCCTACGACGCCACGCTGCGCGACGCCGCCCGCGCGCTCGGGCTGCTGCGCTCCCAGCGCGACCCCGACCGCGAGCGCGCGCTGCGCCAGGGCACGCCGGCGCTCGTGCGCCTGGCCACCCGGACATTGCGGGGGTTGCGCCGGCGCTAGGGATTGGCGGGTCAGGCGGGCGGGGAGATCTGCTCCATGCCCGATTCCGACAACGTCTACAAGCTCGCCGAGGTCGTCGGCTCCTCGACCGAGTCCGTCGCCGACGCCATCCGCCAGGCGGTCAAGCGCGCGTCCGAGACGCTCGAGAACGTCGAGTGGTTCGAGACGACCGAGATCCGCGGCCACGTCGAGAACGGCGAGGTCGCGCACTTCCAGGTGACCGTCAAGATCGGCTTCCGGCTCGAGGACCCCGCCTAGCGCGGGAAGAAGATCCGCGGCAGCGACGCCGGGCGCTGCTTGGCCAGGCCGCGGACGACCGCGGGGACGAACCCCTTGACGGGGATCTCGCGGCGGATCCGCCGCACCACCGCGCGCGGCAGCCCGGCGCGCAGCAGGCCCTGGGAGACCTCGATGCGGTCGGCGAGCCGCAGCAGCTCGACCTCCAGACCCTTGTCGGCCTGCGAGCGCGGCTCGTGGTGGAGCTCCACGGCATCGGCGCACTGGCGCAGTCGCTCGGGCTCCCAGCCGGCCAGCAGCTCCTCGGCGACCCGGCGGCCGTCGACGACGTAGGCCTCCCGCGTCGAGTGCGGCGGGTACAGGCCGATGTCGTGCAGCCACGATGCGCAGGCCAGCAGCTCGCGATCGAACGGGCGGTCGCCGGCCAGCTGCTCGGCGAGCAGGAACACCCGAAGGCTGTGGCGCTCGATCGGCCCCTCCACCTCGCCGCACGCGTCGCGCAGCGCCTGCCGGCAGAGGTCCTCGGACGCCGTGCTCATCGCTGTAGCCTCCCAGAGCGATGCCTGCCGCCGCATACGCCGGGAAGGAATGCGTCTGTCAGTACCGGCGCGGGATCTGCGATCAGACCTGCGTCCGGGACATGCTCGAGACGCCGTTCTACATCGCCTGCCTGAAGCTCAAGGGGCGCAAGTGCCTGGTGGTGGGCGGGGGCGAGCTTGGCCTCGAGAAGAGCGAGGGGCTGCTGGCCTGCGACGGCGACGTGACCGTCATCTCGCCCGAGGTCGGTCCCGAGCTCGAGCGGCTGGCCGCCGAGGGGTCGCTGCGCTGGGAGCAGCGTGAGTACGCCGGCCGCGAGGACCTCGAGGGCGTCTTCATGGTCATCGCCTGCACCGACTCGACCGACACGAACATCCGCATCTACGACGACGCGGAGGAGCGCGCGATGCTCGTCAACATCGTCGACGTCCCGCCGCTGTGCAACTTCATCCTCCCGGCGATCGTCCGCACCGGGCCGCTGGCCATCGCGATCTCCACCGCCGGCGCGTCTCCCGCGCTGGCCAAGCGGATGAAGCGCGAGGTCTCCGAGCTGTTCGGCGAGGAGTACGCCCAGCTCGCCGTGATGCTCAACGACGTGCGCGGCTGGGCCAAGGGCACGCTGCCGACCTACCAGGACCGCAAGGCGTTCTTCGAGGGCATCGTCAACGGCTCGCCCGATCCCGTGGAGCTCCTGCGCGAGGGCCGCGCCGACGCGGTCCACGAGATCATCGCCGCCGCGCAGGAGTCCGTCGCGGTTTGACGCCGGACGGGCTGACCCACCTCGACGAGGACGGGTCGGCCCGGATGGTCGACGTCGGCGCCAAGGAGATCACCGCCCGCCGGGCGGTGGCCCGCGCGATCGTGCGCATGGCGCCCGAGACGGCCGCCGCCGTGGCCGCGGGCGACGCGCCCAAGGGCGACGTGCTCGGCACCGCGCGGATCGCCGGCATCCAGGCGGCCAAGCGAACGGCCGAGCTGATCCCGCTCTGCCATCCGGTCGGGCTCGACCACGTCGACGTCGAGGGCCGCGTGCACGACGACGCCGTCGTGCTCGAGGCGACCGCTGCGGTAACCGCGCGAACCGGCGTGGAGATGGAGGCGATGACCGCGGCCGCCGTCGCGGCACTCACCGTCTACGACATGGTCAAGGGGCTCGAGCGCGGCGTGCGGATCGAGTCCGTGGAGCTGATCCACAAGAGCGGAGGACGCAGTGGCGACTGGAACCGAGACTGACCCGGCGACCAAGCTGCGCGAGTACCTCGCGCCGCTCGAGGACCTCGGCGGGATCCTGCACCTGCTCTCCTACGACCAGGAGACGATCATGCCCACCGCCGGGCACGCCGCCCGCGGCCAGCAGGAGGCCACGATCACCGGCCTCATCCACGAGCGCATGACCGCTCCGGAGCTCGGCGAGCTCATCGACGCCGCGGAGGCCGCCGCGCCCGAGGGCGACGACGCCGCCATCCTGCGCGAGGCGCGCCGCGACGCCGAGAAGGCCCGCCGCGTCCCGGCCGACCTGGTCACCGAGATCACGCTGGCCGCCAGCGCCGGCCAGGAGGCCTGGGTCAAGGCGCGCGAGGCCGACGACTTCGCCTCGTTCCTGCCGTTCCTGGAGCGCAACGTCGAGCTGCGCCGGCGCTACGCGGCGTGCTTCGACGTGGCCGAGCCCTACGACGCGCTGCTCGACGACTTCGAGCCGGGCATGCTCACGCAGGAGGTCCGCGACGCGTTCGCGCCGCTGCGCGAGGAGATGCCGGGCCTCGTCGCCGCTGCGGCCGAGCGGTCCGCCCCGCCGCTGGAGGGGCCGTTCGATCTCGACGACCAGCGCCGCGCGGTCGACCTGCTGCTGCGCCGCATCGGCTTCGACGAGGAGTCCTGGCTGCTCGGCCTCTCCGCCCACCCGTTCTCGGCCACGCCCGGCCGCGGGGACAACCGCATCACGACGCGGTTCGGCGAGGACTCGCTCGAGTCGCTGCTCAGCTGCCTGCACGAGTTCGGCCACGGCCTCTACGAGGCCCAGACCGACGATGCGCTCGTGCGCACGCCGCTCGGCCACGGCGCGTCGATGACCATCCACGAGAGCCAGAGCCGGCTGTGGGAGATCTTCGTCGGAATGGGGCTGCCGTTCTGGCGCGGCGCCTGGCCCGAGTTCTGCGACGCGTTCGGCGGGGCGCCGGGCGGCCTGGAGGTCGAGGACTTCGTCGCGCGGCTCAACCGCGTCGCGCCCACGCTGATCCGCGTGGACTCCGATCCGGTCAGCTACCCGCTCCACATCGTCCTGCGCTTCGACCTCGAGCTCGCGCTGATCTCCGGCGACCTCGCCGCACGCGACCTGCCCGGCGCCTGGCGCGACGGCTTCCGCGACCTCCTGGGCATCGAGGTGCCGAGCGACCGCCTTGGCGTGCTGCAGGACATGCACTGGAGCTTCGGCGCGTTCGGCTACTTCCCGACCTACGCGCTCGGCACGATCCTCGCCGCGCAGCTGTGGGACGTGGTGGGCACCGAGCTGCCCGGCCTGGAGGACTCGATCGAGGCGGGCGACCTCGCGCCGCTGCGCGAGTGGCTCGGCGAGAAGGTCCACCGCCACGGCAAGCGCCTCGAGCCGCGCGAGCTGATCCGCGCCGCCACCGGCCGTGAGCTCGACGCGGGCCCGTACCTGGCGTACGCCCGGGGACGCGCCGGTCAATAGGCTTGCGCCGCGTGCGGACCGCGGTGCTGACGATCTCGACATCCGTGTCCCGGCGCGACGCCGAGGACGCGTCCGGGCCGCTGCTGGCCAAGCTGGCCGACGAGGCCGGCGCCGACGTCACCGACATGGAGGTCATCCCCGACGACCTCACGCTGATCGAGGACCGGCTGCACCACTACGTCGACGAGGACGTGCGGCTGATCCTCACCACCGGCGGCACCGGGCTCACGCCCGACGACGTCACGCCGGAGGCCACGGCCCTGGTCATCGAGCGCCCCGTCCCGGGCATCGCCGAAGCGATGCGCGCCGAGTCGATGCGCCACACCCAGATGGGGATGCTCTCGCGCGGCGTGGCCGGCGTTCGCGGGCGCACCCTGATCGTCAACTTCCCCGGGAGCCCGCGCGCCGTCGAGCAGCTGTTCGGCGTGCTCGCTCCCGTTCTGGACCATGCCGTCGCCACGCTCGACGGACACTCCCGCCATTGAGCTCGACGGGCTCGAGCGCCGCTACGGCGAGCGTGTCGCGCTCGCCGGCGTCTCGCTGACCCTCCAGCACGGGCAGACGCTCGCGGTCCTCGGCTCCAACGGCGCCGGCAAGTCGACGCTGCTGCGCGTGCTGGCCACGCTGCTGCGCCCGCACGGCGGCACGGTCCGCGTGCTCGGCGACGCGCTGCCCGGCGACGCCTGGAAGGTGCGCGGCCGCATCGGCTACCTCGGCCACGAGCCGCTGCTCTACCGCGACCTGTCCGCCCGCGAGAACCTCACCCTGCACGCGCGGCTGCACCGGGTCGACGAGGCGCGCGTCGGCGAGCTGCTCGACGCGGTCGGGCTCGGCCGGCGCGGCGACGACCCGGTGCACACCTACTCGCGCGGGATGGTCCAGCGCGCGGCCGTGGCGCGCGCGGTCCTGCACGACCCCGAGCTCGTCCTGCTCGACGAGCCGCGCGCGAACCTCGACCCGGCCGCCTCGGAGATCGTCGAGCCCCTGCTGACGGGGCGCACCCGCGTATTCACCAGCCACGACCCGCGCGAGGCCGAGACCGCCGACCTGGTGCTCGGCCTCAAGGACGGCCGGCCGCACGAGCTCGAGGGGCTCTACGCGTGAGCCCGTTCGCGGCGCTGCTGCGCAAGGAGCTGCGGCTCGAGTGGCGCACCCGCGAGGCGGTGCCGGCGATGGCGCTGTTCAGCGTGACGACCTTCGTCGTCTTCCACTTCGGCATCCAGCAGGACTCCGTCGAGGGCGCGCTGGCGTCGGGCGTGCTGTGGGTGACGCTGCTGTTCGCCGCGATGCTCGGCGCCAACCGGCTGTTCGTCTCCGACATCGAGGGCGGGGCGCTGGAGGGCATCCTGCTGGCGCCGATCGACCGCACGTCGCTGTACCTCGCCAAGGCCACGGCGTTCCTGGCCTTCCTCGCGCTCGTCGAGCTCGTGGCCGTCCCGGCGTTCTACGTGCTGATGCTCGGGCCGGAGGCCTACGACGCCATCCCGGGGCTGATCCTGGTGCTGCTGCTGGCGGATGTGGGGGTCGCGGTCAGCGGGACGCTCGTCGCCGGGCTGGCCACCCAGACGCGCTCGCGAGACCTGCTCGGGCCGCTGCTGGGCCTGCCGCTGCTGCTGCCGGTGGTCATCGCCGCGGCCCGCGCGACCGAGCCCCTGTTCGCGCCGGCCGGTGCAGGAGCGCTCCCGTGGAAGTGGCTGGCGGTCCTCGGGCTCTACGATGTGATCATCGGGTTGATCGCCGTCGCGGTCTTCGACTTCCTGCTGGAGGACTAGCTCCCACAACGTGTACGGCAAGGGCCTGCGCACCCTCTCCATCGCCACCCTGGTGTTCATCGCCGGGGCGTTCGCGCTGGGCTTCTTCTACGCGCCCATGGATGCCGACCAGGGCGCCATGCAGAAGATCTTCTACCTGCACGTGCCGATGGCCATCGTCGCGCTGTGCGGGTTCGTCGCCGGCGGCATCTTCGCCATCCAGCACCTGCGCACCGGCGACCGCCGCCACGACCTGCGCTCCTACGTGGCGATCCACATGTCGCTGATCCTCGGCATCGGCGTGCTGCTGACAGGGTCGATCTGGGCCAAGGCGGCGTGGGGGCACTGGTGGCTGTGGGACGAGCCGATGCTCGTCTCGTTCCTGATCGTCTTCCTGCTCTACGCCTGCTACCAGCCGCTGCGCTTCGCCATCGAGGATCCCGAGCGCCAGGCGCGCTACGCCTCGGTCTTCGCGATCGTCGCCGGCGCGTTCGTGCCGCTGAACTTCGCGGTGGTGCGGATGGCCCAGGAGAAGACGCACCCGCGGGTGCTGCAGGACTCCGACAACCTCCCGGGCGAGGTGTGGCTCGTGTTCTTCGTCGCGCTGATCGGCATGACGCTGCTGTTCATCACGCTATGGCGCTTCGAGATGGCCGCCAAGAACACGCGCGGGCAGATCCGCAAGCTGCAGCGCCGGCTCGGCGTCGACGTCGTGGCCGGCCGATCGGCGGCGCCCCAGTGATCCTCGGCGCCGACACCCTGCCCGACAACGGCGGCTACGTCGCCGCGGCCTACCTGGTCTTCCTGGTGCTGCTGCTCGTCTACTTCGTGATCATGGCCGTGCGCCTGTCGCGGGTCGAGCGCGAGCTGGTGGCGCTCAACGAGGAGGAGCCGCCGGCATGAGCGAGCTGCTGCTCCTCGGCGTCTCGCACAAGACCGCGCCCGTCGCGCTGCGCGAGCGCCTGGCGCTGACCCAGGCCGAGCAGGAGCGCTTCCTGCGCGACATCGTCGCGCTGCCCGAGGTCCGCGAGGCGGCATCGATCTCGACCTGCAACCGCACCGAGCTTTACCTCGTCGTCGGCGACGCGGTGGCGGCCGAGAGCGCGGTGCTCAGCAAGCTCGCCAATCGCGCGCACATCCGGCCGACGGAGCTGGCCGACGTCATCTACTCGCCGCGCAACTGCGACGCCGCCCGCCAGCTGTTCCGCGTGGCCAGCGGGCTGGAGTCGATGATCGTCGGCGAGAGCGAGGTCCAGGGCCAGGTCCGCCGCTCCTACGAGCTGGCGCTGGAGTCCGGGGTCACCGGCCCGCTGTCGAACCGCCTGTTCACCGCCGCGCTGACCACCGGCAAGCGCGTGCGCTCCGAGACCGCGATCGCCCGCGGCCGGGCCAGCGTCTCGACCGTCGCCGTCGACCTCGCCCAGGACGTCATGGGCGACCTCGAGCATCGCCACGTCGTGATCATCGGCGCCGGCGAGACGAGCGAGCTGACCGCCCAGGCGCTCGCCGAGAAGGGCGTGCGCACCGTCTTCGTCGCCAACCGCCACGCGGGCCGCGCGCGCTCGGTGGCCGAGCGCTTCGGTGGCGACGTCGTCTCGCTCGACGCGCTGCCCGCCCAGCTCGAGGCGGCCGACATCGTGGTCTCGTCGACCTCTTCGCCGCACCCGATCCTGGGCTCCGAGGAGCTCTCGCAGGTCATCGCCGCGCGCCAGGGCCGCCCGCTCGTGCTCATCGACATCGCGGTGCCGCGCGACATCGACCCCGCGTGCGCCGACCTGCCCGGCGTGACGCTGTACGACATCGACGACCTGCAGGGCGTCGTGGCGCGCACGCTCGAGGTCCGCGCCGGCGAGGCCGTCGCGGCCGAGGCCATCGTCGAGGAGGAGATCCAGCGCTTCGCCGGCTTCCTCGGCGGCATGGAGGTCCTGCCGACGGTGGCCGCGCTGCGCGCCCACGCCGACGAGATCGTCGACCAGGTGCTCGCCGAGAACGCGGGCAAGTGGGAGAGCGCGTCGCCGCGCGACCTCAACCGCGTCGAGGCGATCGCCCGCGCGAGCGTCAACCGCCTGCTGCACGAGCCGACGATCCGCCTGCGCGCCATGGGCGCCGGCTCGTCACACGGCCGGCTCGCGCTGCTGCGCGAGCTCTTCGGCCTCGAGCGCGACGACGCGTCGGACGACGAGTCCGGCAGCAACGTGCGCTCGCTCGGCGCGTGAGGATCGGCAGCCGTGGCAGCGCCCTGGCGCTGGCGCAGGCGACGCCCGTGGCCGAGGAGCTGGGCGGCGAGCTCGTCGTGATCACCACCACGGGCGATCGCGACCGCGCCGCCGGCGACAAGGGCCGCTGGGTCGGCGAGCTCGAGCGCGCGCTGCTGGCCGGCGAGATCGACGTCGCGATCCACTCGGCCAAGGACGTGCCGGCCGAGCTGGCCGACGGCACGACGCTGCTGCCGGCGCCGCCGCGCGCCGACCCGCGCGACGCGCTGTGCGGCGCGCCCTCGCTGGCCGCGCTGCCCGCCGGCGCCGTCGTGGGAACGGCATCGGTGCGCCGCGAGGCCCAGCTGCGCGCGCTGCGCCCCGACCTCGAGATCCGCGAGCTGCGCGGCAACGTCGACACCCGCCTGCGCCGGCTGGCCGACGGCGACTACGACGCGATCGTGCTCGCCCAGGCCGGCCTCGACCGCCTCGGCCGCGGCGCCGAGGGCGCCCCGCTCGACGAGCTCGTCCCCGCCGCCGGCCAGGGCATCCTCGCCCTCCAGGTCCGCGAGGGCGACGGCCCGTCCTTCGCCGGCGACGACGCCGCCACCTGGGCCCTGGCCTGCGAGCGCGCGCTCGTCGGAGCCCTCGACGCCGACTGCGACACCCCCGTCGGCGCCTTCGCCCACGCCGGCGAGCTCCACGTCTTCCTCGGCCGGGCCGACGGCTCGGCCTGGCTCACCGACCACCAGCAGGGGACGGACCCTTCAGCTCTGGGCGCGGAGGTCGGGCGGCGGCTGCTGGCCTCAGGCGGCGCGGAGATCCTGGGGCGATGAGCGGCCGGGTGTATCTCGTCGGCGCCGGGCCGGGCGATGCCGGGCTGCTGACGCTGCGGGCGCAGGAGATCCTGGGCTTCGCGGACGTCGTGCTGTGCGACCAGCTGGTCGGCCCCGGGATCCGGGCCATGGTCAGGGGCGAGCTGGTCGACGTCGGCAAGGTCGGCGGCGGGCCGCAGGTGCCGCAGGAGGAGACCGAGCGGCTGATCGTCGAGCACGCCCAGGCGGGCCGCAGCGTCGTGCGCCTCAAGGGCGGCGACCCGTTCGTCTTCGGCCGCGGCGGCGAGGAGGCCCAGGTCTGCGAGGCCCACGGCATCGGCTACGAGATCGTGCCGGGCGTGACCGCGGGCATCGCCGGGCCGGCCGCGGCGGGGATCCCCGTCACGCAGCGCGGGATGGCGCTCGGCGTCGCGTTCGTCACGGGCCGCGACTCCGACGGCAACCCGCCCGACCTCGAGGCGCTCGCGCGCTTCCCGGGGACGCTCGTCTTCTACATGGGCGTGAAGGGACTGCCCGAGATCGCCGCCGGCCTCGTCGCCGGCGGGCGCCCGCCGAGCGAGCCCTGCGCGCTCGTCGAGCGCGGGACGCTGCCGGGCCAGCGCGTGGTGCGCGGCACCCTGGGCGACATCGCGCAGGTCGCGGCCGACGCCGGCATCAAGGCGCCGGCGGTGACGATCGTCGGGCCGGTCGCCGACCTCGACCTGATCTCCCGCGGCCCGCTGCACGGCCGGTCGATCGCGGTGACGCGGGCCCGGCCGCAGGCCAGCGCGCTGGCCGGACGGCTGCGCGAGCTCGGCGCCACGGTGGTCGAGGCGCCGGCGATCCGCATCGAGCCCATCGACGCCCAGCTTCCCTCGCTCGACAGCTTCGACCTGCTGTGCCTGACCTCGCCCAACGGCGCGCGCCGGCTGTTCGAGCTCGTCCGCGACGCGCGCGACCTGGCCGGCCCGCGCATCGCCGCGATCGGGCCCGGAACCGCCGCCGCGCTGCGCGAGGGCGGCATCGAGCCCGACATCGTCCCCGAGCGCGCGGTGGCCGAAGGGCTGCTCGACGCGATGGGTCACGTCGAGCGCGCGCTGATCGTGCGCGCCGAGGAGGGCCGCGACGTCCTGCCCAAGGGCCTGCGCGAGCTGGGTGCGCAGGTCGAGGTCCTTGCCGTCTACCGCACGGTGCCGGAGCCGCTCGACGACGAGGCCCGTGTCGCCGCGCTCGCCGCCGACGACCTCGTGTTCGCCAGCGCATCGGCCGCGAAGGCGTTCCACGCCGCGGCGGGAACCCTCGACGGCCCGCGGATCGTCTCGATCGGCCCCGCGACGTCGGACGCCATCCGCAAGCTCGGCTTCGAGCCGGCGCTCGAAGCCGCCGAGCACACGCCCGACGGCCTGGTCGCCGTCCTCCTTTAGAAACGGGGTCAGACCCCGTTTCTAAACGGCGACGCCCTCGTCCTCGAGCCAGGCCCGGACGTGCTCCGGGATGCCGTCGGGGAACTCGGCGCGGGCGGCGAGGCGCAGGATGTCCTCACGGACGTCGGTGATCTCGTCGCGGCGGAAGGCCAGGTAGGTCACGACCGCGCCGCACATCTGGATGGCCGGGTCGATGCCGTCGGGATCGATGGCGCCCACGGCCTCGTCGACCTGGCCCTCGATGACGTCCTGAAGGCCGGTGATCGGCTCGTCGCGGTCCTCGAAGCGCAACAGGAAGTCCTCCGTGCCCTCATCGGCGTCGGGGTCGACGACCGCGACCGCGCGCTGGACCGCTTCGTACACGGTCGGCGTCTGCTGGATGTCGCCGTGCTTCATCAGCTCGCCGCCGGAGGTTCGCCTTCGGTCGGGATGCCCGGCATGGCGTCCTCGCCGCGCTGGGGCTCGGCGTCGCCCTCGGGCTTCTCATCGGTGGTGCCGAGCGGCGTGCCCTCCGGGGCGTCCTCGGGCATGCCGCTGGGGGCGTCGCGGTCGGTCTCCGCGCTCGGTCCGGGCAGGCCCTCCACGGGCCCGTCGTTGGGCGGCGCGCCCTCGCGCGTCTGATGCTCGGCTGAGGTGCTCATGGCGTTGAGCTACCCGTCCGTCCTAGGGTTCTCACTCCGATGGGCACCGTCACGTTCCTCAGCGACTACGGCCTGGCCGATGACTTCGTCGGCGTCTGCCATGCGGTCATCGCCAAGATCTCGCCGGAAACGCGCGTCATCGACCTCACCCACGGGGTTCCGCGCCACGACGTCCGCACGGGCGCATTGACGCTCTCGCGCGCGCTGCCGTACACCCCGGCGGGCGTCTGCTTCGCGATCGTCGACCCCGAGGTCGGCGCCGAGCGCCGGGCGGTCGCGATCCGCTGCCGCGAGGAGGACCGGATCCTCGTCGGCCCCGACAACGGCCTGCTGATCCCGGCGGCCGACGTCTTCGGCGGCGCGCTGGAAGCGATCGACATCGGCCGCTCGCCCCATCGTCTCGAGCCGCTGGCCGCGACGTTCCACGGCCGCGACATCTTCGCGCCCGTGGCGGGCCACCTCGCGGCCGGCGCGTCGTTCGCCGGCGCCGGCGATCCCATCGACGTCGGCGAGCTCACCCCGCTGCACCTGCCCGAGCCCGTCGTCGGCGAGAACCGCATCGAGGCCCACGCGCTGGCCATCGACGGCTTCGGCAACGTCCAGCTCGACGTGTCGCACGCGCAGCTCGCGGGCAGCGGGCTGAAGATGGGCCGCGCCGTCCGCGTCTCGGGCGAGCCCGCCCTCTTCGCCCGCACGTTCGCCGACGTCGGCACGGGCGAGCTGCTGCTCTACGAGGACGCCTACCGGACGCTCGCGCTGGCGGTCAACCGCGGATCCGCGGCCGAGCGGCTGGGCCTGTCGCCCGACGACGCGGTCGTCCTCGAGCCCGCATGACGCTGGGCGCCCCGCGCCTGCACCTGCACGTCACCGACTCGACCAACGAGCGGGCCAAGGCGCTGGCCGCCAACGCGCCGCACGGCCTGCTGATCACCGCGAGCGAGCAGACGGCCGGCCACGGCCGCCAGGGCCGCAGCTGGGCCGCGCCCGCCGGCGACGGCCTGCTCATGTCGCTCGTGCTGCACGACTGGCCCGAGCTCCTGCCACTTGCCGCCGCCGTCGCGGTGGCCGAGACCGCGGATCCCGAGGCGAGGATCAAGTGGCCCAACGACGTGCTCGTCGACGGGCGCAAGGTCGCCGGCATCCTCATCGAGGCGCGCCCGCACGAGGGCTGGGCGGTGCTGGGGATCGGCGTCAACGTGGCGGTCCGCGCGTTCCCGCCCGAACTGCGCGACATCGCCGGCTCGCTGGGCGGCACGCCGGCCGACGTCGAGCCCTTCCTCGCGCGGCTGCTGCACGCGCTGGCGGCACGCCTGGCCGACCCGCCCGCGGCGGTCATCGCCGCGTGGCGCGAGCGCGACGCCCTGACCGGCCGCGCGATCACCTGGAACGACGGTGCCGGCGTGGCGGCCGGCGTGGACGAGGAGGGCAGGCTGCTGGTGCGACACGAGGACGGCACGATGACGGCGCTCAACGCCGGCGAAGTGCACCTGGGGACGCGATGAGCGACGCGCTGCTGCGCTTCGGCGCGCTGACGCCCTAGGCGTCGTCGGCGGCGGGCTTCTTGGCCGCCGGCTTGCGACGCGGCGCGGCGGGCTTCTTGGCCGCCGTCGCGGGCTTCTTCGCGGGGGCACGCCGGCGCTTGGGGGCGGCCGTCGGCTCGGCGACCTCCTCGGCGGCGTGGGCCTCGGACTCCGGCACGTCGGCGGGATCGGGCGCCGCGACCTCGTCGGACTCCGGGATGTCGTCGGGCTCGCCGTCGTCGTCGAGGTCCAGGCCGTCGGACTCCTCGACGAACTCCTCCACGTCGTCCTCGTCGATGCCCTGCTCGGCCGGATCGAGCTCGTCGTCGTCGTCGGACCCGGCGGCCGACAACGACACCGAGCCGTCGTCGAACAGCGGGCCGTCGACCTCGTCGTCGGGCGTCGCGGCGCCACCGAGCAGCGCCGCGGCCTCGCGGATGGCCGCGGCGGCGGCCTCCTCGTCGAGCGGCTTGGCGGCGCCCCCGTTGGAAGAGCGGCGCCGGCGGCTGCGCGCGGGCTTCTTCTGCGTGATGACGAGCTCCTCCTCGTCATCGTCGAGATCGTCGCTCGCGGCGCCGCCCTCGAGCTGCGGCGCGTCGCCCTCGACGCCCTTCTTCTTGCGGCGGCGGTTGCGGCCGCGGCGGCCCTTGGGGAAGTTGCGCAGCAGATCGCGGGCCAGCGCGTTGGGCTTGCGGGCCATGCGGGTGCGGGCACCGCGCAGCGCCTCCTCGGCCTCCGGCGTGTGGGCCAGCGCGGCGGCGAGGATCGCGGCGCTCAGCCGCCGGTCCTGCTTGCGCGTGGCCTGGATCAGCCGGCGCGCGTTGCGCGCGTGGGCGGCACCGCTGGAGTTGACCAGCAGCCCGAGCAGGCGCTTGGTCTCGGGCCAGCGGGCGACCGCGTACTCCTCGTGGATCTCACGGGTGTAGGAGGCCAGGCGCCAGATCCAGGCGTTGGCCTGGTCGCGGCGGCCGATCTGCTTCTCGGCCAGCGCCTGCAGCATGACCTTCGACGCCTCGCGCTTCTCCTCGCGCGACCACTTGCCGATCTCGTCGATGGCGAGATCGATGGCCTCGGCGTCCTTGGCGGCGACGATGTCCTGCAGCGCCCGCACGCGCAGCGGCGCGTGCTTGTTGCGCTGCACGGCGGTGAGCAGGAACGCGCGCTTGAGCTCCCCGCCGCGGTCGAAGTGCAGCATCGCGCGGGCGCGCCGCCAGCCGCTGGGGTTGACGCGGGCGCCGGCGAGCGCGGCCCACTGGATCTGCTCGCCGTAGTCGAGGTGCTCGACGGCGATGCGCCACAGCTCGCGCTCGAAGACCTCGATGCGGCGCGTCTCGTCGGCGACGACCGGGATGACGCGGCGCTCGACGCGGATGCGCCGGCCACGGCCGCGGCGGACGGGGCCGACGACGATCGCGCCGCCGCGGTAGACGTCGCGGTCGAGCAGCGAGTGCAGCGTGATGACCGGGTCGTCGTGCTTGGTCGCCGGGTGGACGAAGTCGACGACGATGCCCGACTCCTTGCCGGGATGACGGCGCGTGACGCGGCCGACGCGCTGCTGGTAGATGCGGCGCGACGCGGTCGGCGCGAGGTGCATGCAGACGGTCGCCCGCGGCGAGTTCCAGCCCTCGGCCAGCAGCTGGGCGTTGACCAGCACGTCGATGTCGCCGCGCTCGTAGGCGGCGAGGATCTCGGCGAGCTGGCGCTTCGGCGTCTCGCCCGAGACGCCCTCGGCCTTCATGCCCAGGTCGCGGAACGCCTCGGCGACGTTCATCGCGTGACGCACGCCGGCGGCGTAGACCACGCCGGGCACGCCGTTGAAGCGCGTCTTGTAGAGGTCGGCGATGGCCAGGTTGAACGGCAGCTGGTCGAGCAGCTCGGCCAGCATCTCCTGGTCGAACTCGACGTCGACGTCGCCGCGGCGCAGCGGCACCTTGGCGATCGTGCGCACGCCGGGACCGGGCGGGATGCGGATGGCTCGCAGTGGCGAGATGACGCCGCGGCGCGCGGCCTGGGCCAGATCGAAGCGCGAGGTCTGCGTCGGGAAGAGGTCGGTGACGTGGCGGGCGATGAGCGCGCCCGTGGCGGTCATGCCGATGAAGATGGGGCCGGTCCATTGGCGGATCGCCGCGGACGTCTTCTCGCCCAGCGCCGTGTGCGCCTCGTCGCAGATGACGATCGTGTACGCCGCCGAGATCGAGCCGGCGTTGCGCACGAACCACTGGTAGGTCTCGACGGTGACGGGGCCGTCGGCGCGGTCCTCGTCGCCCAGCAGCGCCTTGGAGATCCGCTTGGCGTAGCCGCGATCCTTGAGCTCGCCCTCGAACTGCTCGACGAGGTTGCGGCGGTGGGTGAGGATCAGGACGCCGCCGGTGCGCGAGGCCTCGACGAAGCCCAGCGCGGCGACCGACTTGCCGGCGCCCGTGGCGTGCTCGAACCAGAAGCGCTTGCCGGCGTTCGGATCGTCGGCGGCCTCCGTGGCCATGTCCTCGTCGAGGTCGGCCTGGGACTCGGGGTCGTAGTCGGGCTGCTCCTCTTCCTCCTCCTGCTCGTCGGCGCCCTCGACGTCGTCGTCCTCGTCGTCGTCGTCGACCGCGAGGTCCTCCTCGACCGACAGCACCGGAGCGGCCGACGGCTTGGCCGGCCCGCCGTTGGTGCCGACCTGCGCAGCGGCGAGCAGCGCGGTCAGGGTGCCCGAGAGGGCGTCGACCTGGTGGGGGTTGAGCAGCGTGCCGTCGACGAGGTGCGCCTCGTCCTCGGAGAGGACGCGCTCGAGGCCGAGCAGCAGGGAATAGTGGCGGCGCCACTGAGTCGACGGGACCTTGGCGCCGGCGTCGAGCTCGGCGAGCGCGTCGTCGAGCGCGTGGCGGCGGCCGGTACCTGGCGCAAGGGCGCTCGCCAGCTCCTCCCCGGGGTGCACGAAGCGCTCGCGCGTGAACTTCTCGGCACGCGAGATGTCGTCCGAGGACGGGACGGGCGTGGTCTTCTCGACCACTGCGGAAGAGTCAGCCATAGGCAGGCTTCAGGCAGGAAACGACAGGAGATGCGAGGCGCGCTGCCGGACCGAGCGCGAGGGGCGCCGAGCGCCGAGAGACTGCGCCGTGCCGGTGGAAACCTCCCTGGCGAACCCACCGACTCCAGCGCAGTCTACCGCACCCGTACGCTGTTAGACAGTGCGCACGCGACGGTCGCTGATCCTCCTCGCCGCGGCGGCCGTGGTGGCCGCGCTGGTCATCGGCATCCTGCAGTCGAGCGGCGGCGACGACGGCGCCACCGGTGACGTTCCCAGCGCCGCCGCGCGGAACGCGGCGCTGGCCGGGGCGCCCGCTCCGCTGGCCGCGGTCCACCGCGACGCCAACGCGCTGCTGGACGCCGGCCAGTTCACCGCTCGCGTGAAGGCGCTGCACGGCTACCCGATCGTGGTCAACGTCTGGGGCTCCTGGTGCGTCCCGTGCCGCGCGGAGTTCCCGGTCTTCGAGCGCGTGTCGGTCAAGCTCGGAAAGCGCGTGGCGTTCCTCGGCGTGGCCACGCAGGACGCCGAGGAGGCGGCGGGCAAGTTCCTCAAGGCCCACCCCGTCGCGTTCCCGAGCTTCCTGGACTTCGACGGCAAGATCGCGCGCCAGGACATCGGCTCGATCGGCACCCCCAGCACGCTGTTCATCGACGCGAAGGGCAAGCGCGCGTTCCTGCACCAGGGGCCCTACTACAAGGACGCCGAGCTCGAGCGCGACATCGAGCGCTACGCGGGTGCCTGAGGTCCGGGTCGACCCGCTGACGGGTCTCAAGGCGATCGTCGCGACCGACCGCGCCGAGCGACCGGGAGCGGGCCTCTCGGCCACCGCCGCCCCCGCGATCGACGCCGCCGGCGATCCGTTCGCCGAGGGCCACGAGGACCAGACGCCGCCCGAGCTGCACGCGGTCCGGCCGGCCGGCGGCGCCGCCGACGGCCCGGGCTGGGCGGTCCGCGTCGTGCCCAACCGCTACCCGACGCTCGACGACGCCTCCCCCGAGCCGGCGCCGTTCGCCAACCGCGACCTGTTCAGCGCCACGGCGGCGCGCGGCGAGCACGAGGTGATCGTCAACGCGCCGCAGCCGGTCAGCTCGCTCGCCGACCTCGAGCGCGAGCACGTCGTCGCCGCGGTCGAGGTGTGGCGCGAGCGCATGGCGGTCCACGCGCCGAACGCGGCGTACGTGCACCTGATCGTCAACGAGCGCGAGGAGGCCGGCGCCTCCCTCCCGCACACCCACGCGCAGCTCTTCGCGCTGGACTTCGTGCCGGCCGCGGTGGCGCGCGAGCGCGAGCGCTTCGGCGCCTACGCGGCGCGCACGATGGGCGGCAACCTGCTCGGCGACCTCGTTCAGGAGGAGGTCCGCCAGCGCGAGCGGATCGTCGCCATCGACGACGAGGCGGTCCTGATGGCGCCGTTCGGCTCGCGGTCGCCGTATCAGCTGATGCTGGTGCCGCGGGCGCCGCGCGAGCGCTTCGAAGATCCGGGCGCGACGGGCGCAGCGCTGCTGCACGACGGGCTGCGCCGCCTGGCCCGTGTGCTCGGCGCCAGCCCGCCGCTGAACCTGTGGGTGCGGACCGCACCGCGCGGCGCGGACCGCTTCTGCTGGCGCATCGACGTCGTGCCGCGGCTGACGCCGGCGGGCGGCCTCGAGCTCGGGACCGGCGTGCACCTCAACGTCGTCGCGCCCGAGCGGGCGGCGGCGGCTCTGCGCGACGCGTGATCGTCGTCCTGGCGGCGATGGCCGCCGCGACGGCCGCCGGACTGGGGCTGCACGCGCGAGCGCCGGATGCCGCGACCCGCGTCGCGGCGCTGTGCCTGCGGGCGCTGCTGTGGGTCTTCGTCCCGTTCGTCGTCGTGGTGTCGCTGCCGCGCCTGCACGTCGACGGCGGGCTCGCGGCGGGGCTGGCCGTCGGCTACGTGACCGCGGGCGCGACCGCGCTGGCGGCCTACGTGATCGGCGCGCGGATCCTGCGGCTGCCCCGCGCCTGCACCGGCACGCTGATCGTGGCGGCGCTCGTCATGAACGCGACGTACATGGGCTATCCGTTCGTCGGCGCGCTGCTGGGCTCCGACGACGTGCCCGCGGCGATCGCGTTCGACGCGCTGGTCAACGGCCCGCTGTTCTACGTCGTGGGCTTCGCGGTCGGCGCGTCGTTCGGCGGCCACGACGTACCGCGCCGGGAGGTGCTGCTGCGCAACCCGCCGCTGTTCGCCGCGATCGCGGGGCTGGCGCTGCCGGCGTCGGCGATCCCGCACGTGCTCGTCAACGTCTCGCACGGCGTCGTCTGGGTCCTGCTGGCGCTCGGGTTCGTGGCGCTCGGGGTGACGCTGGCCAACGAGGCCCGGCCGGAGCTCGACCGCGCCGTCGCGGTGGCGGTCGGGCTGCGCGTGGCCTTCGCACCCGCCCTCTATCTCGGGCTCACGGCGCTGACGGGCGACGTGCCGACGGCCTTTCGCATCGAGGAGGCGATGCCGGTCGGGATCAACTCGCTCGTCGTCGCCCACGCCACCGGGCTGGACCTGCGGGTGGCGTCGAGCGCGATCGCCTGGAGCACGCTCGTCGTCGCGGCCTGGGGTCTCGTAGCCTCGCTGGCATGAGGGCGCTCGTCCAGCGGGTCTCGCGTGCTGCGGTGCGCGTCGACGGCGCCGAGGTCTCCGCCATCGGCCCCGGTCTGCTCGTCCTGCTCGGCGTGGCGCCGGCGGACACCGAGGAGATCGCCGACCGCCTGACCGACAAGGTTCGCGCGCTGCGCATCTTCGCCGACGCCGAGGGCCGCATGAACGAGCCGCTCGGCGACCGCGAGGTCCTCGTCGTCAGCCAGTTCACGCTCTACGGCGACGCTCGCAAGGGCAACCGCCCCAGCTACGTCGGCGCCGCCCGCCCGGAGCTCGCCGAACCCCTCTACGAGCGCTTCCGCAGCCGCCTGAACGCCGCCGGCGGCGTCTTCGGCGCCCACATGGAGGTCGAGCTGATCAACGACGGTCCGGTCACACTTCTGCTGCAAACCGAGGCGAACTCCCACCAGGGGTCAGACCCCCAATGAAAACTCAATGAAGGGTCTGACCCTCAATGAGGGGTCTGACCCCTTTATGTTCTTCCGGTGCCTCCCGAGATCCTGATCGCCCCCCGCTTCGCCGCCGAGCCTCCGCAGGAGCAGCTGCCGTCGGGGCGCTGGGCGGACCTGCTGCGCGCCGAGCTGCTCAAGGCCGCGCTCGATCTGGGCGAGATCGGGGAGCCGGGCGACGTCGTCTGGTTCCCGGACCGGACGTACGCCGGGCGGACGTTCGTGCCGGCGACGGCGCGCACCTCGACCGGCCTGGAGGTCTTCGGCTACGTCTCCTACGTCGTCAGCGACGAGCCCGGCAACTTCCACTCCACCGCCGACGTCACCGAGGAGCTCGCCGAGGAACATCCCGAGTGGAAGATCGATCTCTGCGACGAGGTCGTCGCGACGTGGCGCGGGACCGGCGGCCGAACGGCGCAGATGACCCTCGTCTGGGGCGTCCCGCAGGTCCCGGGCGGCGCGGTCGCGACCGCCGAGCTCGGCGACCGCGTCCGCGTGACCGTCGACCAGTGCGAGCTGATGGAGAACCGGTTCACGCTGCTGGCCCCCGACGACCTCGGCGGCGACACGCTCGAGGTCCGCGTCTACGACGCCGGCGGCGCCGAGCTGGCCGTGGAGTCGCTCTACGAGGACGAGGACGACGAGTAGGTGGAGCTCGAGCAGGCCATCCGCACCCGGCGGACCCACAAGGCCTACGGCGCGGAGCCGGTCGATCGCCAGACGCTCGAGGAGCTCCTCGAGCTCGCCCGCTGGGCGCCCAACCACCACCTCACCAACCCCTGGCGCTTCCGTGTCGTCGGGCCGCAGGCACTCGCGCGGCTCAAGGCGGCGACCGGCCCGGAGGGCGCGGCGAAGCTCGACCGCGCTCCCACGCTCGTCGCCGTGTCGAGCATCCGCGGCGGCGATCCCGTCGTCGACGAGGAGGACATGCTCGCCGCCGCCTGCGCGGCCTACGTCGTCCTGCTGGCCGCCCACGACCGCGGCCTGGCCTCCTACTGGCGCACGCCCGGTGTCCTGCGCACGCCGGAGGGCCGCGCGGCGCTCGGCGCGGGCGATGACGAGCACCTCATCGGCCTGCTCCACCTCGGCCCGCCGCGCCAGGAGCAGCGGGTGCCCGAGCGCGCCCCGCTGGCCGACGTCGTCACCTGGCTGGACTGACGTTCGTCCACCGGCGGCTGAGGACCCCTTGACAGGGGTAGGTCGTGAGCATGATCACCATTCTGCTCATCGTCCTTCTCGTCCTGCTGCTCACCGGTGGCTGGGGCTACAGCCGTCGCGGCCGCGTCTAGGGCCTGACCCGCACGACCCGCCCGCCGGTGCGCTCAGCGAGCTGCGCCGGCGTGAGCGGGAAGACCGCCCGCGGCGAGCCCGCCGCGGCCCACAGCTCGTCGTGGACCATGAGGTCCTCGTCGAGCAGGGTGTCGGCCGGCGTCGTGACCCAGCCGTAAGGGGCGACGCCGCCGATCGCGTAGCCCGAGACCCGGCGCACGAAGTCCGCGTCGGCCTTCTCGAGCCCCAGCGCGTCCGCGTCGACGGTGTTCGCGCCGCTGCACAGGACGAGCACCGCGGCGCCCTCGCGGACGAAGACCAGCGACTTGACGATCTGCGCGACGTCACAGCCGATGGCGGCCGCCGCATCGACCGCGGTGCGCGTGCCCTCGGGGAACTCGCGGACGTCCGCGAATCCCTCGGAGCGGTCCGTCACGGAGCGGTCTGGATCGCGTCCGACGCCAGCTCGGCGTCGGTCAGCGGGTAATGGCAGGCGGCGAGGTCGTTGGGGGCCTTCTGGTCGAGGAGCGGCTCCTCGACGTCGCAGTGGCCGGGCACGAACTTCGGGCAGCGCGTGTGGAAGCGGCAGGCCGACGGCGGGTTGCTCGGCGAGGGGACGTCGCCGCCGAGGACCTGGCGCTTGCTCTCGCGCGCCTTGGCGGGATCGGGCACCGGCACCGCCGACAGCAGCGCGCCCGTGTAGGGATGGCGCGGCGCCGCGTAGAGCTCGTCGGCGCCGGCCAGCTCGACGATCTTGCCGAGGTACATCACCGCGACGCGATCGCACATGTGGCGCACGACCGACAGGTCGTGGGCGATGAACACGAGCGTCAGGTCCAGCTCGGACTGCAGGTCGCGCAGCAGGTTGAGGATCTGCGCCTGGATCGAGACGTCGAGCGCCGAGACGGGCTCGTCGGCGACGATCATCTTCGGCTTCAGCGCGATCGCCCGCGCCACGCCGATGCGCTGGCGCTGCCCGCCGGAGAACTCGTGCGGGTAGCGGTTGTAGTGCTCGGGGTTCAGGCCGACCTGCTCCATCAGCCCCTGGACGAGGATCTTGCGCTTGCCGCGGTCCTTCTCGACCTCGTGGATGATGAACGGCTCGGCGATGATCGAGCCGACCGTCTTGCGTGGGTTCAGCGACGAGTAGGGGTCCTGGAAGACCATCTGCATGTCGCGGCGCAGCGGCTTGAGCTCGCGGCGCCCCATCGTCGCGATGTCGACCCCGTCGAAGGTGATCGAGCCGCCGGTGGGATCGAGCAGGCGCGTGAGCAGCCGGGCGGTCGTCGACTTCCCGCAGCCCGACTCGCCGACGAGCCCGAGCGTCTCGCCGCGGAAGACGTCGAAGGTCACGCCGTCGACGGCCTGCACGGCGCCGACCTGGCGCTGCAGCAGCCCGGCCCGGATCGGGAAGTGCTTCTGGAGGTCGCGGACCTCGATGAGCTTCTCGCCGTGCCCGGCGTGCGGCGAGGCGCTCACGGCTGCGCCACCTCCTCGGGGATCGGCACGCGCTCGCGCGCCTCGTCGGGCGTCGCGCCGCTGCGCAGCTCGGCCCACAGGCGCTTGCGCGTCTCGGACGGCAGCAGGCAGCGGACGCCGTGCGAGTCGTCGCCGGCCAGCGGCGGGTCGACCTTCTTGTGGGACTCGCGTACGTAGGGGCAGCGCGGATGGAAGTGACAGCCGCTGGGACGCTGGATCAGCGACGGCGGGCGGCCCGGGATCGGCACGAGCTCCTCGTCGCGCGGGACGTCCAGGCGCGGGATCGACTTGAGCAGCCCCCACGTGTACGGGTGCTCGGGCTGCGAGAAGATCGTCTGCGCCGCGGCGTGCTCGACGATCCGGCCGGAGTACATGACGGCGATCTCGTCGGCCATCTGCGCGACGACGCCGAGGTCGTGGGTGATGATGATGATCGCGGTGTCGAGCTCGGTGCGCAGCTTGTTGAGCAGCTCGAGGATCTGGGCCTGGACCGTGACGTCGAGCGCCGTGGTCGGCTCGTCGGCGATCAGCAGCTTCGGGTCGTTGATCAGCGCCATGGCGATCATCACGCGCTGGCGCATGCCGCCCGACATCTCGTGCGGATAGGTCTCCAGGCGGCCGCGCGGATCGGCGATGCCCACCAGCCCGAGCAGCTCGGCGGCGCGGTCGCGCGCCGCGGCCTTCGACACGTCGCGGTGGACCTGCACGGCCTCGGCGAGCTGCTTGCCGATCTTGTAGAAGGGGTGCAGCGAGCTCAGCGGGTCCTGGAAGATCATCGAGATCTGATCGCCGCGGAGCTTGCGCATCTCCTCGTTGCTGGCGGTCAGGAGCTCCTGGCCGTCGAAGCGCACCGAGCCGCTGATCTCGGCGTCGCGGCTGCGGCTCAGGCCCATCACCGTGAGGCTCGAGACGGACTTGCCCGACCCCGACTCGCCGACGATGCCCAGCGTGCGGCCGGGCTCCAGCGAGTAGGAGACGCCGTCGACGGCCTTGACGACGCCATCCTCGGTGTTGAACTGGACGCGAAGGTCGTCGACCTCGAGCAGGGCCATCAGTACCTCACTCTCGGGTCGAGGAACGCGTAGATGACGTCGACGAGCAGGCTCATCAGCGCGACGCCGAGGGCCAGGAAGATCGTCGTGCCCTGGACGATGGACAGGTCGTTGCGCTGGATGGCGTCGTAGGCCAGGCGCCCGATGCCGTCGATGTTGAACACGCTCTCGGTGAGGATCGCACCGCCGACGAGGATGCCGATGTCGAGCCCGAGCACGGTGATGATCGGCGTGATCGCCGAGCGCACGGCGTGGCGCAGGACGATCGTGCGCTCGGACAGGCCCTTGGCCCGAGCCGTGCGGATGTAGTCCTCCGACAGGGTCTCGAGCAGGTTGGCGCGCAGCAGTCGCGCGTAGATGGCGGCGAACGCCGACGCCAGCACCAGCCAGGGCAGCGTGTAGGCCCACGCCTTATCCAGCAGGCCGTGGGCGTCCTGGGTGGCCGACGCGCCGGGGAATATCTGGAACTGGCCGATGTCCTTGGAGAACAGGTACAGCGCGACGAGGCCGAGCCAGTAGACCGGTGCCGAGATGGCGACGAGCGCGCCGCCCATCAGCAGGCGGTCCCAGACCCGGCCGCGGAAGACGGCGGAGATGATGCCGATGCCCACGCCGACGACGAACCAGATCACCGCGGCGCCGAGCACCAGGACCAGCGTGTTGGGCAGCCGGTCGAAGATCAGCTCCTTGACCGGGGTGTTGTTCTGGTAGCTGCGGCCGAAGTCGAAGTGCAGGAACAGATCCTGGATGTAGTGCCAGTACTGCGTGAGGACGGGCTGGTCGAGGCCGAGCTGGTGGCGGATGGCCTCGATGAGCGCCTGCGAGGGATCGCGGCCGGCGCGCAGCGCCGCCGGATCGGCCGTCGGCAGGACGAAGAAGATCACGAACGTCACCAGCGTGATGACCAGCAGCAGGACGACGGTCCACAGGAGTCGTCTGACGATGTAGGCGGCCATGGCTGGGGGAGTCAGTACCGGCGACCGCCGGCCGGGCCACGAGGCCCGGCCGGCGCACCGGATGCGTTTCGACTAGAGGGTTTCCTCTACTTCTTGATGGACGTGAAGTTCAGGTCCCACGCCGTGTAGTACGAGGCCGCGACCCCGTTGACGTCCTTGGACCTGATCAGCGTCGTGTTGTCCCAGAGGAACGGGATGGCCGCAGCGTCCTCGACGATCATCTTGTCGATGTCGGCCCAGGCCTGCAGACGCTCGTCACCCTCGAGCAGGGCGGCCTTGTCCATCGCCGCGTCCACCTTCGGGTCCTTGAGCTCCGAGTAGTTGATGTTGCCGGTCTCGGTGATGAGCGAACCCTTGAAGACGGGCTCGAGCATCGACTGCGGATCGGCAAAGTCCTTGAACCAACCCGCGCCGGCGCACATGCCGACGTTCTTGGCCGGGACCTGGCACCACTCGGTGTAGACGGCGTCCTGCGGCACGAGACGCAGACGGACCTTGAAGCCCATCTTCTCGAGCTGGGCCTGCGCGACCTCGGCCTGGGCCTTGCCCGGGTCCACGTTCGAGCCGACCATCAGGATCTCCTCGTCGCCCTCGTACTTGCCGGACTTGTAACCGGCCAGCTTGAAGTACTTGGCGGCGACGTCGAGGTCACCCTTCTCGTTGTCCTTGGACAGGTAGTCCAGACCGAAGCCCTCCTCGCCACCAGCCTCATCGAAGCCGGGGAACTCCGGCGGGAGGAAGTGGGTCGGCAGGCTGCCCGTGAACTTGCCGCCGCGCGCCTTGCGGGCCGCGTCGCGGCTGAAGCCGGCCATGACCGCGCGACGGACGTTGATGTCGTCGAACGGCTTGACCGTGGTGTTCATCGGGAAGTAGCGGTAGCCACCCGACGGCACCGTGACGTACTGGTCCTTGATGTCCGTGACGACGTCCTTGAGGATGTTCGCCGGCGGGTTGGTGTCGAGGACCTTCGCGCTGCCGTCGAGCACCTGCTTGGAGGCCACGTTGGCGTCCGTCGCGTTGGTGCGCAGGAAGATCTCGTCGAGGTAGGCCGGGCGGTAGTCGCCGGTCGCCTTGCCGTCCCAGTTCGGGTTGCGGACGAGATCGATGCTCTTGCCGGCCTTGTAGCCGGTGGTGTTGCCCTGCGCGTCGTTCTTGACCATGTACGGGCCGGACGAGATGACGTGCGTGTTGTACGTCGAGGGGCTCTTCGCGTCGAACTCCTGGGCGAAGTCCCTCGGGACGGGCGACGTGACCGGCATCACCAGGGCGGCGGCGAACGAGACGCCGACGGGCTGGCTGAGCTTGAACACGATCGTGTACTTGTCCGGGGTCGTGATGCCGGAGATCGGCTTGACGCCCTCGGTCGGCTTCTTCGGGGTGCCGACGATCGGCGCGAAGTAGCCGGGGTACTGACCGCCGACGTTGACGGAGAAGAAGCGCTCGATGGCGTACTTGACGTCGTCGGCGACGACCTCACGGTTGACCGGCGGGCCGAACTTGACGCCCTGGCGGATCTTGACCGTGACGGTCTTCTTGTCGTCGGAGATCTGCGGGTCGGCCTCGGCCAGGTCCGGCACCGGGTTCGTCCCGTCGTCGGGCTTGAAGCTGTAGAGGGTGCGGTTGGTCGCGTAGATCACCTGGAAGCCGGCCGTGTAATACGAGTGGCCGGGATCAAGGAAGTCGACGTCAGAACCGCCAAGCTGCGTGAGCTTGCCGCCCTGCTGGCCGCCTTCCTCGATGACCTTGCTCTGATCGGTGTTCGTGGCGGTGCCGCTCGAAGACGAAGGCTCGTCGTCGCTGCCGCACGCGGTAACTACGAAGGCGAGCAGCATGAGCGCTGCCGCCATCAGAAGTCGGAGGTGGCTCCGATTCTTCATGTGTGGGGTCCTTTCTTGGGGAGACGAAGAGCCGCGCTGGATGTTCGACCACTTCGCCATGGGTCCTACTTGGACGTCTTGGGATTGAGGGCGTCCTGCAGTCCGTCGCCGACGATGTTGAAGGCCAGGACGGTGATGAGCAGGAACAACCCGGGGAACAACATGAACCACCAGGCATCTTGGAAGATGCTGCTGGCGTCTGAGATCATCGCGCCCCAGCTCGGCTGCTTGGGAGGCACGCCGACGCCGAGGAACGACAGCGCCGCCTCGTACAGGATGTTCTGCGGGATCAGGATGGTCCCGTAGACGATGATCGGGGCGACGAGGTTGGGGAGGATCTCCCGGAAGATGATGCGGCGGTTCGGCGCGCCCAGCGAGCGGGACGCCTCGACGAACTCGCGCTCGCGCAGCGACAGGACCTGACCGCGGACGATGCGGGCGATGTAGGGCCAGCCCGTCAGGCTGATCACGAAGATGACGACGGGCAGGCCGGGCTCGATCGAGAACGGGCCGAAATCGCAGCCGTCGGCGCACGCGACGCCGAGGCCGACGGCCAGGACGAGCACGGGGAAGGCCAGGAACAGGTCCATGATCCGGCTGATCACGGTGTCGAGCTTGCCGCGGTAGTAGCCGGCGATCATGCCGACCGACACGCCGACGATCAGCGTGATTGCTGTCGCGATGAACGCGACCTCGAGCGAGACGCGCGCGCCGTAGATGACCCGCGCCAGCACGTCGCGGCCCCGCTCGTCGACGCCGAAGAGGTGCGCGCCGCTCGGACCCGTGGGCTCGCCGAAGTCGCCGAGCAGGTCGTCGTTCTGGGCGTTGGGGTCCGGGAGGCCGAGGCCCTTGACGATCAGCGGCGCGAAGATCGCCACGATGACCATCAACAGCACGATGGTCAGGGCGGTGAGCGCCACCTTGTCGCGGCGCAGGCGTCCCCAGAACAACTGCAGGGGCGAACGCGCCGCGATGTCGGATGTCGCGACGTCGGCGGATTCTTCGAGAAGAAGGTCGGCTGTGCCTGCGCTCACGAGGAGGACCTGTTCGGCACCGGCTGGACGCGACCTTCCTTTAGGCAGCGTTTAGCCGGGCTCGCCGAACACTATCGCTCGGTTGCGAACCGTGCCGAGGGGCCGCGGGTATCTTCATCCAAGCTTCACGCCCCGATAGCTCAGCTGGATAGAGCGTCCCCCTCCTAAGGGGAAGGCCGCTGGTTCGAATCCAGCTCGGGGCGCTCGGGGTAGACGTCGTCGATCGTGGTCAGCGGCAGGAACGGCACGCCGGCCTCGCGCTCGATGCGCTCCTTGGCGCCGGCGAGCCGGTCGAGGACCGTGGTGACCGCAACGATCTCGTGGCCCTCCTCGCGCAGCGCCTCGACGGCCTGCAGGGCCGAACCCCCGGTGGTGCTGACGTCCTCGACGACCAGGCAGCGGTCGCCGGGCACCAGGAACGGGCCCTCGACGCGGCGCTGGAGCCCGTGGGGCTTTGACTCCTTGCGGACGAAGAACGCCTTGACGTCCGCGCCGCCGGCCAGCGCGGCGCACGCGACGGGATCGGCGCCCATGGTCAGCCCGCCGACGGCCGTGGCCCCGACCTCCTCGGCCAGGGCGGCGATCATGGTGCCCAGCGCGGTGAATCCGGCGGGCAGCAGGATGGCGCGTTTGGCGTCGACGTAGTACTGGGCGACGGCGCCGCTGGAGAGCGTCACCTCGCCCAGGACGAGCGCGTGCTCGCGCAGCTCGGCGATCAGGGTCTCTCGGGCGTCCATGAGCGCCCGTAGCCTATGGCGCGGTGAGCTACACGCGGCCCTTCGCGCTCGGTGTCGAGGAGGAGCTGCTGCTCGTCGACCCGCAGACCCATGAGCTGGTCCACGATGCCCAGCGCATCCTCGACCAGGTTCCGGGGATGAAACCCGACGTCTACCTCGCGCTGGTGGAGTCCGCGTCGCCGATCAGCGCCGACGCCGGCGAGGCCGTGGGCCATCTGGCGGCCGTGCGCGCGCAGGCCCGCGAGGCGGGCGCCACCCTGCTCGGCGCGGGCATCCACCCCGCCGGCCCGTTCGGCGAGGCGCCGCACGTCCCGGAGGAGCGGTACCGCGAGGTCGGCAACCAGCTGCGCGGCCTGGCCCGCCGCACGCCGACCTGCGCGCTGCACGTCCACGTCGGCATGCCCGATCCCGAGACCGCGCTGCACGTCTACAACGGGATGCGCGAGCACCTGCCGCTGCTGCAGGCGCTGGCCACCAACTCGCCGTTCTGGCACGGGCTGGACTCCGGGCTGCAGTCGGCGCGCGCGCAGATGTTCCGCGCCTACCCGCGCGCCGACATCCCGCAGGCGTTCGGCTCGTGGGACGAGTACGAGGCGTCGGTGGCCTCGATCCTCGAGGCCGGCGACATCCCCGACTACACGTTCCTGTGGTGGGACCTGCGGCCGCACCCCAAGCTCGGCACCGTCGAGGTCCGCGCCATGGACAGCCAGTCCTCGCTGCGCGACGCCGCCGGGCTCGCCGCGCTGATCCACGGCCTGGCCCGCCGCGCCGCCGAGGCGCCGCCGACCGCCTGGTCGCCGCGCGAGGCCCTGATGGAGTCGAGCTTCCGCGCGGCCCGCGACGGCCTGGGCGCGACCCTGTGGCACGACGGCGCGCTGCGGCCCGTCCACGAGATCGCCGAGGCCCACATCGCCCGCCTCGACCCGGACCCCGCACTCGCCGAGATCAGCCGCATGCTCGCCGAGGGCAACGGCGCCGCCCGCCAGCGCGCGGCCTACGAGCGCGGCGGCATGACCGAGCTGCTCGCCACGCTCGTCGCCGAAGCCAACGCTCTTTAGAAAAGGGGTCTGACCCTTTTTCTAAAGACGCAGCGGCCTACGGCCCCGCGTTGGGCGACGGCTTGGGCTTCTTGTGGTGGCCCGAGCGGTAGTAGACGTCGACCTTGTCGCCCAGGCCGATCCAGGAGTAGATCGCGTACGCGTCCTCCGGCGGGACGCGCAGGCAGCCGTGGCTGGCCGGGTAGGTCGGCACCGACTCGTAGCCGTGCACGGCGTAGCCGCCGATGAAGTAGCTCGAGTCGATCATCCCGTGGGAGTTGGTGCCCGGGGTCTTGGAGTAGACGGCGAAGTGGCCCAGGACGGTCGGCGTCGACGGCTTGCCCGAGCTCATGTGGTAGAGCCGCTCGACCTTGTTGCCGTTGATCAGCGCGAGGACCTGGTGGGTCAGATCGCCCTCGACGTGGTGGCCGTGGCTGGGGTACTGGACCTCGAACTGCCCGCCGCCGTTGATCATCCGGCGCAGGACGGTCCGGCTCGCGGTGGTGATCCGCGCCAGGCCGCTCATCTTGCGGAACGCGAGGACCGCGCGGGCGGTGCGGGCGTCGTAGACGCCGAAGTGGCCCGGGACATAGCCGTTGTCGCGCAGCAGGCCCTGCATGACCTTGACGGTGAAGCCGGTGGCACCGGGGCTTGCGCCGGGCGAGATCACGTTGATGTTCGACGTGGCGCCGTGCGCGTAGGCCATCTCGGCGGTGCGGACGTGGGTGACGCCGGCGCGCAGGCGTCCCGGGACCTTGGTGCGGAACTCCGCGCGGAACAGGCCGACCGTTCCCGAGTTCGACGGCTTGATCTTCTTGGTCTTGGCCGAGACGAGCTGCTTGCCGCGGTAGACGCGGACGCGGACCTCCTGGCCCGCGACGTACGGCGTCACCGTGCCGCTGACGCGGAAGGCCTTGCCGGTGAAGGTCACGGCGCGCTCGACGGTGCCGACCTTCTGCAGGTCGAGCTTCATCTTGGCCTTGACCGGCGCGGGAGCGGGCGCGGGCGCCGGCGGCGGCTCCGGAGTGGTGGTCTGGGCCTGGGCGGGAACCGCGGCGAAGGCGAGGATGAGGACCGGGAGGAGGCGACGCACGCGCGCCATGTTAGGCGCTGCTGACCGCGGTCCGCCAGGGGGTTGGGCCGCCGGCGATCCGCGACACGGCGTAGATGACCAGGCCCGACGCGACGAGGCAGATCGGGATGAGCCACGCCCGGCCGTCGCCGGCTCCGAACGCGATCGAGTTGTTCAGCGCGTGCAGCGAGATCGACGGGTAGAGCGACCCGGTGCGCTCGTAGAGCAGCGCGAGGATCACCCCGAGCGTCGCCAGCGGCACGATGAACCCGATCGGCGAGGACGCGACGTGGGCCAGGCCGAACGCGCCGCCGCTGACGACCAGCGCGAGGGTCAGCGACCGCTTGCGCAGCGCGCCGAACAGGAAACCGCGGAAGAACAGCTCCTCGCACAGCGGCGCGACGACGCAGACCAGGAACGCCGCGCCGGCCGCCGCCAGTGCCGAGTCGCGCGTGCCGAGATCGACGGCGACGTTCTCGCGCTCCTGGATCCCCAGCAGCGCGACCCAGGCGGCGGAGATCAGGATGAACAGCACGTAGCCGCCGATCACGAAGCCGGCCGACGAGGCCAGCCGCGCGGGCCGCAGGCCGAACGCCGCCGGCGTGATGCGGCCCTTGAGCGCCGACGCCGCGGCGAGCACCGCGAGCCCCACGAGCGCGAGGTCCTGGCCGAGCGTGGCGACCAGGGTGATGGCCGGCGGGGTGCCGTGCAGCGCGACGCCGAACGATCCGGGCTGGTGGGCCGGCAGCTCGACGACCGCATCGTGGATGGCCTGGGCGATGATCAGGAACACGCCGCCGGCGACCACCGCGCCCAAGGCGATCGGCAGCGCCCACCACGCCGACCACGGCCGCTCGTCGAGCGGCGCTCGCTCGGGGACGCCGTCGGGGCGCTCGGGTGCGTCGAGCGTGCTCACGCCAGGGACTCTATGAGCGCGGGCAGCTCGGCCAGCGTGGCGATGACGCGCGCGCCCTCGGGCGCGGCGGCGACCCCGTGGCGATCGACGAGGACCGACGGCATCCCCAGGGCCAGCGCACCGGCGATGTCGGTGTCGGGGCTGTCGCCGACCATCACCGCCTCGGCGGCCGCCACGCCGGCGACCTCGAGCGCGCGCGCGTAGATGCCGGGATGCGGCTTGCCCACGCCGGCCTCGGCGGAGGACACGGCGCCGTCGAGCAGCGGCGTCAGGCCCGTGGCGGCCAGCTGGTCGTGCAGCGAGACGTCCCAGTTGGACAGCACGACGAGCGTGAGCCCGCGGTCGCGCAGCGCCGCCAGGACCGCCGGCACCTCGGCGAACGGCCGGAAGCGCAGCGCCTCGAGCAGCGCGCCGGTCAGCGCCGGGACCCCGAGCGCCCGGGCGTGGGGCGGCAGCGCGTCGCGCAGGACCTCCGCACAGCGGCGGCGCAGGTCGTCGAGCTGCGGGCGGTCGGTCGCCTCGTCGTGGTGGTCCTTGTAGTAGGTCATCTCTGCGACGACCGCGGACCGCGCCTCCTCGATCGACACGGGCGCGCCAAGCCGCTCGAGCTCGGCGGCCAGCGGCGGCCCGGGATCCTGGAGCTCGAGCAGCGTGCCGAGCGCATCGAGCAGCACCGCGCGCGTCATGCGACCCAGTGCCAGGTCGCGAACTCGGCCGCCGCCCACGCCTGCAGCCCGAGGAACAGCGCGGCCACGACGGGTCCCCGCAACCGCCCGCGCGCGGCCCACCACCCGAGCCACAGGAACAACGGGAACAGCACCAGGACGAAGCGCGGCAGCGACATCAGCGGCTGCGGCTCGACGGGATAGGAAAGCGGGAGCGCCAGCGCGGCCAGCGCGTAGAGGCCGTAGGCGAGCGGGAGCCGGCGCAGCGCGCCGGCGAGCATGGGGAGCGCGGCCAGCAGCGTCGCGAAGAGCTCGAGGTTGTGGGCGGCATTGACGTAAGGGTCCCCGCCCGCCCGCTCGAAGTACACGGGGGTGCGCGCGCCGTGCAGCAGCTGGCGCGCGCCGTCCCACGCGGCGACCGCCCCGTCCCAGGCGCCGGCGAACGGGCCGGCGAAGTGCCGGAACCACTGCTCCTGGGCATCGAACGGGGCCATCCCGTCGAGCCCGCCGAGCGCCAGCCCGAGGCAGTAGAGGGCCAGTCCGGCCGGCACCACCGCGAGCGGCAGCAGATCACGCACGCGCCGCTCGGAGTGCGTCCACCACAGCACGGCGAGCGCGACGAGCACCACGACGCCCGCGCTGCGTGTCGCCGCCGCGAGGCCGCCGAGGACCCCGGCCCACCACCAGCGGTCCGTGCGCGCGGCGTAGACGCTGCCCAGCGACAGCGCGAGGAACAGCGACTCGGAGTAGACCGCCGAGAGGAAGAACGCCGCCGGGAAGCAGGCCAGCAGCCAGACCGCCCAGCGGGCCGCTTCGGCGCCCAGCTCGAGCAGCGCGAGCCGGTGCAGCAGCGCCAGCGCCACGACCCCCGCGGCGAACGAGACGAGGATCCCGCCGATGAGCGCCGAGCCGAAGACCAGCCCGACCGCCCGGGCCAGGAACGGATAGAGGGGGAAGAAGGCCGCGTGGGTCGTGTCGGCGTAGCCGTCGTGGGCGATCTGCAGGTACCAGGTGGTGTCCCAGCGGGCCGCGGGCGCGACCAGCACGTCGCCGAGCGAGCCGAACCCGCGGGTCAGCCCCGCCGGGTCGAAGTCGGTCGCCCGCGCCGAGACGCCGGCCACGTGCACGGACACCATGGCGACCAGCCAGACGGCCGCTCGCGTGACGAAGAAGGCGGCCGCCGCGAGGCGCAGGGACGAAGTACGGTCGGCGGCGATGCCCCACATCCTGGCCGACAGCTTCCTCGGGCGCCACGATCACACCATCACCGCGGTGGCCAGCGTCGTCCTCGCGCTGATCGTCGCGGCCCTCGTCGACCGGGCGCTCACCCGCGCCTACCGCAACCGCCCGCGCGCCCTGCGCGACCCTGCGCTCGACACCCGCCTGCGCTTCCTGCGCCGCATGCTGCAGGTGAGCATCGTCGTCCTCGGGATCGCCATCGCGCTGTCGCAGTTCACCGCGCTGGACAAAGTCGCCGCGAGCGTGCTCGCCTCGGGCGCCATTGCCGCCGCCATCTTCGGCTTCGCCGCGCGCCAGACGCTGGCCAACGGCGTGGCCGGGATGCTGCTGGCCATCACCCAGCCGCTGCGCGTCGGCGACATCGTCACCTTCGAGGGCGAGACCGGGACCGTCGAGGACGTCCGCCTGACCGCGACCTACCTGCTGACCGGCAACGGCGCGCGCATCGTCATCCCCAACGAGCGCCTGGCCGGCGGCGTCCTGCGCAACGACACGCTGGCCGGCCCGAACGTCACCGCGGAGGCCTCCGTGTGGATCGGCCACGACGCCGACGAGGAGGCCGCCATCGCCGCGCTCGAGCAGGCGCTGCCCGAGGCGTCGGTCGCGGTCGCCGACGTCACCGAGGCCGGCGTGCGGCTGGTGGTGGCCGAGCAGGGCATCGCTCCCGGCGAGCGCGGAGCCGCCGAGGCCGGCCTGCGCCGGCGTGCCCTCGGCGCGCTGCGGACCGCCGCGATCCCCCGCCCCGCGGGAGGGACCGGCCCGCCTGGCTAGAATCGTGACTTCGTGTCACGTCGCGAGCGCAACCGCCGCCGTGGCCGCAAGAGGCATGCGGCCCGCCCGGCGTTCCTGGCCCTCGGGGTCCTCGCCAGCGCCCTGACGCTGGGGGTCCTCGGCGTGGTCGGCTGGATCGTCGGCGTGGCCGCGTCGGCGCCCTCGATCTCCACGCTGACGCCCATCCCGACCGGTGCGGTGTCCACGGTCTACGCGTCGGACGGCACGAAGCTCGGCTACATCCAGTCGACGATCCTGCGCACCAACATCCTCTCGACGGAGATCCCGCAGTCGCTCAAGGACGCGACGGTCGCCATCGAGGACCGCCGCTTCTTCGACCACCAGGGCGTCGACTTCGAGGGCATCGTCCGCGCCGCGATCAAGAACATCGAGAACCGCGGCAGCGTGCAGGGCGGCTCGACGCTGACGATGCAGCTGGTCAAGAACCTCTACGAGAAGGAAGACCTGCGCAGCGGCAAGGACCGCACGCTGAAGGTCAAGATCCAGGAGGCCAAGCTCGCCGAGGACCTCGAGAACGAGCATCCCGGCGAGGAGGGCAAGACCTGGATCCTCACCAAGTACCTCAACAACGTCCCGTACGGGACGGTCGGCGGCCAATCGGCGGTCGGCGCCCAGGCCGCCGCGCGCGTGTACTTCGACAAGCCGGCCAGCCGGCTGACGCTGGCGGAGTCCGCGCTCCTCGCCGGCCTGCCGCAGGCGCCGTCGCAGTACAGCCCGTACCTCCATCGCCAGCAGGCGATCACCCGCCGCAACCAGGTGCTCAGCGTCATGCAGGACGAGGGCATGATCACCCCGTCGGAGGCCGCCAAGGCCAAGGACGCGCCGCTCGGGCTGCACGAGAACACGTACTACAACGAGCGGCGCGAGGGCTACTTCTTCGACTACGTCCAGTCCGAGCTGGTCAAGCGCTACGACCTCGACACCGTCCGCAAGGGCGGGCTGAAGATCTACACGACGCTCGACCTCGACAAGCAGCAGGCCGCCCGCACCGCGCTGATCAACGGGATCGCAGGCACCAACCGCGACTCGGCGCTGGTGACGATGGAGACCGACACGGGCTACATCCGCGCGATGGCCAGCTCGCGCTCCTACGGGGACCTGAAGTTCAACCTCGCCGCCCAGGGCCACCGCCAGCCCGGCTCGACGTTCAAGACGATGGTGCTGATGACCGCGCTGCGCCGCGGCGTCGACCCCAACGCGACGAGCTACACGTCGATGCCGCTGAACTTCGACGATCCCGAGTGGGGCCACATCGAGGTCAAGACCTACGACAACAGCTACCGCGGGCGCATCAACCTCTTCCAGGCGACGCTGGCCTCCGACAACGCCGTCTACCAGCAGCTCGACCTCGACCTCGGACCGGACGAGGTCCGCAAGACCGCCTACGACATGGGCATCACCACCAAGCTCAACGCCTACCCGGCCGAGGGCCTGGGCGGCCTGAAGCTCGGCGTCTCGCCCCTGGAGATGTCGCGCGCCTACGCGACGATCGCCAACGGCGGCTCGCGCGTGCGGCCGATCGCGGTGACCAAGGTGACGTTCCCCGACGGCCACAGCGAGGAGCCGTTCCCGCAGAAGAAGGTCAAGGTCTTCACCGACGGCCAGGCCTACGAGGCGACCAAGATCCTCGAGGCCAACGTCCAGGGCGGCACCGGCACCGCCGCCGCCACGGGCTGCCCCTCGGCCGGCAAGACCGGCACCACCGACGACTTCACCGACGCATGGTTCGCCGGCTACACCCCGAACCTGTCGACCGCCGTCTGGGTCGGCCACGCCGACTCGCGCGAGTCGATGCCGGGCGCCGCCGGCGGCGTGACCGCGGCGCCGATCTGGGGCGCGTACATGCGCGCGATCAAGGGCGACGACTGCGACGCGTTCCCGCTGCCCAAGGACCCGTTCGTGGCCCAGCCGTTCTTCGGCAAGTACTCCAAGACCGGCGTGACCGACAACAACGCCACCACCGAGGACTACGGGACGACGACGACCCCGACCGAGGACAACGGGACGGGCGCGACGACCTACGACCCGGACCTCTACGAGTCGCCGCCGCAGGATGCGGCTCCCACCCAGCCCGCGGAGCCCGCCCCCACCGCTCCCGAGCCGACGCCGACCCCGACGCCCCAGCCGGGCGGCGGCACCGAAGCACCCGACGGGCGCTGACCACGCGGCATGGCCGCGTCCGAGCGCGCGCTGATCGACGCGATCGCCGCGGCCCTCGGTGCTCCGCACGAGCGCGTCGTGCGCCGGCTGGGCGACGACGCAGCGGTGGTCCGCGCGCGGCCCGTCGCCGTGACGAGCGTCGACATGATGGTCGAGGGCGTGCACTTCCGCCTCGGCGGGCGGGTCACGCCCGCGGCGGCCGGCCACCGGGCGCTGGCCGCCGCGCTCTCCGACCTCGCGGCGATGGCCGCCGACGCCGGCGAGGCCTACCTCGCGCTGGGCGTGCCGCCCGGGTTCGAGCAGGCCGAGCGCGTCGTGGCCGGCATGGCCGATCTCGCCGCGCGCACGGGCACCACGATCGCCGGCGGCGACGTCTCGCGCGCGCCCGCGCTGACCATCGCCGTCACCGTCGTGGGCTGGGCCGATGGTCCAGGCGAGCTCGTCGGGCGCGACGGCGCCCGGCCGGGAGACGTCGTGGTGGTCACCGGGCCGCTCGGTGGCGCCGCCGCCGGGCTCGCCGCGCTCGAGGCCGGCGCCGAGCCCGCGCCCGAGCTGCTGCGCGCGTTCCTGTATCCCGAGCCGCGGTTCGCCGCGGGGCGCGCCCTGGCGCGCGCGGGGGCGGGCGCGATGATCGACCTCTCCGACGGGATCGCCACGGACGCGGGACACGTCGCCACGGCCTCGGACGTGCGGATCGAGATCGATCTCGCGGCGCTCCCGCGGGCCGCGGGCGCGAGCGTCGAGCAGGCTGCCGCGGGCGGCGAGGACTTCGAGCTGCTGGCCTGCCTTCCCGCGGGCACGGCACACCCCGGCGCCACGGCCGTGGGCCGCGTCACCGAGGGAGCGTCAGGCGTCGTGCTGCTCGGCCCGGACGGGCACGAGGTCGCCCTGACGGGCTACGAGCACTCGTTCTGACGCTGCAGCAGCTTGGCGACGATCGCCGCCGCCACCGCCGCGGGGTCGACCGCGTACTCGTCGCGCTCGATGCTGGTCTTCAGGTGATCGATCCTCATGGTCATGTCCGGCGGCCTCCCGTCCGCTTGTGGATCGTTCATCGGTCAGAGGCGGGCAATCCAGAAGGCTTCTCGACAAGTGTCTGATCAGCGAGGGCCGCGCCTCTAGCTTCGGTCTTGACCAGTCGCGCGAAGATGATGATCCGCTGCGCGGCGCTGTAGAGCGGGTGACAGGCCGACAGGACGAGCCGGTCGTGATCGACGCGGTGGATGACCCAGGTGTCCGTCGGATCGACGATCAGCTGCTTCTCCACCTCGTAGGTGAAGCGGCCGTAGGGCATGTCCACGACGATCTGGTCGTCGGGCTTGAGGTCGTCGATGTGGCGGAACGGCGCGCCGTAGGTCGTGCGGTGGCCCGCGATGGCAGTGGTGCCCTTGACCCCGGGGAACGAGGTCTCGGGATACAGGCCCGGGCCCTTCTTGAGGTCCTCGGTGTCCGTGCCCGCCACCACGACGAAGCTCGCACCGATCTTCGGGATCCGGATGCGGCCGATCGCGTCGCCGTTGTGGGCCTTGCGCCGAGCGGCCCGGGCCAGGAACGCGATCTTCTGCGTCGGGTCGTCGAGCGTGGCCAGCGCACGCTGCTCGAGCGTGCTGGGCTTGGCCTGCTCGAGATCGTCGAGGTCACCGGCCAGGCGGTTCTGGTCCTGCTTGGCCAGGAACGCCGAGACCGGCTCCTGCCAGACGAGCGTGACGACGGCGTCGGAGACCAGCAGCAGGCCGGCGACGATCAGCACGGTCGACAGCCCGCGCAGGGCCGAGCGCAGCCCGCCCCTCATCGCCGCACCCCGGTCCCGAAGCCGGACTCGGTCCCGCCGAGCGAGCCCGGGCCCGCGTAGCCCATGGGGCCGCGCACGGAGGCCGCGGCCGGCGGCGCCTCGTCGGGGGTCGGCAGCAGGGCGAGCCGGAAGGCGGCGACGCCGCAGGCCGCCACCGCGGAGAGCACGAGCAGCGAGAGGATGGAGACCTGACCGCCGGCGACGAGCAGCAGCAGCGACCAGGGCAGCTGGATCGGCGAGGCGCCGATCGCGTTGGCGTAGACGGCCAGGACGAACGCGGCGGGCAGCAGGGCGAGGAGCACGAGCCCCAGCGCCGGCCCGCGGCGCATCCGCACCTCCGGCACCGCGGCGAGCATCCACAGGTGCGCGGGCAGCACGAGAACGCCCGCGGCGAACGGGTTGAAGATCCACACGGCGATCGCCAGCCCGGTGATCAGCAGCGTCAGCGCCGCGGCCGGGCCGCCGCTGTCGCGCTCGACCGCCGGGGCGGACTCCGGCCGCGCGGCGACCAGCCGCTGCAGCGGGCGCACGGCCAGCACACCGAGCAGGAACACCGCCGCGACGATGCCGACGGCCACCCCGTCGGCGGGCACCAGGCCGGTGGCGATCGCGCCGCCCGGCGCCTCGTCGAGCACGCCGGTGACCGCGAGCAGCCGGGCGACCAGCGCAGCGCCGGCGAACGGCAGCATCAGGGCGACCAGCCAACGCAGCCACACGGCCACGGCCGCCTTGCGGCGCCGCACACGGGCCAGGCCGTCGATGGCGGCGACGAGCATCGGAAGCAGCAGTACCCCGACGAGCAGGCGCGCCACCCACGGCGGCAGCACCTTGTTGAGCAGGACGACCTCCGCGTTGGGCGCCTGGGTCAGCGTCGGGCCGTTGTCGAGCGCGTCGATGGAGCGCAGGGCAGCCCGACCGAAGCCGTTGAGGCGATCCTCCGACACGGCCGCGCCGGGCTGCGGGCCGCGCTCGGCGGTGGCCTGGATCGCCACGGCCGGAACGCCCGCGGCGTTGAACGGACCCTGCTCGTTCTGGGCGAACGGGAACGCCAGCCGCGCGAGCTGGACGACGCCGCGCGGTTGCCCCGGCTCGCTTCCGGCCTCCAGGCGCAGGGCCGACTCGACCGTGCGCCGCAGCTGGACCGGCGCGAGCTGCGCGCCGTTCGACCACGGCAGCACCCACGGGCGGCGCACGACCGAGGAGGCCATGTCGCCGAGGACGAGCACCGCGTCGGGGTGCGGATCGTCGTCGGGCAGGCTCGCGGCGAGCTGTGCCGCACCCGCCGCGCCGCCGGTGCCGCCGCTCGTCGAGACGAGCGTCAGCGTCCGCTTGGTCTGCCGGCCGCCGAACACGCGCGCGAGCTCGAGCAGCGCCGCCGTTCCCGACAGCGCGGCCTCCGACGGCCGCGACGACGCGTCGCGGTGGGCGACCACGACGATCCCGGGGCCGGGCGCGCCCAAGCGGGTGGCGACCACGGTCTCGAGGTCGGCCTCGCCGTCGATGGTGTGGCCGCGCACGTTGCGCACGGTCACCGCCTCGCACGTGCCGTTGGCTCCCGCCTCGGGGCAGAACGCGCGGCGCAGCTCCTGCTCGACCTTGCGAGCCAGGCCGGTGTCACCCGGGCCTCCGGGCGCCCGGTCGGGGAACTGCGCGGCCAGTCCCTGCAGCTTGGCGAAGGCCTTCGCACCGTCGAACGCGTCGGGTGCGAGCGTCGTCGTCAGGGCGCGCGGACGCTCCATCAGCGAGAACGCGGCGACGACCAGCGCGAGCAGGATGGGAGCGAAGGCAGCTCGGTACAAGCGCGGGTCGAGCACCTGTTGCCACACTACTGAGGATGGTCGATCGCCCACCCCGCATTCTGCTGGTCGACGACGAGCAGTCGTTGCAGACGCTGCTGTCCTATCCGCTGCGCAAGGACGGCTACGAGGTGGTGCAGGCGACGGACGGCCGCGAGGCGCTCGCGCGCTTCGGCGAGCAGGCCTTCGACCTCGTCGTGCTCGACGTGATGATGCCCAAGCTCGACGGCCTCGAGGTCTGCAAGCGCATGCGCGCGCGCAGCACCGTGCCGATCATCATGCTGACCGCCAAGACCGAGGAGATCGACAAGGTCCTCGGCCTCGAGCTCGGCGCCGACGACTACATCACCAAGCCGTTCAGCCTGCGGGAGTTCCGCAGCCGGGTGCGCGCGGCGCTGCGCCGGGCGGGCATGAGCCGCGACCGCGAGCAGTCGCCCGAGGACGCCCCGCTCGAGGTCGGCGAGATGAAGATCGACCCGGGCAAGCGCACGGTCGTCGTGCGCGGCGACGACATCAAGCTGACGTTCGTCGAGTTCGAGATCCTCAGCGCGCTGGCCCACAACCCGGGCCGCGTCTTCACGCGCGAGATGCTGCTGACGCGCATCTGGGGCGACTCGGCGTTCCGTGACCCGCGGACCATCGACGTCCACATCCGCCACCTGCGCGAGAAGATCGAGACCGACGCCAAGGAGCCCGAGTACCTCTTCACCGTGCGCGGCGTGGGCTACCGCTTCCGCGACACGGAGTGAGCTCCCTCACCGTCCGGCTCGCCGGGCTGCTCGTCGCGATCGTGGCGGCGGCCATCGGGGTCGTCTACCTCTACGCGGTCCCGCCGCTGACCGACAAGCTCCACGACGAGGAGATCAAGACGCTGGCCGCCCAGCTCGAGCGCTACGCGCCGGCGCTGCAGCGGACGATCGCGCCGAACGTCGACGTCAAGGTCATCGACCGGCAGGTGCGGCGGACGGCCGACCAGCTCGGTGTGCGCGTCACCCTGCTGGGCATCAACCGGGTCGGCGGCGCGCTGCAGGCCACGCCGCGCTCGGACTCCACCAGCGACGTCGACATCCGTGACCTGCAGTTCCCCGGCGCGGTGGTCGCCGCCCAGACCAGCAAGCTGGTCACGGGCTCCGAGGCCGGCGACGCGGGCCGGGTCGGCGAGGCCGCCCTGCCGCTCTATGTCCGCGACCGCGGGCGCCGCGAGGTCGGCTACGTGCTCGTCTTCTCCCAGCCGCTCGACGACGTCGACAACGCGGTCGTGCTCGTGCGCAACCGGATCCTGGTGGCGGGCGCCATCGGGCTGGCCGGCGCGCTGCTCGCCGCGCTGCTGCTCGCCCGCTGGCTCAGCCGGCGCGTGCGGCGGCTGCGGCGCACCGCCCGGGCGGTCGCCGCGGGCGACTTCACCGCGACCTTCGCCACGCACAGCTCCGACGAGCTCGGCCAGCTCGCGAGCGAGCTCGACGAGATGCGCGGCCAGCTCGCCCAGCTCGACGAGGCCCGCAAGGGGTTCATCGCCGTGGCCTCCCACGAGCTGCGCACGCCGATCTTCTCGCTCGGCGGCTTCCTCGAGCTGCTGGCCGACGAGGACCTCGACGAGCAGACCCGCGCCCAGTTCCTCCAGCAGCTGCGCGAGCAGGTCAGCCGGCTGCAGAAGCTGGCCACCGACCTGCTCGACCTCTCCAAGCTCGAGGCCGGTTCGCTCGAGCTGCGCCAGGAGAGCACCGACGTCGGCGTCGTCATGCGCGCGACCGTCGCCGAGTTCGCCCCGGCGCTGGCCACCCACGACTCGCACATCGAGCTGCGCCTGGCCTACGAGCCGCTGATCGCCACGTGCGATCCCGAACGGGTCGGGCAGATCCTGAGAATCCTCATCGACAACGCGTTGATCCACACGCCGACGGGAACGCCGGTCGTCGTGAGCGCCGCCCGCACGACCGAGCCCGAGCCGCTGCTGCGGCTGGCCGTGCAAGACTTCGGCGGCGGCATCCACCGGACGGTCCTGCCGCACATCTTCGATCCGTTCTACACGTCCAACGATGCGCAGGGCTCGGGCCTCGGCCTGGCCATCGCGCGGGAGCTCGCCGAGCGCATGGACGGCACCCTCGACGTCGCCACCGGCGCCGGCACCACCACCTTCACCTTGGAGATCCCGGCATGAGGCGCCTCGCCCTGACCGCTGCATCGCTCGTCCTGCTCGCCGGCTGCGGAGGCGGCTCCGACGACGAGCAGCCCGCGGCCGAGCGGACCGTGACCGTCGTGCAGCAGACCGCGACCTCCGAGCAGGCGGCGAACGACATCCCGGCGACCTCCAGCGGCTTCGACGCGCGGGCTATCTACGAGCGCGACGCGCCCGGCGTCGTGACCGTCCTGAGCCTCTACGACAGCTCCGGCGGCTCGGGGTCGGGGGGCGCCGAGGGATCGGGCTTCGTCCTCAACGAGGACGGCGAGATCGCCACCAACGCCCACGTCGTAACGCAGGGCGAGGGCGCGTCGATCCGCAAGGTCGACCAGGTCTTCGTCCGCTTCACCGACCGCAACCAGGTCGAGGCCAAGATCGTCGGCTTCGATCCCAACGAGGACGTCGCGCTGCTCAAGATCGACCCGAAGGACCTCGACCTGCGCCCGCTCGAGCTGGGGTCGAGCGCCGAGCTGCGCGTCGGCGCGCCCGTCGCGGCGATCGGCAGCCCGTTCGGCGAGGAGGGCTCGCTCTCGATCGGCGTCATCTCCGCGCTGGACCGCACGCTCGAATCGCTGACGCAGTTTCAGATCTCGGGCGCCATCCAGACCGACGCCGCGATCAACCACGGCAACTCCGGCGGTCCGCTGGTCGACGGCAGCGGCAAGGTGCTCGGCATCAACTCCCAGATCAACTCGACGTCGGGCGACAACAGCGGCGTCGGGTTCGCCATCCCGATCGACAGCGTCAAGCGCTCGCTCGACGAGCTGCGTCAGGACGGCGAGGTCGCCTACGCCTACCTGGGCGTCTCGAGCTCGTCGCTGTACCCGCAGCTGGCGCAGCGGCTTGGCCTGCCCGTCGACCACGGGGCGATCGTCGCGGAGGTCGTCAACGGCGGGCCGGCCGACGACGCGGGCCTGCGCGAGGGCAACGACGAGATCCGCTTCCAGGGCGTGACCGTGCCCAGCGACGCCGACGTCATCACCGCCGTGGAGGGTCACGAGGTGCGCCTCGACGACGACCTCGGCCGGATCCTCGAGAACTACGACCCCGGCGACAAGATCTCGCTCGAGGTCTACCGCGACAAGCAGAAGCGGACGATCGAGGTCGAACTCGGCTCGCGGCCCGCCTCCCCCTGACGCTCGCGGGATACGGTGGCAGGTGGAAACCCGGGTCTCCGGGTACGTCTTCGGGACCTCCCCACGATGCGCAGCCCCACCACCGACACACCCGACCTGCGCCATGACTGACGCCCCCCGGCCCCTGGTCCTGGTGTCCAACCGCGGGCCCGTCACGTTCGACGACGACGGCTCCATGTCGCGCGGCACCGGCGGGCTGGTGACGGCCCTCACCGGCCTGGCCTCCTACCGCGACGCGACCTGGATCGCCTCGGCGATGACCTCCGGCGACGCGCAGCGCGCCCACGAGTCCGGGGACCGGCCGTTCGCCGTCTCGCTGCCGGGCTCGGAGGAGGGCGAGTACCAGGTGCGCCTGGTGGTCAGCGACGAGTTCGCCTACGACCGCTTCTACAACATCGTCGCCAACCCGATGCTGTGGTTCATCCAGCACTACCTCTGGGACCTGTCCAACGCTCCGGACATCCGCCGCCACGAGGTCGAGGCCTTCGAGTTCGGCTACAACGTCGTCAACGAAGACCTCGCGCGCGCCGTGGTCGAGGAGATCGACGGCCAGGACGAGCCGGTCGTGATGGTCCACGACTACCACCTCTACACGCTGCCGGGCCTGATCCGCCGCGCCCGGCCCGACGTCTTCCTGCACCACTTCATCCACATCCCGTGGACGCAGTCCGACGCCTGGCGCGTGCTGCCGCGCCGCATGCGCGACGAGATCTACAGCGGGCTGCTGGCCAACGACATCATCGGCTTCCACACGCAGGCCTACCGCCGGAACTTCCTGCAGTGCTGCCGTGACCTGATGGACCTCGACGTCGACATGGACGCCGGCATCGTGCGCTGCGACGACCGCGAGATCTGGGTCCGCGCCTATCCCCTGCCGATCGACGCCACCGCGATCCAGAAGACGGCCCGCTCCGAGCGCGTCTCGGACTTCGAGCGCGACCTGCTGGCGCGCCGCCGCGACCACCTGATCCTGCGCGTCGACCGCGCCGACCTGTCCAAGAACATCCTGCGCGGGTTCAGCGCCTTTGACCTGTTCCTCGAGCAGCACCCCGAGTTCGTCGAGCGCGTCACCTTCATCGCCCAGCTGATGCCGTCGCGGACCGACGTGCCCGAGTACGCGGAGTACCTCGAGCGCATCGAGGCGCTCGTCGCGGTCGTCAACCACCGCCACGGCACGCCG
>JBJMLA010000118.1:0-2125 GCA_045805505.1 Solirubrobacteraceae bacterium
CGAGACACGAGACGCGGGACAATGCAATGCAAACACTGAAGGGCCGGCCTACTGTGGCCGGCCCTTCAGTGCTTACCGCGTTCCGAAGAGGCGGTCGCCGGCGTCACCCAGGCCCGGGAGGATGTAGCCGTGGTCGTTCAGCTCCCGGTCCAATGAGGCGCAATAGACGATCACGTCGGGATGCTCGGCAGCAAGGCGGCGGACGCCATCGGGCGCGGCCACGAGGCACATGAAGCGAATGCGGGTCGCGCCCGCGCGCTTGAGCGAAGTGACGGCGGCGGCTGCGCTACCGCCTGTCGCGAGCATGGGATCGAGCAGGAAGAAGTCGCGTTCGGGTGCGTCGCCGGGCACTTTGAAGTAATAGTCGACGGGCTCGAGCGTATCGTGGTCGCGGTACAGCCCAATGTGTCCGACGCGGGCGCCTGGAACCAAGCGATAGATGCCTTCGACCATACCGAGACCGGCTCGGAGGATAGGAACGAGCGTCAGTTTCTTTCCGCTGACTCGGCGTCCAACCATGCGCTCGAGTGGAGTCGATACCGGTGCGTCCTCGAGCGGGAGATCGCTGGTTGCCTCGTACGCCATGAGCATCGCGATTTCGTCGACGAGCTCCTTGAAGATCTTCGTCGGCGTTTCCCGATCGCGCAGGATGCTCAGCTTGTGCTGAACGAGCGGGTGCGACACGACGCGCAGCGTCGGGAACCCGGGGGTGGTGTGCATGGCGCGCAAAGGTACTAATTTCGCGCCCATGAAAGAATACCAGGCTGTCATCCTGCGCCTCACGCGACACACGCACGACGACGAGGACGCGCTCACCGACCTGCTCAACGAGAGGAGCCGCGGCGGATGGGAGCCGACTATGATGACGCAGCAGAACGGGCGACTCACGATCGTGTTCGCGCGACCGAGTGAACTCGAACAGTAGGCGGAAAGTGCGGAACGCATGACGCGCCCGCGTCGGATAGACTGGTGGCGACTGGGGTGGCTCTTTGGCGCGCTGTTGATCTTCGGCTGGTTCGCCTCGCTGGGGGCTGTGTTGATCTGGGCGCGCCGCGACACATCCGCTCACGCGTCCGCGATCGTCGTTCTCGGTGCGGCGCAGTACCTTGGCCGGCCGTCGCCAGTATTGCGGGCTCGGGTCGACCACGCCATTGAGCTGTGGCGGCGCGGCCAGGCGCCTCGGATCATCTTCACCGGTGGTTTCGGCGATCACGACACGACGAGCGAGGCCGCGGTCGCGGAACGGTACGCGATCGAGCACGGCATCCCGGCGCAGGCAATCCTGATCGAGAACGCGGGTCGATCGACGGTTGAGTCTTTGCGACGCGTTACGACGCTGATGGAAGGGGAGCCGTCGCGGGAAGTGATTTTGGTCAGCGACCCGTTTCACATGCTTCGACTGGCTGTGCTCGCACGCCGGTACGGTCTGGTGCCGCACACGTCCCCAACGAAGACCAGTCCGATATCATCGAACATCCGTGAGTTTTGGCGCTACGCACTGGCCGAATCTCTCAAAGTACCGGTCGCGTTTCTCCTTCCGCGGGGTGAATAGCGCCCGAACCGAGGCTGGTCGCGCGGGCCAGCCATGACCAGTAGGCCTCGGCGCCGACTTCGGGCACGTCGTTGTGCCCCGCGCCATGGACGATGAGGAGTTGGCCTTTCTGTTTCGCATTCTCGTACACGGCGCGTCCCATCCAATCGGGAATTATCAAGTCGCGATCGCCGTGGGCGACTGAGACGGGAGTGGCAAGTGTTCGAACCCGGGTCACCGTGTCTAAATGCACGCGGGAGATGAGCCTCCACAACGCGTTGACGCCGGGAACGAACAGCCGACGGGCCATGTCTTGCGCCGTCGTGAACGGAGATTGAAGCACCAAGGCTCGGGGTCGCGCGGTGGCCGCGAGCTCGGCGGCGATGGCACTGCCCAATGAGTGGCCGTAGAGCACCAGACGGTCTCGTGTCACGCCAAGGCTGTCTTGGGTGACCTGGAGCGCGGCGAGCGCGTCAAGCGCGGATCCCTGATAGGAGGGATCACCCGACAGCCCTTCGTATCCGCGATACTCCGCTAGAACCTCGCAAAGGCTCGTGCGTTCGACGACCCGCCGCGCCCATGGAACGAGCAACC
>JBJMLA010000119.1:0-14025 GCA_045805505.1 Solirubrobacteraceae bacterium
GCTGCCGCTTCGCGCGCCCGGGCGACGTCGGTCGCCGCCCGTTCGCGGGCGTCAGCGGCCTCGGCCGCCTGTGACAGCGCGGCGGATTCGACCTCGGTGCGCGCGGCCTCGGCGGCCCGCAGCCGCTCCTCGGCGGCGGTGCGCGCGGCGGCATCGCGCTCGGCCCGGTCGGCAGCCTCGGCCTGCTCCCGCTCGGCCTCCGCAAGCCGGGAGGCCGCTTCGCGCGCCTCGCGCAGCGCCGTCTCGGTGCGGGCGCGCTCGGCCTGCAGCCGCTCCTCGGCCGCGGTCCGCGCGGTCCGTTCGGCGGCCAGCAGCGACTCGAGCCGGGCCCGCTCGGGGTCGGGCACCGGCGTTGTCGCGGCGCGGCGCCGGACCGGGGGATCGAGCGTCAGGGGGCGGCCCGCGCCGGCCACGAGGGTGAAGCGGGTGGCGCTCTCGAGGAGATCGCGTTCGATGGCGAACGCCGCGCGCCAGGCACCGCCGTCGACCACCTCGGAGGCCGGAAGCGCCCGCAGCTGCTCGGCGCGGCCGGCGCCCTGGACGATGAGCGTGGTGCTCAGTCTGTCCGGTGCGCCCTGCCCGGCCAGGCGCAGCAGCACGCTGCGCCCACCCGTCGGCGCGGCCTCGAACAGCTGGACGTCCATGTCGGTTCGGTCGGGCACGAGGTTCAACCAGCTTGCCACCTTCTACCCAGCAAGCGCCAACGTGACTTCTTCGGGCCCAGATGGCCCGAATTTCTCGGCCGCGAGCGTACACTCCGCATTTCTGGGGTACAGAGCGCAACAGGGGTTGCCGATACCAGCTGCAAGGAAGCCAGCACTGATGCAACGGACATGGACAGGGAGAGGCAAGTGATGATCGCGCGAGAGCTGAACCTCGCCGTCGTCGGGCTGGGCTACTGGGGACCGAACCTGGTGCGCGCAGCGATGGAGCTCGAGGACACCAAGGTCCACACGCTCTGCGACACGAGTGCAGACCGGCTGGCTCAGCAGGGCCGCCGCTACCCGTCCGTCAAGCTGACCTCGAGCTTCGAGGAGGTGCTGGCCGACGACGAGATCGACGCCGTCCTGCTCGCGACCCCGATCGCCACCCACCACCGGATGGGCATGGCCTGCCTCGAGGCGGGCAAGCACGTCTTCGTCGAGAAGCCGCTGGCCAACAGCGCCGACGAGTGCCTCGAGATGATCGCCGCGGCCGACGAGCGCGAGCTCATCCTGATGCCGGGCCACACGTTCCTGTACTCGCCGCCCGTCGTGAAGATCAAGAGCATGGTCGACAGCGGCGAGCTCGGCGAGCTGTTCTTCGTCACGTCCACGCGCGTGAACCTCGGCATCCACCAGAGCGACTCGAGCGTCATCCGCGACCTCGCCCCGCACGACTTCTCGATCCTGCACTACTGGCTGGGCCAGCCCACGTTCGTCCGCGCCATCGCCCGCGACTCGATCGTGCCCGGCACCATGGACGTCGCCTTCATCGACCTCGGCTACGAGAACGGCACCCTGGTGCGCATCGAGCTGTCGTGGCTGGCGCCGACCAAGCTGCGTCGCACCGTCCTGGCCGGCCGTCGCAAGATGGTGGTCTACGACGACATGAGCGCCGAGCCGGTCCGCGTCTTCGATCGCGGCGTCGACGTCATCGAGCCCCAGAGCTACGGCGAGCATCAGCTCGCCTACCGCGTCGGCGACGTGCTCTCGCCGCGCCTGGACGTCGACGAGCCGCTGCGCGTCGAGCTCGCCGACTTCGTCGACTCGATCCGCCACGGCAAGCTGCCGCGTTCCAACGCCCAGGTCGGCCTCGACGTCGTGCGCATGGTCGAGGCGGCCGAGACCTCGCTGCACTACAACGGCGCCCCGGTCGCGCTGGACAAGCAGGACGACGACCGCCGCCGCAGCCCCGACCGCCGTCGCAGCCATTCCGGCATGCCGCTCCTGCGCGGGGCGGACCCGACCGCGGACCCGAACGCCGCAGTCATCTACGAGACGTGAGCGCCGCCGGCGAGCGGCCCGTCCCGCTCTTCGATGTCGGATCGTCCTTCGCGGCGATCCGCGAGCAGGCCCTGAGCGAGCTCGACCGCCTCGGCGCGGGCGGCGCGTTCTCCCTGGGCGCCGACCTCGACGCCTTCGAGGGCGAGTTCGCCGCGTTCTGCGGCGGGCAGCACTGCGTCGGCCTGTCCGACGGCACCGTGTCGCTGCAGCTGGCGCTCGAGGCGCTCGGCGTCGGCCCCGGCGACGAGGTCATCACCACCGCCAACACGTTCGTCGGCACCATCGAGGGCATCGCCGGCTCGGGCGCCACGCCCGTCCTGGTCGACCCCGATCCGGCGACGCGCGTCATGGATCCCGAGGTCCTGCGCGCCGCGATCACCGATCGCACCGCCGCGGTCATGCCCGTCCACCTCTACGGCCGGCCCGTGCCGATCGACGAGATCCTCGCCGTCTGCGGCGACATCCCCGTCGTCGAGGACGCCGCGCAGGCCCACGGGGCCCGGCTCGACGGCCGCCGCGTCGGCAGCTTCGGCAGCGCCGCCGCCTCGTTCTCCTTCTACCCGACCAAGAACCTCGGCGCCCTCGGCGACGGCGGCGCGGTCGTCTGCGACGACCCGGGGGTGGCGGAGCGCCTGCGCTCGCTGCGTCATCACGGCAGCGCGCCCGGCAACGCCAACGAGCACGTGCGGATGGGCGGCACGCACCGCCTCGACAACCTCCAGGCGGCCTTCCTGCGCCTCAAGCTCGCCCTCCTCGACGCCGACAACGCGTCGCGGCGCGCGGCGGCCGCGGCCTATCGCGAGCGGATGGCGGACCTGCCCGTGGGGCTGCCGCCCGAGGACGCGCCCGGCATGGAGCAGGTCTTCCACCTCTTCGTCGTCGAGGTGGAGAACCGCGACACCGTCATCGCCGCACTGCGCGAGGCGGGCATCGGCGCGGCCATCCATTACCCGACGGCGATCCACCTGCAGCCGGCCTGGCAGCAGCTGGGCGACGGTCCGGGATCGTTCCCGGTCTCCGAGCGCCTCGGCGCCTCGGTCATCTCGCTGCCCTGCTTCCCCGGCATCACCGAGGAGCAGATCGACCGCGTCGCCGGCGCCCTGCGCGCCGCCCTCTGACATGACGCAGACCGTCGGCATCGACCTCGTTGCGGTCGAGGCCGTCACCGCGGCCATCGCCGAGCACGGGGAGCGCTATCTGTCGCGCGTGTACACCGACGCCGAGCGTGCGGCGTGTCTCGAGCGGCCCGCCCGGCTGGCCGAGCGCTTCGCGGTCAAGGAGGCGGCGCTCAAGGCGCTGCGCCCCCCGCGCGACGCCGCCGTTCCGTGGCGCTGCATCGAGCTCGGAACGGGCGGCGAGCTGGTCCTGACCGGCCAGGCCGCCGCGCTGGCGCGGGACGCCGGTCTATCCCGCTTTGCCGTTAGCGTGTCGGCCCAAGACGGCTACGCCACCGCGGTGGTGCACGCCACGTCCGCAGTTCGGGGAGATCAGTGAACCAGCAGATCCGCGATGTCATCCGCGCCCATGCCCGCCTTCCGGTGGACGTCGACGCGCTCGCCGACGACGCCGACCTCTACGAGGCCGGGATGACCTCACACGCCAGCGTCAACGTGATGCTCGCGCTCGAGGACGCCTTCGACGTGGAGTTCCCCGACCAGATGCTCAAGCGCAGCGTGTTCGAGTCGGTCGCGGCCATCGAGTCGGCCATCGGGCAGCTCGTCGGCGAAACGGCGGCATGAGCGAGGCCGACGAGACCTTCCTCGCGGAGATCCGGCGGATAGCCGACGACGTCGCGGGCCCCAACGCGATCGCGGTCGACAAGGACGCGCGGTTTCCCACCGAATCGCTGGAGGCGCTGCGCGAGATCAAGGCGCTGTCGGCCTACGTGCCGGCCGAGCACGGCGGTGGTGGCGTGTCGTTCGAGGCGATCGCCCGGGCGTGCTTCGAGCTCGGCCGCCGCTGCGGCGCCAGCGCCATGGTGTTCGCCATGCACCAGATCCAGGTGGCGACGATCGTCCGCCACCACCAGGACGCTCCGTTCTTCACGACCTACCTCGAGCGCCTGGCCGCCGAGCAGCGGCTCGTGGCGTCGGTCACGTCCGAGGTCGGCACGGGCGGCGACATGGGCAAGTCGGTCGCCGCGGTCACGCCGGGCGACGACGGCAGCTGCACGTTCGAGAAGCAGGCGCCAACGGTCAGCTACGGCAACCACGCCGACGACCTGCTGACCACCCTGCGCCGGTCCCCGGACGCCGAGCCCGGCGACCAGGTCGCCGCGCTGACGCACAAGGACCAGATGGAGCTCGAGCAGAAGGGCACGTGGGATCCGCTGGGCATGCGCGGCACCTGCTCGCCCGGCTTCGTGGTGCGCGCGACGTTCGCTCCCGAGCAGGTCCTGGCCGCGCCGTTCAGCGCGATCTCCGGCGAGACGATGGTTCCCGTCTCGCACATCCTGTGGTCCCAGCTGTGGCTGGGCATCGCCACCGACGCGTTCGACCGCGCCCGCGCGTTCGTCAAGGCGTCGGCCCGGCAGAAGCCCGATCAGCCGCTGCCGGCCGCCCAGCGCCTCTCGCACCTGCTCAGCGAGCTCTCGCCGCTGCGGGCCGAGGTCAGCCTCGCGCTGCGCGAGTACCTCGAGGTCATGGACGAGCCGGGGCGCGAGCGCCTCTCGACCTTCGCCAGCGCGCTGCGCTTCAACAACCTCAAGATCGCCGCGTCCGAGCAGGCGCCGCGCGTCTGCCAGGGCGCGATGGGGGTCTGCGGCATCGTCGGCTTCAAGAACGACACGCCGTTCAGCATCGGGCGCCATCTGCGCGACACGATGTCGGCGTCGCTGATGGTGGCCAACGAGCGCATCCACCAGACCAACGCCGGACTGCTGCTGATCGCCAAGGACGTCTAGCCATGGCCGCCTATCGCGAGGGATCCCCGGACGAGAACGCCTTCCGCGAGGAGGTGGTCCGCGCGGGCTACCTGATCGAGAGCGGCGTGGCCGGTGTCTACGGCCGCGGGCAGGGCTTCGAGGAGATCCGCGTCGGCGTCGATCGCGCCGTGACGCTGGCGGCGACGGTCGACGGTGGCGAGCGCCTGCGCTTCCCGCCGGTGATCCCGCGCAAGCAGCTCGAGGCGATCGGCTACCTCAAGTCGTTCCCGCATCTGGCCGGCACGATCTTCTCCTTCGACGGCGACGAGGAGGCGGCGCTGGCGCAGGAGCAGGCCGCCGACCGCGGGGAGGACTGGAGCGGCTATCAGGAGATGACCGACCTGGTGCTGGTGCCCGCCGCCTGCTACCCGGTCTACCCGGCGATCGCCGCCCGCGGGCCGCTGCCGGCCGGTGGCGTCGTCGTCGACGCCGGCGGCTCCTGGGTGTTCCGCAACGAGCCGGCGGGCGACCCGGCGCGCATGCAGATGTTCCACCAGCGCGAGATGGTCCGGCTCGGCGAGCCCGAGGCCGTCGCGGACTGGCGCGAGGCGTGGCGCGACCGCGCCGTGGCGCTGCTGCGCGACCTCGGCCTCGACGCCGACTTCGCCGTGGCCTCCGACCCGTTCTTCGGCCGCGCCGGCCGGATGCTGGCTCGCAACCAGCGAGCGGCCGAGCTGAAGTTCGAGATCCTCGTGCCCATCGCGGGCGAGGAGCCGACCGCGGTGGCGTCGTTCAACTACCACCAGGACCACTTCTCCTCGATCTACGACCTGCGGACCTCGACCGGCGACGTGGCCCACACCGCGTGCTTGGGCTTCGGCCTCGAGCGCATCACGCTGGCGCTGCTGCGCAAGCACGGGCTGGACACCGAGGCCTGGCCCGACCCCGTGCGCGGGAAGCTGTGGGGGCCGGCCTGATGGTCAGCCTGCTGGGCCTCGACCCCGGCACGTATCGGCCGCACGAGGTCCACACGGGCGACCGGGCCTACACCGAGACCAACTGCTACACCGACATCCTCATCGAGCTCCTGCACGCGCGCGGCGACGAGCCGCTGGCGGCGATGGGCTTCACGGTCCGCATGGACTTCGAGGGCGATCAGTGGACGTTCTTCAAGCCGCCGCCCGAGGATCTCGAGGAGCTCTTCGGCGTCGACATCCACGAGATGCAGCCCTACCGCGCGCTGCCCGAGCAGATCGAGGAGCAGCTCGAAGAGGGGCGGACGATGATCGTCGAGCTCGACTCCTTCTACCTGCCCGACACCGCCGCGACGGCCTACCGCCGCGATCACGTCAAGAGCTCGGCGATCATGGAGTCGATCGATCCCGGCGCCGAGCGGCTGCGCTACTTCCACAACTCGTCGCTGTACGAGCTCGAGGGCGAGGACTACCGGGGCGTGTTCCGCACGGCCGGGGAGTGGATCGGCGACGTGCTGCCGCCCTACACCGAGCTCGTGCGCTTCGACGTCGGGGAGCGGCTGCAGGGCGACGCGCTGCGCGAGCGGGCCCGGGCGCTGCTGGCCCGCCACCTCGCGCGCCGCCCGAAGACCAACCCCTTCGAGCGCTTCGGCGCGCGGCTGCAGGAGGATCTGCCGGCGCTGCTCGAGGGCGACAGCGAGCAGTACCACGCCTACGCCTTCGCGACGGTGCGGATGGTGGGCTCGGCCATGGAGATCTGCGCCTCGCACGTCGACTGGCTGCTGGGCGAGGACGGCCGGGAGGCCTCCGAGGCGCTGCGCCGGATCGTCGACGGGTCCAAGCTGCTGTCGTTCAAGCTGGCGCGGCGCCGGCCGTTCGACGCGGCGGCCCCGCTGGGCGAGGCCGCGCGGGCCTGGGAAGAGGCCATGCGGGCGCTCGAATCGCGCGTGGGCTAGATGCCCGCGCTCGCCGGCCCGTGGGAGCTGTCGGGTGACCGGCAAGAGTGGCTTCCCGCGCGCGTGCCGGGCACGGTGGCGGGCGCGCTGCGCGACGCCGGCCGGCCCGCCGATGACATCGACGGCTCCGACTGGTGGTTCCGGACGCGCTTTGCGCGCCCCGAGGGCGGCGAGACGTTCCTGTGCCTCGACGGCGTGGCCACGGTCAGCGAGGTCTGGCTCAACGACTGGCTGCTGGGCCGCGGCGACTCGATGTTCGAGGCACGCTGCCACGACGTCGGCACGCTCCTGGCCGACGAGAACGAGCTCGTCATCCACTGCCGGGCGCTGGCGCCGCTGCTGGCCGAGCGGCGCAAGCCGCGCGCTCGCTGGCGCACGCAGGTCGTCGCCGAAGGCAACCTGCGCTGGTTCCGCACGGCGATCCTGGGCCGGGCGCCGAGCTTCGCGCCCGGGCCGCCCACCGTCGGGCCCCACCGCGCCGTGCGCCTCGAGACCGCGGCGGCCGTCGCCGAGCACCGCCTGCGCGCGCGGCTCGACGGCGCCGACGGCGTCATCACGGTGGCCGACGGGTTCGAGATCGAGGCCGGCGGCCGGCGCGCGGCGGGTGAGCTGCGGCTCCCAGACGTCGAGCGCTGGTGGCCGCACACCCACGGCGAGCCCGTCCTGCACGACGTGCGGATCCTCGCCGGCGGCGTAGCGGTGGCCGAGCGGCGCGTGGGCTTCCGGGCCATCGCTCCCGGCCGGGCGGCCGATCACGACGTGCTCGCCGACGGGCTGGACCTGCACGTCAACGGCGTGCCGGTCTTCGCGCGCGGCGCGACGTGGACGCCGGTCGATCCCGTGACCATGACCGCGACGCGCGACGAGCTGCGCGCCGCGCTCGAGACGGTGCGCGACGCCGGGATGAACATGCTGCGGCTGCCGGGCACCGGCGCCTACGAGCAGGCGGCCTTCCACGACCTGTGCGACGAGCTGGGGATCCTCGTCTGGCAGGACTTCATGTTCGCCAACCTCGACTACCCGATCGCCGACGAGGCGTTCGCGGCAACGGTCGAGCGCGAGGCGCGGCAGGTGGCCGCCGCGCTGGCGCCGCGGCCGAGCACGGTCGTGCTGTGCGGCAACAGCGAGATCGAGCAGCAGGTCGCGATGCTGGGGCTCGACCCGGCGCTCGGGCGCGGAGCGCTGTTCGGTGAGCTGCTGCCCCGCGTGGCCGCCGAGGAGGACGCCGACGCGATCTACGTCCCCTCCGCTCCGTCGGGCGGGACCCTGCCGTTCCGGCCCGTCGCCGGCATCGCCCACTACTTCGGCGTCGGCGGGTACCGGCGCCCGCTGTCGGACGCCCGCACGGCCGGCGTGCGCTTCGCCGCCGAGTGCCTGGCCATCGCCAACGCGGGGGAGGGCGACGACGCGCTCGGCGCCCCGCCCAGCGACCGCGGAACCGACTGGGACTTCGCCGACGTCCGCGACCACTATCTGGGCGAGCTCTTCGGGGTCGAGGACCCGGCGGCGCTGCGGGCGGCCGATCCAGCGCGCTACCTCGCGCTGTCGCGCGCGGTCTCCGGTGAGGTCATGGCCGAGGTCTTCGGCGAGTGGCGCCGCGCGGCGTCGCCCTGTGCCGGCGGCATCGTCCTGTGGCTGCGCGATCTGGTCCCGGGGCCGGGCTGGGGCCTGGTCGATCACGCGGGACGGCCCAAGGAGGCGCTGGCACACCTGCGCCGCGGGCTCGCACCGCTGGCCGTGTGGACCACCGACGAGGGCATGAACGGGATCGCCGTGCACGTGGCCAACGATCGCCCGGAGCCGGCTGCCGTGACGCTCCGGGTCAGCCTCTATCGTGGCGCCGAGGTCCGGGTGGACGAGGCGATCGAGGAGATCACCGTGGGGCCGCACGACACCATCGCGCGCGACGTCGAGGGGATGCTGGGCCACTTCGTGGACGCCTCCTGGGCCTACCGCTTCGGACCTCCGCAGCAGGACGTCGTCGTCGCGAGCCTCGAGCGTGACGGTGCGCTGCTCGCTCAGGACTTCCGGTTCCCCGCCGGCCGGCCGCTGACGGCCGAGAGCGCGGAGGAGCTCGGGCTGCAGACGCAGCTCGAAGGCGGCGTGCTCACCGTCTCGGCGCGGCGGCTGGTCTATGACCTCCGCGTGGCGGCTCCCGGGTCCCTCGCCTCCGACGACGCGTTCAGCGTCGAGCCGGGCGGCGCGCGCCGCATCGTGCTCGATCCCGCGCCGGCGGCGGGCGTGACCCTCACGGCGCTCAACCTCGCCGGGACCGTGACGGTCGCGTGAGCAGCGAGCCCCTGTGGCTCGACGTGGGCGGCCGCCCGTGCCTCGGCCTGCTCGACGAGCCCCTGCCGGCGGTGCCGGGCGCGCCCGCCGTGATCCTGCCGCCGCCGTTCGGGTGGGAGGAGCTGTGCTCCTACCGCTCGCGCCACGTCTGGGCGCATGACCTTGCGGCACGCGGCTTCCGCGTCCTGCGCCTCGACCTTCCGGGAACCGGCGACAGCGCCGGATCGGCCGCCGACCCGCAGCTGCTCGACGCCTGGACGGATGCCGTCGTCGCCGGCGTGGAGCTCTTGCGCGAGCGCGGGGCCTCGCGGGTCGCCGCCGTCGGGCTGGGGCTCGGCGGCCTGCTGAGCGTTGCCGCGGTGGCCCGCGGCGCGGAGATCGACGACCTCGTGCTGTGGGGCGTGCCGGCCCGCGGCCGCACCCTCGCCCGTGAGCTGCGCGCCTTCGCCGCCCTCGAGCAGGCGGAGGTGGCGGCGTTCGACGGCACGGTGCCCGAGACCCACCACGACGGAAGGATCGTCGTCGCCGGCTTCCTGCTGACGCCCGCGACGCTTGCCGCCCTCGAGGCGCTCGACCCGACGGCGGGCGGTCTGCCGCCGCGGCCGGGCACGCGAACGCTGCTGCTCGACCGCGACGGCGTCGGGCCCGACGCCCGGCTGGTGGCCGCGCTCGAGGCCGCCGGTGGCGAGGTCGCCACCGAGCCCGGGCCCGGCTGGGGGCAGATGATCGAGATGCCGCACCTCGCGGTGGCGCCCTCCGACGTCATCGCCCGCGCGGGGGAATGGCTGGCCGGAGCGCCACCGGCGCCGCGGTCACCGGCGGCGCCCGCCGCGCCTCGCGCCGGCGAGGGCGCGACGGTGGCGCCCGGCGTCCAGGAGCGCGTCCTGCAGCTTCCGAGCACGCTTGGCGAGGTCGTCGCGATCGGCTCCGAGCCCGAGTCCGACAGCGGGGAGCCGCTCACGCTCGTGCTGCTCAACGCGGGAGCGATCCGCCGCATCGGCCCCGGCCGCATGTGGGTCGAGGCCGCCCGGCGCTGGGCGCAGCGGGGGGTTCCCGCGGTGCGCGCCGACCTGGCGGGCATCGGTGACGCGGAGGGCGAGCGCGATCCGCTGGCGCCCGAGCTCGGGCTCTACGTGCCGAGCTACGTCGCGCAGGTGCGCGAGGTGCTCGACGGCCTGCAGCGCCTCGGCTATCCAGGGCGCTTCGTCCTGGCCGGCCTGTGCTCGGGCGCGTACTGGTCGCTGCACGCCGCGGTCGAGGACGAGCGCGTCGTCGCGGCGGTGCTGCTCAACCCGCGCGCGATCACCAGCGACGTCCTGCGCCAGCAGATGAGCGGCGAGGTCAGCAAGCTCGTCAGCGCGACCGCGTGGGGGAAGGTCCTGCGCGGCGGCGTCTCCCCGGCGGCCATGACCCGCCGCCTCGGGCGGCTGCTGCAAGGAGTCATCGCGGAGGCGCGCGAGGCGCCCGTCCGCGCCCGCCGCCGCGTCGGCGCCGAGGGCGACGAGCTCGAGGGCCTGCTCGGAGCGCTCGAGGAGTCCGGGCACCACGCGACGATGCTGTTCTCGGTCGACGAGCCGCTGCCCGAGGCACTGCGCATGTCGGGCCGCTGGGATCGCGTCACCCGGTCGCCGGCCGTTACGGTCGAGCGCATCGAGGGACACGACCACACGCTGCGCCCGCTCGTCATGCAGGCCGCGGCCCACGCGGTGATCGACGGCGCGGTCGAGGCGGAGCTGGTCCGCGCGCGGTCAGAGGTCCCGGCCACGGCATGAGCGACCAGCGCCGGCTCAACGAGCGCGTCTGGAGCGCGGCCACCGCGGCGATGCAGCGCGAGTACGGCCGCGCCCCGGTTCGGGACGTCGAGCGCCAGATCCTCGCCGACTACGCCGGCGACCTGAGCGGGCGCGTGCTGGAGATCGGCGTCGGCTCCGGGAGGCTCACGCAGCTGCTGGCCGCGACCGCCGGCGAGCTGCACGGGATCGACATCTCGCCCGTGATGGTCGAGCACTGCCGCGCGACGTTCCCGCAGGCCACGTTCAGCGTCGCCGACCTCAGCGACCTGAGCGCCTTCGCCGACGCGTCGCTCGACGCGATCGTCGCGGGCTACAACGTGCTCGACGTCCTCGATCACGAGGAGCGCGCGGCGGCGCTGGCGGAATGGGCGCGGCCGCTGCGCCCGGGCGGCCTGCTCGTCGTCTCCTCGCACAACCTCCATCACGGTGCCGGGCCGGCCGATCCGGGCCGCCTGCTGGCCCGCCGCCCGGGGACGCTGCTGCGCAACGTGCTGCACCGGCGCGCGCGGCTGGCCAACCGGGCGCGGCTGGCGCCGCTCGAGCGCCGGGAGCCGGCGTGGGCGATCCTCAACGACGAGGCGCACGACTTCTCGCTGCTGCACTACTACGTGACGCCCGGCGAGATGGCTGCGCAGCTGACCGGCCACGGTTTCACCCCGCTGGAGTGCCGCGACCTCGAGGGCCGCGCCGTCACCGGAGCCGAGACCGCCGCCGGCTCGTCAGAGCTGCACTACGTCGCGCGGCGCGCGACGGCCTGACGCGCGCGCGCCTCGTTGCGCACGATCGTCGCCACCGCCGCGACGATGACAACGCTGGCCACGAGCATCATCGGCGGGATGTGCTCGTCGAGGATCAGCCACCCGAGCAGCACGGCGACCATCGGGTTGACGTAGGCGTACGTGGCGACCTGGGAGATCGGCGCGCTCTGCAGCAGCCACGTGTAGGCGCTGTAGGCGACCAGCGAGCCGACGACGACCAGGAAGATCAGGGCCCAGATCGAGTCGCCGGAGAACTCGCCGACGTCGAACTCGCCGTACTCACCGGTCGGAACGGCGACGATCATCAGCACGACGCCGCCCGCGAGCATCTGCCAGCCCGTCGAGACCAGCGGGTCGCCGGGCATCGTCATGCGCTGGGACAGGAACGAGCCGAAGCCCCAGGAGACGGCGGCCAGCACGATGACGAGCGTGGGCAGCAGCTCGACGCCGTCCGGCCGGTTGCCGGGGAGCAGCAGCAGCGCGACGCCGAGGAAGCCCAGTGCGACGCCGGCGAGCGTGGTCGTCGCCGGCCGGTCGTGGAAGACGCTGCGAAAGACGACGATCCACAGCGGCGTGGAGGCGACGATCAGCGCGGCGAGAGCCGACGGGACGTTCTTCTCGGCGATCGTCACCAGCCCGTTGCCGCCGGCCGCCAGCAGCGTGCCGACGAGCGCGACGCGCAGCAGCATGCGGCGGTCGAGCACGACGCGGCGGGCGCCGCCGCGGATCGCGAGCAGCGCGAGCAGCAGGACACCCGCGAGCACGAAGCGGATGCCGGCGCCGAGCAGCGCGGGCACCGTCTCGACCATCACGCGGATCGCCAGGTAGGTCGATCCCCAGATCAGGTAGACCGCGCCAAGCGCCGCCCATACCCGTAGTGAGGAGGCGGGCAGGGCGGCGGTGGCGGGCTGGGCCGGGTCCGTCAACTAGGCGGCGAGAGCGTGGCGGCGGAAGCGGTCGAGGCCGTGGCGCTCGACGGACTTCGGCTGCATGCGGTCCGCGCGGACCTTGAGGAGCTCGACGACCTCGCTCGTCTGGACGAACGGGTCGGCGACCACCTTGCCGTCGGCGAGGCCGATGGCGGCGACGGCGCGGCCGTCGACCTCCGCGAGGAGCGCGGGGCCGGCGATCGGGCGTTTGCTGTCGAGTGCGGCGAGACGGCGCAGCGTGGACTCGTCCGTGGGGCGGTCGGCGCGGAGGACCATCTCGTGAAGCTGGCTGTACATGTTCGGTTCCTCCTGGAGCTGATGTTCGGTATTCAGCGGGTAAACGATTGGGACAAGAGGATTGTCGGACAGACGGGCCAAAAGATCAAATGATGGTTTGCGGGATGGGTGATAAGCTTTCCTTATGCTTGACGTTCGCCGCCTGAGGGTCCTCAAGGAAGTCGCCGCCAAGGGCTCGTTCTCCGCCGCCGCCGAGTCGCTCGCCTACACGCAGAGCGCCGTGTCCCAGCAGATCGCGGCGCTCGAGCGCGAGGCGGGCCTGCAGCTCGTCGAGCGCAGCGCGCGCGGCGTGAACCTCACCGACGCCGGCCGGGTGCTGGTCAGCCACGCCGACGTGATCCTCCGCCAGCTCTCCGACGCCGAGGCCGAGCTCGAGGCGATGGCCGGCCTGCGCGGCGGGCGCCTGCGCCTGGTCGCCTTCCCGAGCGCCGGCGCCTCGATCATGCCCGAGGCCGTGGCGCGCTTCCGCGCCCTGCATCCCGCGGTCGAGGTCACGCTGGCCCCGGCCGAGCCCGACGAGGCCGTCGAGGCCCTGCGGGCGGGGGAGGCCGACGTCGGCCTGACCATCGAGACCGCCTGGGCCGAGCCCGGCGACGACGGCCTGGTGCGCACGCACCTGCTCGACGACCCGATGTACATCTGCCTGCCGGTCGGGCACCCGCAGGCCATGCGCCCGAAGGTCCGGGTGCAGGACCTCGCGGAGGATCCGTGGATCCTGGGCTCGGGCGACGCGACGTGCCCGGACAGCCAGATCCTCATCCGCGCGTGCAACGCCGCGGGCTTCGAGCCGCGCATCGCCTTCCAGTCCGACGACTACAACGCGATCCAGGGCTTCATCGCCACCGGCATGGGGATCTCGATGATCCCCGACCTCGCGCTGACCAACGTCCGCTCAGACGTCGTGGTGCGCTCGCTGGGAGCCAAGGCCCCGCTGCGGCGGATCTCGGCGCTCACGACCGAGGGCGGCTTCTGCTCCCCGGCCAAGCAGGCGATGCTCGACGTGCTCGTCGAGACCGCGAGCACCTGGACCGGGCACCGCCGCGAGCTCGCGCTCGCTGTCTGAGCGCTCAGCGGCGGCGCACGCGCGCCCACTGCTCGCGCCGCGCGTGGCGCCGCACCTCGCGGCTGGCGCGATCGCCCCGCGCCGCCGCGGCGCGCGCCCAGCCGGCGGCGAAGGCGAC
>JBJMLA010000120.1:0-8452 GCA_045805505.1 Solirubrobacteraceae bacterium
CCAGCGTGTTGGCGGTGGTCACGAACATCACCGCGGACAGGTCGAAGGCGACGTCGAGGTAGTGATCGCGGAAGTTCGAGTTCTGCTCGGGGTCGAGCACCTCGAGCATCGCGCTGGACGGGTCGCCGCGGAAGTCCGAGCCCATCTTGTCGATCTCGTCGATCATGAACAGCGGGTTCTTCGAGCCGGCGTCGCGCAGCGCGCGGACGATCACGCCCGGCATCGCGCCGACGTAGGTGCGGCGGTGGCCGCGGATCTCGGCCTCGTCGCGCATGCCGCCGACGCTGATGCGCTCGAACTCGCGGCCCAGCGCGCGGGCGATGGAGCGGCCCAGCGAGGTCTTGCCGACGCCGGGCGGGCCGATGAAGCACAGGATCGAGCCGCGCGCGTCGGGCTTGAGCCGGCGGACGGCCAGGAACTCCAGGATGCGGTCCTTGACCTGCTCGATGCCGTAGTGGTCGGCGTCGAGGACCTCGCGCGCATGGGCGAGGTCGAGGTTGTCCTCGGTCGTCGCGGTCCAGGGCAGGCTGGCGATCCACTCCAGGTAGGTGCGGATGACGCCGTGCTCGGCGGCCTGCGGCGGGAGGTTCTCGAGCCGCTCGAGCTCGCGCTCGGCCTGCTTGCGGGCGTCGTCGGGCAGGTCGAGCGCCGCCAGCTGCTCGCGCAGCTCGCCGGCCTCGGCGGCCGACTCGTCGAACTCGCCGAGCTCGTCCTGGATCGCCTTGAGCTGCTGGCGCAGCACGAACTCGCGCTGGCCCTTCTCGATCTCGCCCTGGACCTGGGTCTGGATCTCGGTGCCGATGGAGATGACCTCGAGCTCGCGCGCCAGCAGCTCGACGAGCCGGCGCAGCCGCTTGGCCACGTCGACCTCCTCGAGCAGCGCCTGCTTCTCCTCGGCGCTCAGCCGCAGCGCCCCCGTGATGAGGTTCGCCAGCGCCCCCGCGTCGTCGACGTTGGCGACCGCGAGCTGGAGCTCCTCGGGCAGGTAGGGCACCGCCTCGACGATCTGGCTGAACGTCTGCTGGACGTTGCGCTTGAGGGCCTCGATCTGGTTGGCCGGGCCCTTGATGACGTCGGGGTGCTCCTGCACCTCGGCGACGAGATAGGGGGTCTCGGAGAGCCAGGAGCTGATGCGGACGCGCTGACCCGCCTGCACGAGGATGCGCAGCGTCCCGTCCGGGACCTTGAGCATCCGCGCGACGACCCCGACGACGCCGACGTCGTAGAGCTGATCGGGCGACGGCTGCTCGATCGCGCCGTCGCGGCTGGCGACCATGACGAGCATGCGGTTGCCCTGCAGCACGTCGTTGACGAGCTCGACCGAGCGCTCCTGCCCGACGGCCAGCGGCGTCAGCGCATCGGGGAACGGGACGGTCTCGCGCAGCGGGAGCACCGGCAGCGACGCGGGCAGCGAGCGGCCGCCGACCGGGACCTCGCGGGGCCCGTCGGGCGTGGCGATCTCGATCACGAGCGCCGCGCGACGTCGATGGGCACCGTCCGCGTCTCCGGACGTGCCAGCGGCAGCTCGACGGTCAGGATGCCGTCGCGGTAGGTCGCGGTGGCCTGCTCGGCGACCACCTCCGCGCCGAGCGGGATGACCCGGCGGAACGGCCCGAAGTCGATCTCGAGCTGCTGGTAGACGCGGCCCTCGGCCTCGGCCGGGCGGCGGTGACCGGCGATGACCAGCTCGCGCCCCTCGATCTCGAGCCCGAGCTCGTCGATGTCGATGCCGGCGAGCTCGGCGTGGACCACGGCGCGCGGTGGATCGTCGGCGTAGAACACGTCGACGGCCGGCGAGAAGCCGCCCCGGCGGTGGGGCGAGAGGGCAGCGCCGAAGACGTCGCCGAAGATCTCATCCATCTCGCGGCGCATGCGCTCGAAGTTGGCGAACAGATCGCGCTCACCGGCCATGGTTCCCAGCGTATCCCGGAGTCCCGGTGATCCAACCGTCGACGCGCAGCGAACACACCGCACCTGGAATCCTTGAATCGGATTACAGATTTTTGGACGGATGTCCGATACGCCGTCTTGCAGGCCCCGGAGATGACGACGCTTACCCCTACAGACCAGCAGCTGCATGCCTGCACGGCCTCGGCCGGCAGTGCTGCGGTCGCCCCTGCCCCGGTGGGGCGGCGCGCGGCCGGGCTTCGGCCCGCCGCGCTGCTGGTCGCCGGGGACGTCGCGGCGCTGGTCGCCGCGATCGTCGCCGTGGGTGCGCCGGCGTGGGCGCTCGTCCTGGTTCCGGCCGCTCTGGCGGCCCTGAGCGCCCGCGGCCTGCATCGCGCCCGCAGCGCCGGCGTGCTCGAGACGCTCGCCCGCGTCGTGGCCGCCGTCACCGTCGCCGCCGGCGCGCTCGTGCTGGTGGCCGGGGCGGTCTTCCCGGCCTCGGCGGCCACCGCGCCCCTGACGCGCACCTGGCTGCTGGCCTGCGTCCTGCTCTGCGCACACCGCGCCGCGGCGATGGCCCGCGGGCGCGACGAGCGCGGCATCCCGACCGTCATCCTCGGCAACGGCGCAGACGCCGCCGAGCTCGGCCGCATGCTGCCGGCCGCCGGCCTGCGGCCGATCGCGGCCATCGACCTCGATCTCGCCGACCCGCGCCTGGACGATCCACGCGTCCTGGCCGACATCGCCCTGGCCAACGGCGCCCACGAGGTCGTCGTGGTTCCCGGCGGCGCCTCCGACGCGCTGGTCGCCTCGCTGGCCCGCGCGTGCGCGGAGATCGGCCTCGGCGTGAGCGTCCGCACCGCGATCGGCGACGCCGGCGGCGCGCTCGTCGTCGAGCAGGCCGGTCCCGTCCCGCTGCTGCGCCTGCGCGCCGTCGACAGCGCCGACTGGCGGCTGATCGTCAAGCACGGCTTCGACCGCGTCGTCGCCGCCTTCGCCCTGCTCTGCATCGCCCCCGTCTTCGCCGGCATCGCGCTGGCCATCCGGCTGGGCTCCGACGGCGGCGTCCTGTTCCGCCAGCGCCGCGTCGGGCGCGACGGCCGCGAGTTCGACATGCTCAAGTTCCGCTCGATGCGCGCCGCCACCGCACCCGAGGACGCGGCCGGCTCGCTGGGCCGCGACACCGCGCCCGGCGGCGTCGAGGCCGGCACCGACCGACGCACCGCGCTCGGCACGCTGCTGCGGCGGACCTCGCTCGACGAGCTCCCCCAGCTGCTCAACGTCCTGCGCGGCGACATGTCGCTCGTCGGTCCCCGGCCCGAGCGCCCCGAGTTCGTCGACCGCTTCTCCATCGACATCGAGCGCTACGGCGAGCGCCACCGGCTGAAGTCCGGGATGACCGGGCTCGCCCAGGTCAACGGCCTGCGCGGCAAGACGTCGATCCGCGACCGCGTGGCCTACGACAACCACTACGTCGAGCACTTCTCGCTGCTGCTCGACGCAAAGATCCTCGTGCAGACCGTGCGCGCGGTCTTCCAGGACGCCGAGTAGCTCAGAGCTCGTAGGTCGCGCCCTCGCGCGCGACCTCGACCGGACCACCGAAGCTGGCCGCCGCCGCCTCCCGCGCGCGCTCGGCGTCGAGCTCGTCGGTGATGTGGGTCAGCACGAGGCGCCCGACGCCCGCCCGCGCCGCGTGCTCGCCGGCCTGCTCGGCGGTCAGATGCCCCTCGTCGGGCGACTCCAGCGTCGCCTCGACCATCAGCACCTCGGCGCCGGTGGCGAAGCCGACCAGCCCGTCGCTGGGGCCGGTGTCGGCGCCGAAGACGAAGCGGCCGGCGCCGGCGGACAGCTCGACGGCGAAGGTCTGGACGAAGTGGGCGACGAGTCCGAAGCGGACGCGCAGCGAGCCGACCGCCAGCTCCTCGGAGCCGCTGTACTCGCGCAGGTCGAACGCGCTGTCGACGAGGTCGTCGTTGCCCCAGGCGCCGACGATCCGGCGGAAGATCTCGCCCGCGCCGGGCGGGGCGTGCAGGACGGGCCGCGCGCCGCTGCGCTGGGGCGAGTAGGTCAGCGCGTAGGAGAAGGGAACGAGGTCGAGGAAGTGGTCGGCGTGCAGGTGGCTGAGCACGACCGCGTCGACGCTCGTGTAGTCGACGAGCGAGCGGAGCTTGCCGAAGACGCCGTTGCCGCAGTCGAGCAGCAGCGTCGTGTCGGCGTCCTGCACGAGGTAGCCGCTGCACGCACCGCCGGCGTCCTGCCACGACGGGGACTTCCCCAGCACGGTGACGCGCATGCTGCGACCCTATACCCGTGACCTCCTTCCACAGCGCGGTCCTGGTGCTGGGCGCGCTGCTGATCGTGGGCGCGCTGCTGGCGGGCCTTGCGCGCCGGTCGTTTCTGTCGCTGACCGCGGTGTTCGTGCTGGTGGGCTTCGCGCTCGGATCCGACGGCTTCGACGTGCTGCAGTTCGATCCGCACTCGGGGTTCGTCGAGGGGCTGGCGATCACCGCGCTGATCGTGATCCTCTTCCGCGACGGGCTCGAGGTCGAGGCCGAGATGCTGCAGAAGGCCTCCGGCCCACCGCTGCGCAAGCTCGCGCTGGGCATGCCGATCACCGCCGGCATCGTCGCGCTCATCACCCACGTGGTGACCGACCTGGGCTGGACCGAGAGCTTCCTCGTCGGCGCGCTGCTCTCGCCCACCGATCCGGTGCTGTCGAGCAGCGTGGTGACCAACTCCCGCATCCCCCGCCGGATCCGTCATTCGATCAATCTCGAGAGCGGTCTCAACGACGGGCTGGCGCTGCCACCGGTGCTCGCGCTGACCGCTGCGCTGGCGGTCACCGACGACGACTTCACGTGGTGGACCTTCGTGCTGCAGGACGTCGGGCTGGGGGTGCTGATGGGCCTGGCGGTGGCCTATCTGGCGAGCCTGCGGCCGCCGACGCCGGAGCCCGCGCTCTACGGCCTGGGCGTCGCGTTCGCGACCTACGGCCTCGCCATCCTCGTCCACGGCAACGGCTTCATCGCCGTGTTCGTCTGCGCCATCGCGCTGACCATCCGCCGCCCCGCCCTGCGGGTGAACTTCGAGAAGGGCGCCGACGACCTCATCGAGATCGTCAAGCTCGGCATCTTCGTGGTCTTCGGATCGCTGCTGACCGTCGACGGGCTGTTCGGCGACGGCTGGGCGGCGGTGGCGATCGTCGCGGGGACGCTGCTGGTGGCGCGGCCGATCGCGGTGTTCGTCTCGCTGGCGGGCACGAAGCTGGGGACCGACGTCAAGGCCTTCATGGCCTGGTTCGGGCCCAAGGGCGTCGCGACGATGACGTTCTCGCTGCTGGTGCTGGGCGAGAACATCCCCAGCGGGGAACGCATCTTCGACATCGCTGCGCTCGCCGTCTTCGTATCCATCCTCGTGCACGGACTCACCGACCACCCGGGATCTGAGTGGATGGCCCGCCGCTCCGAGGCCTGATGCCCGCCCCGGGCTACTTCACCGACGACTCGATGCTGCGCGTCGTGCAGCGCGAGATGGCCGTCGCGCTCGCGGGTCCGCGGGCGCTGCTCATGCAGGCGGCCCACCCGGTCGCCTTCGCCGGCTTCTTCGAGGCGACGACGATGCTCTCCGAGCCCTATCCGCGGCTCGAGCGGACCGCGAAGGTCCTGAGCGCGATCGCCTTCGGGACCCGCGAGGAGGCCGACGCCGCGACGCGCCCGGTGCGGGCGGTGCACCGCCGGGTCCACGGGACGCTCAAGGAGCCGGCCGGCCGCTTCCCGGCGGGCGCGCCGTGGCGCGCCGACGACCCGGAGCTGCTGCTGTGGATCCTCGCCACGCTCGTCGACTCGAACCTGCTCGTCTACCAGCGCTACGTCCGCCGCCTGGATCGCGACGAGCAGGAGGCCTACTGGCAGGACTTCCGGCTGCTGGGCAAGCTCTTCGGGCTGCCGTACAAGCACCAGCCGGCCGACCTCGACGCGTTCGAGGACTACGTGGCCGCGATGCTCGCCTCGGGCGACCTGTTCGTCGGCGAGACCGCGCGCCGGCTGGCCGTCGAGATCGTCATGCGCCCGCCCGTGCCCCGGCTGGCCGTGCCCGCGCTGGAGCTGGCCAACCAGATCACCATCGGGATCCTGCCGCCCGAGGTCCGCCGCCTCTACGGCTTCCGCTGGGACCCGGTCCGTGCGGTCGCCGTGCGCGGCGGCGCCGAGTACCTCAAGCGCGTGGTGGTCCCGGTCCTCCCGGCCCGCCTGCGCACCGCGCCGAGCGCGCGAGCCGCATGAAGGGTCAGACCCTTCATGTGAACTTCATGAAGGGTCTGACCCCTTCAGGCGTGGAGCGCGGCCTGCTCCTGGGCGCTGGGGAAGGCCCAGGCCGAGCGCGTCTTGCGCTCCTGGCGGAACTGGAAGCGCAGCTGCTGCGGGGGGCGGAGGCCGTCGGGGTGATCGGGCCGGAAGGTGGGGCACGGCGCGTCGAGCGAGAGCGCGCACAGCATGTTGGCGCGGAAGAAGCACTGCTCGCAAGACACCTTCTGGGACTTCACCTTCGACACACGATCTCCGTTCGGGACTGCTCTGCAGGGGACGAAGAGCATGAGAACACACCCGGGTCGAGGGCTGCAATCTCGCGTTCCCGCAAATGCCAAGAAAACCTCCTGGCGATGTCCGCGCGCGACCGGATGACCCCGCAACCTCCGCACGTTTCGCTGGGCGCGTCCTAGCCTCGCTGCCGATGCAGACCCTCGTCACCGGAGCCACCGGGTTCGTCGGCGCCAAGCTGGTGGGGGCGCTGCAGCGCGCCGGCCACGACGTGCGCGCCTTCGCTCGCGACCCGGCCCGGGTGGAGGCCGACGTCCCCGTCGTGAAGGGCGATGCCGTGACCGGGGCCGGCTTCGCCGAGGCGATGGACGGCGTGGACTGCGCCTACTTCCTCATCCACTCCATGGAGGCCTCCGCCGGCGACGGCTTCTCTGAGCTCGAGCGCCGCTCGGTCGAGCACTTCGTCGAGGCCGCGCGCGCTGCGGGCGTTCCCCGGGCCGTCTACCTCGGCGGACCGGTGCCCGAGGGTGCCCGGGCCTCACACCACCTGTCGAGCCGCCTGGTCGTCGAGGAGGCGCTGATGGCGGGCTTCGACGAGGCCGTCGCCCTGCGCGCCTCGATCATCATCGGCGCGCGCTCGCGGTCCTTCCGCTTCCTCGTGCGGCTCGTCGAGCGCCTGCCCGCCCTGCCGCTGCCCCCGTGGCGCGAGTTCCGGACCGCCCCGATCGACGAGCGCGATGTCATCGCGATGCTCGTCGCCGCCGCGTCGACCGAGCACGCGCGCGGTGGGCTGTCGCTCGACATCGCCGGCCCCGACGTCCTGTCCTACGGGGAGATCATCGAGACGATCGCCGACCTGATGCTCGTGGGTCGCGTCCCGATCCGGCTGGGCTTCTCGGCGAGCGCCGTGGCCAGCCGCGTCGCCGCCGCCATCGCCGGCGAGGACCACGCGCTGATCGGCCCGCTGATGGAGGGCCTGACCAGCGACCTGCTGCCGCGCGACGCGCGCGCGGCCGAGCTGCTCGGCGTCCGCCTGCACCGCTTCGAGCGCGCCGTCGAGCACGCGCTGGCCGAATGGGAGCGCAGCGAGCCGCTCGCCGCTCGTTAGGGTCTCGGAAATGTCCAACGCGGTCACCACGAGCATCGACATCGCCGCCCCGCCCCGTGCGGTGTGGGACGTGGTCATGGACGCCGAGCGCCTGGAGGAGTGGGTCACGATCCACCGGCGGCTCGCGGACTTCACCGATACGACGATGGAGCAGGTGCTGTGCATCCGCGGTGTCAGCTTTCACGTCAAATGGGAGCTCGATGCGAGTGACCGTCCGCACCACGCGAAGTGGAAGGGCAAGGGTCCGGCCCGCTCGCGGGCCGAGACCGAGTACACGCTGACGGCGACCGACGACGGGACCCACTTCGAGTACCGCAACGAGTTCAAGGCGCCGCTGGGCCCGCTCGGCGCCGCCGCCTCCAAGGCGCTGGTCGGCGGCGTCCCGGAGCGTGAGGCGAACGCTTCGTTGCAGAAATTGAAGGATTTGCTCGAACACGGGTGAGCCATTACCGTTACAGGTAATGGCTGACTTCCTGGAAGAGAAAAAGCGTGAGATCGAGGCGCGCCTGTCCGAGCTGCGCCCGCTCGTAGACGAGTTCCACCGCCTCGAGGCCGCGTCCGCCGCGCTCAGCGGCGTCGGCGCCACCGCGACCCCTCGCGCAGCGCGCAAGCCCCGCGCCGCCAAGTCGGCCGGCGGCACCGGCCGCCGCGGTCGCCCCAAGGGCACCGGCACCCGATCGAAGGAGGCGCTCGAGCTCGTGCGCACCCGCCCCGGCATCACCATCCCCGAGCTAGCCGAGGCGATGAAGATCAAGCAGAACTACCTCTACCGCGTCCTGCCCAGCCTCGCCCAGGACGGCATGGTCGAGAAGCAGGGCCGGGGCTGGCACGCGAAGGACGCGGCCTAGCCCCACCACCTTCGCGTCGAGTGGACAGTTGACGGGCTCAGGGCCCGTCAAGTGTCCACTCGACGGTGGTGTCA
>JBJMLA010000121.1:0-80755 GCA_045805505.1 Solirubrobacteraceae bacterium
ACGGCGTGACCAACCGCGACGACGCGCTGATCGCCGCCGCGACGCTCAGCCACCGCTACATCGCCGACCGCTTCCTGCCCGACAAGGCCATCGACCTCATCGACGAGGCCGCGTCGCGGCTGCGCATCGAGATCGACTCCGTGCCGACCGAGATCGACGAGGTCGACCGCCGGGTCATGCAGCTCCAGATCGAGCTGACGTCGCTGGCCAAGGAGAAGGACGAGGCGTCGTCGACGCGCCGCGAGGCGCTCGAGCGCGAGCTCGCCGACCTGCAGGAGCAGTCGGCCGCGATGAAGGCCGAGTGGCAGGCCGAGAAGGACGCCATCCAGGGCGTGAGCACGATCCGCGAGCGCCTCGAGGCGGCACACCGCGAGCTCGCCCAGGCCGAGCGCGCCGCCGATCTCGAGACCGCCGCGCGGCTGCGCCACGGCGAGATCCCCGACCTCGAGGCCGAGCTGAAGGCCGCCGAGGCGCGCGAGAGCGACGAGGTGCCCAAGGCGCGATACCTCCAGGAGGAGGTCACCGCCGACGACATCGCCGAGGTGGTGGGCCGCTGGACCGGCATCCCGGTCAGCCGGCTGCTCGAGGGCGAGGTGTCCAAGCTCGTCCACATGGAGGAGCGCCTGCACCAGCGCGTCATCGGCCAGGCCGACGCGGTCAGCGCCGTGAGCTCCGCGCTGCGCCGCTCGCGCGCCGGGCTGTCGGATCCCGACCGCCCCATCGGCACGTTCCTGTTCCTCGGGCCCACGGGCGTCGGCAAGACCGAGCTGGCCCGCGCGCTCGCCGAGTTCATGTTCGACAGCTCCGACGCGATGGTCCGCATCGACATGAGCGAGTACATGGAGAAGCACGCGGTCTCGCGCCTGGTCGGTGCGCCCCCCGGCTACGTCGGCTACGACGAGGGCGGGCAGCTGACCGAGACGGTCCGCCGCCGGCCCTACTCGGTCGTGCTTCTCGACGAGATCGAGAAGGCCCACCCCGACGTGTTCAACGTCCTGCTGCAGGTCATGGACGACGGCCGGCTCACCGACGGCCAGGGCCGCACGGTGGACTTCAAGAACACCGTGCTGATCATGACCTCGAACATCCCCGGCGGCCGGATCGGCGCCGAGGGCCACTTCAAGCCCGAGTTCATCAACCGCCTCGACGACATAATCGAGTTCCACTCGCTCGATCGTGACCAGCTGGGCCACATCGTCGACCTGCAGGTCGAGCTCGTGCTCGCCCGGGTGCGGGAGCGCGGCATCGAGGTCACGCTCACCGACGAGGCCCGCACCCTGCTGGGCAACCTCGGCTACGACCCGACCTACGGAGCCCGGCCGCTCAAGCGCGTCATCCAGAAGCAGCTCGTCGACCGGCTCGCGCTCGGCATCCTCGAGGGCACGTACCGCGAGGGCGACACCGTCGAGGTCGGCGCCGCCGACGGCGAGCTGGCGTTCGCGAAGGCGGGGGTCGGCGCCGCGGCGGCCTAGGTGCGGCCGCGGTGCGCGGCGTGAAACACTCTCGCCATGCCCACCTACATCATGCTCACGACTCTCACTCCGGAGGGGGTCCAGACGGTCAAGAACAACCCGTCGCGCATCCGGGAGGTCAACAAGGAGATCGAGCAGCTCGGTGCCACGGTCAAGGAGCAGTGGTCGACGCTCGGTCGCTTCGACTTCATCAACGTGATCGAGGCACCCGACGAGGCGACGATGGCGCGCGTCTCGGTCGAGATGGGCTCCCGCGGGACGGGACGCTACGAGACCCTCGTGGCGATCCCGATCGATGACTTCGTCGCGAACCTCTAGGGCGCGTTGAAGGTCCTTGTCGTCGGCTCGGGCGGTCGCGAGCACGCGATCGTCCGGGCTCTCGCGCGCTCGCCGCAGCAGCCCGAGCTGCTGTGCGCTCCCGGCAACGCTGGGATCGCCGCGGACGCTCGCTGCGTCGACGTGGCAGCCGACGACCTCCAGGGCCTGTGCGACCTCGCGCGCAACGAGCACGTCGAGTTCATCGTCATCGGACCGGAGGTCCCGCTCGTCGCGGGCGCCGTCGACGAGCTGACCGACTGCGGCCAGACCGTCTTCGGTCCGAGCATGGCCGCGTCGCGCCTGGAGGGTTCCAAGGCGCACTCCAAGGAGGTCATGGAGGCCGCCGGCGTGCCGACCGCGGCATGGAGCCGTGTCCGCACCGTCGGCGACGGCATGGCGGCGATCGGCTCCTACCCCGTCGTCGTCAAGGCCGACGGTCTCGCGGCCGGCAAGGGCGTCGTCATCGCCCAGGACGAGGCCGAGGCCCGCGAGGCGCTGACCGACATGCTCGAGCGCGAGGTCTTCGGCGCCACCGACGTCGTGGTCGAGGAGTTCCTCGACGGCGAGGAGGTCTCGCTGCTGGCGCTGTGTGACGGCGTGCGCGCCGTGCCGCTGGCGCCCGCGCAGGACTACAAGCGGATCTTCGACGGCGACGACGGGCCCAACACCGGCGGCATGGGCGCCTACTCGCCGCTGCCGGGCTGGGACCGCGAGCGCGCCGAGGCCACCGCCGCCGAGGTCCATCAGCCGATCGTCGACGAGCTCGCTCGCCGCGGCACGCCGTTTCACGGCGTCCTCTACGCCGGGCTGATGATGACCGCCGACGGCGTGAAGGTCCTCGAGTACAACGTGCGCTTCGGCGACCCCGAGACGCAGGCGGTGCTGCCGCGCCTGCGGTCCGATCTGCTGGCGGTGCTGCAGGCCGCGACGCGGCCCGGTGGGCTCGAGGGCATCGAGCTCGAATGGGACGAGCGCTGGGCCGTCACGCTCGTGCTGGCCAGCGCGGGCTATCCCGCGAGCGCTTCGAAGGGCGACGTCATCGCGGGCCTGGGGGAGGTGCCCGGCGATCTCGAGGTCACCCATGCCGGCACGACGCGCACGGGCGAGGACATCGTCACCGCGGGCGGGCGCGTGCTCAACGTCACGGCGCTGGGGGCGACCCCAGAGGACGCTCGCCAGGCCGCATATGCTGGCGCCGACCTGATCACCTTCGACGGCCGTCAGCTGCGTCGCGACATCGCGCAGCGGGCGGTGGAGCGGACCTCATGAGCGACCCCCAGACCGAGCAGCAGACCCAGGAAGCGACGATCGAGCAGATGGAGGACATGGTCGCCGACGCCCCGCGCGTGGGCATCATCATGGGCTCGAAGTCCGACATGGACGTCATGCAGAAGGCCGGAGACATCCTGCACGACAACGGCGTCCTCTACGAGATCCGGGTCATGTCGGCCCACCGCGACCCTGAGACCGTCGCCGACTACTGCAAGAACGCGCGCATGCGCGGCCTGCGCGTGATCATCGCCGGCGCCGGCCTGTCCGCCGCGCTCCCGGGCGTGGCCGCGGCCCACACCGACCTTCCGGTCATCGGCGTCCCGCTCTCGTCGGCGCTGAGCGCCGCGGGCGGCCTCGACTCGATCCTCTCGGTCGTCCAGATGCCCCCGGGTGTCCCCGTCGCCGCCGTCGGGCTGGACAACCCGAAGAACGCCGCGCATCTGGCGCTGCGCATCCTCGGCGCCTGACGTGATCGCCCGCTACACCCGCCCTGAGATCGGCGCCGTCTGGACCGACGAGTCGCGCATGGAGACCTGGCGCCGCGTCGAGGTCGCCGCCGCCGAGGGTCTGCCCGAGGGCCCGTCGGCGGAGGACCTCGAGAAGATCCGCGCCGCGACGTTCACCGTCGAGGCGGTCAACGAGCGCGAGAAGATCACCGACCACGACGTGGCGGCGTTCGTCGACGTGCTCAGCTCGAGCGCGGGGGAGGGCGGCCGCTGGATCCACTTCGGCCTGACGAGCTCCGACGTGCTCGACACCGCCCTCGGCCTGCAGATCGCGGCCGCTGGCGAGATCGTCGTCCGGGGCGCCCACGAGGTCACGCAGGCGCTCGTCGACCAGGCGCGCGCCCATCGCGACACGGTGTGCGTCGGCCGGACCCACGGCGTGCACGCCGAGCCCACCACGTTCGGCATCAAGCTGGCCGGCTTCGCGTTCGAGGCCCACCGCAACGCGCAGCGGCTCGAGCGCGCGTTCGCCCAGGCGAGCGTCGGCGCCCTGAGCGGCGCGGTCGGCACGTACGCGACGCTGGGGCCGGACTTCGAGGCCCGCGTGCTCGACCAGCTGGGCCTGCAGCGCGAGGACGTCTCGACGCAGGTCGTCCCGCGCGACCGCCACGCCGAGCTGCTGCAGGCGATCTCGCTCGCCGGGGCCGGGCTCGAGCGCCTCGCCACCGAGATCCGCCACCTGCAGCGCACGGAGGTCCGCGAGGTCGAGGAGCCGTTCCGCAGCGGCAAGCAGAAGGGCTCGAGCGCGATGCCCCACAAGCGCAACCCGATAACCACCGAGCGGATCACCGGCCTCGCGCGGCTGCTGCGCGGCTACGCGCAGGCGGGTGTCGAGAACGTCGCGCTGTGGCACGAGCGCGACATCAGCCACTCCGGCGCCGAGCGTGTGGCACTACCGGACGCGACGATCCTGCTCGACTACATGCAGTCGCTGGCCGTTCGCGTGGTCAGCGGGATGGTCGTCCACGAGGACCGCATGAAGGCCAACCTCGAGGTCACGCACGGCGCGCTGTTCAGCCAGCGGGTCCTGCTCGCCCTCGTCGAGGGCGGCCTGCAGCGCGACGACGCCTACCGCATCGTCCAGGAGTCGGCGCAGGAGGCGTGGGACCGCGGCGTCCCGCTGCGCGACCTGCTCGAGCGCCAGGAGCTCGGCCTCGACCTCGACAAGGTCTTCGACTATGGCGCCTACACGCGCCACGCGGCCGAGATCGTCGGCCGCCTCGACGCGATCGGCTGACCCGCTATCCGACGGTGAAGCCGCCGACCTTGCCGGCGAAGCCGTTGGAGTCATAGACCACGGTGGCCTTGCTCCTGGCGTTGGCCGAGATGACGAGGTTGTAGAAGACCGCTTTCCTCGACAGCACGCGGGGCTTGGCGAACCCGCCGCCCGTTTTGCCGCTGCGCCGGTAGGTCAGGCCGCGGTCGCCCTGCCAGACCGCGTGCACGTGGCCCGTGGGGTCCTGGAACGCCGCCCCGAAGATCGGGAAGCCGGTCTCGCTGATCGCCGAGATCTTCCCGGCCTTGCCGCCCTTGTAGCGGCGGACGATGTAGCGCGCCTTCCTGCCGGTCGTCTTGTAGAAGACGTCGACGCCGCTGGGGCCGGCGGTGACCACGACGTCGGAGCCCTTCCCCAGGCTCTTGAAGGCGACCTTCGCGGAGTTGGCGTCGCCGACCAGCTTGCCGGCGAAGACGTTGTTCTTGGCGTCGGCGAACGCGACCACGTCGCCCTTGGGCGAGGTGCCGATGCCGCCGCTGTTGGCGGTCTTGGTCGAGATCGCGTTGGGCGGTCCGGCGAAGGCGGTCAGCGGCGAGGCCTGCAGCTGCAGGGCGCTGCCGTCGCCGGCGACGCCGAGTGCGAAGAACGAACCGCGGGCCAGCGTCGCGCCCAGGTCGGGCACCTGCGTGCCGATCCAGGCGGGCGCCGAGAAGTTCGCTCCGCCGTCGGTCGACGTCGTGACCCAGGTGCTGGTCCCGTAGGACTGCCCGTCCGGTGCGTCGGTCGTCGTGCAGCAGCGCGACATCGCGATCGTCACGGTCGAGCCGCTGACGTACACGCGCGGGCCGCCGAAGTCCTGATCGCCCGCCACGGGGGAGAAGCTCCGCTCGCTGCCCGCCAGGCAGCCCGTGGCGTTGCGGGCGACCCGGCAGTAGTGCGTCGTCGAGGTGTTGTCGGCGGCCACCGAGTCCCAGACCACGTGGGCCGTCGCCGCGGCGTCGAGCGCGACGCTCGGCTTGTTCCCCGCGCTGGAGACGACGAACTGCTTGGCCGCGGCCGGGCCGCTCGCCGCGAGCGACGCGGCGACGAGGAGCGGAATGGCGCGGAGGCCGGGCATGGCCATAGAAGTACCAGGGAACGCCGAAGTTGCGGTGGAGAAGGGCGACATAACCCGCTGCTAGCATCGCCCGCGATGACCTCCGTCGCCGACCTTCCGCTCCTCTACTCGGGGAAGGTCCGCGAGATGTACGACCTCGGAGACCGCCTGCTGATGGTGGCCTCCGACCGGATCTCGACCTACGACGTCGTGCATCCGAACCCGATCCCGGACAAGGGCAAGGTCCTGACCGGGCTCTCGGCGTTCTGGTTCTCGCGGACCGCCCACATCGTGCCCAACCACCTCGAGTCCGTCACCGACGGCGTGCCGGACGAGGTGCGTGGCCGCGCCATCGTCGCTCGGAAGCTGAAGATGCTTCCGGTCGAGTGCATCGTGCGCGGGTACATCACCGGATCGGGCTGGAAGGACTACCTGGCGACCGGCAAGGTCAGCGGCATCGAGCTGCCGGCCGGCCTGCAGGAGTCCGAGAAGCTCCCCGAGCCGATCTTCACCCCGTCGACGAAGGCCGACATCGGCGATCACGACGAGACGATCTCCTTCGAGCAGGCGGTCGAGACGATCGGGGATCCTGCCCTGGCCGAGCGCCTGCGCGACGTGTCGATCGAGCTCTACTCCTTCGCCGCCGATCACGCCGCCTCGCGCGGGGTGATCCTCGCCGACACCAAGTTCGAGTTCGGCCTCGACGCGGACGGCACGCTGGTCGTCGGTGACGAGGTGCTGACGCCCGACTCCTCGCGCTACTGGCCCGCCGAGGGCTACGAGATCGGCCACGGCCAGCCCAGCTACGACAAGCAGTTCGTGCGCGACTGGGCGTCGGGCACCGGCTGGGACAAGTCGCCGCCGGCGCCCGAGGTCCCCGCCGAGATCGTCGACAAGACCCGCGAGCTGTACGTCGAGGCCTACGAGAAGATCACCGGCGAGCCCTTCGAGGCCTGGCTGGAGAGGACCGCCGCATGAAGGCCCGCGTGCTGGTCCGGCCCAAGGCCGGGATCCTCGACCCGCAGGGGATCGCCGTCGAGCGCGCGCTTCCGGCGCTGGGCTTCGAGGGCGTCGCCAACGTGCACGTCGGGCGCCTGATCGAGCTCGAGATCGAGGACGAGTCCCAGCTCGAGTCGCTGTGCGAGAAGCTGCTGGCCAACACGCTGATCGAGGACTACGAGATCGAGGTCCTCGAGGGCGCGGGCGCGTGAAGTTCGGCGTCGTCCAGTTCCCTGGCTCGTGTGACGAGATAGACGCGCTCGAGGCGTGCGCCCGCGTGGGCGACGCCGAGCTGCTCTGGCACGGCGACCACGACCTCAAGGGCTGCGACGCCATCGTCGTCCCGGGCGGGTTCTCCTACGGCGACTACCTGCGCGTCGGCTCGATCGCCCGCTTCTCTCCCGTGATGCAGGAGGTCGCCGCGTTCGCCGCCGAGGGCGGTCCGGTGCTCGGCATCTGCAACGGCTTTCAGGTCCTGTGCGAGGCGGGACTGCTGCCCGGCGCGCTGCTGCCCAACCAGTCGCTGCGCTTCGTCTGCCGCCAGGTCGGGATCACCGTCGTCGACACCGACACGGCCTTCACCCGCGCGTGCGCGCGCGAGGAGGAGCTCTCGATCCCGGTCAAGCACCAGACCGGTCGCTACTACTCGCCCGAGCCGGTGCGGGTCGTCTTCACCTACTCCCAGGGCGTCAACCCGAACGGCTCGCAGGAGGACATCGCGGGCGTGGCCAACGAGGCCGGCAACGTCGTCGGGCTGATGCCGCACCCCGAGCACGCGGTCGACGTGCTGCACGCCTCGACCGACGGGCTCAAGCTCTTCGCCTCGGCCGCCGAGGTGCCCGCGGGTGTCTGACACGGCGACGGTCCCCGGCGTCGAGCAGGCCGTCGCGCTCGGCCTGACCCGCGACGAGTACGCGCTGGTCTGCGAGAAGCTCGACCGCGAGCCCAACGAGGTCGAGCTGGCCATGTTCTCGCTGCTGTGGAGCGAGCACTGCGCCTACAAGCACTCCAAGAAGCTGCTGCGCACGCTGCCCACCGAGGGGCCGAAGGTCGTGATGGGCCCGGGCGAGAACGCCGGCGCCGTCGACGTCGGCGGCGGCCTTGCGGTGGCCTTCAAGGTCGAGTCCCACAACCACCCGAGCGCGGTCGAGCCCTTCCAGGGCGCGGCCACCGGCGTCGGCGGCATCCTGCGCGACATCTTCGCCATCGGCGCGCGGCCGATCGCCGTCCTCGATTCGCTGCGCTTCGGCGAGCCGACGAGCGAGCGCTCGCGCTATCTGCTCGATCGCGCGGTCGCCGGCATCGGTCACTACGGCAACTCCGTCGGCGTGCCGACCATCGGCGGCGAGGTCTACTTCGAGGCCCCGTACGAGACCAACTGCCTGGTCAACGCCATGGCGCTCGGCCTCGCGACGATCGACGACATGGTCCGCAGCGCCGCGGCCGGCCTCGGCAACCAGGTCATCCTGTTCGGCGCCTCCACCGGCCGCGACGGGATCGGCGGCGCGTCGGTCCTCGCCTCGGCCGAGCTCGACGAGGAGGACGAGTCCAAGCGCCCCTCGGTCCAGGTCGGCGACCCGTTCGAGGAGAACAAGCTCATCGAGTGCTCGCTCGAGCTGCTGCGGCTCGGGCTGCTCGTCTCCCTGCAGGACCTCGGTGCGGCGGGCCTGACGTCGAGCGCTTCGGAGATGGCGTCCGCGGGCGAGGTCGGCATCGACATCGACGTCGCGCGCGTCCCGCTGCGCGAGAGCGACATGGCGCCCTTCGAGATCATGGTCTCGGAGTCCCAGGAGCGGATGCTGTGCGTCGCGACGCCCGAGCGCGTCGACGAGGTGCTCGCCGTCTGCGCGAAGTGGGAGGTCCACGGGACCGTCATCGGCGAGGTCACCGACACGCGCCACATGCGGATCCTGCGCGACGGCGAGGTGGTCGGCGACATCCCGGTCGTCGCGCTCGTCGACGACTGCCCGCTCTACGACCTCGCGCCCGAGGCGCCCACCGAGCAGATCTACCCGGCCCCCGTCGCGTCGCTGGCCGGGGGCGAGTCGGTCCACGACACGCTGCTCGCCCTGCTGGCCTCGCCGAACATCGCGTCGCGCCGCCCGCTGTTCGAGCAGTACGACTGCCTCGTCGGCGCGCGCACCGCACGGCGCCCGGAGCAGTCCGACGCCGCGGTGCTCGCGCTGCCCGCCGGCAACGGGATCGGCGTCTCGATCGACGGCAACGGCCGCCGCGTCGCCGCCGACCCCTACCGCGGGACGATCTACAACGTCCTGGAGTGCGCGGCGAACCTGGCCTGCGTCGGCGCCGAGCCGCTGGGCCTGACCAACTGCCTGAACTTCGGCAACCCCGAGAAGCCCCACATCGCCTGGCAGCTCAGCGAGTCCGTGCGCGGCCTCGGCGACGTCTGCCGCACGCTGGGCATCCCGGTGGTGGGCGGCAACGTCTCGCTCTACAACCAGGGCGCCGACGGGCCGATCTACCCGACGCCGGTCGTCGGCCTCGTCGGTGACCTGCCCGACCCGCTGAAGACCGCGCGCTCCGGCTTCGTCAGCGAGGGCCACGTGTTCGGCTTCGCCGGGCCCAAGGCGATGCCGTCGCTGGCCGCCTCCGAGCTGGCCAAGCTGCGCGGCGAGGCGCTGCCCACCGAGCTGCCCGAGCTCGACCTCGAGCATGCGGTGAACGTCCTGGCCGCCATCCGGGAAGCCGTCCGCGCCGGTGACCTCGCCACCTGTCACGACGTCGCCGAGGGCGGCTGGCTGACCGCGATGGCCGAGGCCTGCCTCCACGGCAACGTCGGTGCCGTGATGGACACCGACAACGAGGCCTTCCACAACGACGAGGTCCTGTTCGGCGAAGGCGCCTGTGGTTTCATCGTCGCGGGTGAGCGCGAGGCGCTCGAGCGCCTCGGCGAGAAGATCCCGGTCGACATCTTCGGCACCGTGGGCGGCGACGCCCTCGTCGCCGCCGGCGGGTCCTGGACGCTCGACGAGCTGCGCGAGGCCTGGTCCGCGCTCGCGCCGCTGTTCCCGTAGTCCGCTAGCGGTTGGCGCCGGACTCGGCGTCGCGTTCGCGGATCGGCCCGCCGTGCCAGTCGAGGCACAGCAGCGTCGCGTCGTCGCGCAGCGTCCCGCCGCTCGCCTCGACGGTCGCCTGGATCAGATGCTGGACGGCCTCGCGCGGATGGTCGTCGCGGCAGGCCAGGAGCGAGGCCCGGATATCGACCTGGCCGGCCTGCCGTTCCAGGATCCCGTCGGTCACGAACATGATGCGGTCACCCGGTTCGAGCGGCAGGGTCTGCACGTTGTAGGTCACGCCCGGCAGCGCCCCGAACGGCGGATCGGGATCGAGCGGGACCTCCTCGACGACGCCGTTGCGGATCCTGAGCGGCAGCGGGTGCCCGGCGTTGACGATCTGGGCCGTGCCGGTCACCAGGTCGATGTTCGCCACTTGCCCGGTGACGAACTGGGACCCGCCGGCGTGCTCGTGCAGGGCCTCGTCGCCGAGGCGGGCGAGCTCGGCCAGCCCCGCGCCGCGCCGGCGGGCGTTGCGGATGCTGCCGACGAGCAGGGTCGCCAGCAGCGCCGACTGGACGGTGTGTCCCATCGCGTCGGTGATGGAGAAGAACAGGCTGTCGCGCCCGAGCGAGAAGTCGAAGGTGTCGCCGCCGACCTCACCGGCGGGCTCCAGCCAGGCGGCCAGCGTGAACTGGCCCGCTTCGCAGGTGTAGGCCCCGGGCAGCAGACGGTGCTGGATCTCCGCAGCGAGAGAGAGCGGAACCGATCGCTGACCCCACTCGAAGAGGTCGGTGTAGCGGCGGTTGGCGATCACGATGTAGGCGAGCGCGTGAGCGGCCTGGGCGACGCCCGCGATCGTCTCCTCGGAGGGCGGAGTGGGGACGCTGAGCTCGAGGACGCCGACGGCTTCGCCACGGCTGGTGACCGGCGCGTGCAGCCAGAACACGTCGCCGTCCCGGGTGACCTTGACGGTCTGGCTGGCCAAGGCATCGCCGGCCACGGTTCCGGCCAGCGGGACGCGCTCGGCCGTCTCCTGCCCGATGCGCCGGGTGGTCGAGCGGCTCCGGGAGTGGCCCAGCCGGATCAGCGCGTCGCCGCTGAAGTCGGCGATCAGGAACCCCACCTGCTCGGCGTCCAGCATGTCCAGCAAGGCGGCGGCGAGCGTATCGATCGCTTCGACGGGGGCGGCGGCTTCCACTGCGGCCAGCAGCAGGCCGATGTCGAGATGCCCCGCGGAGGCGGTGGGGAGCGGGCCCGTCTCCTCTTCGTCCGGCATCGACCCTCCATGACGCGGCGGTGGCGCCGGCTCCGTGCCGGCGGCTCGACCCGGAAGGGGAGACGCGACCGAGCATACGCGGGCGCGCCGGTCGGCCTAGATCGCCAGTGGGCAGACCCAGCCGAAGCCCGGCGCCGCGATGCTCGTCTTGCGAGTCAGCTTCTTCCACGACGGCAGGAACGGCGCGCGGACCTTCTTGCGCTTGGTCACGGTGCCGCCCGGCGTGATCTTCAGGACGTCGATGCCGCGCTCGTGGTCCAGCGTGTAGATGACGTTCTTGTCGGTGGGCGAGAAGTAGGTCGCCCAGACGGTCGAGTCGGGCGCCATGAAGTAGCCGACCTGCTTGATGTGGGCCGGGTCGCTCGTGTCGAGCAGGCGCGTGCCCTGCGAGTACCAGGCGATGGCGGTCAGGTTGCCGCTGCCCTTCTGCGTGTCGAAGTAGTGGGCGGAGCAGAAGCCCTCGCTGGCGACGACGTCGTCGCTGGGCAGGCGGCCCTGGCCGAGCAGGCCGTTGTACTCGGTCTTCCAATCCCCGAGGAACTTGGTGGCGCCGTCGGTCGTCTCGCCGTCGAACTGCTTGACCTGCCAGACCTGGAAGGAGCCCTGGGTCTTGCAGCCGCCGCGGGTCGTGCCCAGCGTGGTGCGCGACCAGATGTCCTCCTCGGTGATGAGGACCTTCTCGCCCGGCTTGAGGCCCGGATCGAGCAGGTTGGCGTCGGTGCGCGGCTCGAAGAGGTTGGCGTTCGGGCGGAACGTGTTGTGGTGGATGAAGTCGTTGACCGTCGAGCCGTCGGGACCCAGGCCGCTCGAGCCGCCGCTGTTGAGCGCGTCGTCACCGGTGCTGGCGACGATGGTCGGGTTCAGCGCGTTGGCCGCGCCGTAGCTGCCGGGGCGCACGTCGAAGCCGACCGTGCCGTTGCCGCCGACGACCCAGGCGATGCCGGCGTCGTCGACCTGGACGTCGTGGACGGCCCAGCCGAACTGCTTGGCCTTCTTCATCGCGCCGAGCTCGACGGAGGTGCTCTCCGAGCTCAGCGACGGCAGGACGCCGGGAGCGACGTCGAGATCCGGCGTGCCCTCCAGGTCGATGACCTTGACGGTGCTGGCGCCGGCCACCCAGACGTAGTGGCAGTCCTGGATGCAGGTGGCCGTGTGGCCCTCCTCCAGGACGTTCATGTTGATGATCTTCTCGACCGTCGGCATCGTCGGATCGGCGATGTTGATGACGACGAGGTTCGAGCCACCCTGCGTGCCGTCGCCGCTGATCAGCAGCCGATCGCCGCCGATGGAGACGTCCTCGGACTCGTAGTGGGGCATCGGCAGATGCGCGACGAGCGCCGGCGACTCGGGGTCGGTGCTGATGTCATAGACCCACAGGCCGCCGTAGTTGAGGCCGCCCGCGAGGCCCGGATCGAACTTGGCCGCTCCCAGTGCGCCGGTGACGAACATGTAGGTCTTGTCGCCGTAGGACTTGAAGTTGGCGCCCACCGACCCGTTGATCGGGATGTTGCCGAGGAACTCGACGCCCTGGGCCTCGCTGCCCGGCAGGGCCGGGACGACGGCCTGGGCCGAGGCGGATGCCGCCGGGACGGCGAAGGCGAGCAGGGCGAGGAGGCGGGCGAGGTTGCGCATGCAGAGGACAACGCCCAAATCGCGGGAAACTTGCGCTCTTTTGGCCCGGGGATCCGACCGGCCCGCCGCTACACTCGATCGAGTCGCTGCCATGCAGCCTCTCCCCCTCCTCGACCCGCGTGATGGACCCCGTGACGAGTGTGGCGTCTTCGGTATCTACGGACCCGAGCACGACGTCTCGCGACTCGCATACTTCGCGCTATACGCGTTGCAGCATCGCGGCCAGGAGTCCGCAGGGATCGCCGCCGCCGACCTCGGCGGCCACGTCATCACGCTGCGCAACCAGGGCCTGGTAAGCCAGGTCTTCACCGAGCACGACCTGCGCACGCTCGCCGGCGACGTCGCCATCGGCCACGTCCGCTACTCGACGACCGGCTCGAGCGCGTGGGAGAACTCCCAGCCCGTGCACCGCTCGGCCGGCGACGGCGGCAACCGCCGCGAGATCGCCCTGGCCCACAACGGCAACCTCGTCAACGCGGTCGAGCTGCATTCCGAGCTGCGCGAGCGCGGCGTCGCCTTCCGCTCGACCTCGGACTCCGAGATCATCGCCGCGCTGCTGGCCAGCCACGAGTGCGACGACGTGGTCGAGGCGATCGCCGACGTCATGCCGCGGATGCACGGCGCCTACTCGACGGTCGTGATGAGCAACGACCGGGTCGTGGCCTTCCGCGATCCCGCCGGCCTGCGGCCGCTCGTGCTCGGCAAGCTCGGCGACCGTTACTGCTTCGCGTCGGAGTCCTGCGCGCTCGACATCATCGGCGCCGAGCTCGTCCGCGACGTCGAGCCGGGCGAGATCGTGGCCATCTCCGAGAACGGCCTGGAGTCGCGCTTCGGCGTCGAGGGAGCCCGCAAGGCGTTCTGCGTCTTCGAGTACATCTACTTCGCGCGGCCCGACTCGCGCATGGGCGGCCAGTCGCTGCAGGCCGCGCGGGGCCGGATGGGCGAGATCCTCGCTCGCGAGGCCCCGGCGCCCAGCGGCGAGCTCGTCATCGCGGTGCCCGACTCCGGCAACGCCGCCGCGCGCGGCTACGCGCGGGGATCGGGCCTGCCGACCGACGACGGCTTCGTCAAGAACCGCTACGTGGCGCGCACGTTCATCCAGCCCGGCCAGGAGCTGCGCAAGCAGGGCCTGCGGCTGAAGTTCAACCCGCTGCCCGAGGTCGTCGCCGGCAAGTCGCTGGTGGTCGTCGACGACTCGATCGTCCGCGGCAACACCACGCGCCAGATCGTCCAGATGCTGCGCGACGCCGGCGCGCGCGAGGTCCACATGCGGATCAGCGCGCCCCCGATCAAGCACCCGTGCCACTACGGCATCGACATGTCGACGCGCGAGGAGATGATCGCCCACGGGCGCACGGTCGACGAGGTCGCCGAGGAGCTCGGCTGCGACTCGCTGGCCTACATCTCGATGGACGGCGTCTACGAGGCGATCCAGGGTTCGCGCGGCGACCACTGCGACGCCTGCTTCACCGGCGAGTACCCGCTGGCGCTGGCCGAGGGCGACGGCAAGTACGCCCTCGAGCTGCCCGTCGTCCACGCGTAGAGGCGTGGAGCCGCGCCACCGCGACGTGCCGGCTTCGCAACGAGTCTGCGCAGTGAGGCCGAGGTCTCCGCACCCGCCGCTATGGTCGGCCGCCGTCCGATGAGCCTTCAGTCCGCCCTCCAGCAGCACTTCGGCTTTCCGGGGTTCCGTCCCGGTCAGCAGGAGGCGGTGGCCGCGGCCGTCGAGGGCCGCGACGTCCTGGTGGTCATGCCGACGGGCGCGGGCAAGTCGCTCTGCTACCAGCTGCCGGCGCTCGTTCGCGACGACCTGACGCTCGTCGTCTCGCCGCTGGTCTCGCTGATGCAGGACCAGGTCGAGGCGCTCGAGCTGATCGCTCCGGGCCGCGTCGGGCTCATCAACTCCGCGCGCGACAGCGCCCAGAACGCGGCGGTGATGCGCGCCGCCGCCGACGGCGAGCTGCGCGCGCTCTACGTCGCGCCCGAGCGCTTCGGCTCGCCCGGCTTCCTCGACGCGGTCAAGGGCCGCGTCGGGCTCTTCGTCGTCGACGAGGCGCACTGCGTGTCGCAGTGGGGCCACGACTTCCGCCCGGACTACTTCCGCCTGGCCGACGCCGCGCGGTACCTCGGCGCACAGGCGATCATCGCGTCGACCGCGACGGCGACGCCGCAGGTGGCGCGCGACATCGAGGAGCGCCTCGCGCTCGACAACCCCGTGCGGGTGACGACGGGCTTCGACCGCCCGAACCTCGACTTCGCCGTCATCCCGTGCACCAGCGCCAAGGTCAAGCACCGCCGGATCGCCGCTGCGCTCGCCGAGCCGGGCGCCACGCCCGCCATCGTCTACGCGGGCACGCGCAAGGGCGTCGAGCGGCTGGCCGAGCAGCTGCGCGCCGACCTCGGCCGCGAGGTCATGGCCTACCACGCCGGGATCCCCCGCGAGCCGCGCGCGGAGGCGCAGCGCCGGTTCATGTCCGGCGAGGTCGACGTGGTCGTGGCCACCAACGCCTTCGGCATGGGCGTCGACAAGGCCGACGTCCGGACGGTCATCCACGAGAGCGTGCCGGGCTCGCTGGAGGCCTACTACCAGGAGGCCGGCCGCGCGGGCCGCGACGGCCGGCCGTCGCGCGCGCTGCTGTTCGCCGAGGGCCGGGACAAGGGCCTGCACGTCTTCTTCATCGAGCGCTCCGAGGTCGACGACGCGCTGGTCGAGCGGGTCGCCCGGGCGCTCGAGTTCCGCGGCATGGACGGGACCTACAACGTCGAGCTGCGCGAGCTGGCCGCCGATCCGGACGAGGAGGAGCGGCTGCGCGCGGTCATCGGCCACCTCGCCCAGGCGGGCGTGGTCGCGCCGACGCCGGCGCCCGTCGACCGCCTGCGCGGGCGGATGCTCGCGCCGTTCGACGGCGCCGCACGCGCGCGGACGCGGACGCTGGTGGCGGAGGGAACGCGTGCCCGCTGGCGCCAGTACCGGGCGATCTGGGCCTACGTCGAGAGCGAGACGTGCCGCCGCGAGCAGATCCTGCGCCACTTCGGGGACCAGCGCGTGCCCGTGGCGCACGGCCAGTGCTGTGACGTGTGCAGCCCGGCGATGGTCGGTGCACTGCCCAGCGGCGCGCTGCGGCCCGAGCAGGCCGGGGACCTCGACGAGGCGATCCTGACGACGGTCGCCGCGGCCGAGCCCGCGTGCGGGCGCACCCGCGTGGTGGAGATCCTGCGCGGCGGCCGCTCGAAGAAGCTGCTGGAGAACTCCTACGACGGCCTGCCGTCCTACGGCACGTTCGACCATCTGACGGCCAACGAGGTGCTCGAGCGCATCGACGGGCTGATCACCGCGGGGCGGCTGCGGTCGACCGGCGGCGCGTACCCGAAGCTCGTCGCGCAGCAGGCGGCGCTGTCGTGAAGGTGGGCGTCCTGGCCTCGGGGTCGGGTACCAACCTGCAGGTCCTGCTCGACGACGAGGGCATCGACGTCGCGGCCGTGGCCTCCGACAAGCCCGACGCGCAGGCCCTCCAGCGCGCGGCGGGATCGCGCGTGCCATCCGCGGTGTTCGCCCGTGGCGACTTCGACGACCGCGCGGCGCGGGACCTGGCGATGGCCGACTGGCTGCAGGGCGTAGGCGTCGAGCTGGTCGTGCTCGCCGGCTACATGCAGCTGCTGACGCCGGGCTTCCTCTCCCGCTTCCCCGAGCGCGTCGTCAACGTGCACCCGTCGCTGCTTCCGGCCTTCCCGGGCCTCGACGCCATCGGCGACGCGCTGGCCTACGGGGTGAAGGTCGCCGGCGTCACCGTGCATCAGGTCGACGAGGGCATCGACACCGGCCCGATCCTGCTGCAGGCGGCGATCGATGTGCCGCCCGGTATCGATCGTGACGGCCTGCACGACCTGCTGCGGCCGCTGGAGCACCGGCTGCTGCCGGAGGCGGTCCGCCTGCTCGCCGGTTGACCGCGGCCCGGCCGCGGGCGTACGGTCGGCCGATGCTCCGCGCAGCCACCGGCGCGCTGGTTCTTCTCGCGCTTGCCGCACCGGCGGCGAGCGCGAAGAAGTGCAACGGCGAACAGGTCACGATCTCGTTCCAGGACGTCAAGGGGCACGACATCGTCGGGACCCCCGGGCGCGACGTCATCGAGGGCGGACCGAAGTCGGAGCGGATCAGCGGCGGAGCCGGTGACGACGTGATCTGCGGCGGCGGCGATGACGACATCATCGACGGCGGCCCCGGGCGCGACGAGCTGTTCGGCGAGGACGGGAGCGACATCTTCCCCGGCCTCGATGTCGCCCAGGACGTCGTGACGGGCGGCGCCGATGCGCGCGTCTACAAGGACGTCGTCTCGTTCGCGAGGTCGCCGGTGGGCGTGCGCGTCAGCCTGCGCGACAGGCTGGTCATCGCCGACGGCTCGAGCATCCGCGGCGGGCTCCACGGGATCGAGAAGGTGGTCGGCTCGGATCACGACGACCATCTCATCGGCGACGCCGGAAGCAACAGCTTCGACGGACACGGAGGCAACGACGTGCTCGACGGCCGGGGCGGCAACGACCAACTTCGTGGGGGCGAGGGCGCGGACCGGGTGACGTACGCCTGGGGAGACGAAGCCATCGACGTCCGGCTCGCCGACGCGGAGGAGACCGGCACCGTCGCGATGGGCAGGGGCGGCGACATCGACGTCGACGATGTCGACGGCGTCGAGATCGTCGTCGGAACCAGGTTCGACGACCGCATCCGTGGCTCTGACGCGGACGAGCAGCTCATCGGCGGGCCCGGCGACGATGTCGTCAAGGGGCTCGGCGGCCACGACACGCTCGAGGGCGGGCCGGGTGACGACATCCTGTTTCCCGGTGCGGGCGACGACACCGCCGACGGCGGGGCCAACGGCCCGGTGACCAGCGCGGGGGCGCACGGCGATCTCGTCTCCTACCAGGGCGACAAGGCCAGGATCGGGGGCGCGTCGTCGTTCGACTTCGAAGCCTACCTCGTGCCGAGCCCGTTCTTCCACGATCCGCCGCAGGCCTCCGGCGTCGGGGACGACGCGTTGATCGGCATCGAGAGCATCCGTGCGCCCGAGCACGCCATGAGCTACCTCGAGGGCGACGCGGGGCCGAACGTGCTCATCGGCGGCGCGAAGATCGACTCCATCGAGGGCGGGGCCGGCAACGACCTGCTCTACGGGCTGGGCAGCAACGACAACCTGACCGGCGGCGCCGGCGACGACTACCTCGACGGCGGCGGGCCCAACGGGAAGGGGGAGGCCGACAAGCTCGACGGGAGCGCGGGCGACGACACGTGCCTCAACGCGCTCGACGACTTCATGACGTCCTGCGAGGCGACCGGATAGCTACCGGTTCTCGGGCCGCCGGTCCTCGGAGGCCTCGTCGCGCTCCTCGTGGGCGCCGACCGGGTCCTCGCCGCCGGCCTGGTCGTCGGTCTGATCCCAGTCGCCGACCAGCTCCTCGGCCGTCGAGGCGTCCTTCGCCTCGCCGATGCTGCCCTCCAGCTTGTCGATGCGCTCGTCGAGCTCGTCGATGTCGCGCTCGATGGACTGCTCGGGATCGGTCTCCATGGGTGCAACCTTCCCCTCTGCCCGGCCGAATATGCTCGCAGGCATCGCTGAGCACGCAGTCACCGAGCCCGGAGAGGTCCGCGTCCGCCGCGCCCTGATCTCCGTTTCCGACAAGCGCGGGGTCGTCGACTTCGCCAAGGGGCTCGCCGAGCTGGGGATCGAGCTGATCTCCACCGGCGGCACCGCGCAGGCACTGCGCGAGGCGGGGCTGGAGGTCTGGGCCATCGAGGACTTCACCGGCTTCCCCGAGATCATGGACGGCCGCGTCAAGACGCTGCACCCCAAGCTCTACGCGGGGCTGCTCGCGGTGCGGTCGAACCCCGAGCACCTCGAGCAGGCCAACCAGCACGGCGTCGAGATGGTCGACCTGGTCTGCGTGAACCTCTACCCGTTCGAGCGCACCGCCGCCAAGCGCGGGGTCGAGGACGCCGAGGTCATCGAGAACATCGACATCGGCGGGCCGACGATGATCCGCGCGGCCGCCAAGAACCACGCCTACACGGCGGTGGTGGTCAGCCCGGAGAGCTACGACGCGGTCCTCGAGGAGCTGCGCGCCTCCGACAGCCATCTGTCGATGCCCACGCGCGAGCATCTCGCGGGCGACGCGTTCGCGCTGACCGCCCGCTACGACACCGCGATCGCCCGCTGGTTCGCCGAGAAGAACGAGGACTTCCCGCCGCTGCTCGTCCGCGCGTTCGAGAAGGTCGTCGACCTGCCCTACGGCGAGAACCCGCACCAGCGCGCCGCCTACTACCAGCAGGTCGGCGCGCGGATGCACGTGCTGTCGATGGTCCGCCAGCACCACGGCAAGCAGCTGTCGTTCAACAACCTGCTCGATCTCGACTCGGCGCGCGCGATGGCCGAGGAGTTCGAGGTCCCGTCCTGCGCGATCGTCAAGCACAACAACCCGTGCGGGGTGGCGCTGGGGCGCACGCCGCTCGAGGCCTACCAGCGCGCGTTCGCCTGCGACCCGGTCAGCGCGTTCGGCGGCGTCCTCGCGTTCAACCGGCCGATCGACAAGGAGTTGGCCGAGGCGCTCTCCAAGCAGTTCATCGAGGTGCTCTTCGCGCCGGGCTATGACGACGACGCGTTGGCGGTCCTGACCGAGAAGCCCAACATCCGGATCCTGCAGAACGACGAGCGGCGCCTGCCCGCCACGGCGGAGCCCGAGATCAAGCAGGTCTCCGGCGGTCTGCTCGTCCAGGACCGCGACCAGACGACCGAGGAGCGCGCGGCGATGGAGGTGGCGACCAAGCGGGCGCCGACCGATCAGGAGTGGAGCGACATGCTCTTCGGCTGGCGGATCTCCAAGCACGTGAAGTCCAACGCGATCGTGCTGACCAAGGAGCTCGCCACGGTCGGGATCGGCGCGGGGCAGATGAGCCGCGTGGACTCGGTCCGGCTGTCGGTCGAGAAGTCCCAGGGCGATCTGCAGGGCGCGGCGCTGGCCTCCGACGCGTTCTTCCCGTTCGCCGACGGGCCCGAGCTGGCCATCGAGGCCGGGATCACCGCGGTCATCCAGCCCGGCGGCTCGGTGCGCGACGACGAGGTCATCGCGGCGGCCGACGAGGCCGGCATCGCGATGGTCCTCACCCGGCGGCGCCACTTCCGGCATTGAGCATCGAGCGCTTCTCCTCGGGTGGTCCGTGGGAGAAGGCGGTCGGCTACAGCCGCGCGGTCCGGGCCGGCAACCTCGTCTTCGTCGCGGGCTGCACGGGCGTGGGGGAGGACGGGGAGGTCGTCCCTGGCGGCGCCTACGAGCAGGCCGCCCAGGCCTGCCGCAACGTGGCGGCGGCGCTCGAGCTGGCCGGCGCCGGGGTCGCCGACGTGGTGCAGACGCGGATGTACGTCACCGACATCGCCCAATGGGAGGCCGTCGGCCGCGCGCACGCCGAGGTCTTCGGTGCGGCGCCGCCGGTGTCGGCCATGGTGCAGGTCTCCGGGTTCATCAGCCCGGCGATGGTCGTCGAGATCGAGGCCACCGCGTTCGTTGTCTAACACCCTGGTCGAACAAACGTTGATCGTGCGGATGCGCACGACCCCCGGTGGGTAACGATGCAGGCGGGGACATGATGCATCGCCCCCGTCCAAGCTTGTAGGGCCAAGCGCTTGGACGGGGGCGTTTGCACGTCTGGGGCGCTTTGCAGGGGTTTCCGAATCCTTCCGGGAGCCTTGGCACACTGCCCGCTCCCGATGGTCCTCCGGTCCCCCCGCCAGCCCACGCAGTGACGACCCTTCGCGGCTGGCAGGTCGAGGCGCTCGCGCGCATGGAGTCCTGGCAGGACGGTCCGTTCCTGCTCAACGCCGCCCCCGGGGCGGGCAAGACGATCCCGTCGATCACGCTGGCCAAGCGGCTGCTGGCGGCGGGGGAGATCAACCGGGTCGCCGTCGTCTGCCCGACCAGCCCGCTGACGCGGCAGTGGGCCCAGGCCGCCGGCCGACTCGGTCTTCACCTCCAGCCCGACGCGCCGGACCTGCAGCCGCCGCGCGACTTCCAGGGCGTAGCGGTCACCTACGCGCGGGTCGCTGCATCGATGGCCGCCTTCGCCCGGACCTGCGGCCCGGGCACGCTGGTCATCGCCGACGAGGTCCACCACCTCGGCGACGAGCTGGCCTGGGGCACGGCGTTCGCCGCGGCCTTCGCCAAGGCCCGGCGCCGCCTGCTGCTGTCCGGCACGCCGTTTCGCTCGGACGCGACGCCGATCCCCGGGGTCGACTACGGCCGCGACGGTGTCGCCCGCCCGGACTTCACCTACGGCTACGACGACGCGGTGCGTGACGGCATCTGCCGGCCCGTGACCTTCATCCCGTTCGACGGGACCCTCTCGTGGCAGAGCGGCGACGACGTCATCGAAGCGGGCTTCAACGACGTGCTGGCCGGCCGCGAGTCCTCACGGCGCTACCGGACCGCGATCTCGGTCGAGCTCGAGAACGGCCTGCCGCGGATCCTGCGCGAGGCGCACGCCCGGCTCGACCGGCTGCGCAAGGAGGGTGGGCACCGCGACGCAGGCGGCCTCGTCATCGCCGCCGACTCCGAGCACGCCGCCCAGGTGGCCAAGGTGCTGCGCGAGATCTCGGGCGAGGGTCCGACGGTCGTCATGCACACCGACCCGCGCGCGCACGCCAAGCTCGAGGAGTTCCGCAAGAGCACCAAGCGCTGGATCGTCGCCGTCAACATGGTCTCCGAGGGCGTCGACATCCCGCGCCTGCGCGTCGGCGTCTACGCGACCGCGGCCAAGACGCCGCTGATCTTCCGCCAGATCGTCGGGCGCTTCGTGCGCGTCATCCCGAAGCGGCCGGTGGAGGAGAGCTGGCTGTACCTGCCGGGCGACCCGGTGCTGCAGGGGCACGCCGCCGATGTCGAGCGCGAGCTGCTGCACGTCCTTTCGCCCGTCGAGGGTGCCGAGGGACTGCTCGACGAGCCGCCGGAGCGCACCGAGACCGAGCCGTCCGAGACCCCGCACTTCGTGCCGCTGTCGGCCGACGTCGCGCCGCAGATGGCGCTGTTCGGCGGCGGGCCGCCCGCGCCGGCGCCCCCGCCCCGCGTGGCGCCCGCCGTCTCGGAGCCGGCGGTGGCCGAGCCGGCCGTCTCGGCGTTCGAGCGCCGCAAGCGCCTGCGCGAGGACCGGCGCCGCCTGGTGTCCGACCTCGGCCGCAAGCAGCGCCGCCCGCCGGCCGAGATCAACGCGTGGCTCAACGACAAGGTCGGGGTGCCGCGGGTGCAGGACGCGACGATCGAGCAGCTTGAGCGGTCGATCGACCTGCTGTTCGCCGAGCTGCGGCCGGCTAGCGCTGGGCGGCGATAGGCCGCCACAGCGTCTTGAGCCGGTTGCGGCGCTCCTCCTGCTTGCGCCGCTCCCACTTGGCGGCGCGGCGCGCGCGCTGACGCTCGAGCTCGCGGAGGTCCTTCTTGCGCGGCTCCGCCTCGACGTCGACGGGCTGGTAGCCGAGCCGCGCGAAGTGCTCGGCGCCGACCTGCTGGACGAAGGCCAGCTGCGCGGGCTTCATCCGCGCGCGCCAGTTGTCGATCGGCGTCGTGTCGATCTCGTCGTTGAGCCGGTCATGCCAGCCCTCGCGGAACGAGCCACGGCGCTTTCCGGTGACCATCCGGGCGACGGTCTCCTCGTCGGCGCTCAGCGTCGCCCACTCGCAGACCTTGCGGATCTCCCCCAGCGGGTCGCGCACCAGATCCTCGAAGCGGACGTCGATGAGCTGATCGGGCCGGAGCTTCGGCGCGAAGGCGTCGACGCGCTGAATGGAGGTCTCCCATGTCGCAAAGGAGGACGCCAGCTCCGTGCCCGGTTTGTCCCAGCCGAGCGGCAGCTGTGAGGCCACGGCGCCGCGCGGGTCGCGCACCAGGTTGACGAACTGCGCGTCGGGATAGAGCTCGAACATCAGCTCGATGAACCCGGCGTAGCCCGGCCGCTTGTCGCCCCAGCGGGCCTTGCCGTGGCGGTCGGCGTACATCTGAAAGATCGCGTCGAACATCGAGCCGAGCGACGTCCCGCCGTCGACCATCCGCTGCACCGCCTCGTCGCGCGGCGTCCCGCCCTGGACGCGCTTCTGCCCGCGACCCTCGCCGTCGAACAGCCACTCGGCCAGCTTGCGCCGGTTGGCCTCCTTCTTCAGGTTCCCCCAGTCGGCGCGATGGCGCACGATCCAGAAGATGAAGTTCGTCTCGCCGACCACGGCGAGGTCCGGGTGGTTGTCGAGGATGCCCCGCAGCAGCGTCGTCCCGGACCGCGGACAGGCCCCGATGAGGACCGGGCGCTTCGGCCGGCCGGCGTACTTCGACGGGCCTCGCTGCAGCCACTCCTCGTCCCGCGGCCGCCACGGATCGATGATCGTGTCGAACGTTTCTGCAGCGGCGGCCATCGCGCTGCGAGTCTAGTTGCGGGTCACGGCGCAAACCTCGCTCCGGGCGGCGGCGAGGGGACGAGACCGGCCTCGACTTCCCCGTGGCAGTTCGCGCAGAGCAGGACGCACTTGAGCGCTTCCGCCCGGTAGGTGGCGAGGGCCTTTCCGGAACCCATCGTCATGCCGAACGACTTCGCGGCGGGTTCGACGTGATGGAAGTGCAGGTTCCACGCGCAGCGCGCGTAGCCACAGATCGCGCAGCACCCTCCCGCCTCGTCGAGCAGGATCTGCCTGACGCGCCGGTGCCGCCGCGTGACCGCCTCCCCGACGCATCTCGGGCACCGCCAGCGTTGCCCGTAGCGGCCGAGAACGACCTTGCCGTGCCTGCCGCACACGCCCTCCATGTCCCGGAGAGGCTGGCAAAGGGATCGCTCCTAAACTGTGCCGCTCCGCCCCCGTGGTGTACCGGTTAGCACGCAAGCCTTTCACGCTTGAAGAACGAGTTCGATTCTCGTCGGGGGTATGGGTCGCTAGCTCAATTGGTAGAGCAACGGACTTCAACAGAAAAGGAGCGCCAGTAGGGAAACCGCTGGTCAGTCGGCGGCTGTTTGCTGGAACCCCCTGAGAGCCCGAGGTACCAGCGCGAAGTGCGCGGTGAAAATCCGAGGGATTGGGCGATCAGCAGGCAACCCGTGAAGCAACGGAGAGCCCTCAGAGGCCATACGCCGCCCGCCCTAACGTCGAGTCGAGGGCGAAGAGATGGTCCAGACCGCAAGCCCCGCAGAGGGTGGCCGGTGAAAGCCGGTGCGGCAGGTTAATCCGCAGGTTCCGGGTTCGAGTCCCGGGCGACCCACTAGATCGACTTCATCACCCCGCCGTCCACCGCCAGCCACTGGCCGGTGACGTAGGACGCGCGGGCGGAGACCAGGAACGCGGCGGTTCCCGCCATCTCCTCGACCGTCCCCAGCCGCCCCGCGGGCACCCCGCGGCCGACCTCCTCGGCGGCCTCCTGCGAGCCGTAGAGCTCGGCGAGCCGTTCGGTGCCGATGCGGCCGGGCAGGATCGAGTTGAGGGTCACGCCGTCGGCGGCGACCTCGGAGGAGATCGTCTTGAACGCGGCGAGCATCGCCGCGCGGTGCGAGTTCGACAGCATCAGGTTCGGGACGGGCTCGCGGACCGTCGTCGAGACGACGTTGAGGATCCGGCCCCAGCCGCGGTGGCGCATGCCGGGAACCACGCGCTCGATCAGCGCGATCGGCCCGAGCACGAGCGAGCGGTACGCCGCCTCCCACTGCTCGGGCGTGAACTCGAGCGAGCTCGCGCCGGCGGGCGGCCCGCCCGTGTTGACCACCAGGATCTCGATCGGCCCGACCTGCGCCTCGACGTCGCGCAGCAACCGGCCGGCGGCCTCGGTGTCGTCGGAGTCCCACGCGAACCCGGTCGCGCCGATCTCCGTCGCGGTCGCGTCGATGCGCTCCTGCGAGCGCGAGCTGATCGCCACCCGCGCGCCCTCCGCGGCCAGCTCGGCGGCGATCGCGCGGCCGATGCCCTTCGACGCGCCGGTGACCAGCGCGACCCTTCCGTCGAGTCCCAGATCCATGCGGTGGACCTTGACAGGACTGACACATGATCAGCACCCGGAGGCGTAGCTTTCCGGCGCATGGGAGAGATCGACGAACGGCTCGAGTCCGAGGCGCCCGACGAGGCTATGCGGCGCCGCGAGTTCCTCCAGCGCACCGCGTTGACCGCGGGTGTCGCCGCCGGGCTGGCGACCACGCTGAGCTCCGAGACGCTGGTCGCCGAGGCGGCGCGCCGCCAGCGCCGCCGTCACCTGCCGGCGCCGAAGAACCTGCCGATCGACACGTTCGTCGTGCTGATGATGGAGAACCGGTCGTTCGACCACTACCTCGGCTGGATGCCCAACGCCGACGGCCGGCAGGCGGGCCTGACCTTCACCGATCTCGAGGGCAAGGAGCACGCGACGCACCGGCTCACGCCCGACTGGCAGGGCTGCGGGCACCCCGACCCCGACCACTCCTGGGAGGGCGGCCGCGGGCAGATGAACGGCGGCGCCATGGACGGCTTCCTCAAGACCGGCAACGACGAGTTCGCCGTCGGCTACTACGGCGAGGGCGACCTCGGCTTCATCCAGGACGCCGCCAAGGCGTTCACCACGTTCGACCACTTCCACTGCTCGCTCATGGGCAGCACGCTGCCCAACCGCGAGTACATGCACGCCGCGCAGTCCTACGGGCTGATCGACAACGACCTGCCGCCGCAGACCGAGCACACGACCGGCTTCCCGTTCGAGACGACGATCTGGCACGCGCTCGAGCAGGCCGGCGTCGACCATCGCTACTACTACGTCGACGTTCCCGTCGGCGCGTTGTGGGGCGCGCCGGGCCTGTCGATCTCCAGTCCCGTCGAGGAGTACTACGCGCGCGCCGCGAGCGGCACGCTGCCCAACGTCTCGTTCGTCGACCCGTACTTCGCCGGCAGCGTGGGGGAGGGCCCGGGCGCGTCGGGCGACGAGCATCCGCACGGCGACGTGCGCATGGGCCAGGCCTACATGGCCGATGTCGTCCACGCCTTCATGGAGTCGCCCCAGTACGAGCGCGGCGCGCTGTTCGTCGTCTACGACGAGTGGGGCGGCTTCTACGACCACGTCGTGCCCAAGCGCGTCCCCGACATCCGCAACGACGCCGACATCGACAAGGACTACGGGCTGATGGGCTTCCGGATCCCCGCCCTGGTCGTGTCGCCCTATGCGCGCCGCGGCCACGTCGCGCACTCGACGTTCGGCTTCGAGTCGATCCTCAAGATGATCCGCTACCGCTTCGGGCTCAAGCCGCTGACCCGCCGCGACGCCTACGCGACGAACATCGCCACCGCCTTCGACTGGCGCGGCAAGCCCCGGCTGAACCTGCCCGAGCTGCCCCGGCCCGAGCACGTCGTCGGCCTGCCGTGCGCGATCGGCGGCAGCACCGAAGCACGGGCGAGCGAGCACGACCTCGTCGACATGGTCACGTCGGGCTACCTCGACAGCCTCGGCTTCGACTACCGCGCCATGACCCCCGACCGGGCGTTCCGTGAGCCCAGCCGCGTGGTCCAGGCCTTCGTCCCGGCGGCGACGTGACCCGCGTCCTGCTCCTGGCCGCCGGCCTGCTGGTCGTCCTGGCCGCGGGCGCCGCCGGCCGCTCGGGCACGCCCGGCGACGACCACCTCACCGGAACCGCACGGGCCGACAAGCTCTTCGGCCTGGCCGGCGTCGACGTCATGTTCGGCCGCGGAGGCGACGACCGCGTGGTGGGCAACGACGGCAACGACGTGGTCGACGGCGGCCCCGGCGACGACCAGGTCAACGGCGGCGCGGGCAACGACAAGGCGTCCGGTGGCTCGGGAGCCGACGAGGTCGCGGGCCGGGCCGGCGACGACGTGGTGCTCGGCGGCTCCCAGGGCGACACGGTCTACGGCGGCCTCGGCAGCGACGTCGTCTCCGGCGGCGGCGGGACCGACAAGGTCGGCGGAGGCGGCGGCGACGACGGCCTGCGCGGCGGCGACGGCGACGACCGGCTGTTCGGCGGCCACGGCGACGACGTGCTGCGCGGCGGCGAGGGCAACGATCGCCTGTCCGGCGGGCCCGGTCTCGACGACCTGCTCGGCGAGGCGGGCGACGACGTCATCGACGCGCGCGACGGCCGCGAGGATCGCATCGACTGCGGTCCCGGGCAGGACACCGTGGTGGTCGACGCGCAGGAGGACGGCGTGTTCGACTGCGAGACGGTCCTGCGCCCGGAGGGCAGCTAGCCGGCCCCGACCGCTTGTTAGGTTGCCAGCCCATGGGCAACCGTCAGCGCACCGTCCTCCTGGTCCTGGCCCTGATCGTCGCGGTCGTGGCCGTGATCGCCACCCGCCCGGGCGGCGACGACCAGGACGACGTGATCGACACGCGGACGCAGGCCACCACGCCGACCACCACGATGAGCACGACGACCGAGCCCGCGCGCCGGTCGCAGGCCGAGCCCGCCGCCGATCCCACCATCGTCGTGCGCGGCGGCAAGCCGGTCGGCGGGGTCAAGCGCCTGCGCTTCCGCAAGGGCGGCAACATCGTCTTCGTCGTGCAGTCCGACGAGGACGCCGAGATCCACCTGCACGGCTACGACATCCCCAAGGACGTCGACGCCGGCGGCAGCGTGCGCTTCGACGTGCCGGCGAAGATCGACGGGCGCTTCGAGGTCGAGCTCGAGGACTCCGCGACGCAGCTCGCCGAGATCGAGGTCGTTCCTTGATCCCGATCCTGGCCCACGGCATCGTCGGCAAGCAGGACCTGCCGATCCCGTCCTACCTGTTCGGCTGGGGCGCGGCGATCGCGCTGATCGTGTCGTTCGTCGGATTGGCCTTCGGCTGGCGCGAGCCGCGGCTGGCCGCTCTGCGCGAGCGCGCGCTGCTGCGGGTGCCGGCGCTGCTCGAGGTGCTGACCGGCCTGATCGGCATCGCCGTGTTCGCGCTCACCGCCTACGCGGGCCTGGCCGGCGAGCAGAACCTCCAGGACAACCTCGCGCCGGTGATGATCTTCATCACCTTCTGGGTCGGCGTCGCGGTCGCCAGCATGATCTTCGGGGACGTCTTCGCGGCGTTCAACCCCTGGCGGGCGGTGGGCCGCGCGGTCGGCTGGGCCGCCCGGCGCCTCGGGCAGGACGTCGAGCCCTACGCCTATTCGGAGCGGCTGGGGCGCTGGCCCGCCGCGGCGTGGATCCTGATCTTCGCCTGGGTCGAGCTCGCCTCGCAGGACCGCAACGACCCGAGCTTCCTGGCCACGCTGATGCTCGTCTACGCCGCGATCCAGCTGGGCGGGATGGCGGTCTTCGGCGAGCGGGCGTGGAGCGCGAACGCCGACGGCTTCGGCGTGTACTTCCGGATGCTCGCCCAGCTCTCGCCGCTGCGCTGGGAGCGCGGCGGCGTGTTCCTCCGCCCGCCGGGCATCGGCGCCGTGCGCTTCGAGGCCGCGGCCGGCACCACCGCGCTCGTGCTCGCCTCGATCGGCTCGACGAGCTTCGACGGCTTCACGGCGGGCCCGTTGTGGAACGACGTGCGCCACCCGATCGAGGACCTCTTCCGCGACATCGGGTTCGGCGGCACCTGGCCGATCGCACTGGCGGCGACGGTCGGGCTGCTGGCGGTCGTCGCGCTCGTCACCGGCTTCTACTTCCTCGGTCTGTGGGGCGTGCGCGGCGTCGACCGCACGCGCTCGCTGCGCGAGCTGGGCCGGCTCTTCGCCCACACGCTGATCCCGATCGCGGCCGCCTACGTCTTCGCGCACTACTTCTCGCTGCTGACCGCCGACGGCCAGGCGATCGCCGGCCTGCTCTCCGACCCGCTCGGGCACGGCAGCGACCTCTTCGGGACCGCCGACTGGAAGCCCGACCTCGGCTGGATCGCCGCCAACACCGTCTGGTACATCCAGATCGCCGCGCTGCTGGCCGGCCACATCACCGGCCTGGTCCTCGCCCACGACCGGGCACTCGAGCTCTATCCGGACGGCGCGGCCGCCACGCGGTCGCAGTACTGGATGCTCGCCGTGATGGTCGGGTTCACCAGCCTGGCGCTGTGGCTGCTGTCGCTGAACGCCTAGACGGACGGGCCCTGCGCGACGAGCTCGAGCGCCCGCTCCGGCGTGATCGCGCCGTGGTGGAGATCCTCGAGGAACCAGGTCATGCCGGCCGCCTCGAGCTCGCCGACGTCCGGCGCCTCGGTGTCGAAGGCGCGACCGATGTAGACGAGGTCGAACGGCCGGTCGTCCGCGCGGTAGGCGTTGACGCGGCGCGCGACCTCGGCGAACTCCTCCGGGGTCACGCTGACCCCCGCCTCGTACTTGTCGCGCACCGGGACGATCCCGTCGAGCCGCGATCCGGCGCGGCGGTACGGGCGCTCCTCCGAGCCCAGGCGCGCGGCGCCCCACAGCTTGATCTTCGGATCGGGGACGGGGGTGAAGCGAACCTCGTGCTCGGTGCCCAGCGCGGCGCCGGCGTCCTCCCCAGACCACAGGTGCTCGAGCAGGTCCAGGTCGGCGTCGAGGCGGTCACCGCGGGCGTGGCGGCTCGCGTCGCCGACCTCCTCGCCCTCGAAGACCGCGAACTCGGGGTCGACGCCGAGGCCGACGCCCAGCACGACCCCCTTGGCCAGGCCCTGCAGCGTGACGGCCTCGCGCGCGACCTTCCACACGCGGCGGCGCGGGAGCGGCGTGATCAGCGGGCCGACGACGAGGTCGGGACAGCGCGCGGCGATGGCGGCCAGCGCCACCCACGGATCGCAGACCGGCTTGTTGTGGGCGAACCACACGTGGTCCCACATGAAGAGCCCGTCCCAGCCGCCGGCCTGCGCCGCCTCGGCCACCGCCAGCAGCCGCTGCGGATCGGCGTAGACGTCGTAGTTCGAGAGGTAGAGGGCGCGCTTGAAGCTCATGCTCGATGATGGGCGCTGCTGGGCTCGAACCAGCGACCCCCACGGTGTAAACGTGGTGCTCTGACCAACTGAGCTAAGCGCCCGACGCCGGTGAGGCTAGCTAGGCCGCGGCCCGCACCGTCACCGGCAGCCCGCCGATCGGGCCGATGGTCGGTGTCTGGCGGATCTTCAGCTGGTGGCCCGCCGGTAGCTCGAGGCGGAAGTCGCGCAGGATCCGGCGCGCCATCATCCGGATCTCCTGCTGGCCGAAGCGCATCCCGATGCACGTGCGCGAGCCGCCGCCGAACGGGACGTAGGCGCCCTTGGGGATCTGCTCGCGAGCGCCCGGGGCGAAGCGCTCGGGGCGGAAGGCGAACGGCTCGTCCCACACGTCGGGCAGGTGGTGGCTGACCCACGAGGAGTAGTTGACGAACGCGCCGGCGGGCACGGTGTGGCCGGCGAACTCGTAGTCGGCTGTCGCCTTGCGGGGCCCGATCCAGGCCGGGGGGTACAGCCGCAGCGCCTCGTCGAGGCACAGCTCGAGAGCGTCGGCGTCGCCCGCCGCGCGGTCGGCCCACTCCGGCGCCCCGGCCAGCTCGTGGAACAGGAAGGCGATCGTCGAGGTCGTCGTGTCGTGGCCCGCGAACAGCAGCGTCATGACCTCGTCGCGGATGTGCCGCTTGGAGAGCGTGCGGCCCTCCTCGTCGGAGGCGTCGATGAGCAGCGAGAGGATGTCCTCGCCGCGCTCCCCGCTCGCGCGGCGCTGGTCGATCTCGGCCTCGATGACCGCGTCGAGCTCGCGCCGCGCCCGCTGCATCCGCGCCCACGGGGTGAACGGGCCGCGCAGGATCTGGCGCACGTAGGGCTGGCCCCAGAAGCCCAGCGCGATCTCGAACAGCTCGGCGGTGCTCCCGGCGCTGCGGCCGGGATCCATGCCGAACAGCGCGCGCATCGCGATGCGCATCGCCAGCCGGCGCGTCCAGCCGTAGAGGTCGAGCGCCTGGCCGGGGCGCCACGTGCTCACCGCGGCCTCGATCTCGGCGTCCATCAGGTCGCCCAGCGCGGCGATCCGCTCGTGGTGGAACGCCGGCAGCATCACCTTGCGCGAGCGCCGGTGGAAGTCGCCGTCGATGGTCAGCAGCCCGTCGCCGAGCAGTGGGATGAGATCGCCCATGTGGCCCTCGCGCCACGAGAAGTCCTTGGCGTGCGAGACCAGCATGTGGTGGTTGGCCTCCGGGCCGATCATGAACACCACGCGCCCGTGGAAGATCCGCAGCGTGAAGACCGGGCCGAAGTTCGCGTAGCCCTCGAGCAGCAGGCCCAGCGGGTCGACGAGCATCCGCTGCGTGCGCGCCATGCTGAAGTTGTCCTCTCCGGGCGGGAAGGGGACGGTCGCCCGCCGCTCGGCGCGCAGGTCGGCGGCGAGCCGGAGCATCGGGTTCGTCGAGACCGGCTGGGGCCCGGCGAGGGACATGCCGCGACGATACCTGGGTAGCCTCGTGACCAGTGCTCGCGGGTCTTCAGCGGGGCAGGCTGCGCACTGCGGCGGGAGGGTTCTTCGCCGTCATCTTCGTCCTGCTCTTCGCGGTCTCGGACCCGGTGCAGGCCGGCGCGGTGCTGTTCGTCGTGCCGGTCGCCCTGCTGGCGCTCGCCGACGGGTTGCGCGGTGGCGTGGTGGCCGCGCTGCTGGCCAGCGTCCTGGTCGTCGTCTGGGCCGTCGTCGACGACATCGGCCTCAACACGCTGGGGTACGGCTCGCGCATCCTGGCCTTCGCCCTGATCGGCACGCTGGTCGGCCGGTTCGAGGATCTCGCGCGGGCCTACGAGCGCCGGCGCCTGGACGAGCGCTACGCCGGCGAGCTCCACGACCGCGTGGTGCAGTCCCTGGTCGTCGCCAGCTATCAGCTGCGCGAGGAGAACAGTCCCGCGAGCGCGGCGGTCGACGAGGCCCTGGCCGGGGCCAAGGAGATCATCAGCGCGCGGCTCGGCGAGGTCGAGCCGGGCGACCTGCGCCTCAGCGACGGCTGAGGCGCAGGAACACCGACGCCGACTAGTCCTGCTTGGCGTCCTCCGCGGGGGACTGCGAAGCGTTCTCCTCGTTGTCCTCGCCGGGCTTCTCCTGCTTGCGCACGACCTTCTCGCAGGACCCGTTGGGGTTCTCGGCGGTCGCGTCGGCGATCACGTCGACGAGGTCGAGCGACGCGACGTCGTTGCCGTCGCCGCAGTCGACGGTGTCGGCCTCGCCGTCACGGGTGCGGATGCGGTCGTTGCCGCCTTCGCCGTGGACGACGTCGCCCGCGGTGTCGCCCGGACCCGAGACGTCCTTCTGGGCCTTGGCGAACAGCAGGTCGTCGCCGTCGCCGCCGAACGTCTCGTCGTTGCCCTGGTTGGCCGCGATGACGTCGTTGCCCGCGCCGCCGTACTGGGTGTCGTCGCCCAGCCCGCCGGACAGGAAGTCCCGCTCGCCGTTGCCGGCGATCAGGTCGTTGCCGTCGCCGCCGTGCAGGCGGTCGCGGCCGTCGCCGCCGTAGACCGTGTCGTTGCCCGCGCCGGCGAAGATCCGGTCGCGGCTGATCGGATCGCCCAGCTCGGGGGCGTCGCCGACCAGCGTGTCGTCGCCGGCGTTGCCGACGATCAGGTCGCCCCCGGGTCCGCCGCGGACGTTGTCGTTGCCCGCGTTGCCGAACAGGCGGTCGCGGCCGGCCTCGCCGACGATGTGGTCGTCGCCCTGGCCGCCGACGATGAGATCGCGCCCCTCGCCTCCGGTCAGGGTGTCGTTGCCGAGGTTGCCGAACAGCCGGTCGCGGCCGAGGCCGCCGAGCACGACGTCGTCGCCGGCCCTGCCGAAGACGCGGTCGTTGCCGCCGCGCGCGTCGATGACGTCGGCCTGCTTGCTGCCCACAAGCCGGTCGTTGCCTTCGCCGCCGTTGATGGTCGCCGCGGTGGCGATGCCGGCCGTCGCGGCCAGTCCTGCGAGCGCGGCGATTGCCGCGCGGGGCGCTCTCCCTGAGTGCTTCATGTTGTCGCCTGCCTCCTTCGAGAGGGGGTCGGGTGCCGTTTCCGCCAGTCAGAACCCGATCGCCGTTTCGGAGTTGCGCGCGGACCCTGCTTTACTACGGCCCGTCGTTGAAGGGGGCGTAGCTCAGTCGGTTAGAGCGCCGGCCTGTCACGCCGGAGGTCGCGGGTTCGAGTCCCGTCGCTCCCGTAGTACGAAGACCCTGCTAGCGCGGGGTCTTCTTCGTTTTCAGGCGCGGCCGGTGTCGCGCAGGTAGGCCCACCGAGCGACGGCGCCGAGGACGACCGTCCAGGCCGCGACGACGAGCCAGCCCGTGGTGCCCCAGGCGCTGCCGCCGACGCCCACCCGGCCCGCCTGGACGAGATAGCTCGACGGCAGCGCCTGTGAGAGGTCGTGCAGGAAGCCGTGTTCGGGGACCGGGAACCACGTCCCGCTGACGAAGGCCAGGATCGCCGTGGTGCCGCCGACGGCCGGACCCATCGAGTCCTCGCTGAGCAGGTGGCCGATGGCGATGCCCAGCGCGGCGAACGGGATCAGCCCGACCAGGATGAGCCCCGTCATCTCCAGCCACCGGTTGATGGGCAGCGAGACGCCCATCACGATGCCGGCGGCGTAGAGCACCAGGATGCTCATCAGCGCGACGGCGTAGCCCGTCACGAGCTTGGCCCGGATGTACTCGTACGGGGTCAGCGGTGTCAGGCGCAGCTGCCGGTTCCATCCCGCCTTGCGCTCCGACGCGATGCGCGCGCCGGAGGACAGCATGGCGGTCATCGTCCCGAACGAGCTGATGCTGACCATGAAGTACAGCGCCATCGACAGCCCGGTGCCGCCGACGTCCTCCTCGTTGTTGTTGGTGCCGACGATGAGCAGGTAGAGCACCACCGGGAAGATCAGCGAGAAGACCAGGAAGCGCCGGTTGCGCAGCGTGCGCAGCAGCTCGAGGCGCAGGTAGGTGCCGTGGCTCATGGCGCGGGCTCCTCGTCGGCGGTCAGCTGCAGGAAGGCCTCCTCGAGGGCCGCGCCGCTGATCTCGATGTCACGCGCCGCGGGCTCCGCGGCCAGCAGGGCACGGATCGCCTGGTCGGAGTCCGTGCAGCTCAGGACGACGGCCTCGCCGCGCCGGTCCGCACCGGACACGCCCGGCAGCCGGCCGAGCGCCTCGAGGTCGGCGCCCGGCAGGGTGGCGCGGATCGTCCGGTGCCCGACGAGCGCCTTGATCTCGGTCGTGGGCCCGTCGGCGACCACCTTGCCGCGGGCCATCAGCACGACGCGGTCGGCGTAGGCGTCGGCCTCCTCGAGGTAGTGCGTGGCGAACACCACGGTGCGTCCGCCCGCCGCCACCTCGCGCATCGTCGTCCAGAAGGCGCGGCGCGCCTCGACGTCCATGGCCACCGTCGGCTCGTCGAGCACCAGCAGCTCGGCGTTGCTGACCAGCGCGACGGCGAAGCGCACCCGCTGGGTCTGGCCACCCGAGAGCTTCTGCGTGGGCTGGCGCGCGATGTCGGCGAGGCCCGCCAGCTCCAGCGCCTCGTCGACGCCCAGCGGGCGGGGATACAGCGAGGCCATCATCTCGACGAGCTCGCGCACGGTCAGATACGGGATGACCGATCCGGTCTGGAGCATCGCGCCGACGCGGCCGTCGCGCACGGCGTCGGCCGGGGCGCCGCCGAACAGCTCGGCGGTGCCGCTGTCGGGTGCGAGCAGGCCGAGCGCCACGTCGATCGTCGTCGACTTCCCGGCGCCGTTGGGCCCCAGCAGCGCCACCGTCTCACCGGGCTCGATCACGATGTCGACGCCGCGCACCGCGTGCACCCGACCGGCGGGGGACCGGAAGGACTTCTCGACGCTGTGCAGCTCCAGGGACGGCACGAGCTCGTGACGCTAGCCGGGCCGTTGTCCACTGACAAACCGCTTCCTGAGACGTTCTCATGACGAACTGGTTCGGCGCCGATACACCAGATGGAGGCCGGACGGCAGTCCGCTTCCCCGTCGCATGTCCCCTCGTCTCCTCTCAGCTCCCGCGCTCCGGCGCGTCATCGTCCTGGCCCTGGCCGGTGTCCTCGCCGCGGCGTGCGTCGCGAGCGGGCGCGGCATCAGCGGGACGATCCTGCCCAACCGCCTGCTCGGCACGGCCGCCGGCGAGACCATCCACGCGGGCGGCGGGCCCGACCACGTCTACGGCATGGGCGGCAACGACCTGCTGTTCGGCGAGACCGCGGGTGACTTCCTCTACGGCGGCGACGGCAACGACGTCCTCGACGGCGGCACGGGCGGCGACCTGCTCGACGGCGGCGACGGCGACGACACCGCGGTGGGCGCCGACGGCACCGACACCCTGCGCGGCGGCACGGGAGCCGACGTCCTCTCGGGAGACCAGGCCCCCGACCAGCTCTACGGCGGCGACGGTGAAGATGTGCTGCACGGCGGCACGGGCATCGACAAGCTCGACGGTGGCGCGGGCGCCGACGACCTCTTCGCCGACTCGGGTCCCGACGAGATCGCGGGTGGCGACGGCGACGACCAGGTCCATCTCAACTGGCCGGGCAGTAACGGCCTGGTCGACTGCGGCGCCGGCATCGACACCGTCTACGTCAACCCGCCGGACCTGCCGGGCGGGCTGGTCAACGAGCACTCGCTGGCCGACGGGCGGATCAAGAACTGCGAGCTCGTCGTCGAGGTCGCCCCCGTCGACGACCCGAGCAAGGGGATCCTGTGGATCGCCGACGACGCCGGCGGCACCAAGGAGGGCACCGATCGCGACGACACGCTGCTCGGCGGCCACGGGACCGATCACCTCATCGGCGGCGCCGGCGACGACCTGCTGTGGGCCAAGCACCAGATCGACGGCGGTGACACCGGGGTCAACGTGCTCGAGGGCGGCCTGGGCAACGACCGCGCCTTCGGCGGCCCGGCGAGCAACCTGATCTTCGGCGGCCCGGGCGACGACAAGCTGCAGGGCGGCCTGGGCGACAACACCATCGACGGCGGGACGGGCAACGACACCCTGCGCCTGCGCGGCGACGGCCGCGTCGACAGCACCATCCGCGGCGGGCCCGGCAACGACATCATCCACGCGATGGGCCGCAGCACCGACCGCATCTCCTGCGGGCCGGGGCGCGACATCGTCTACATGTACGGCGACCACGTCGCGAAGGACTGCGAGAAGGTGCGCACGACGGAATGAGCCCGCTGCGCCGTCTTGCCGCCGCGGCCGCCGTGCTGGTCGCGCTCGCCGTTCCCGCGTCGGCCTCGGCGCTGGGCGACTACGGCGCGACCGTCCGCGCCACGCCCGGGCTCGCCGCCTACTGGCCGCTCGACGAAGCCGCGAGCGCCAACACGGTGACCGACGTGACCGGCGGGCTGTCGGCGCCACTCACCGCCGGCTTCGCGCTCGGCCTGCCGCCGGGCATCGACGCGGGCGGCACGTCGCTGTCGCTGACGGGAACGTCGACGGCGAGCTTCGGCAACGTCGCGAACTTCGCCGCCGATCGCACCATCGAGGCGTGGGTCGCCCCCCGCACGACGTCGGGCGATCGTTACATCGTCAGCAAGGGCACGACCTCCGCGGGCTACCACCTCTACATGGCCGGCGGAGGGCTGCCGTCGTTTCAGGTCAACGGCACGCGCGTCACCGGACCGGCGCTGCGCGCCGTCGGCTGGCATCACGTCGTGGCGACGCTGAGCACCCGGGCGATGGCGCTCTACGTCGACGGCGCGCGCGTCGCGACCGGCACGCTCCCCAACGTGCCGGCCACCAGCACCCAGGCCCTCTACCTCGGCCGGTTGTCGCGGTCGAGCTCGGGCTCGTGGCAGGGCGGGCTCGACGAGGTGGCGCTCTACTCCCGCGCGCTCGACGCCGGCGAGGTCGCCGCGCACTTCGCCGCGGGCGCCGACACCAGCGCACCGGCGACGATCTTCCTCACGACGCCGCCCGCGGTCAGCGACCAGCCCGCGGGCACGGTCACCTTCGCCGGCTCCAAGGGCGGCGTGACGTTCGCGTGCGCGCTCGACGACGGCGTCGCGGCGCCCTGCAACGGCAGCTACGCCTATGACCTGCTGCGCGACGGCCCCCACACGCTGTCGGTCACGGGCACCGACCGCTGGGGGACCAGCGCGACGTCGGCCTACTCCTGGCAGGTCGCGCTGCCCGCCAACGAGACGGCGGCGCCGGTCAGCAGCTTCCTGACGACGCCCCCGGCACTGGCCAACAGCCGGACGGCCAGGTTCACCTTCACGGCATCGAAGGCGCAGGTCGCCTTCTCCTGCCGCGTCGACGGCGGGGCCTGGGTCGTCTGTCCGGTGGGCGCGTCCTACACGAGCCTCGGCGAGGGCCGGCACACGTTCGAGGTCCGCGGCACCGATCGCTGGGGCGTCGTCGAGACGGTGCCGCGGGCGTTCACGTGGACCATCGACCTGACCGCCCCGATGTCCTACGTGCTGGCCAAGCGGGCCACGCCGAGCGACCCGGGAACCGTGGCGCTCGGATCCGAGCCGGGCGCGACCTTCGAGTGCCGCCGCGCGCAGACCGCATGGCTGCCGTGCCCCGCGACGTTCGCCATGCCGGTGCTCACCGCCTCCGAGCAGCTCTTCGTCCGGGCGGTGGACCGGGCCGGCAACGCCGACGCCTCGCCGGCCGAGGTCGTGCTCGATCCGGCCGTGGCGGGCGGGCCTGTCACCTTCGCGGGGGCGAACGCCGGCTTCGCCGTCGGCGGCGACCTGCGCATCGCCACGCTGCTGTGCAGCCTCGACGGAGCGGCGGCTGCGGCCTGCCCGGCGCGCTTCGAGTTCGCCGACCTCGGCTACGGACCGCACACGCTGACGATCAGCGATCCGGCGCTCGTCGGCATCCAGATGCCGGCGGTGGCGTGGGTCGATCCGCTGCCCCGGCCGCGGATCGTCGGCAGCCAGTTCCCCGCGCTGCTGCAACTCGGGTCGCGCAAGCGTCAGGCAGGCCTCGCCACCGCGCGCCTGCCGCGGCTGCTGTTCCAGAGCAACTCGGCGGGTGGCGCCGTGGTCACGCTGCAGCGCGGCGGCAAGACCGTCCGCCGCTGGACCGCTCCGGTCGTGCAGGGCTCCAACCTCGTGCGGCTGCCGCGCGCGGCGTGGAAGCAGCTGCGACCGGGCCGCTACGGCCTGCGCGTCGTGGTGACCAACGCCAGCGGACCGTCCGCGCCGCTGACGCTGCGCTTCGACGCGCTGCGCAGCGCCCGCCGGTAAGGGATCCGTGATTGGGAACGCGCCGGGTTGGGCAACCGGTATTGCGTGAGCCCCTTCGCCGAAGTGGCAGCGGATGTCGTCCTGACGCTGCCACCTGATCCGACCGCGGCTCGCCGCGCGCGTCGCGGTCTGCAGGAGGCACACCTCCCCGAGGACCTTCAGCACACCGTCGATCTGCTCGCGACCGAGCTGATCGCCAACGCGGTGCGTCACGCCGAGCTGCGCAGCGACCAGAACATCATGTTCGCCGCCCGCTTCATCGGTGACTTCATCCGCGTCGAGGTTCGCGACCCGGGCCCGGGCTTCGACCAGGATCGCGCCCGCGAGGGCAAGGGCTTCGGCCTGCGGATGGTCGACAAGCTCGCCTCCCGCTGGGGCGTCGACCTCGACGACGGCACCCGCGTGTGGTTCGAGATCGACCGCCGCAGCAAGCGGCGCTTCGACCGCGGCGCCTGACCGAACGTCCGAACCATCCCGCCATGTCGGGATCGATGGGACGTTCGCCGTTGGCGAGAGGCCAAATGTGTCCCCCATAGGGGACGACAATGGCCTCTCACTCCGCCCTCGTCGCCCCGGCCAGCGCCGGCCCAGCGAGAGCGCCAGAACTGAGCGCCACCGCGCGACCGCCCGCGCCCTACAAATCCCCCAGCGCCTCGTCCGCCGCGCGCGAGCCTGAGCGCAGCGCGCCGTCCATGTAGCCGTTCCACAGCGTCGCGGTCTCCGCGCCCGCCCACTTGATGCGCCCGACCGGCTTGCGGATCGCCTCGCCGAAGTCGAGCAGCGTGCCGGGAGGGGTGAAGCCGCCGTAGCAGCCGCGGGTCCAGCCCTCCTGCGACCAGTCCTTCTCGACGTAGTCGACGGGCTTGAGCGCCTCGTTGCCGAAGTAGGTGGCGAAGTTCTTCAGCACGGCGTCGCGGCGCTCGGCGGCGGGCTTGCGGCCCCACACGCGCGCGAGGTGTCCCTCGATGAAGCCGAGCATCACGCCCGGGCTGCCGTCGGGCGGCGAGTTGTCGAACGTCACGCGCACGGGCTCGGCATCCGAGGTGATCTGGCCGGCCAGGCCCTTGTCGCGCCAGAACGGCTTGTCGTAGATCGCCTCGCACTTGATGACGCTGCCCTGGGGGAGGCGCTGGACGAGCTGCGCGCGCTCGGCGGGCAGGAGCGGCTGGTAGTCGATGTAGGCGGTGACCGACGGCGGGCCGGTGACCACGACCTGCTTGCCGACGAAGTGGCCCTTGTCGGTGACGACCTCGACGCCGCCCTTGCGCTGGACGATCCGGCGCACCGGCGCGCCGAGCACCACGCGCTGCTTGCCCAGGGCCTTGGCCAGCAGGATCGAGATCCGCTGCGAGCCGCCGACGAAGCGGCTCTCCTGCGCGCCGCCTTCGGTGTTGATCAGGCGCTGGAAGTCCGGCGCGGCCTTCCCGTCGGTGGCCGACGCGATGTAGAAGAGCGCGAAGAGCAGCGAGACGTCGCGCGGCTCGGCGGCGAACACGGCCTCGATGCCGAGCTCGAGCAGGAAGCGCCCGTTGGGCGTCAGCGCGTTGGCCTCGAGCCAGGTCTGGAAGGTCTGGGAGTCCCAGGTCGTGGCGTTGGCGGCCGCCCACGGCTTCTCGACGTCGATGGTCGCGGCCATCTCGTTGAGCTGGAGGATCGCCTTGAATGCGTCGGCGACGCCCTCGGGGTCGGGCGGGATCGCGCCGATCGGCGGCGGCTGGACCTCGTAGGGGGTCTTGACGCCGTCCTTGTAGTAGATGTAGCTGCCCTTGTTGTACGTCTTGTAGGTGTCGACGCCGAGGTCCTTGGCGAGCGCGGCGAGCTTCGTCTGGGTCGGGCCGATCCACTGGCCGCCGATCTCGATGACCTTGCCGCCGCCGAGCTTGTGGTTGAGCGTGCGGCCGCCGACGCGGTTGCGGGCCTCGACGACGATGACGGACTTGCCCTTGGCCGCGATGTCGGTGGCGGCCTGCAGGCCGGAGAGGCCGGCGCCCACGACGATGACGTCGGCCCGGCGGGGTCTGGCCGTCTTCGCGCCGGCGGCGCCCGGCAGGGCGGCCGACGCGCCGGCGACGGCGCCCGTGCCGATCAGGGTTCGGCGGGTGACCCTCGTGTTCATCCGCGGACCGTACCCTGTCCCTCGTGCGCCGTGCCGTGCTTTCCGTTCTCGCGCTGACGCTCGTGCTCGCCGGCTGCGGTGGCGGCGCCGAGGAGCATGCCGCGACCCAGGCCGCGCCGCCGAAGAAGGCTCCGGACGCCACGGTCTTCACGGTTCCCGACAAGCTCCCGCCGCGCGCGACCACGCCGAAGCCGGCCGCGCCGGCCAAGCACAACCCCGGCACCGCCGCGGGGGCCGACGCCCCGGCGGAGGGCGCACCGACCGACGCCGAGGTCCAGCGCGAGCTCGCGCAGGCGCTCGGCGTGGCGCCCGGCGCCGACGTCACCGACCAGGCCGGCCTGACCCAGCAGGGCATGGCCACCGTGCCGCCCGCCGCCCCGGCCGAGGTCGCGGCGATCATCAACGCCGCCAACAAGGTGGCCCACGCGCCCTATCGCTACGGCGGCGGCCACGGAGGCGTCGGCGACGAGGGCATCTGGGTCGACAGCGCCTACGACTGCTCGGGCTCGGTCTCCTTCGCGCTGGCCTCTGCGGGACTCGTCGACTCGCCGCTGGACTCCACGTCGTTCATGTCGTGGGGCAAGCCCGGCCCGGGCAAGTGGGTGACGATCTTCGCCAACGCCGGGCACGCCTTCATGGTCGTCGCCGGCCTGCGTTACGACACGGTCGAGCGCGCCCGTACCGGCACGCGCTGGGGCCGCGCCTACAACGCCGTCTCGGGCTTCACGGTCAGGCACCCCGCAGGGCTCTAGATCGTCTGTTACCCTACGTAGGGTGAAGAAGACGAGCATCTACCTCGAGCCTGAGCTCGACGAGGCCCTGGCCCGTCGCGCGGCTGAGGAGCAGCTCACCAAGGCGGAGTTCATCCGCCGCAGCCTGTGGGCGCTCGTGCACCAGCCGCGACGCGTCCGGCCCAAGGCCGTGGGGCTCGTCGGAGCGCGGAAGTGAGCGTCGTGCTCGCGCCCGACTTCGTGCTCACCCTGCTCGACCGCGACGCCGACGGCCACGAGGACGCCGCCGCCTGGGTGCAGGTGGTGGAGGAGGACCTCGTGACCACGCCGCTGGCGCTCGCCGCCATCGACGAGGCCGCGGGCGACGCCGCCCCGGCGGTGCGCGAGGACTTTTCGCGTGGCGCCTACGCCGTGCGCTGGTGGGCCGACGCGCTCGACGAGACGCTCGCGCTGTCGCGCAAGCGTCACATGGACCTCGTCAGCGCTTCGCTCGTCGCGCTGGCGGGGAGGCTGCGCACCGAGCGCATCGCGACCTTCGACCCGCAGTACCGAGACCTGAGAACGCCCGGCGGGAGGAGCTTCGTCATGCTCCCCGCCGACGCCTGATCCGAGAGAGAGAACCATGTCTTCCGAGAACCCCAACAGCTTCGGCGCCCGCGACACCCTGAAGGTCGGCGACCGCGAGGTCACGATCTACCGGCTCGACGCGCTGCAGTCCAAGCACGACGTCGCGCGCCTGCCGTTCTCGCTGAAGGTGCTGCTGGAGAACCTGCTGCGCACCGAGGGCAACGGCTCGGTCGAAGCGGCCGACATCGAGGCCCTGGCCAACTGGGACCACCGGGCCGAGCCCGACACCGAGATCGCCTTCACGCCCGCGCGCGTGGTTCTCCAGGACTTCACGGGTGTGCCCGCCGTCGTCGACCTCGCCGCGATGCGCGACGCGATGACCGCGTTGGGCGGCGACCCGACGCTGATCAACCCGCTCGTGCCGGCCGAGCTGGTCATCGACCACTCGGTGCAGGTCGACGTCTTCGGCACCGCCGACGCGTTCCGCATCAACGCCGAGCGCGAGTTCGAGCGCAACGAGGAGCGCTACCAGTTCCTGCGCTGGGGCCAGACCGCGTTCGACGGCTTCAGCGTCGTGCCGCCCGACACCGGGATCGTCCACCAGGTCAACCTCGAGTTCCTCTCGCGCGTCGTCTTCGTCAACGACAAGACGGGCGAGGCCTACCCCGACACGCTTGTCGGCACGGACTCCCACACCACGATGGTCAACGGCCTGGGCGTGCTCGGCTGGGGCGTCGGCGGCATCGAGGCCGAGGCCGCGATGCTCGGCCAGCCGATGTCGATGCTCATCCCGCAGGTGCTGGGCTTCAAGCTCAAGGGCGAGCTGCCGGAGGGCGCGACCGCGACCGACCTGGTCCTGACGGTCACCGAGCGCCTGCGCGAGAAGGGCGTCGTCGGCAAGTTCGTCGAGTTCTACGGCCCGGGCGTCAGCGCCCTGCCGCTGGCCGACCGCGCGACGATCGGCAACATGAGCCCGGAGTTCGGCTCGACCTGCGCGATCTTCCCGATCGACGCCGAGACGCTGCGCTACCTCGAGTTCTCCGGCCGGCCCGCCGACCAGATCGCGCTCGTCGAGGCCTACGCCAAGGAGCAGGGCCTGTGGCACGACGCCGACAGCGAGGAGCCGACGTTCTCCGACACGATCGAGCTCGACCTGTCCGAGGTCGTCCCGTCGATCGCGGGCCCGAAGCGCCCGCAGGACCGCGTGTCGCTGACCGACGCCCAGAGCGAGTTCCGCGAGCGGCTCACCGACTACGTCCCGTCGCTGCAGACGATGCAGGACGAGGCCTCGGCCGACTCGTTCCCGGCGAGCGATCCCGCCGGCGAGGCGCCCGGGGACGACCGCAACGGCGAGGGACACGCGCCCGCCGAGGATGCCGCCGCGCCCACGGTCACGGCGGCCGGGCCGTCGGTGGAGGTGACGCTCGACGGCGAGACGTTCTCGCTCGACAACGGCGACGTCGTCATCGCCGCGATCACCTCGTGCACCAACACCTCGAACCCGAGCGTCATGCTCGGCGCCGGCCTGCTGGCGCGCAACGCGCTGGCCAAGGGCCTGCAGCGCAAGCCGTGGGTCAAGACGTCGCTGGCTCCGGGCTCGAAGGTCGTGACGGAGTACCTCGACAAGGCCGAGCTGACCGGGCCGCTCAACGACCTGGGCTTCAACCTCGTCGGCTACGGCTGCACGACGTGCATCGGCAACTCCGGCCCGCTGCCCGACGAGATCTCCGCGGCGGTCAACGAGGCCGACCTCGCGGTCGTCTCGGTGCTCAGCGGCAACCGCAACTTCGAGGGCCGCATCAACCCCGACGTCAAGATGAACTACCTGGCCTCGCCGCCGCTGGTCGTGGCCTACGCGCTGGCGGGCACCATGGACTGGGATCCGCTCAACGAGCCGTTCCCGGGCACCGATGTCATGCTCGCCGACGTCTGGCCGTCAGAGCACGACGTCCACCAGGCGATCGAGAGCGCCGTGCAGTCCGACATGTTCCGCCGCAGCTACGACGGCGTCTTCGAGGGCGACGAGCGCTGGCAGTCCCTCGACGTGCCCGAGGGCGACACGTTCGCGTGGGACGACTCGTCGACCTACGTGCAGAACCCGCCGTACTTCGAGGGGCTGCAGCGCGAGCCCGCGCCGCTGACCGACATCGAGGGCGCGAAGGTGCTCGCCAAGCTCGGCGACAGCGTCACCACCGACCACATCTCGCCGGCCGGTTCGATCAAGGAGGACTCGCCCGCGGGGCGCTACCTCAAGGACCACGGCGTCGAGAAGCGCGAGTTCAACTCCTACGGCTCGCGCCGCGGCAACCACGAGGTGATGATGCGCGGCACGTTCGCCAACATCCGCCTGCGCAACGAGCTCGCGCCCGGGACCGAGGGCGGCGTGACGATCAAGGACGGTGAGGAGATGGCGATCTACGACGCCGCCATGGCCTACATCGAGGAGGGCACTCCGCTGGTCATCCTCGCCGGCAAGGAGTACGGCTCGGGCTCGTCGCGCGACTGGGCGGCGAAGGGCACGAACCTGCTCGGCGTCCGCGCGGTGATCGCCGAGAGCTTCGAGCGCATCCACCGCTCCAACCTCGTCGGCATGGGCGTGCTGCCGCTGCAGTTCGCCGACGGCGACAGCGCCGAGTCGCTGGGCCTCGACGGCCAGGAGGAGTTCACGATCACCGGCATCGCCGACCCGATCAACAGCGGCGAGCGGCCGCCCCGCGACGTGACCGTCAGGGCCGGCGACAAGGAGTTCACCTGCCGCGTGCGCATCGACACGCCCAAGGAGGCGCGCTACTTCCGCAACGGCGGCATCCTGCCGTACGTCCTGCGGGAGCTGCTGGGCACCGCGTAGCCGCGTGTTCGCCGAGGCCGCACCCGTACCGCCACCCCCGCTGACCTCGATCCAGCTCGCCGGTCAGCGGGTGGTGTTCGCCTTCTCCGGGACGGAGGTGCCGCGCAACCTGCGGCTGCGCATCCAGCGCGGCGAGGCGGCGGGGGTCCTGCTGTTCGGGCCCAACGTGGCGTCGATCGCCCAGGTCCGCTCGTTGACGCGCGAGCTGCAGGCGATCAGGCGGCCGCGAGGGCTGACCGCGCCGCTGCTGGTCATGACCGACCAGGAGGGCGGGCTGGTCAAGCGGCTGCCCGGGGCGCCGTGGCTGAACCCGCCGCGCATGGGCTCCGACGCTGTCGCGCGCGAGCAGGGCCGGGCCACGGCCGGGACGCTCTCGTCGGCGGGCGTCAACGTCGACCTCGCTCCGGTCGTCGACGTCGCCCGCCCGGGCTCGCAGATGGAGGACGAGGGCCGCAGCTTCGGGCGCTCGACGGCGGTCGTCGGCCGCCGGGCCCGTGCCTTCTCCGCCGGACTGCGCGACGGTGGCGTCGCGGCCACCGCCAAGCACTTCCCGGGCTTCGGAGCAGCGAGCGCGAACACCGACGCCGCCGCGGTGGTCATCCGAACGCCGCTGGCCACGCTGCGGGCCCGAGACGAGCCGCCGTTCGCCGCTGCGCGCACCGGCCTCGTGATGACCTCGAGCGCGATCTACCCCGCGCTGTCGGATCAGCCGGCGATGCTCTCGCGCCGCATCGTCACCGGCGAGCTGCGCCAGCGCCTGGGCTTCGATGGGGTGGTGGTCACCGACTCGCTCAACGCGACCGCGCTGGAGGGCCGGCGCAACCTGCTCGCGCGCGTGCTGCGCGCCGGCAACGACCTGCTGCTGTTCACCACCTACGAGTCGAGCGCCCGCGCGGTCGAGCGCCTGGCCGACCTCTTCCACGCCGGCCGGCTGGGCCGCGCGGCGGGGCTGGCGGCGGTGCAGCGCATCCTGGCGCTGCGGCGCACGTTGCGCCGATAGGCTCGCTCGTCATGCCGCTTCCCGACGCGCTTTCCGAACTGCTGACTGCTCACGGGCCCTCGGGCCGCGAGGAGGCGCCCTCGGCGGTCTTCCGGCGCCAGGCCGAGGCGTTCGGAGCGACCGTGGCCGTCGACACCCTCGGGACCACCAGCGCGCGCGTGTCGGGCACGGGTGGCGGCCCGTCGGTGGCGGTCTTCGGCCACCTCGACGAGATCGGCCTGATCGTCACGCACATCGACGACAAGGGCTTCCTGTGGTTCACCGGCGTCGGGGGCTGGGACCCGATCGTCCTGGTCGGCCAGCGCGTCGTGGTCACCACGCGCGACGGCGTGCTGCCCGGCGTCGTGGCCCGCAAGGCGATCCACCTGCTCACGCCCGACGAGCGCAAGAAGGTCCCCGAGCTCAAGGAGCTCCACATCGACATCGGCGCCGCCGACGGCGACGCGGCCAAGGCGGTCGTGCGCGTCGGCGACGTGGCGGTCATCGACGGCGATCCCATCGAGCTGCCGGGCGAGCGCTTCGCGGCGCGCTCGATGGACAACCGCCTCGGTTGCTTCGTCGCGCTGGAGGCGGCGCGCCTGGTCGCCGAGGCCGGCGGCGCGCCCGGCGACGTCATCGCCGTCGGCAACGCGCAGGAGGAGACCGGCCTGGCCGGCGCCGCCACCAGCCCGTTCGGCCTGCGCCCCGACGTGGCCGTCGTCGTCGACGTGACGCACGCCACGGACGTCCCGGGCGTCGACGAGCGCGAGCTCGGCTCGCACGCGCTGGGCTCCGGGCCCGTCCTCAACCGCGCCGCGGCCCTGCACCCGCAGCTGTTCGAGCTGCTCCACGACACCGCCGAGCGCGAGAGCATCCCGGTGACCATCGAGGCCTCGGGGCGCTACACCGGGACCGACGCCGACGCGGTCCAGATCTCGCGCGCCGGCGTCCCTTGCGCGCTGGTCAGCGTGCCCCTGCGCTACATGCACTCGCCGGTCGAGATGGCCGACCTCGCCGACGTCCACGCGTGCGCTCGCCTGATCGCCGCGTTCTGCCTGGCCCTCGAGCCGGGCACGACGTTCACGCGCTGAGCGAGCGTTCCCGCAGCAGCTGTGCCGCCGGCGTCAGGTCGGCGTTCATGTTGACGCGCATCATCTTCAGTGCCGCGTCGGCGAGGTCGTCGTGGATGTGCGCGACCGCATCGGGCGGGACGTGCACGTCGAAGTGGCGGATGTAGGCGTCGAGGGCCGAGTAGAGGATGCACTGCTCGGTCACCTGGCCGATGAGGATCAGCTTCTCGATGCCGCCCTCGCGCAGCAGGTACTCCAGCGGCGTCTCGTAGAAGATCGAGTGCCGGGCCTTGACGATGAAGTCGACGTCGTCGCCGGGCGCGATCGGCTCGATCAGCGGGGCGAACTCGCCGCCGAGGAACTCCTCGACCATCTCGGCGCGGCCCTGGTGCCAGGCGCCGTGGTTGTCGTTGACGTAGATCGTGCGGACGCCCTGCTCCTGCGCCCGCTTGACCAGATCGACCATGCACGGCAGCGACTCCTCCACCGAGGCGCGTAGCTTGTCGGCGTCGTCGAAGTCGTAGTTGTTGATCATGTCGACGACGACCAACGCGCTCTTGCTGTTGCTATTCGACATAGATGGGACCCTGCTCCTGAAGGCTTCCCGCGAGCATGTCGCGGCCATGCATGCCGCGCTGGCGCGGGTGTACGGCCTGACCTCGCCCCAGAAGGTCGAGGCCGCGGGCCGGACCGACCTGGAGATCGCGCGGCACATGACGCTGCTGGCGGGGATCCCGGCGCTGACCTTCGAGGAGGGCGCCGACGCGATGTGCGTCGCGGTCGCCGAGGAGTACGCCCGGCTGGTGCCCGACGACCTCTCCGACCGTGTGGCCCCGGGGATCCCGGAGCTGCTCGACGCGCTGGCCGCGCGCGAGGACGTGCTCCTCTCGCTGGTCACCGGCAACCTCGAGCCCGTCGCGCGGATGAAGCTGCGCGCCGCGGGCATCGGCGAGTACTTCCCCTCCGGGCAGGGCGGCTTCGGCTCCGACCGCGAGGACCGCACCGAGCTGCCGGCCATCGCGCGGGCGCGGGCGGGAACGCCGGGCGAGCCGCATCCGCGCGAGGACACGCTGGTCATCGGCGACACGCCGCGCGACATCGCGTGCGCGCGCGCTGACGGCGTGCGCGTCGTCGCCGTGGCCGGCGGGCCCTACGCGCCCGGAGAGCTGACCGACGCCGACGCGGTCGCCTCGGATGCGTCGTCGCTGCTCGGCGCGATCGACAGCTTGCGATAGCGCGGCAGCGTCCACAGGCCGTCGAAGCCCAGGTGCGTCTCGACCGCGACGCGGCCGAGCTCCTCCCGCGCGCCCTCGAGCGAGAGGCCCATCAGCTCGGCGACCTCGACGGTGGCCAGCGGCTCGCCGGCCCAGGTCAGCGCCTCCTCGACGGAGACCGGCTCGGGCCGCCGCGTGTGGCCGGGCAGCATGTTGGCCAGCGCGACCTCGTAGACCCCGAAGGGGTGAAAGCCCGGGATTGCGACGCGCAGCCCGTCGGCCAGGCGGATCAGCTCGTAGCTCGGGCAGGTGTAGCGGCGCCCGTTCTCGGCATCGGCCAGCTTGTGGTCGAGGGCGAGCGCCGCGGCGGCGGGCTTGCGCGCCGCGGCCATGTCGGCCCGCAGCGCGTCCTCGACAGCGGGGTCGGCGAGCCAGCCGTGCAGCATTGCCGCGTCGATGCCGGCGTCGTGCGCGGCGGCCTCGATGAGGTGCGGGTCGTCGAGCAGGCCGCCGCCGAAGTGCCGGACGCGCAGCTGGCGCAGGAGCGTGCGGGCCAGCCGCTCGCCACCGTGCTCGCGCGCCGCGACGATCGCGCGGCAGGCCGGCAGCGTCGCGGCCATGCGCGGGCGCTCGTGCGTGGCGATCGGCATGTGGTGCTCGCGGGCGATCGTGGCCATGCCGCTGGCCATCTTCTGCGGCGTGAAGCCCTTCTCGAGGTACTCCTCCGGGGACTCCGACAGCCCGACCATGTGCAGCCGCCACTCGACCGCGTCGCCGAACAGCCAGTCGATCCGCCGGCGGACCGGCTCCGCACTCCACGCCCACGGGCAGCCGGGGTCGGTGAACTCGTTGATCTGGATCGCGGGGGGCACACCCCCGGCCTACCCGAACCCTCAACCCTCCTAAAGGGGCCTGGCCCCTTTAAGAGAGTTCGACGGGCCCGCTGGTGTCGCCCCAGGCGTCGGTGATGGTGATGGTGGCGGCGCCGGGCACGCCGTGGAGGGTGAAGCGGCCGTGCTCGTCGCTGTGGACGGTGCGCTCGGCTCCGCCCGCGGTGGCCACGGTCGCGGTCAGCTCTCCGGTGGTGTCGAGCCAGTCGCGGAAGCGGCAGTCCAGGCAGTAGTGCTCGGCGTCGGAGGGGTCGTTGGCGCTGTAGCCGCGCGTGCGGTTGAGGAAGCGGGCGCCGGTGGCCGTCTGGTCGGCGGCGGAGTCGGGGAAGTCGACGGGCCCGATGGCGAACGACAGGGTGCCGAGGTCGCGGGTGGAGGTCCCGCGGATCCGGCTCTCCTTGACCGTGTGCGCCGGCCCGGCGGCGAAGCTCAGCGCGGTGCCGTCGCGCTGGACGTCCTCGACGGTGATGCCCCGCCACGGCGCGACCGTGAACGGGTCGGACGTCAGCGTGTACGGGACCGCGGCGCCGCCGGCCTGGCGGGCCCCCGCGACGCGGAAGCGGTAGGTGCCGGCGGGTGTCGCGCGGTAGGTGCGGCCCTGCGGGTCGACCAGGTTGAAGCGCGAGACGAACGCCTCGAAGGTCGCCGTCCAGCGCCAGGTCTGGCCGCCCGCGCGGTAGGTCGCCAGCGCCGAGGGATCGCTGCCCGGGTAGGCCAGCGTGGTCTGCACCTCGCCGCTCTGGTCGGCGAACAGCACCCACTCGTCACCCACCTTGCGCTCGACCACCACCACCGGGTTGTCGGTGTAGTTGTTGCCGCCCGCCCAGCGGAACGTCGCGGCGTCGAAGCGCTGGATGTCCTTGGGCTGGCGGACGTCGGTCGGGACCCCGAGGCCGTCGTCGGGCACGGTCGCGCCGTAGGCCTGCACGCCGGCGCTCGCCGCCTCGGCCACGGCCGTGACCTTGGCGTCCTCGGCGCGCTGGTCGGCCGCCTCCTTGGCGGCGCCCGCCGCGTACTCCGGCGCCTCGGCCGCCGCCACCGCCGGGTCGGTCTCGACGGCGATCGCCTCGGCCGCCGCCTCGTCGCCCTTGAGGCTGTGGCCGATGCGCGCCAGCCGCGTGGCGAAGTAGTCGCTGGAGTGCGGGCCCCAGCCGGTCAGCGCCTTGCGGTAGTGGTCGCGGCCCATGAAGTCGCGGTAGGTCGCGATGTAGCCGTTGTAGTCGTTGGCCATCGAGATGGTGACGACCATCTTGTAGCCGTGGGCGTCGGCGTAGCCGTCCGTCTGGGCGGTGCCGCCGCGGACCGTCGTGTCGTCGTGGGTGTAGTTGCCGCGGATCTTGGCGAGGTCGGTCGGCTCGGACTCCGCCTGCACGCCGCACCCGAGCTCGGCACACGCGGGGTCGTCCCAGCCCGCCGCGTCGTTGAGGGTCCGCGCGCGGTAGCGCTGCATGACCGCGTCGGGGATGGTCTCGCCGCCGCTCGTCGCGCACGTCCACGTCTTGTCCGTGCTCTGCGTGCAGCTGTTGGTGGCGTGCGTCTTGTCGTCGGCCGGCGGGTTCGTCGCGTCGTAGCCGAGCCACTCGTTGCCAGGAATCCGGTCGGTGCGCGTCTTGATGTTGTAGGCCTGGTCCGTCCACTGCTCGCACGAGCAGACGGTCAGCAGGATGTCGCCCAGGCGGATGCCCTGCAGGTGCACGCCGAGCGTGTCCTGCAGCAGCCCGTGCGACGGCGTCGAGATGTTCTCGGGGAACGGGATCCCCAGCGCCTCGAAGTCGTCGGTCGTGACGCCCGGCGTCGAGGCGGGCAGCGCGCCGGTCAGCGGCTGCAGCGACTCGCCGATCGGCACCTCGGAGCAGTCGGCGGCGGTGCCGACGCGCGGGTTGAGGCCGAATGCGGGATCGACGCGGCAGCTGTTGACGCCGGGGTAGGGGTGCGAGACCGGCCCCGGGAACCAGTGGTCCTCGACCGCCACGGGGAAGCTCGACATCCACGGGATGAAGCGGTCGTGGTAGCTGGCCATGCCGAAGTGCTCGGCGTCGTCGGGGTTGGGCTGCTGGGCCTCGATCGCGCGCACGTTGCCGATGACCGCGTCGGCGAGCTGGCGGGCCGCCCACTCCATCTGGTTGTACTGGGTGTGGTTGAACGCCTCGCGCTCGTGGATCGAGTGGTAGGTCTCGGTCTCGATCTCGGAGTTGCCGGTCGCGTTCTGCGTGAAGATCGTGATGCCGCCGGCGGTCCGGTCGACGAAGCGCTCCATCGTCGCCGGGTACTCGCCGGTGATCAGGTCATAGCCCTCGAGGAACTCCGGGTGCTGGCCGAGGTTGACGAGCGTCGAGAGCGGCCGCGGGTGCGCGGGGTCGTCGATGTTCTCGAAGCGGATGACCGACAGGTCGTGGTCGGAGAAGGAGTTGGTGAAGCCCGCGGGGCCGCCGTCGTCGGCGCGCGCCGGGCCCAGCGGGTTGCGCTGGATCTTGTCGAAGTAGCTGGCGGTCGCGCTGACGCGGACGGCGTGCAGGTCCTTGAACGCCTGTGTCAGCGCCGCCGCGTTCTGCCTCGCGTAGTAGTCGTAGAAGCGGAAGTCGAACGCATCCTGGAACGTCCACACGCCCGGGTTGAACGACGAGTAGGACGGCGACGAGTGGTTGTGGGTGACCGCCATCGTGATGTTCGTCGCGTTCAGCGCGCCGTCCGTCGCGTCGGAGGCCAGCTGCGCCGTGCGCCGGAACAGCGCGTCCTGCGGGATGTAGTGGTCGTCGGAGACGATCGCGGCGTACTTGCCGTCGGCCCCCTTGATGACCAGCGCGCGCACCGACTCGCGCGACTGCACGCCGTAGGAGGCGGCGTTCTTGACCGACTGCAGGTGCGGGTCGTAGTCGCCGTAGCCGCCGTCGCGCGTGCTGGCGTACTGGCCCGCGGAGCTGCCGACGTGGTAGGTGCCGTCGACCTTCGCGGCGCCCGCCTGCACGACCCCCTCGGCCGAGGCGGACGAGGCGCAGGCGAGCAGGGTCAGCCCGGCGAGCAGTGCGGCAGCAGCACGGTTCATGCCTCCGGAACGTCGGAGGCACGCCGAACTTGCGGCTTACTTGCCGCCGGTGAGCTTCAGGACATAGGACGTGACGTCGGCGATCTGCTGCGGCGTGAGCACGCCCTCGAAGGCCGGCATCCCGCCGCCGCCCTTCTCGACCTGCTTGAGGACGTTGTCCTCGACCTTGGCGCTGGGCAGGCCGGTGAGGTCCGGGCCGCCGTTGCCGCCGGTGCCGTCGGCGCCGTGGCACGTCGAGCAGTTGTCGGCGAAGACAGCCTCGCCGGCGTCGGCGTTGCCCTTCTTGGTGTCGCTCTTGGTCTCGTCCTCACCGGCGTGCTGGATCCCCTGGCCGGTGCCCGCGGCCTTGGCCGGCCCGAGCGTGCCGTCGAGGCCGAACAGCCACAGGTTGTCGCCGTGCTTGGTCGCCGCCAGGCCGTTGCCGCCCGCGTAGAAGGCGATGTACTGCTTGCCGCCCTGCTCGAAGATCGTCGGCGTGTTGTTGGCGCCGGCGCCGGTCTGGAAGCTCCACAGCTTCTCGCCGCTGTCGGCCTTGTAGGCCTCGAGCTCGCCCGTGTTGCGCCCGACGAACACGAGGTTGCCGCCGGTCGCCACGCTGCCGGAGTAGCACGCGTCGTCGAACTCGGCGCGCCATGCGGTGCGCCCGGTCGTGACGTCGATCGCCGCCAGCACGCCCGGGTTCGGGATGAAGCCGTTGATGGTCCAGACGCTGGCCAGGTACGGCGCCGCGCGGGTCCCCGGGGGCTTGGTCAGGTTGACGCTGTAGCCGCCGGCCGTCTCGAGCGCGCACACGTAGAGCATGTGCGTGTCGGGGTTGTAGCTCGAGGGCGGCCAGTTCACGCCGCCGGCCGGGCTCGGCGCGACCACGACCATCTTCTTGAGCTCGAGCGGCGTGAAGATCTCGCCGTGGACCGGATCGAGCTTCTTGGTCTCCGGGCTCTTGGCGCCCAGCCCCTTGATCTCGGCGTACTGGTCGTCGGAGACCGTGTGGGGCACGACCGGGTCCCACTGCGGGAACGGCTGGGTCTTGGCGGTCTTCTGGTAGGCGTTCTGCGGGACCGGCCGCTCCTCGATCGGGACGATCGGCTTGCCGGTCTTGCGGTCCAGGACGTAGGTCCAGCCCGTCTTGTTGGTCTCGGCGATCGCCTCGCGCTGCCGGCCGCCGATCTCGGCGTCGAACAGGATCACGGGGTTGGGGCTGTCGTAGTCCCAGATGTCGTGATGGACCTGCTGGTAGTGCCAGCGGTACTTGCCCGTGTCGGCGTCGATCGCGACGATCGAGGCGGTGAAGAGGTTGTCGCCCTCGCGCGCGTGGCCGTTGTCGTCGGGCGAGGCGTTGCCCGTCGAGAAGTAGAGCATCCCGAGCTTGGGATCGACCGCGGGCGTCTGCCAGATTGGGGCGCCGCCGTGCTGCCAGGAGTCGTTGTCCTGCGGCCAGGTCTCGTGGCCGACCTCGCCGGGGCCGGGCACCGTGTAGAAGCGCCAGTCGATCTTGCCGGTCTTGGCGTTCACGGCGGTCAGCCGGCCGCGGGCCTGGTACTCGCCGCCGGACACGCCCGTGTAGACGCGACCGTTGTAGTAGAGCGGCGCCGACGTGATCGTGTAGCCGTTCTGCCACTTCTCGATCGTCGTCGACCACTCCTTCTTGCCGGTCTTCTGGTCGAGCGCGACGAGCTGTCCGTCGAGCTGGCCGATGTAGACCATGCCCTCGCCGATGGCCACGCCGCGGCTCGTCCAGCCGCAGCAGACCGACGTGTTCTTGTCGGTGATGCCGGCCTTGTACTGCCACTGGATCTTGCCCGTGCCGACGTCGACGGCGAACACGTCGTCGGCGCCGGTGGCGACGTACATCGTGCCCTTGTAGACGATGGGCTGGGACTCGGCGGAGTACTTGGCGGCGACCGCGGAGCGCTTGAGGTGGGTGATCCAGACACCCTTGACCTTGTCGATGTTGCCGTCGTTGATCTGGTTGAGCGGCGAGAAGCGCTGGTTCTTCAGCGAGCCGCCGTTGGTCAGCCAGTCCTCCTTCGGCTGCTCGTCGAGCTGGTCGGCCGCGAAGGCCGGCGCGCCCTGGATCTCGGCCGGCTCGACGATCTGCCGGCCGTTGGCGCCGACCGTGATCGTCTTCTCGTGGCCGGTGAAGTTGCCGATCGCCCAGCCCGCGAAGGCGACGAGCAGGACACCGAACAGGATGATCCCGACGGCGGCCGGGTCGCGCTTGGAGGACACGGCACGCGCCCTACCCGCGAACCGCCCCTTCCCGGCGCGCCCCGTCAGCGAACAAACGGCGCAGCGCAACCTGGAGCTTGCGCGATGCCCGCCCGGCGGTCATGCTGGGGCCATGACCGGGCGGGGGCGCTGGTGTCGTTGGGCTACTGCATGCGCGTGCGCGCTCGTCGCCGTGATGCCCGCGGGGGCGCAGGCCAGGCTGCGGCCGGATCTGCGGATCGCACCGTTCACGATCGCCAAGGCACCGGTGATGGCCGGTGCGATCGTCCGGATCCGCGTGCGGACGCGCAACGTGGGACGGCATGCCGCCCGGCGATCGGTCACGGCGCTCTTCCTCTCGGCTGACGCGCGGCGCAACCGGGGCGACCGGCGGATCGGGGCGACCCGCGTGCGCCGCATGGCTGCGCATCGCGCGCGCCGCCGGACGGTCGTCGCGACCATCCCGCTCGGCACCGCCGCCGGCCGGTACCGGATCCTCGCCTGCGCGGATCCGGCCCGCCGGGTGCCCGAAGCGCGCGAGCGCAACAACTGCCGCGCCGGGCGCCGCGTGCTGACCGTGCTGGCCGGCGCGGGGCCGATCGGCGGCTCGGGCCCGATCACCGGTCCCGGCCCGGACACGGGGACGCCGGTCGGGCCGAGCGGTCCGGTCGTCAACCCGGCCGGCGACGACGACGGCGACGGCCTGACCAACGCCGTGGACTGCTCGTCCACCGATCCCACCGTCTATCCCGGAGCGCCCGACCCGCCGGACGTGCCGGCCTTCAAGGACACCAACTGCGACGGCATCGACGGCGACGCCGCGCACGCCGTGTTCGTCTCGCCGAGCGGCAACGACGCGGACTCGGGCAGCCGCGCGACGCCGAAGAAGACGCTGGCCGCCGCCGTCAGCGCGGCCACGGGCCTCGGCGCGGATGTCTACGCGATGGCCGGCACGTACGCCGCCCGGCTCGATCTGGCCAACGGCGTCGACGTCATCGGCGGCTACACCACCACCTGGGCGCGGTCGCTCGGCGCCACGACGACCATCACGGGCGCGCAGGCGTCCGGGCGAGTCGAGGCCGCCGTCGCGTCCGGGCTCAGCGCCCCGACGACCCTGCAGCTCCTCACGCTGGCGCCGAAGGCGGCGACCGGCGCGGGTGTCAGCTCCTACGGCCTGCGGGCCACCGGCAGCCCCGGTCTCGTCGTCGACCACGTCACCGCCACGGCTGGTGCCGGCACCCCCGGGGCCCCGGGGACGGCGGGCGCCGACGGCCGGTCCGGCGGGGCCGGCACCAACGGCACCGCGGGAAGCTGCGACAACGAGATCGCCCAGAACGCCGGCGGCGACGGCGGGACGAACGCGTGGGGCCGCCCGGGCGGGCACGGCGGCATGGGCGGCTACGGCTCGGCCGGGTCGTTCGGCACGGATCACTACGACGGCTTCGACGGCGGCGCGGGGACCGTCGCCGGTCAGGGCGGCGGCCCCGGTGGCGGCCACGGCAACGGGGGCACCACCGGCGGGTCCGGTGGCGGCGGATCGTCGCTCAACGGCGCCTCCGGCGCCAACGGCCCGTCGGGCGGCGGTGGCCTGGCCTCGTTCGCCTCGGGCGCCCTGTGGCTCGGTGCCGCGGGCGGCACCGGCAGCAACGGCCTGAACGGCCACGGCGGTGGCGGTGGCGGTGGCGGCGGAGGGCAGGTCGGCGCCGCGGTCGACAACGGTTCGGGCAACGGCGGCGGTGGCGGCGGTGGCGGCGGCGAGGGCGGCAAGGGCGGTGGCGGTGGCGCCGCGGGCGGCGCCTCGATCGGCATCGCGATCGCCACGTCGAGCGGCGCGGTCATCCGGGACTCCGTCATCAGCGCGGCCGGCGGCGCGAAGGGTGGGGCGGGCGCCGACGGCGGCTCCTACGGCGCCGGCGGGCCGCGCGGCTTCGGAGCCACCACCTGCACGGGCGAGGTCGGGTCCGGCGGCAACGGCGGCGTCGGCGGTCCCGGCGGCCACGGTGGGGGTGGCGGCGGAGGCGCGGGCGGCCCGAGCTTCGCGCTGCTGCGCGTCTCGTCGACCATCACCGCGGCCGGCAACACGCTGACGTTCGGCAGCGGCGGCGCGGGCGGTCCCGGCGGCTCTGGCGTGACGACGGCCGGCGGCACCGGCGCGCCGGGCGCCGCCGAGGCCGAGCACGTCTCCTAGGCGCGCGTGAGCTTCTTGTAGGTGATGCGGTGGGGCCGGTCGGCCTCGGCGCCCAGCGTGGCGCGCCGGTGCTCCTCGTAGGCCTCGAAGTTGCCCTCGAACCACGTGACCTGGGAGTCGCCCTCGAAGGCCAGGACGTGGGTGGCGACGCGATCGAGGAACCAGCGATCGTGGGAGATGACCACCGCGCAGCCCGCGAAGGACAGCAGCGCCTCCTCGAGGGCGCGCAGGGTGTCGACGTCGAGGTCGTTGGTCGGCTCGTCGAGCAGCAGCAGGTTGCCGCCCGTGCGCAGCAGCTTGGCGAGGTGCAGGCGGTTGCGCTCGCCGCCCGAGAGCTTGCCGACCTTCTTCTGCTGGTCGGAGCCCCGGAAGTTGAAGTCGGCGACGTACTTGCGCGAGTTCATCTCGCGATCGCCGACCTTGATCTGGTCCATGCCGCCCGAGATCTCCTCCCAGACGTTCTTGTCGCCGTCGAGGGCGTCGCGTGACTGATCGACGTAGGCGAGCTCGACGGTGTCGCCGACCTTCAGGCTGCCCTCGTCGGGCTGCTCCTGGCCGACGATCATCCTGAACAGCGTGGTCTTGCCGGCGCCGTTGGGCCCGATGACGCCGACGATGCCGCCGCGCGGCAGATCGAAGTTGAGGTCCTCGATCAGCAGCCGGTCGCCGAAGCCCTTGCGCAGGCCGCTGGCCTGCACCACCACGTCGCCGAGCCGCGGCCCGGCCGGGATGTGGATCTGGACCTCGCCGAGCTTGACGTTGGAGTCCTGGGCGAGCAGCGCCTCGTAGTTGTTGATGCGGGCCTTCTGCTTGGTCTGGCGGCCCTTGGGGTTCTGGCGGATCCAGTCGAGCTCGGCGGCGATCGTCTTCTGGCGCGCGACCTCGGACTTCTCCTCCATCTCCAGGCGCTTCTGCTTCTGGATCAGCCAGGCCGAGTAGTTGCCCTCGTAGGGGATCCCGCGGCCGCGGTCGAGCTCGAGGATCCAGCCCGCGACGTTGTCGAGGAAGTAGCGATCGTGGGTCACCGCGACGATCGCGCCGGGGTAGTCGGCCAGGTGCGTCTCGAGCCACGCGACCGACTCGGCGTCGAGATGGTTGGTCGGCTCGTCGAGCAGCAGCAGGTCGGGCTGGGAGAGCAGCAGCCGGCACAGCGCGACGCGGCGCCGCTCGCCACCGGACAGCTGGGTGACGTCGGCGTCGGAGGGCGGCAGGCGCAGCGCGTCCATCGCGTGCTCGAGCTGGGAGTCGAGATCCCATGCGTTCTTGGCGTCGATCTCGGCCTGGAGCCGGGCGAACTCGTCGGCGGTCTCGTCGGAGTAGTTGGCGGCCAGCTCGTTGAAGCGGTCGAGCAGCGCCTTGGTCTCTGCCACGCCGTCCTCGACGTTGCCCTTGACGTCCTTGGTCTCGTCGAGTTGGGGCTCCTGCTCGAGCAGCCCGACCGTCGCGCCCGGCGCCAGCTGCGCCTCGCCGCGGTACTCCTGGTCGAGCCCGGCCATGATCCGCAGCACGGTCGACTTGCCCGCGCCGTTGTAGCCCAGCACGCCGATCTTCGCGCCCGGATAGAACGCGAGCGTGATGTCCTTGAGCACGTCCTTGTCGGGCGGGTAGTGCTTCGTGAGCTTGTGCATCGTGAAGATGTATTGCGCGGACATCGGGTCGGAGTGTAGGTTCGGCCGATGCGGGGGCTATGGATGGCGTGGGTGCTGGCGGCTGCGTTCATGGGGGTGGCGGAAAGTCACGCCGCCGAGCCTCCGGGTCTCGGGCAGACACCGTTCCTGCTGACCTCCGATCCCGACGCGCGACTGCCCGATGTCGCGGTCGACGACATGGGTACCGGGCACTTCGCCTGGACGGTCAACAAGTCCTATCCGCAGACGGATCAGACCGTCTACTGCCGGGTCCCGCGCGGCGCCACGGCCTGCGCTGTCACGCAGACGTTCGACATCGCGCCGGGCCTCGAGGCGTTCACGACGCCCAAGGTCCTGACGCCCGGTCCCGGGCAGGTGGTCATCATCGCCTACCGCTGCTGCGGCAAGGGCGAGGGCACCTACGCGATCGCGTCGGCCGACGGCGGCAACACGTTCGCGGCCCCGCGGCTGATCGGGACGGTCCAGCCCGAGGACGTGGCCTACGGGCCCGGGACGGGAGCGGTCTCGATGGTCGAGGGCGGCGCCACGGCGGGCGTGGTCTTCCAGGCCGCGTCGCTCGGGGGGTACGAGACGGGCGAGGCCGGCATCGGCTCGTCGGGCTTCCTGCACAGCTACAACCCGAGCATCGGCTTCCCGGCGCCGACCACGCCGATCGTCGCCTATGACGACCTCGAGACCGCGTACTTCCGCGCCTGGGGCGGGACGGGCGACGTCAACGACCTGTCCACCTGGGGCCCGGAGACCCCGATCGCGCCGCTGTCCGAGACGCGTGTGGCCACGGGCCTCAAGGGCGTGGTGCTGATGGGCAAGGAGCACACTGAGGAGCCGTACGCCGACACGTACTCCGCGCGCCGCTACGACACGACGACGGGCGCGTTCGGCGCCTCGGTCCCGATCAGCAACCCGAAGATCGAGACCGACGTCATCTTCAACGACTTCTTCCAGGACCCGGGCGGCAACGTCGCCGCGGTCTTCGTCGCCAACGGCACCTACGGGACGCACGCCGACCCGATCCGCTACCGGGCCTCGACCGACGGCGGCAAGACCTGGCTGGCCGAGCGCACGCTGGTCAACAGCACCGACGATCACGGCTTCAACCTGCGCGTCGGGGCGGCGGCCGACGGCGGCGGCTTCGTCGCCTACGACGCGAACAGCTCGCCGCCGCTGATGGCGGTCGCCGTACCGCCGCTGTCGACGCAGGGTGGCGGAGGATCCGGCGCGGGCGGCCTGCCGTGCGTCCCCGACGTGAGCTTCGGCAACGTCCAGGCGCTCGCCATCGCGGGGTGCCTGCAGAAGCAGAAGGACGGCAGCTACGTCACCGCCGACCCGGTGCGGCTCAACGGGCTCGACCTGGCCCCGAAGGCCGCCGGCCGCCGGGCGCAGGCGGCGGCCGCGGGCAAGATCACGGTCGATCCGGTCAACAAGAAGGTCCACCTCGACGCCGTCGACGTGAAGGCCGGCAACATCGTCCTGGACAAGGGCAGCTTCGACTGGGACGTCTCGAAGGGGACCGTCGCGAGCTTCACCCACCTCGAGAAGTTCAAGGTCTCGATCTTCGGCTTCCCGGTGGCCGGCGAGGCAACGCTGAAGTTCGACAAGAACGGCGCGTTCATCCCGGCCCACCTCGAGCTGCCCTCGGTCTTCGGCGGCATCACCGGCGACGTGACGCTGCGCCTGAAGAACCCGGGCGGCCTGGTGGTCGACGGGTTCAAGATCCACGTCGGCCAGGCGTTCCTGGGCGCGCTGCAGATCAAGCCGCTCGACGTCACCTACGACGGCGGGCAGCCGCCCGTCTTCGAGGGTTCGGCGAGGTTCCTCCTGCCGCCCGCCTACAGCGACCCGGGCGCGAAGGTCAGCTTCGGGTTCATCAACGGCAAGTTCAAGCACGCCGAGGGCTCGATCGGGTTCAACCCGCCGCTGGAGCTCGCTCCGCCGTGGGCCTACCTGCGGCAGATCGGCCTCGCACTGTCGACCGATCCGCTGAAGATCGGCGGCGGCGTCGAGCTCATCGGCGGCCCGCAGATCCTCGGCAAGTCCGCCGTGTCGATCGATGCCCTGCCGCCGCAGGGCTTCTCGTTCACCTTCTCCGACCCGGCGATCCTGAAGATCTCCGGCTCGATGAAGGTCGTCGACATCCCGTTCGCGAGCGGCTTCGTCGAGTTCCGCAGCAACGGGCTGCTGAAGTTCGGCGGCGGGCTCGACTTCACCGCGCCGCTGGGGCTGTTCAGCATCACGGCGGGCGTGCCCAGCGGGCCGCCCCTCGGTCCGGGCTTCGTCGACCTCTCCGACGGGCGCTTCAACGGGCCCGTCTCGGGCGACGTGTGCGTCCCGGCCGGGTGCGGCTTCATCGACATCGGTGGCCGGGGCGTCATCTCGTCGACGGGCTTCGCCGCGTGCGGCCAGTACCTGATCTCCGACACGCCCGAGATCGGCGTCTCCGCCGGCTTCGGTTACAAGTGGGGCCAGGACGCCGATGTCTTCGGCGGGTTCGGCGGCTGCGACATCGGGTCCTACGTCGTTGCGGCACCCGCGCGCGCCGCGCAGGCCGGGCCCATGACGGTCGATGTCCCGGCGGGACTGCCGCAGGAGAACATCACCGTGACAGGCGCGGGTGGGGCGCCGCGGATCACGGTCACCGCGCCCGACGGCGAGGTCGTTGCGTCGGGCCCCGGCGGCGCGCCCGCCAAGGGCACGCACATGGTCGTCTACTCGACGGCCGGCGCCAACGCGACGAGCGTGCTCATCGGCAAGCCCGTGGCCGGCCAGTACAAGGTCGAGGCCCAGCCGGGCTCGCCGCCCATCTCGCGCATGGGCCATGCGGCCGGGCTGCCCGAGCCGTCGGTCACCGCCAAGGTCTCCGGCAAGGGCCACGCGCGCAGGCTGAGCTACAAGGTCAAGGCCATCGCCGGTCAGACCGTGCGCTTCGTCGAACGCGCGGCCGGAGCCGGCGCCGATCTCGGCGCCGCCAAGGGCAGCAAGGGCACGCTGCGCTTCAGCCCGGCGAACGGGCCGGCGGGCAAGCGCGAGGTCGTCGCCATGGTCGATCAGAACGGCGCGCCGCGCCGGCAGATCGTCGTCGCGTCCTACGTCGCTCCGGCGCCGGTGCGGCCGGGGCGCCCGGCGTTCGTGCGGGCCAAGCGCAGCGGCTCCGCGCTGAAGGTCAGCTGGGGCCGGGCGGCCCGCGCCGCCCGCTACGTCGTGCGGATCAAGCTCCACGACGGGACCAGCAAGTTGTTCGTCCTCGGGGCCAAGGCGCGGTCGCTGAAGATCCCCGGCGTCGCCACCCGGACCTTCGGGTCGATCACCGTCGCGGGCCTGACGGCGACGTCGAGCAAGGCGGGGCCGGAGCGCAAGGCCGGCGTCAAGAAGAAGCCCAAGAAGCGCAAGCGGCGGCACTAGAGCGCGGGGCCTCGCGGCGCTAACGTCCGCGGGGTCCCATGGCGCAGTACCTCGACATCGAGCAGTCGCTGCTCCTGCTGGAGCTCGAGGCGCCGTTCGAGAAGCGCGATGTCCAGCTGGCGCGCCGGCGGCAGGCCAAGATCTGGCATCCGGACATCGCCCCGCCCGGCAAGCAGTTCGAGCACGAGCGCCACCTCAAGGCCATCAACGAGGCGGCCGACCAGCTCGAGTCGCTGGCCGAGGACTCGCGCGGGGGACGCGTCTCGCGCAACGCCGTCAAGGTCAGCGCCGCAGCCGCGCGGGCCGCGCGGGCCGAGGACGGCCGCCGCGCCTATGAGGCCGCGCGCAACGCCGCGGCCGCCGACAAGGACAAGAAGCGCCACGACCCGTTCGCCGGCCAGGTCCCCGACCACTCGGTCGTCCACCGCTACGCGCGCTGCCTGTCCTATCCCGAGTGGGGCGTCGGCAGCGTCACCGGCGTCTACTTCACCGGCGACGGCGACGACATCCAGCAGTGGGCGCGCGTGAAGTTCGCACCGGGCGTGCGCACGATCCCCGCCGGCTCGCTGCAGTTCGTCGACTTCTCCAAGCCCGATCCCGGCGCCGAGCGCGTGCAGCGCTTCATGGCCGCCGCCCAGCACGCGATGCACGACGAGGACTACAAGCTCGCCGCGCAGCGCCTGATCTACGCGCGCGACGCCGACCCGGACAACCCGGCGGTCCTGCGGCTGATGACGCTCGCCTTCTGGCAGGCCGGCGACCTCAACGCCGCGGGCCGCGCGGTGCGCGACTGGACGCGCGTCGAGGACGAGCGCCCGACCCCGCACCGCTTCGCCGCGCGCATCTACGAGGACATGGGCGCGATCGACCTGGCCGCCGAGGCCGCCGAGCGCAGCGCCGCCCGCGGGCCGAGCGACGCGAGCGCGTGGGAGCGCGTCGGCCGGCTGCGGCTGCGGCTGATGGACGCCGAGGCGGCGCGCGCGGCGCTCGAGCAGGCGCGTCTCGTGGAGCCGAGCGTCGACGGGCTGCTCGACCTCGCACTGGCCTATCACCTGACCGGCGACGTCGGCGGCGAGGTCAGCGCCTGCGAGCAGGCCACGCACATCGATTCGGACTCCGAGCCCGCGTGGTCGCGCTACGCCCACGCGCTCGCCCGCACCGCCCGCACGTCCGAGGCCATCGCCGCCTCCGAGCGCGCCATCGCCCTGGGCGCCGGCGACGAGACCGCCGAGCTCCTCGACCGCCTGCGCGACGCCGCCCAGCGCGTCCTGCCGGGCGCCGCCGCGGCCTAGCCGTCTTCGGAAAAGGGGTCAGACCCCTTTGTTGAAGAGGTCCTCGGCGAGCACCGGGTCGTCGGTGATGACTGCGTCGGCGCCCGAGGCGAGTGCCGCTTCGAGCTCCTCGCGCGAGTCGGGCGTGTAGACGGTGACGCGTTCGCCGTAGGCGTGGGCGCGCTCGACGTAGGCCGGGTGCAGCGGCCCGGTGAAGCCGGGGGAGACCCAGCCGTAGCCGCGGGCAAACGCGACCTCGGGGCCCGGGTCGTTGAGCTGCTCGAGCGTGAGGAACGACAGCTGCGCGCCGGGGAGGTAGGTCCGCGCGACGTCGAGGTTGGGCGGCCAGAAGCTCTGCACGATCATCCGGTCCTGCGGGAAGCCGCTGTCGGCGAGCGCGCGCGAGACGGTGGTCGCGAAGCCGCCCGGATCGGGATCGAAGTCGTCGGGCCCGGTCAGCTCCTGCGCGCTGGTCGGCGGGATGTTCTTGATCTCCGGGCTGATGGTCGCGCGGCGGCGCGCGGCGAGGCGCAGCACCTCGGCCAGCGTCGGGATCGGCGTGTGCCGCGGGTTGGGCGCCGTCGCCCCGGCCGCGCCGATCACGTCGACCCAGCACTCCGCGCGCAGCTGCGCGGCCGTGCGCTCCTTGACCAGGCCGCTGCAGTTCGAGACGCGGTCGAGCGTGTCGTCGTGGATGACCACCGGCACGCGGTCCTTGGTCAGGCTGACGTCGAACTCGAGCAGCCATCCGTGGCGCGCCGCGCGGCGGAAGGCCGGCAGCGTGTTCTCCGCAGCGACCGGGACGCCGTCGGCCAGCGCGCCGCCGCGGTGGGCCGTGATGGTGGGCGCTGCGGAGGCAGGCGCCGCCGTCGCGAGCAGGCAGGCGAGGACGAAGAGGCGGCGCATGCCCCTGGAAACGACGGGAGCGGCGAGAACTAGCGGGTCGCGAACGCGTCGACGGCCGCGAGGTCGAAGTCCCCGTGGTCGCTGCCCAGCCCCTGGGCGACGTGCGCGGCGGCGGCACAGCCGAGCCGCGCGGCGGCCTCGCGGTCGCGGCCGAGCTCGAGGCCGCGCAGGAACCCGGCCGAGAACGCGTCGCCGCAGCCCGTGGTGTCGACGACGTCGATGCTGAACGCGGGCACGCTCGTGCTCCCCTGGGCGTCGACGAGCAGCACGCCGTCGCCGCCGCGCGTGGCCGCGACGCAGCCGACGCCGCGCTCGAGGAAGAACCGGCACGCCGCCTCGAGGTCGGGCTCGCCGCTGAGTCCCGTGACCTGCTCGTCGTTGGGCAGCAGGTAGTCGAGGTGCGCGAAGGCGGGCGCGATCCAGTCGAGGATCCCGCTGTCGCCCGGCGCCAGGATGTCGGCCGACGTGACGATCCCCTGCTCGCGGGCGCGCGCGAGGATCTGCGCCGCCGCCTCGCCCCCCATGAACTCGGGGCCGCCGAGGTGCAGGTGGGTGACGCCGTCCAGCGCGTCCCAGTCGACGTCGGCCGGGCCGTAGGTCGCGTTGGCGCCGACGACGTGGAAGGCCGGCCGCGATCCGTCGGGGCGGATGGGCAGGACGCTCGCGCTCGTCTGCACCTCGTCGCGCCGCAGCAGCAGGGAGGTGTCGACGCCGTCGCGGGCCAGCAGCGCGAGCAGCATGTCGCCCACCGCGTCGGTCCCGATCGCCCCGGCGCTGCGCACCTCGGCGCCGAGCTTGCCGAGCACGAGCGCGGTGCCGCCCGCGCTGCCCGCCGCGGTGATGCGAATCTGCTCGACGAGCGCGCCGCCCTGACCCTCGGGGATCTCCTCGATCGGCCGCGCGAGCACGTCGAGGACGTGTACGCCCATGCAGACGATGCTCATCGCTTGCCGTAGCCGCGCGCGACGACGGCGTCGACGACCGCCGCGCGGTCCTCCTCGCTGAGCACCCGCGGCGTGCCCACCTGCGCCGCGCGCCAGTAGACCGTGCTGGCCCACTCGAGCAGCTCGGTGGCGGCGACCGCCGCCGTCACGTCGGCGCCGAAGGTCACGGTGCCGTGGTTGGCCATCATCGCCGCGGTGCGCCCGTCGAGCGCGTCGAGCACGGATGCGGCGAGCGCGTCGGTGCCGAAGGTGGTGTACGGCGCGACGCGGACCGTGCCGCCCAGGGCGAGCATCTCGTAGTGCACGCAGGGAAGCTCGTCGAGCACGCACGACAGCGCGGTCGCCATCGGCGCGTGGGTGTGGACGACGGCGCCGGCGCCGTAGCGCTCGTAGACGCCGAGGTGCAGCGCCACCTCCGACGTGGCCGGCGAGCCCTCGACCAGCGTTCCGTCGAGGCCCACGACGCTGACGTCGTCGGGCGTCATCTCGGCCAGCACGCCGCCGGTCGGCGTGACGGCGATCAGGTCGCCGTCGCGAGCGCTGAGGTTGCCCGACGTCCCCCGCACGAGACCCGCCGCGGCGAGTGCCCGGCAGGCGTCGGCGACCTGCTCGCGGTGGCGGCGCAACTGCACGACCGGGCACGGTATATCTCCACCATGGATCACGCACTCACGCGTCGCCGGCTGATCGGCACGGGCGCCGCGGCGGGCGCCGGCTCCCTGGTCTCGGGAAGCAGCGCGTCAGCGAAGCGCAGGCGCACCCGCAGGGCCGACGTGGTCGTCGTCGGCGCCGGGTTCGCGGGCCTGGTGGCGGCTCGGCAGCTCGCCAAGCAGGGCAAGTCCGTCGTCGTCCTCGAGGCCCGCGGGCGCGTCGGTGGCAGGGTGTGGAACCACGAGCTCGACGGCGGCGAGATCTCCGAGCGCGGCGGCACGTTCGTCGGCCCGACGCAGGATCGCCTGCTCAAGCTGGCCGCCGACTACGGCGTCAAGACGTTCAAGGTCTATGACCCCACCGGCTCCAAGAACGTCTACTACAGCCCCAGCGGCCAGCGCTTCGAGTTCGCCGACGACGGCATCACCGGCACCGCACCGCCCGATCCGTCGATCCTGGCCGAGCTCGCGGTTGTCGTCCAGCAGCTCGACGACATGTCCAAGGGCGTGCCCGTCGACGCGCCGTGGGAGGCCGCCAAGGCCGCCGACTGGGACGGCCAGACGCTCAAGTCGTTCATCGACGCCAACCCCGCGACGACCGGCTTCCGCCAGGTCGTCTCGCTGGCCACGCGCCCGATCTTCGGCGCGGAGGCGCGCGAGCTGAGCCTGCTCTTCACGCTCTTCTACATCGCGGCGTCGGGCAACGAGACGACGCCGGGGACGTTCGAGCGCAACTTCAACACGCGCGACGGCGCGCAGGAGTCGCGCTTCGAGGGCGGCTCGCAGGTCCTCGCCTTCAAGATGGCCGCCGACCTCAAGGGCAAGATCGTCCTGAAGTCGCCCGTGCGGCGCATCGAGCAGCACGGCGGCGGCGTGACGGTCTTCTCCGACAAGGTGACGGTCAAGGCCAAGCGCGTCATCGTCGCGGTGCCGCCGGCGCTGGCCGGCCGCATCGAGTACGCACCCGGCCTGCCGTTCCAGCGCGACCAGCTGACCCAGCGCTACGGCATGGGCGCGCTGACCAAGGTGGCGGTCGTCTACGACACGCCGTTCTGGCGCGATGCCGGCTTCAACGGCACCGGCCTGGACCCGAGCGGCCTGGTCACGGCGACGTTCGACGACTCGCCGCCGAGCGGCAAGCCCGGCATCGTCTTCGGCTTCGTCGGCGGGGACAAGTGCCGCGAGTACGCCCTGCTGGGCAAGGCCGAGCGCCGCCAGAAGGTGCTCGACGAGTTCGCGCGCTTCTGGGGGCCCAAGGCGCTGGCGCCCAAGGACTTCTTCGAGACGACCTGGGCCGGCGAGCACTGGACGCGCGGCTGCCCGACGGGGATCCCCGCGGTCGGCTCGATGCTCTCCTACGGTGACCGGCTGCGCCGGCCGTGCGGGCGGATCCACTGGGCCGGCACGGAGACCGCGACGTTCTGGAACGGCTACATGGACGGTGCCGTCCGCTCCGGCGAGCGGGCCGCGACCGAAGTGGCGGACACGCTGTGAGGCGGCTCGCCCTCGTCGTCCTGCTCGCCTGCTGCGCGGTCACGCCCGCGGCAACGGCGCAGGCAGCGCGCGCGAAGTGGGACACCCGCACGCTCGCGCTGATCCCCAAGCCCGGCTATCCCGCCCACGCCTACGTCCATCCCAACGGCCGTGTCTACGAGGGCACCTACGACAACCCGCAGGGCGACAGCCTGGCCTCGCGCGTGTTCGAGTTCACCGGCGCCGGCACGCTGCTGCACTCCTGGACCATCCAGCGCCAGAACACCGGCGAGCCCCACGGCGTCCAGGTCGCCACCAGCGACGCGAAGGGCCGGCTCATCCTGCTCGACAAGTCGCCGCCGCGGGCCATCGTCCTCAACCGCGGCAACGGGCGCCAGCGCCTGTACGGCGCGTTCCCGGGCGCCGCGGTGCCCAACTACGGCGCCTGGGGACCCGACGGCAGCCTCTACGTCACCGACTACGAGAGCCCGGTGATCTGGCGGATCCCGCCCCACGGCGGCCGCGCGGTCGAGTGGCTGCGCGATCCCGCGCTCGACGGCGAGACCTTCGGCGCCACCGGCCTGCAGCTGATGGCCGACAACCGCACTCTGCTGGTCGCCACCCAGAGCGCGGCCGGCCTCGCGTTCGGCAACCCGACCACGGGGCGCCTGCTGAAGGTGCCGATCGCTGCCGGCGGCAAGGCGGGCAAGATCACGCAGCTGTGGGAGAGCCGGCCGCTCGACGGACCCGACGGCTTCGCCATCGCGAAGTCCGGCTCGATCTACGTGGCGCTCCTGCTGGCCAACCAGATCGCCGAGGTCGGCCCGGACGGCGTGGAGAAGGGCCGCTCGCCGACCACCGGCTTCGACAACCCCTCCAACGCGCAGTTCCTGGGCAAGCGGCTGATGGTCGCCAACCAGTCCTACGTGCTCGGCGACGCGTCCAAGCAGGCGGTCCTCGACGTGTGGGTGGGCGAGCCCGGGCTCAAGCGGCTGATCCCCCGCACCGCCGGTCCGCGCTGAACGTCCGTTTCCTCCCGAAATAGCGGGATGGATGGGACGTTCGATCCGTTCCGGTGCGTACCTTGGCGAGCCGATGCGCCTGATCGTCGCCCGCTGTGAAGTGATCTACACCGGCCGCCTGCTGCAGGCCCGGCTGCCCGAGGCGCTGCGGCTGATCATGGTCAAGAGCGACGGCTCGGTGATGGTCCACGCCGACACCGGCGGGTACAAGCCGCAGAACTGGATGACGCCGCCGTGCGTGATCGAGGAGCGCGACGACTACATCGAGGTCCGCAAGGTCAAGGCGGAGGACAAGCTCGAGATCCGGATCGTCGAGCGGGTCTCCGACGTCACCCACGACATGGGCGAGGCCGCGGCGCTGGAGAAGGACGGCGACGAGAAGGCGCTGCAGGAGCTGCTGGCCGACCAGGTCCACTGGTGCGGTGAGGGCTTCCGGCTGGTGCGCCGCGAGTGGCCGACCGACATCGGCCCGGTGGACCTGATGTGCCGCGACGAGGACGACGGCTGGATCGCCGTGGAGATCAAGCGCGTCGGCACCATCGACGCCGTCGAGCAGCTGACGCGCTACCTCGCGCGCATCCGCGAGGACCCCGAGAAGGCCGAGTGCCGCGGGATCCTCGCCGCGCAGTCGATCAAGCCGCAGGCCAAGGTCCTGGCCGAGTCGCGCGGGATCGGCTGGGTCGAGGTCGATCTCGCGGTGCTGCGGGGCGAGCGCGAGCCGGACCTGGTGCTCTTCGCGGCGTAGGGTGCGAGGCCATGGCCTCCCCGCGCGAAGGTGACACCGCTCCCGACTTCGGCCTCGAGGGCACCGACGGCCCGTTCCGCCTGTCCGAGCAGCGGGGCAAGCGCGTCCTGCTGCTCTTCTACCCGGGCGACAACACGCCGGTCTGCACGCGGCAGTTCTGCTCCTACCGCGACCACGCCGAGGACGTCTCGAACCTCGGCGCGGTGATCGTCGGGATCTCGGCCAACGACGTCGACTCGCACGCGGGCTTCGTGGCCAAGCACGGCCTCAACATCCCGCTGCTCGCCGACGAGGACGGTGCGGTCGCCAAGTCCTACGGCGCCTGGCGCCCGGTCGTCGGCACCAAGCGCGCGGTCTTCGCCATCGACGAGGACGGCGTGATCCGCCACCGGCACATGCACGCGCTCGGGCTCGACTACCAGGACGTCGACGAGCTCAAGCAGGCGCTGGCGTCCTTCTGAGCGCGACGCCGAGCACCACCAGCGCGACGCCGGCCATCTCCGCGGCGCTCGGCAGCTGCGTGAGGACGACCACGCCGATGATCGTGGCGAACGCGGGCAGCAGCGAGATCATCAGCGCGTAGGTGGCGCGGTCGAGGCGCGCCAGCGCGAGCTGGTCGGTGACGTAGGGGATGACCGAGGAGCTCAGCCCGACGCCGACCCCGGCCAGGAGCACCAGCGGATCGCCGAACGCCGGCAGCGCCTGCCAGCCGCCGATCGGCGTGACGACGACCAGCGCGACGAGCATCGACGCCGCGAGCGCGTCGATGCCCGGCAGCCCCGGCTTCTTGGCCACCCGATCGGCCAGCACGATGTAGAGCGCGAAGAGCACCGCGTTGGCGAAGGCGAAGGCCAGCCCGAGCGGCTCCGCCTCCAGCCGCACGTCGGTCAGCAGGTACACGCCGGCGACGGCGAGCAGGAGCGCGGCGGCGTTGCGCTTCGAGCGCGCGCCGAGCGCGGCCAGCACGATCACCGGCAGGAACTCGATCGCCGCGACGGTGCCCAGCGGCAGCCGGTCGATCGCCGTGTAGAAGCACGCGTTCATCACCGCGAGCACGGCGCCCCAGGCCAGGATCAGGCGGTCGCGCAGGAGCCCGCGGAGCCGGTGCCGGCGCCACAGCGCGAAGACCACCGCCGCGGCGGCGATCCGCAGCCACGCCACGCCGAGCACCTCGAGGTGGGCGAACAGGAGCACCGCGAACGCGGGGCCCAGGTAGTGGAACACCGCGCTGACGAGGAAGTAGACGTGGGGCGGAGGCTCGCGGCGGCGCACCCCAGGAGCTTCGCGGGCCGCGGCTGTCCCGGCCAGCGTCGATCGAAGGTATCTTCCCGGTCATGGCTGCGATCGCGCCGGTGCGAGACGACGTCGACCTTCGATTGCTCACGGAGCTGCAGACCGGCGCCCGTGTATCGAATGCCGAGCTAGGCCGGCGGGTGGGGCTGTCAGCGCCCGCGGTCGCCGACCGGGTGCGCCGGCTCGAGGACGAGGGCGTCATCCGCGGCTACCGCGCCGAGGTCGATCCGCGCAAGCTCGGCTACACGCTGGGGGTGCTGATCCGGATCCGCCCCGCGCCGCACAACATCGGCCCGGTCGCCGACCTCGCGCGCCAATGCAGCGAGGTCGTCGAGTGCCACCGGGTCACGGGCGACGACTGCTACGTGATGACCGCGCACGTGCGCGACGTCGAGCACCTCGAGGAGCTGATCGACCGCTTCGTCGCCTACGGGCAGACGACGACGTCGATCATGCAGAGCTCCCCGGTGCCGCGGCGCCCAGTCGCTCCCTGACGCGCGGGGCGACCTCGGTCGCCAGCAGCTCGATCGAGCGCAGGGTGTGGGCGTGCTCGATGACGCCCACGCTGGTCTGGGCCATGAACCGGTCCGGCGCGAACAGCTCGTGCAACGCCACGATCTTGTCCGCGACGTCGTCGGGGCTGCCGACGAAGAGGTGCCCGCGCGGGGAGAGGCCGGCCTCGTACTGCTCGCGGCTCAGCGGGGGCCAGCCGCGCTCGCGTCCGATCTGGCTCATCCGCTCGCGGTAGCCGCCGAAGAACTCCTTGGCCGCCTGCTCGGACGTGTCGGCCACGTAGGTGTGGACGTTGATGCCGAGGGTCCGGCCGCCCGACTCGCGGAACAGCGCGGCGAACGGGACGAAGCGCTCGGGCTGCCCGCCGATGATCGCCAGCATCATCGGCAGCTCGAGCTGGGCGGCGCGCACCGCCGACTGCGGGCTGCCGCCCACGGCGAGCCACACCGGGAGCCGGTCCTGGACGGGGCGCGGGTACACGCCCAGCCCGTCGATCGGCGGCCGGTCCTTCGAGCCCGGCCACGAGACGCGCTCGCCGCCGCGCGTGAGCTCGAGCAGCAGCGCGAGCTTGGTGGCGAAGAGCTCGTCGTAGTCGTCGAGGTCCTGGCCGAAGAGCGGGAAGGACTCCACGAACGATCCCCGCCCGGCCATGATCTCGGCGCGCCCGCCCGACAGCCCGTCGATGGTGGCGAAGTCCTGGAAGACGCGGACCGGATCCTCGCTGGAGAGGACGGTCACGGCGGTCGACAGCCGGATGCGCTCGGTGCGCGAGGCGATCGCGCCGAGGACCACGGCGGGGGCGGAGACGGCGTAGTCGGCGCGGTGGTGCTCGCCGACCGCGAAGACGTCGAGCCCGAGGCGGTCGGCCAGCTCGGCCTCGGCGACGAGCTCGCGCAGCCGCTCGCCCGCCTCGCCCGGCGCGCCGACGTCGCCGAACGTCGAGACCCCGAGCTCCATCAGCCGACGAAGCGTGCCAGCGCGCCGGGGTCGCGCACGACCTCGCCGTGCCCGAAGCAGACGACCTCGGGGCGCAGCTCGGCGAGCTTGCGCTGCGACGCGCGGTTGAGCGCCGGGTCGACGGTGAACGCGTCGGGCGGGTTGCGCAGGCCGTAGCGCAGCGTGAGCAGGTGCAGGTTGAAGAAGACGTCGGCGCAGACGAGCACGCGATCGCGCTCGCGCCAGAACGAGATGTGGCCCGGCGAGTGGCCCGGGGTGTCGAGCACGACGAACCCGGCGGTCAGCTCGTCGCCCTCCTGCAGGCGGCGGGCGACGGGGACGGCGTCGAAGGCCGCGCCGGCCTTCATCAAGGGCTTGACGCGCGACTCGGCGATGACGGCACGGCCGGCCTCGACCGCGGGCGCGTCGCCCGCGCCGCACCAGAAGGGGACGCCGAGGGCCTCGACGACGCGCTTGGAGCCGCCGACGTGGTCGCCGTGGGCGTGGGTGATCGCGTGGGTGGCGATCGAGCGGCCCGCGACCGCCTTGAGCACCTTGCCGGCCTGCGGCTTGGCGCCCGCGTCGACGAGCACGTCGCCGATGACGTAGGCGTTGATGCCGTTGCGCGGCAGGAGCGGGATCTGCCAGACGTCCTCTGCGACTTGGTGCATGGATCCGAAGATAGGCTCCCGCGCCATGAACGAAGCTGCCGTCCTCACCGAGCGCCGTGGCAACGTGCTGCTCATCACCCTCAACCGGCCCGACGCGCGCAACGCGGTCAACCTGCCGCTGGCCGAGGGCGTGGCGGCCGCGCTCGACGAGCTCGACGCGGCCGACGACCTGAGCGTCGGCATCCTCACCGGGGCCGGCAAGGCGTTCTGCGCGGGCATGGATCTCAAGGCGTTCGTCACCGGCGAGCGCCCGTGGGTCGGCGACCGCGGGTTCGCCGGCATCGTCCAGCGTGGATCGAAGAAGCCGCTGATCGCCGCCATCGAGGGCTTCGCCGTCGCCGGCGGGCTGGAGATCGCGCTGGCCTGCGACCTGATCGTCGCCTCCCGCGAGGCGAAGCTCGGCGTGCCGGAGGTCAAGCGCTCGCTCGTGGCCGCCGGTGGCGCGCTGCTGCGCCTGCCCCAGCGCGTGGGCCCCGGTGCGGCGATGAAGCTCGTGCTGACCGGCGATCCGGTCACCGCGGAGGAGGGCGCGAAGATCGGCCTGGTCGACGAGCTGGCCGAGCCGGGCGGCGCGGTCGAGGCCGCGCTCGCGTTGGCCGCCGTGATCTCCAAGAACGCGCCGCTCGCGCTGATCGCGTCCAAGGACGTCCTGCTCAAGCAGCGCGACTGGTCCGAGGAGGAGTTCTGGACCAAGCAGGGCGAGATCACCGCGCCGGTGTTCTCGTCCGAGGACGCGATCGAGGGCTCGACCGCGTTCGCCGAGAAGCGCGAGCCGGTCTGGAAGGGCCGGTAGGACCGGCGGGCCAAGCGGGTTTGGCCCGGATGTCCCTGGTGCGCCGCTGAGAGCCTGCCACCGTGTGGGCGATGGCCGGCACGGCGGGAGAGATCGTGGCGTTCGGCGGTGGCGGCTTCTCCATGGAGGCCGGCAACCCGCTGCTCGACGACTACGTCCTGAGCCTGGCCCGGCGCCGGGCGGAGCGCCCGCGCGTGTGCTTCGTCCCGACGGCCAGCGGCGACGCCGACCACTACATCGTGCGGTTCTACAGGGCGTTCTCGCCCGAGCGGTGCATCCCGTCGCACGTCTCGCTGTTCCGCCGCGACCGCGGCGGCGGCATCGACTGCGACGTGGCGGCGCACCTGCTCGAGCAGGATCTGATCTACGTCGGCGGGGGCAGCGTGATCTCGCTGCTCGGGGTGTGGCGTGCGCACGGGCTCGACGCGGCGCTGCGCAAGGCGTGGAAGCGCGGGACCGTCCTGTGCGGGCTGAGCGCCGGCTCGCTGTGCTGGTTCTCGGGCGCGGTGACCGCGTTTCACGGCCGGCCGCAGACCGTCGAGGCACTGGGCTTCCTGCCGCACTCCAACTGCGTGCACCTCAACGACGAGGCGCGGCGCGCGACGTTCCGCGACGCGGTGGCGACGGGCGCGATCGCTCCGGGCTACGGCGCCGAGGACGGCGCGGCGCTGCACTTCCGGGGCACGCGGCTCGCGGAGGTCATCGCGTCGCGTCGCGACGCGCGCGCGTTCCACGTCGACGCCGCGGGCGAGCATCCCCTGACGTCGCGCTTCCTCGGGTCCTCGGTGGCGCTGGCCGCGTGACGCGCACGATCCTGGCGATGGGCGGCGGCGGCTTCACGATGGAGCCGCAGAACCCCGCGCTCGACGACTTCATCCTCGGGCTGTCGCCGCGCCCGATCCCGCGGATCTGCTTCCTGCCGACCGCCAGCGGCGACCCCAACCAGCAGATCGCGCAGTTCCACGCGGCGTTCGGTGACCGTGCCTGCGAGCCGCGCGAGCTCTCGCTGTTCCGTCTCGGCCGCGATCCCGAGCCGCTGCGCGACACGCTGCTCTCGCAGGACATCATCTACGTCGGCGGCGGCTCGATGCAGAACCTGCTGGCCATCTGGCGCGCGCACGGACTCGACGCGATCCTCGCCGAGGCGTGGGACCGCGGCGTCGTCCTGGCCGGGCTGAGCGCGGGGGCGATGTGCTGGTTCGAGCACGGGATCTCGACGTCGTTCGGCCCGCCGGCGCCGGTCGGCGGGCTCGGCCTGCTGGCCGGCAGCCTCAGCGTGCACCGCGACGGCGAACGGGCGCGGCTGCCGGTCTATCGCGACGCGATCCAGCGCGGCACGCTGCCCGGGGGCTGGGCCGTCGACGACGGCGCGGCGCTGCTGTTCCGCGACCGCGTGCTGTCCCGCGTGATCTGCTCGACCGCCGGCCGCGGCGCCGCCCGCCTCGACCTCATCGACGGCCGGCTGCGCGAGGTCGAGCTGGAGGCCGAGCCGCTGCGCGGTGCGCCAGCGCCGTCGGACCCGCCGCCCGCCGACATCCGCGAGTTCCGCCTCAGTCGCCGTTCAGCGTCGCGATGAGCGAGCGCCGGCCGCCGCGGTCGCGGTGCTCGCACAGGTAGATCCCCTGCCACGTCCCGAGCGCGAGCCGCCCGTCGCGCACCGGCAGCGTCAGCGACGCGCCCATCAGCGACGCCTTGATGTGCGCCGGCATGTCGTCGGAGCCCTCGTCGGTGTGCGTCCACGCGAAGCCCTCGGGCACCGCGGCGTTGACCCACGTCTCGAAGTCGCCCCGCACGTCGGGGGCGGCGTTCTCGTTGAGCGTCAGCGACGCCGACGTGTGCAGGATGTGGACGTGCAGCAGGCCGATCCCGACTTCGGCCAGCTCCGGCACCGCGCCCACCACCTCACGGGTGATCAGATGAAAGCCGCGGGGCCGCGGGTCCAGCGTGATCTCGTGCTGATGCCACACCCGGCTCAGGCTACGCCCGCTTGCGTCGAGTGGAGACTTGACGGGCTCAGGGCCCGTCAACTGTCCACTCGATGGAGGGGTGGCGGTTCAGAGGGCGTCGAGGTCGTCGAGACGCAGGCGCGCGAGGTCCACGCGGTTGCGCCGGACCATCACGCCCTCCTCGCGCAGCAACGCGGCCTGCCGCGCGCCCTTGGCCAGCGTGCCGTCGGCGCGGACGACGCGCCACCACGGGACCTCCTCGTTCGTCGTCCGCAGGACGGTGCCGGCCAGCCGCGGCGCGCCGGGGGAGACGTCGCCGTAGGTGCGGACGAAGCCCGGCGGGATCCGCCGGATGCGGTCGAGGATCAGATCCCGTGCTCCTGAAGCCACAGCTCCAAGAGTGCCAGCTGCCACAGGCGGTTGGCGTCCAGCGTGGTGCGCACGGCGTTGGGCGCGGCGAGCATCCGCTCGACCGGGCCGCGCTCGAAGAGCCCGCGGGCGCGGGCGGCGTCGCTGGTCAGGACCTCGGTGACGAGCTCGTGCGCGGGGCCGCTCATCTGGCTGATCAGCGGGACGGGGAAGTAGCCCTTCTCGCGGTCGATGACCTCGTCGGGTACCAGGCCGCGCGCGGCCTGCTTGAGCACGCCCTTGCCGCCGAGCGCGAGCTTGTGCTCCGGCGGGCAGGCGGCGGCGAGCTCGACGAGCTCGTGGTCGAGGAACGGCACACGGGCCTCGAGGCCCCAGGCCATCGTCATGTTGTCGACGCGCTTGACGGGATCGTCGACGAGCATCACCTCGGTGTCGAGGCGCAGCGCCCGATCCAGCGGCGTGTCGGCGTGCGGGCGCGAGAAGTGCTCGCGGACGAAGGCCATCGCGACGTCCTCGTCGAGGTGCCACGGCGCGGTCAGCTCCTCGTCGCGCTGCCCGTGGGCGGTGTCGATGAACTCGCTCGCATAGACGTCGTCGCCGAGCCCGGAGGCGTCGCGCAGCGGCGGGTACCACGAGTAGCCCGCGAAGACCTCGTCGGCGCCCTGGCCTGACTGCACGACCTTGATGTCCTTGGCCACCTCCCGCGAGAGCAGGTAGAAGGCGACGACGTCATGGGAGACCATCGGCTCGCTCATGGCGCCGATGGCGCCGCGCAGCGCCTCGACGACCTCGTGCTCCTCGAGCGCGATCTGGTGGTGCCTGGTGCCGAAGCGCTCGGCCATCAGGTCGGAGTAGAAGAACTCGTTGCCCTCGCGGCCGTTGGCGTCGGGGAAGCCGATCGAGTAGGTGGCGAGGTCCTTCTGGCCCTGCTCGGCGAGGATCGCCACGATCATCGACGAGTCCAGGCCGCCCGACAGCAGGACGCCCACGGGCACGTCGGCGACCATCCGCCGCCGGACGCCGATCCGCAGGCGGTCGAGCACCGCCTCGCTCCAGTCCTCGAAGCTCCAGCCCTCGTGCTCGGGCCGGCGCTCGTAGGGCGGGCCCCACCAGCGGTGCTCGTGGCGCGAGCCGTCGGGCTCGATGGTCAGCGTGCTCGCCGGCGGCAGGCGGCGCACGCCTGCCAGCAGCGTGCGCGGCGCGGGGACGACCGAGTGAAAGCTCATGTACCGCTGCAGCGCGACCGGGTCGAGCGCGGTGTCGATCCCGCCGCCGGCCAGCAGCGCGGGCAGGGTGGACGCGAAGCGCAGCGCGCCGCCGACCTCGGCGAGGTAGAGCGGCTTGATGCCCAGGCGGTCGCGGCCCAGCAGCACGCGGCCGCTGGCACGCTCGACGATCGCGAAGGCGAACATGCCGACGAGGTGGTCGAGGAAGTCGCGCGGCCCCCACTGCCGGTAGGCGGCGAGGATCACCTCGGTGTCGGAGGTCGTCGACATCGGCTGGCCGAGCTCGCGCAGCTCGGCGCGCAGCTCGTGGTGGTTGTAGATGCAGCCGTTGAAGACGATCGCGAGGTCGTCGCGGACCATGGGCTGCGCGCCGCCCTCGGACAGGTCGATGATGCTCAGGCGCCGGTGGCTCAGGCCGATGCGGCCCTCGGCCCAGCGCCCGCTGCCGTCGGGCCCGCGCGGCGAGAGCACCGCACCGGCCCGCTCCAGCGCGCCCATGTCGGGCCGCCTCCCCTCGGGGGCGATCTCTCCGGCGAAGCCGCACATGGACTACGTGACGATGCGGCGGCGGTCGCCGCGCCGTTCCTCGGCCGCCTGGATCAGCGCGGCGAGCAGCGCCGCGTGGCGCGGCTCGGTGCCCGTCAGGCTCTCCAGGTGCCACGGCACGCCGAGCACGAACGAATCGCCGGTGCCCTCGATGCCCTCGATCACCCCGTCGGAGGCGAACGCGGTCGCCCGCAGCCCGTCGCCCAGGCGATCGATCGCCTGGTGGTGGAACGAGTTGACCCAGAGGCTGTCGCGGCCGGCGATCCGATCGAGCGCCGTGTCGCCGCTGATCTCGACGTCGTGCGCGGCCTTGACGCCCTTGAGGGGCGAGCGGTGCTCGATCGCGTCGCCGAACACGTCGGGCACGTGCTGGTGCAGCGTGCCGCCACAGGCGACGTTGATGAGCTGCAACCCGCGGCAGATGCCGAGCACCGGCTTGCGCGACGCGATCGCCGCGCGGCACAGCATCAGCTCGTAGACGTCGAGCTCGGGCCAGGTGGGCCCGAGCTCGGGGTCGGGCTCCTGCCCGTAGGCGGTCGGGTGGATGTCGGGGCCGCCGGAGAAGACGATCGCGTCGACGCGCTCGCAGATGGCGCCCACGCCGATGGCCGGCACGGGCGGGATGACCATCGGCAGGCCGCCCGCCTGGACGACCGCGGAGGGGTAGCTCAAGCCGAGCGCGAGCTCCTCCATGGGCGGCTCGGAGTCCTTGATCGGCGGGTTCTGGTCCTGCCGGCGCAGCTCGGAGGTCGTGATGCCGATGAGCGGCGGACGGCCGTCGAGCGTGCTCAATCCAGGACCCATGTGTCCTTCGCCCCGCCGTTGCGCGAGGAGTTGACGATCATCTCGCCCTCTTCGAGCGCGACGCGCGTCAGCCCGCCGGGCACGACGTGGCGGCGGCTGCCGGAGATGACGAACGGCCGCAGGTCGACGTGGCGCGGGGCGAGCTCGCCGTCGGCGACCGTCGGGTGCTCGGAGAGCAGCACCGTGTCCTGGGCGACGAAGTCCGCGGGCGCCGCGACGACGAGCTCGCGCACCGCGGCGAGCTCGGCGGGGGTGGCGTGCGGGCCGATGACGACACCCCGGCCCCCGTGGCCGGCGCGCGGCTTGATGACGATCTGGTCGAGTCGCTCGAGCACCTCGGCCAGCGTCGCGTCGTCGGACAGGTCGTATGTGCGCACGCTGGGCAACTGTGGCTCTTCGCCCAGATAGAAGCGGACCATCTGCTCCACGTAGGCGTGGACGAGCTTGTCGTCGGCGACGCCGGCGCCGAACGCGTTGACGACTGCGAGGTGCCCGGCGCGCAGCGGCGCCTCGAGCAGCTCGCTCAGCCAGGTCGGTGAGCCGTCGGCGGCGTAGAGGCGCTCCTGGTCGGTACGGCGGTAGACGACGTCGACGCGACGGCGGCCGTGCGGCTCGCGGACCCACAGGCGATCGCCGGCGCACACCAGCTGATCGGCGGTGACGGCGTCGAGCCCGACGTCCTCGCCGAGCGTCACGTGCTCCCAGTGAGCGGCGTTGGCGGGGCCGTCGGTAAGCAGGATCGCATGCGGGTTGGCGATCTCCTCGGGCGCCGCGGCGAGCAGCGCATCGCGGACCACCCCGACCAGCCCGCGCACGTCGCGCAGCCGGGCACCGGCCGGGATCATCACGCGGCGCGACACGGCCTCGCGAGCGGCCAGCAGGTAGGCGAGCCCGGACGGGGTCCGGGTGTTGTCCTCGAGGACGGCGAAGCGGCCGTCGGCTCCGCGGACGAGGTCGAGTCCGGCGACGGTGATCCAGCGGCGGACGGGAAGGCCGCGCAGGCGCGGCTCGTAGTGGGCGCAGTCATCGAGCACCCGCCGCGGCACGACGCCGGCTTCGATGATCTCCTGCGCGCCGTAGACGTCGGCCGTGAAACGCTCGAGGGCGTCGGCGCGCTGGCGCAGGCCGGCGGCGAGCGGCTCCCACTCGGCACCGTCGATGACGCGCGGGACCGGATCGATGACGAAGCGCGCGTCCGCGCCGAAGCCGCAACCCGAGGCGTCGAGGTCGTCCTGGACGTCCTCTGCGAGCTCCCCGAGGTCGGCGGCGTCGAGCTGGCGCAGCAGCGAGCGGTACGCCGGACCGTGGGTCTGCGTCTCGTCGAACGGGCGCGCCGTGCCGGTGTCGAGGATCCCCGCCACGGTTGATCCCTACCCGCTGCGGATAGCGTGGGAACCATGCTTCGCTCCGGCACCTACTCGATCGTCGCGCACGACCCGGCCACCGGTGAGATGGGCGTCGCCGTGCAGTCCCACTGGTTCTCCGTCGGGTCGGTCGTGCCGTGGACGCGCGCCGGGGTGGGCGCCGTCGCCGTGCAGTCGGTGCCCGATCCCGCGACCGGCGTGAGGATCCTTGACCGCCTCGAGGCCGGCGAGGCGCCCGCCGAAGCGCTGGCCGCCGAGCTGGCCGGCGACGAGCACGCCGCGTTCCGCCAGATCGCGGTGGTGGCCGCCGACGGCCGGGTCGCCGCCCACACCGGCGAGAGCTGCATGGACCACGCCGGCGACGTCGTGGGCGACGGCTTCACCTGCCAGGCCAACATCATGGCCTCCGAGCGTGTCTGGGGCGCGATGGCCGAAGCGTTCCCGCAGGCCTCCGGCTCGCTGGCCCACCGGCTGCTCGCCGCACTCGACGCGGCGGAGGCGGCCGGCGGCGACATCCGCGGCCGCCAGTCGTGCTCGATCACCGTCGCTCCGGCTCAGGGCGAGCCGTGGCGCCGGACGGTCGACCTGCGCGTCGAGGACGCCCCGGAGCCGCTGGAGGACATGCGCCGGCTGCTCGACGTGCACGGGGCCTACGCGCTGGCCACCGAGGGCGACGACCTCGTCAGCGAGGGCCGCCTCGACGAGGCCGGGGAGAAGTTCCGCCAGGCCGCCGGCCTCGCGCCCGACAACCACGAGCTCCTCTTCTGGTCCGGGATGTCGGCGTTCCAGGCCGGCCAGCCGGAGGCCGGCCTCGAGCAGGTCCGCCGCGCGATCGAGCAGCAGCCGGGCTGGGCCGAGCTGCTGCCGCGGCTGTCCGAGGTCATCGCGCCGAGCGCGCCCGCGGTCTCCGAGGCGCTCGGGCTGACGCCGCCGCAGACCTAGGCGACGACGACGCGCCCGCAGACCATCGAGTGGACACTTGACGGGCTCAGGGCCCGTCAACTGTCCACTCGACGCCGCGGGGGGTCGGGTGGCTAGCGCTCGCCCGGCGTCTTGCGCGGGTACAGCGTGACCGGCACGTCGAGGTCCAGCGCGGTGCTGACGATCCGGCTCTGCTCCATGACGTGGGCGGCCGGGTAGCCCTCGCCCGGCGACGCGCGCTCGGGCCGGCCGATGTAGCCGAAGGCCAGGTGCTCGGGAAGGATCTGCATCAGGCGCGGGCTCATGTGCGCGCGGGCGCCCATGTTGCGCGGCTCCTCCTGGACCCAGACGACCTCGCGGAGGTTCGGGTACTGCTGGACGAGCTCGAGGACCTGCGCCTCCGGGAAGGGGTAGAGCAGCTCGACGCGGCCGACGGCCACGCGCTCCTCGCCCTCGCGCTTCGGATGCCCGACGAGGTCGTAGTAGATCTTGCCCGTGCAGAGGATGAGGCGCTCGACCTTGTCCTCGACGACCCGCGGCTCACCGAGCACGGGGAAGAACTGCGTGTCGGAGAGGTGCTCGACGCGGTTGGTCGCCTGCGGCAGGCGCAGCAGCGACTTGGGCGTCATGACGAACAGCGGACGCTGCTTGGCGACGCGCGCCTGGCGGCGCAGCAGGTGGAAGTACTGGGCCGGCGTCGTGAGGTTGGCGACGCGGATGTTGCCCTCGGCGGCGAGCTGCAGCCAGCGCTCGAGACGGCCCGACGAGTGCTCGGGACCCGAGCCCTCGTAGCCGTGCGGGAGCAGCAGCGTCAGCCGCGAGGACTGGCCCCACTTGGCCAGGCCGCTGATGATGAACTGGTCGATGATGACCTGGGCGGAGTTGACGAAGTCGCCGAACTGGGCCTCCCAGATGACCAGCGTCTCGGGCGCCTCGGCGCTGTAGCCGTACTCGAAGCCCAGGCACGCGATCTCCGACAGCGGCGAGTTGTGCAGCTCCATCGGCGCGAGCGCGCCCGGCAGGTTCTGGATCGGCGAGACGGTCTGCCCGGTCTTCGCGTCGTGGTAGACGAGATGGCGCTGGGAGAACGTCCCGCGCTCGGCGTCCTGGCCGGTCAGGCGGATCGGCGTGCCCTCGGTCAGCAGCGAGGCGAAGGCCAGCGACTCGGCGTGGGCCCAGTCGATGCCGCCGTCGGGGCCGAGCGCGTCGCGCCGGCGCTCGAGCTGCTTGACGAGCTTGGGGTGGATCGTGAAGCCCTCGGGGACCTGCAGCAGCTCCTCGTTGAGCGAGGTGAGGCGGTCGACGCCGACCGCGGTCTTGACCTCCGGGGAGGGCGAGCGGTCGAGCTGGTACTCGCCGGTCTTCTGCTCGACCTGGCCGGCCTCGTCAGCCGCCTTGATCTTGGCCTTGAGCTCCTGGTGCAGGCGCGTGAGTTCATCCCAGATCTGCTGCTGCTGGGCCTCGACCTCCTCGCGCGAGATGACGCCCTGCTCGACGAGCCGCTCGGAGTACAGCTCGGCGACGCGCTTCTTGCCCTTGATGATCGAGTACATCTCGGGCTGCGTGTA
>JBJMLA010000122.1:0-2373 GCA_045805505.1 Solirubrobacteraceae bacterium
GCCGGGGCCGGTGAGGAACATCGCGGCGTCCTCGGTCATCACGATCAGATCGGTGAGCGCGGGCGAATAGGCGCCACCGCCCGCCGACGCGCCGGAGACGACCGAGATCTGCGGCACGACGCCGGTCAGGGCCACGGTCTGCCGGAAGATGCGCCCGTAGCCGCCGAGCGCCGCCGTGCCCTCCTGCATCCGCGCCCCGCCCGACTCGACGAAGGCGACGACCGGGATCCGGGCTCGCCCGGCGAGCTCGAGCACGCGGACGATCGTGTCGGCGTGACGCTCACCGAGCGATCCACCGAGATAGGCCCCATCCTGGGAGTAGCAGGCGATCGGCCGGCCGTGGACGCTGCCCGTCGCTCCGACGACGCCGTCGCCCGCGACGGCTCGCGCACCGAGCTTCGGCGAGGTGACCCGGGAGCGCAGCACCTGCACGCTGCCCGGATCGCAGAGCGCCTCGAGTCGCTCGAGCGGAGCCAGCCGCTCGACGGGGTCCCTCAGTGCGGTCGCGCTCATCGCTCAGCTCCTTTCAGGACGAGGGTGACGTTGTGCCCACCGAAGGCGAACGAGTTGGAGATGGCCGTCGGCGGGCCGCCGTTGGTCGCCAGCAGCGGACGTGCCTCACCGGGCACGTAGTCGAGGTCGAGCTCAGGGTCCGGCACCTCATAGCCCAGCGTCGGCGGGATCACCCGCGTCTCCAGGATCTGCGCGGTGGCGACAGCCTCGACTGCACCCGCTGCGCCGAGCAGGTGGCCGATGGCAGACTTGGTCGACGACACCGGGATCTGCTTGGCCCGCTCGTCTCCGAGCGCGCGCTTCAGCGCCCTCGTCTCGGCTGCGTCGTTGAGTTGCGTCGAGGTGCCGTGGGCGTTGACGTAGGCGATGTCGTCGGGCGTGACTCCCGCATCGGCCAGCGCCAGCTCGATCGCGTGAGCCGCCGGAATGCCCTCGGGTTCCGGCGCGGTCAGGTGGAACGCGTCCGAGGTCGAGCCGTAACCGGCGAGCTCGGCGAGAATCGTCGCTCCCCGTGCGCGTGCCGCCGACTCCTCCTCCAGCACGACGATGCCGGCGCCCTCGCCCATCACGAACCCGTCACGGCGCGCGTCGAACGGCCGCGAGATCCCGCTGGGCGACAGCGCCTGCATCGCGTTGAAGCACGCGAAGCCGAACTCGGTGAGGGTGGCCTCGGCCCCTCCGGCGACGGCCGCGTCGGCGTCGCCGTACTGGATCATCCGCAGCGCCGATCCGAGCGCGTGCGCCCCGCCGGAGCAGGCGGAGACGACGCCGTACATCTGCCCGCGCAGGCCGTGGCGCATGGCCACGGCGGCAACTCCGGCGTTCGGCATGTACTGCGGGACGCCGAGCGGGGAAACGCGGCTCGCTCCCCGCTCCCGCATCACGTCGTGGTTTGCCTCGACCGTGGCGATGCCGCCGATTCCGGTCGCCACGACGCAGCCGATGCGGAACGGGTCGTACGGCAGCTCCTCGCTCCACCCGGCCTGCGCCAGCGCCTCGTCGGAGGCGACGACCGCGAACTGGGCGAAGCGATCGAGGCGCCGGGCCTCCTTCACGGACAGGTATTCGGCCGGCGCGAACTCACGGCATGCGCCGGCGCCTTCCTCGATCCCGCAGATGCCCTGCGCCCAGCGCTCGTGGAGCGCCCGCGCGCCGACGCCAAGCGGCGTGACCGCACCGATCCCGGTGATGACTACCCGGCGCTTCATCCCTACGCAGCTCTGGAGACGATCAGGTCGATCGCGTCACCGACCGTCTTCAGCTCCTTCATGTCCTCGCCCTTGAGGACCACGCCGTAGTCGTCCTCGACGATCTGCGCCAGCTCGACGAGGTCGAGCGAGTCGATGTCGAGCTCCTCGAAGGTCGCCTCGCGCTTGATCTGGCTCTCATCGGGGCCGAAGCTGGCGAGGGCCTCGACAACTCGCTCCTGGACCTGCTCTGTGGTTACGGTTGACATGTTGTTGCTCCTTTCAGTTGGTCTGTAGCGGGGCGCCGTCTCACGCGCCCAGGCCACCGTCGACGGACAGAACCGCCCCCGTCACGTAGCTGGCCTCGTCGGAGACGAGAAAGCGTACGCACGCCGCCACCTCCTCCGGGGTCCCGGCCCGCCGGGCCGGGACCGCCGACAGCAGCTCGGTCGAAACGCCTGCCGTCATGTCGGTGTCGATCCAGCCCGGGGCGACTGCATTGACCGTCACGCCGCGGCGCGCGACCTCCACGGCCGCCGTGCGGGTGAGCGCGATCAGGCCCGCCTTCGCGGCGGCGTAGTTGGCCTGACCCGGGTTGGCGCGCAAGCCCACCACCGAGCTGATGTTGACGATGCGGCCGGACCTTGCCCGGAGCATCGGCTTCAGCGCGCGC
>JBJMLA010000123.1:0-22631 GCA_045805505.1 Solirubrobacteraceae bacterium
AGCAGTCGGCACGCGCGGAGCGCGTCGCCACGCGAAGGGAGCGAGGATCGAGTGCCCCCGCCCGCCCGGCCACCGGCGCCGCGCGGCGCGGCGCCGCGACCACTACTTGACGGTGAGCTTGCCCTTCATGCCGGCCGCGGCGTGACCCTCGACCTCGCAGATGTAGGTGTAGACGCCGGGCTCGAACTGGGCGGTGAAGGTGGATTCGCCCTTGTCGACGATCTCACCCTGGCCCTTGCCCTCGATGGCGATGTTGTGCTGCACGCCGGACTCGTTGGGCATGACGATCTGGATCTGGCCGGCGGGTGCCGTGGCCGCGGCGTTGACGAACGCGAGCTGGCCGTTGGGATCGGCCGGGATGGTCAGCTTGCCGTTCTCGGCGGCCGCGGGCTTGTCGGAGCCGGCGGGCTTGACGGCGGTGGCCAGCAGGCCCTCGTCCTTGCCGGGCTTGGCCACCGACTGGGCGACGTAGGCCGCGACGTCGCGGAGGTCGTCGCCGCGCACGAGGTCGGCGGGCATCTGGCTGCCCTTGCGCACGAGGTCGATCTGCTCGCGGACCATGCCGCGGATCGCGCTCTCGCCGAAGCCCTCGGCGACGGGGTTGGCGAACGCGTTGTCGAGGTTGGGCCCGACGTTGCCCTTCGTCCCGGCGCGGTTGAGCACGTGGCAGGACCCGCACTTCTGGACGAACATCTGCTTGCCCGCCACGAGATCGGCGTCGCCGGTGCTCTCGTTGGTCGAGCAGCCCGCGAAGGCCAGGACGGCCGCGGCACCGGCGGCGAGCAGGGGAATACGAGCAGCGAAGGTCATGCGGCGCGGAACATTATCGATCACGTAGGCGGCGCGAGGCCTTCCAGATCCCCCTGCGCCGCCGCCAGCACGCCCTGAGCGACGCCCTCCCACGACCAGCGGTCGCGCGCGGTGGCCACGAGCGCGTCGCGTGTGGCGCCGCGCAGCGCCTCGTCAGCCTCCAGCCAGCCGATCAGCCGCGCCGCCAGGTCGCGGACGGCGTCCGGTCCGAGGTCGAACGCCAGCAGCTCGCGCGCCTGCTGCGGAACCGCGTCGGCCAGGACCCGCGTGACCTCGGCCAGGCCGGAGTGCGCGGCGCTGACCGGCAGGACGCCGCAGGCCGCCGCTTCGGCGGCGACCATGCCGAACGCCTCGGGGAAGGTGCTCGAGACGACCTGCGCCTCGCACAGCGGCAGCAGCTCAGCCAGCTCGCCGTGGTCGAGGCGCCCGACGATCGTGACCCGCTCCGGCAGCCGCGCCGCGGCCGCGAGGTAGGACTCGGGGTCCTCGAGGGAGTCCAGGAACGCCGAGAGCATCTCCAGACGCCCCTGCGGGCCGCCCTCGGCCGCTCGGCCCTGGGCGGCCAGCTTGCGGACCGCGTCGAGGTCGCCGCGGGCCAGCGCGTCCAGGAGACCCTCGAACCCCGTGCGGAACGCGCCGAAGCCGACCACGACCAGGTGGGCGTCCGGGACCCGCTCGAGGACCAGCGGCCACGCGGCCGCCAGCAGGTCGACACCCTTGGAGACGATCAGCTTGCCGACGAAGGTCACCAGACGGTCGTTCTCGGGATCGAGCGAGGCGAGCGCGCGGCCCGCGGCGGCCTCGTCGCGCGCGAACGAGCCGGACTCCTCGCTGTGCGGCATCTCCTGCAGGCGCCGGGCGAGCGCGCCGAGGCGCTCGACCGCCTCGACGTGCGGGCGCGGGCTGAACTCCTCGACGTCGACGCCCGGCGGGCCCAGCCGGGTCTTGGCCGGCAGGTCCATGCCCTCCAGGGCGGCCCACAGCGACTCGGCGGTGTGCAGCGAGCCCACCAGGACCCCGTTGGCGCCCTCGAGGCCCTCGCGGGCGTAGGGCGCGAAGCGCGCCGGATCGACCTTGACGACGTACTCGAGCGCGCTGCCGTGGATCTTGACCGCGTACGGGACGCGGCCGCCGAGCGCGCGAGCGACGATCGCCGGGCCCATGACCGCGTGGTTGGCCAGCGCGACATCGGGTGGATGTGCGTCGGCCACCGCCCGGACCGCGGTGACGTTGGCCTCCACGTACCGCGCGATCTCCTCGTCGCTGCAGTCCATGAACGTCTTGGCCTCGAAGCCGTCGTAGTGGTCGTGGACGTAGACCGGCAGGATCGGCCCGATGTCGGGATTGTGGATCGTCACGCCCGGCAGGTCCATTCCCGCGGCGACCGGATCGCGGTCCTGGCAGACCACGTGGACGTCGTGCCCGAGCCTTGCCAGCGCGGCCGCGAGCCGGGCGTTGTACACGTTCGAACCGGTGCCCCGGAGCAGGTAGCCGTGGAAGATCAGGATGCGCATGGTCTTGGGATAGAGTTCTCGGCCGCATGGCCCTCCAGCGTTACCGCATGAGAACCCCCTCGACGGGTCGAGAGATCATCATCGAGGCTGAGCCGGACCGTATCTACCGCGACCGCGAGACCGGCGAGGAGCTGCAGTTCCTCGGGATGGTCGTCCCGCTCGAGCCGTCGCCGTCGAAGCTCCCTTGGGCCGTGGAGAACCTGCGATTCTGCTCCTGGTGCGACCAGCTCGCCCAGAAGGACCTCAACGACTGCCCCACCTGCGGCCGCCGCATGGCGCCGCTCACGAACTAGCCGCCTCGGGGTCTACCCTTCCGGGCATGCGCTTGCGCCATGCCGTGCTGCTCACGCTCGCCGCGCTGACCGGGATCGCCGCCGGCTGCGGCGGGGGCAGCGTCGCCTACAACGTGCCGAAGACCACCCCGGCGCTGACCGCCCCACCGTCCGGCGGGACGACCACGCCCGACGCGTCGACCGCCACCACGAGCACGACGTCGACCACCACGACGGCGACGACCACGACGCCCTCGACGTCGTCCTCGACGGGCGGCGCCACCGCCACCCCGACGCCCACCCCCACGGCGACCACCCCGTCGAACACGGGCGGCACCGTGACGCCGACGGCCACGACGCCGCCGGCGACGACCACGCCGAGCACCGACTCCGGCGGGGCCGACTTCAACCAGTTCTGCGCCGAGAACCCCGGCGCCTGTTAACCAGGGCGCCGGGTACGGCGCGACTAGCTATCCGGCGGGGGCATCCGGCCCCCGCATCGGATGCTCGTGCGCGGATCGGCCTCCGGCCGCCGCGCATCTCGCTAACGCGAGTCGCGCGTGCTCTTCTTGGCCGGCGCCTTGACCGTCTTCTTCGCGTACGTCACGAGCGTCGCGGAGTAGACGAGGCGTGCGGTGCGGTACAGGCAGAAGTACTGCTGCTTGTCGCCCACGTTGAGCTGGGCGTTCTGCGGAGCCGGCTTGTCCGGGTCGTCCTTGCACTTGTTCTTCGAGCGCGAGGCGCGCCAGCTGGTGTCGCCGCCCAGGCCGACCTGCAGCGCCGGCGCCCACGTGGGAACGGTCAACGCGATGACGTCGCCCTTGAGCACCGGGATGGCCGTGGCCAGCGGGAACTGCGCGAAGCTGCCGAAGTAGGGCGCCAGCGCCACCAGCGGGCCCTGCGCCTTGACGGTGTCGTTGAGGTACTTGCCGGCCTTCAGCACGGTGATCTGGGCCTGGGCCGGGCCGCCGAGCTTGGTCGAGAAGTACTTGACCTGCGCGGTGTTGGGCTTCGACAGGCCGATCGTCCAGGCGACGATGCGCCCGTTGGCGGGCACGGTCATCAGCCCGCGGTTGGTGCCCACCTTGGCCTGGTAGCCCGTCGTGCGGTTCACCGCGAAGCACGGTGAGGTCGGGCACGAGGGCACTGCTTGAGTCGGCGTCTCGCCGATCTCGATGATCTTGGCCCCCGCCGCGGCAGGAAGCAGCGCGAGGGCGGTCGTGGCGGCCAGAACGGCAGAAAAGCGTGTCATCAAGGACCATCTAACACGACACGAGCGCCATGGTTGCTGTGCGAAAGGTTGCTTGCGCAAGTATGGTCGGTCCTCATGGCGACGATCGAGGTCGAAGGACTGGAGCGCACGTTCGGCGCCAAGGGTGGCGGCCTCAAGGCCGTCGACGGCATCGACCTGGAGGTGGCGGCCGGCGAGGTCTACGGATTCCTCGGTCCCAACGGCGCCGGCAAGACCACGACAGTCCGCATGCTCGTCACGCTGCTGCGCCCCACCGGAGGCCACGCGCGGGTCGCCGGCTTCGATGTGGCCGACCGGCCGGGCGAGGTCCGCAAGCGGATCGGGGTGGCCCTGCAGGAGGCGGCGCTGGACATGCTGATGACGGGCAAGGAGCTCATGGAGCTGCAGGCCACGCTGCACGGCATCGCGCCGCGCGAGGTCCGCGGCCGGGCCCAGGACCTCATCGAGCGCGTCGGGCTCGCCCAGGCGCAGGACCGCCGCGTCGGGACCTACTCGGGCGGCATGCGCCGGCGCCTGGACCTGGCCATGTCGCTCATCCACGCGCCGGAGGTCCTGTTCCTCGACGAGCCGACCACCGGCCTGGATCCCGTGTCGCGCGTGACGCTGTGGGACGAGGTCCGGCGGCTGAAGGCCGACGGCACGACCGTCTTTTTGACCACGCAGTACCTCGAGGAGGCCGATCAGCTGGCCGACCGCGTGGGGATCATCAGCGCCGGCAAGATCGTCGCCGAGGGCACGCCCGCGGCGCTGAAGGCCGAGGTCGGCCTGCCGCACCTCGACATCACGCTGGCCGGCGGCGCCGACGACCTCGACCGCGCGCGCCAGGTCCTCTCCTCGTTCGGCGACGACCGTCCTGCCGCGGAGGGGACGCACCTGTCGCTCCTGGTCAAGCACGGCGCGGCCGACATCGCGCTGGTCGTCCGCGCGCTCGACGACGCCGGCTTCCTCGTGGAGTCGCTCGAGCTCAACGAGCCGACGCTCGACGACGTGTTCATCGAGAAGACCGGCCGGCACCTCGAGGGCGCGGAAACCGCGTGAGCGAGCTGCTCCGCGTCAGCTGGGCGCTGGGCCGCCGGGCGACGCGCAACGCGCTGCGCCGGCCGCAGTTCCTGCTGCCGCTGGTGATGTTCCCGTCGCTGTTCCTGGCCGTCAACGTCGGCGGGCTGCATCGCACCACCGGCCTGCAGGGCTTCCCCAAGGTCAACGGGTTCCTCGACTTCCAGCTCGCCGCGGCGATGACGCAGTCCCTGCTGCTCGGCGGGATCACGCAGGGCATCGCGTCCGCGCTCGACCTCGAGCTGGGGTTCTTCGACCGGCTCGCGGTCTCCCCCATCTCGCGGGTCTCGATCGTCATCGGCCGGCTGATCGCCGCCGCCGCTATCGCCATGTTCCAGGTCGGCTACTTCCTCGCGCTGGGGCTGATCTTCGGCGCCAGCATCGAGGGCGGGTTCCTCGGCGTGCTGGTGACGTTCGGCCTGGGCCTCGTCGCGGCCATCGCCTTCGCCGCCATCGGCGTGGCGATCGCCCTGCGGGCCGGCAACGCCTCCACGCTGCAGGGGATCTTCCCGCTGGTCTTCGTCATCCTCTTCCTGTCCTCGGCGTTCTTCCCGCGCGCGCTGCTGGCCTCGCCGATCGACACGTTCGCGCGGTACAACCCGCTCAGCTACATCGCCGACGGCATGCGCGCCCCGATCATCGACTCGGCGACGTCGACCGCGGTCCTCGACGGGCTGTTCGCGGGCGCCGGCCTCGCCGCGTTCGCCGTCGGGATGGCGCTGCTGGCCCTGCGCGGAAGGCTGCGCAACGCATGAGCCACGGCCTGCGCACCATCCGGGCGCTGACGCGGCGCGCGCTCAACGAGATCCTGCGGACGCCGACCGGGGCGCTGCCGGGCGTACTAGCGCCGACGATCTTCATGCTCGGCCTGACCGCGGTCTTCAGCAAGGCCACCCAGCTGCCCGGCTTCGGCACCGACGACTTCACGTCGTTCATCGTGCCCGTCGGCCTGCTGCAGGGCGCGGGCTTCACCGGGGCGGCCACGGGCGTCAACCTCGCCCGCGACATCGAGCAGGGCTGGTTCGACCGGCTGCTCGTCGCGCCCGTCAGCCGGCCGACGCTGCTGGCCGGCGTGGTCCTGTCCGCGTCACTGCGTGCCCTGCTGCCCGCGACGTTCCTGCTGATCGTCGGCTTCTCCATCGGCGTGCACTGGCCCGGCTTCGACGGGCTGCTGATCGCCTACGCGCTGCTGATGTCGATGGCTGCGGCGATGGCCTGCTTCGCGACGATCGTGGCGCTGAAGTTCCGCACCCAGCAGGCCGCGCCGCTGATGCAGATGGGCAACTTCGTCGCGGTGCTCTTCACGACGTCCTACGCGCCCCACCAGCTGCTCGCCGGCTGGCTGCAGACGATCTCGGACATCAACCCGGTCACCCACGTCCTGGAGGGCACGCGTCAGGGCTTCGTCGGGGCGGTCACCTGGGCCGACACCTGGCCGGCGTTCGTCGCGATGGCCGGGATGATCCTGGTCCTCGGCGCCCTGGCCCTGCGCTCGCTCTCGCGCGTCGGCATCGACGCGTGATCGGGATCTAGCGGCCCTCGTACCCGGTGAACTTGCCGGGGCCGTCGGTCAGGAACGAGGCGACGGCGTTCTTGAGGTCCTCGGTGGCGAACAGCGCGCCGGACTCCGCCGGGACGATCGCGTCGGCCGACCGGGCTCCGCCCTCCTTCTGGGCGCGCACGATCGCCTTGGTCGCCGCGTGAGCCTTCGTCGGGCCCTCGGCGAGCCGGAGGGCGAGCGCGCGCGAGCGCTCCTCGAACTCGTCGTCGCCGAACACCTGCGTGACGACGCCCCACGACTCCATGGTCGCGGCGTCGTAGATGTCGGCCGTCATGACGAACTGCTTGGCCCGCGCGGGTCCGGCCCGCTCGGCCATCCGCTGCGGACCGCCCATCGAGGGTGTGAGCCCCACGCGCGCCTCGACCAGGCCGAACTTCGCCGACTCGGCGGCCAGCAGCAGGTCGCAGGTCAGGGCCAGCTCGAGCCCCCAGGTCAGGCACAGCCCGTGCGCGGCGAAGATGACCGGGCACGGGAGATCCTCGATCTTGCGCGCCAGCTCGAAGCCGCGCTCCCACAGCTCGGCCCCTCCCGCCGGGTTGCCGACCAGCTCGGCGAACAGGTTGACGTCGACGCCCGCCGTCCAGACCTTGCCGGCGGCGCGGATCAACAGCGCTCGCGGCGGGTCGGCGGTCAGATGGTCGGCCGCCGCGTGGATGCCCTCGTCGGTGGCGACGTCGAACAGGTTCAGCGGCGGGTTGTCGACGGTCAGGACGGCCAGCGGCCCGTCCTGCTCCAGGGTCCAGGGTCCAAACGACGTGCTCATCCGGCAAGCTCCTCTCCGGCGGCCTTGATCTCGTCCTCGCCTCCGCCGGCGCCGGGCCGTGCGGGGGGCTGCATCCCGTCGCCGGCGTAGCGCGGGATGACGTGGAAGTGGGTGTGGAAGACGGTCTGCCAGGCGGCTGCGCCGTAGGCGTTGAGGACGTTGACGCCCTCCGCGCCGAGCCGCTCCTTCTGCAGCGCCGCGATCTTCTGGGCGGTCAGCGCGACGGCAGCGAGGTCGTCGGCCGCGATCTCGCCGAGGTCGGTGGAATGGGCCTTGGGGATCACCAGCGTGTGCCCGCGGGTCCACGGAGCGATGTCCATGAACGCGAGGGTGCGCTCGTCCTCGTAGACCTTCGTCGCCGGCAGCTCGCCCGCAACGATCTTGCAGAAGATGCAGTCGTCAGTCATGGGGCGCGGACCCTACAACCGGTGGGCGAGTGCCAGCGCCTCTTCCCGCGTGGCGACCTCGCCGGCGAACTGCGCCTCGCGCAGGGCCTCGAGCAGCCGGCCGATCTCCGGGCCGGGCGCGATGCCCAGCGCGGCGGCCAGCTCGTCGCCGCGCACCAGGGGCGTGGGGCGCCCGCCGGCGTGCCAGTCGAAGGCCTGGGGCAGGAGCTCACGGGCCAGGTCCATGTGCTTGGCGATGGCCTCCTCGGCCTTGCGCCCGCGGGTCGCCAGCCGGTCGGCCACCGACAGCAGCGAGACGTCGACGGCCACGTCGCCGGTCTTCGAGAGGTAGCCGTAGACGTCGCGCGGACCCAGCGGGCGCTGGTGGACCAGGAACCCGAGCCGCAGGTGGTGGCGGGTGAGCGCCGCGACGTGGGCGCGCAGCCGCTCGCTGGCCCGCAGGCGCCCGAGGACCTCGCGAGCCAGGTCGGCGCCGGCGGAGTCGTGGCCGGGGAAGCCGAACCCGCCGGTCGGCAGCGCGACCTGGGTCTGCGGCTTGGCGGCGTCGTGCAGGAGCGCGCCCCAGCGCAGCGCGCCGCCCCGGGTCAACTCGTCGGCCAGGGGCTCGGCGAGCAGGTCCGCCACCCGCTCGCCCACCTCCGCGCCGAACAAGGCGACCGGATCGCGCTCGAGCTCGATCGTCCGCTCGAGCACCTCGAGGGTGTGGCCGTGGGCGTCGAGGTGGTGATAGCGCGTCTGCTCGAGGTCGCGCAGCGCCGCGAGCTCGGGCAGCACCGCGGCGGTGGCACCGACCTCGTCGAGCAGCGCCAGACCGCGCAGGGCATGCTCGGAGCCCACCAGGCGCCGCAGCTCGGCGAACACGCGCTCCTGGGCAACCCCGGCCGCCCGCGGCGCGCGCTCGCGCGCGGCGGCGGCGGTGGCCGGATCGACGGTGAAGTCGAGCTCGGCGGCCAGCCGGGCGGCGCGCACCACGCGCAGCGGGTCCTCGTCGAACGCGCCGGGGGCGACCATGCGCAGGGTGCGCGCGGCGATGTCGGCGGCGCCGCCGTGCGGGTCGACCGGCTCGCCGCCGTCCAGCGGCTCGGCGATCGCGTTGGCGGCGAAGTCGCGCAGCGCGAGGTCGGCCTCCAGCGAACCGCCGCGCAGCGGCGAGAGATCGGCCTCCCAGGATCGGTCGCCGGCGATCACGCGCCACGCGCCGAACTCCTCGGACAGCTCGAACATCGGGCCGTCGGCCGCCCGGGCCAGGCGCTTGGCGGCGGCTCGTACGTCGCCGTCGACCACGAGGTCGAGATCGGTGATCGGGCGCCCCAGCCGCCGGTCGCGGGGCGCGCCTCCGACGAGCCATGCCGTCTCCCCCGCCAGCGCGTCGCGCGCGAGGGCCGCGGCGTCAGTCATGCACCCGCCGGACCCGCGCGGTCAGCCCGCAGGTCACCTCGTAGTTGATCGTGTCCAGCCGCCGGGCCACCTCCTCGGCGCTGATCCCGGCGCCGATCAGCGTCACCTCGTCGCCCACCGCGACCTCGGCGTCCCCCACGTCGATGGTGATGTTGTCCATGCTCACCGTCCCGACGAGCGGGAACCGGCGGCCGCCGATGACGACCTCCGCGTTGTTGGTCAGCCCGCGGCGCCAGCCGTCCCCGTAGCCGATCGGCACGGTGGCGATCGTCGTGGGGTGCTCGGCAATGAAGCGCCGGCCGTAACCGACGCTCTCACCGGGAGCCAGGGCCTTGATCGCGCCGACGTAGGACGTCAGCGTCAGGGCCGGCTCGAGCTCGCGCGCCGCGGGATGCTCCTGGAAGGGGTCGAGCCCGTAGATGGCCACGCCGCAGCGCACGAGGTCGAAATGGCAGGCGCCGTTGCGCAGGGTCCCCGCGCTGTTGGCCGCGTGCACGAGCGCATCGGGGAAGCGCCGGCGCAGGGGTTCGATCCAGGCGCGGAACGCGTCGAGCTGCTCGTCGAAGAACTCGTCGCCGGGCTCGTCGGCGGTGGCGAAGTGCGTCATCAGGCCGGCCACGACGAGGCCCAGTCGCTCCGCCTCCTCGGCCACCGCGGTGGCCTGGCCGGGGTCCCGCGTGCCGAGCCGGCCCAGGCCCGTGTCGAGCTTGACGTGCACGCCCGTCCCGGCGGGCAGCGTCTCGACCATCTCGCGGGTCCAGACGGTGATCTCCGCGCCGGCGGCGAGCGCGATCGACGTCTCCTCCGCAGACAGGGCGCCGAGGATCGCCACCGGTACGGGCTGGTCGCCGAGCTCGGCCGCCTCGCGCGCGGTGGCCACGAACAGCCGCTGCGCGCCGCCGGCCAGCGCGGCCGCCGCGGCCTCGCGCGCCCCGTGCCCGTAGCCGTCCGCCTTGACCACGACGCCGAGGATGGCGGGATGGGCCAGCTCGCGAGCCAGGCGCTCGCAGTTGCGCGTGATCGCCCCCAGGTCGATCCTGGCCAGCGCCCGCTCGCCGCTCACGCCTACTCCTCGCGCGCGAGAGCCTGCAGCACGTCCACGCGCGTGACGACACCGACGAGGCGGCCGTGCTCGACGACGGGCAGGCGGTTGTGGCCCTCCTCGGCGATGACCCGGGCGGCGGCGCGGATCGACGCGTCGGCGTCGACGGTCACCGGGTCCTCGGTCATCATCTCGCCGGCCGTGGCGGCCACCGCCTTGCGCAGGCGCTCCTCGAAGCGCCGCAGCGGCTCGAGGAACACGACCCCGCCCATCAGCTCGATGTAGTGCGGGATGTGCAGGTCGCCCTCCTCGTCGGAGAGGACGAGGTCGGCCTCGGTGACGATCCCGACGCAGCGCCCGCCCTCGTTGACGACGGGCACGCCGGGCAGCTCGTGGGTCTTGAGCGTCCGCACGACCTCCTCGACCGTCGCCTCCGGCGCGACGGTGACGGGCTGTGCGTCCATGATGTCGGCGACGGTGGCGGCCATTGTCGGCAGCGTATCGGGCCGCAGCGTGTTCGCTAGCGCACGCCGACCAGGTCGACGACGAAGACGAGCGTCTCCCCCGGCCCGATCACGCCACCGGCGCCGCGCTGGCCGTAGGCGAGGTCCGGCGGAATGGTGATCTTGCGCCGGCCGCCGACCTTCATGCCGGCGACGCCCTGGTCCCAGCCCGCGATGACCTGCCCCTTCCCGAGGCCGAACTTGAAGGTGTCGCCCCGGTCCCACGACGCGTCGAACTGCTGTCCCGTCTTCCACGACACGCCCACGTAGTGGACCTCGACGATCTTGCCGGCCACCGCCTCGTCGCCGTCACCGACCTCGATGTCCTCGAGCTCGAGCTGATAGCTCGGCGGCGTGTCGGCGGGGATGGTGACCTCGGGCTTCTCCATGCGAGCCAACATAAAGGGTCAGACCCTTCATGACGGGTCTGACCCCTAACAGGGTCGCGCGGCGGGTAGAGACGCGATGACGTCGAAGGCGACGAGGCCCTCGGCGCCGATGCGGTCGGCGGCCAGCCGTCCGGCGCGGGCGTGCAGGAAGACGCTGGCACAGGCGGCGGTGAACGGGTCCATGCCCTTGGCCAGGAGTGCCCCGATCACGCCCGAGAGGACGTCGCCGGTGCCCGCGGTGGCCAGCGCGGGAGTGGCGCCCGGGTTCACGGCGACGCGGCCGGACGGCTCGGCGATCAGGGTGTCGTCGCCCTTGAGGACCACGATCGCTCCCGAGCGCCGCGCGGCGTCGCGGGCGTGGTGCAGCCGGCGGGCCTTGATGTCGGCGCTGTCGACGCCCAGCAGCCGCCCCAGCTCGCCCTCGTGGGGCGTGAGGACCGTGGGTGCGCGGCGGGCCGCCAGGTCCTCCAGCCGCCCCGCGTGGGCGTTGAGGCCGTCCGCGTCGAGCAGCAGGGGCACCGGCGCGCGCCGGGCCAGCTCGCGCGCGAGCTCCTCCGCGCCGGGCAGGCGGCCCATGCCCGGCCCCACGACCATCGCCCCGCCGCGCTCGCTGCGCTCGATCGCGTCGTCGGCGTCCAGCGGCGCGCTCATGACCTCGAGCAGGCGCGCGTCGACGACGGGCACCAGCGCCTCGGGAACGCAGGCGGTCACGTAGCCGGCGCCGGCGCGCATCGCCGCCTCGGCGGCCAGGCACGGCGCACCGCCCAGGCCCGGCGAGCCGCCGCAGACCAGCACGTGGCCCGAGTCGAACTTCGTCGAGTTGCGCTGCCGCAGCGGGATCTCGCCGAGGACGCCGGCGCCGATCAGCCAGACCTCGGGCGTGTAGGGCGCGCCGTCGGGGATCCCGATGTCGATGACGTGCACCGCGCCCGTCCGCGTCTTGCCCGGTTCGATCCACAGGCCGGGCTTGGCCGCGGCGAACGTCACCGTCGCCACGGCGCAGACGGCAGGGCCCGACACCTCTCCGGTCGAAGCGTCCACGCCCGAGGGCACGTCGGCGGCCACGACCGGGACGCCCGCCGCGTTCATGGCCTCGATCGCCCCGAGCGCCGGCTCGCGGGCCTCGCCGGAGGACCCGGTGCCCAGCACGGCGTCGACGATCACCACTGCCCCCAACAGCCCCTGCGCCGCGAACGGCTCGTGATCGCCCTCCAGGCGCGCGAGGTTGGCCGCCGGATCGCCCGACAGCTCGTCGGAGAGCAGCAGCACGCGCACGTCGCGGAAGTCCGCCCGCAGCAGCCGTGCCGCCACCAGGCCGTCGCCGCCGTTGTTGCCCTTGCCGCAGACGATCGCGATCGGCCCGGCCGGCGCCACCTCCGCGACGACCCGCGCGAGCCCCGCACCGGCGCGCTCCATCAGCTCGAGGCCCGGGATCCCGCGCTCCTCTATGGCCCAGGCGTCGCCCGAGCGCATCATCTCCGCGTCGGGCAGCGGCTCGAGCCAGGTCACGGGCAGACCGCCACGGCGGCGGCGAGCGTTCCCTCGTGGGTCAGCGAGACCGCCACGGGCCCGCGGCCGGCCAACGGGCCGTGCAGCACGATCTCCGGCGCGCCGCTCTTGGCGAGCACGACCTCGACGTCACGCGGGGACCACGCCTCCAGCGCCAATGCCTTGGCCACCGCCTCCTTCGCGCAGAACCGCGCGGCGAGGTGCTGGCCGGGCCGCGCGCGCGACGCGGCGTAGGCGCGCTCGGCGTCGGTGAACAGTCGCTCGGCCAGCCGCGGCCGGCGCTCCAGCGCGCGCTCGAGCCTCGCGATGTCCAGCAGGTCAAGCCCGATGCCGCCGCTCACGACGGCGATTCAACCAGTCAGACGCCCGGGGTGTCAGCGCACGGCGCGTCGCCGGCGACCGAGATGTACTCGACGTAGCTGAACATGCCCGCCGACGAGAAGGCGTTGAAGGGCGCACAGGTGGCGAAGGCCTCGATCGGGTCGCGCACCAGCCACACGTGCGTCATCCACGTCGCAGTCCTCGTCGAGCCGTGCTTGTGCCACTGGATGAGACGGTCGTACGTCGGCGGCCGCGACTGGCCGCTGGCGCGGAACATCATCCCGGCGAGCGTCCAGTGGCGCTGGGCGTCGCACCAGTAGACGAGCGACTGCGGCTGCTCCGGATCGAGCAGCGGACCCCACATGGCGGTGCCGTGCTTGCGGGCGTGGACCATGCCCGGGCAGTTGGGGCTGTCGAGCTCGTAGCCGAGCTTGCGCGCCCGGGACATCGGGAAGCGCCGGCCGGCGGTCGCGACCTGCTTCTGGAAGATGCGCAGGTGCCGCGCCTCGTAGGTCTTGCCGTTGATGCGGTCGGGCGCGTAGTCGTACGGGTTGCCGATCAGGAAGTGCCCCGTCGCGTCCTGTGCCGCGAAGTCGCCGCCGAACGTGCAGTCGGGCGTGACGACCTCCCACGTGCCGTTGGCGCGGTTGGGGTTGACGAACTTGCCCGTGACGGTGAACGAGCCGTTGCCGTCGGCCAGCGGCTTGCTGACCGTGAAGCTGCCGTCGGGCTTGAGCGGCACGCCGATGGCGAAGCCCGTCTCCTTGCACTCCTGCGCGTAGGCGACGACCGTGGCCAGCTTGTTCGAGGCCTTGTTGACCTCGACCTGGACGTGCCAGTCGTGGCCGCCGGTGTAGTGCCGGTGGTTCTCCAGGATCGCCTGTGACCGCGGCGTCACCGCCGCGGCGGTGGGCACGAAGATCAGCAGGGCAAGGAGGGAGATCCGGAGCATCGCCCTTACAACGGTAGGCACTTGCCGAAGTTTCGCCAGCGCTATTCGACCGTGACGGTCTTGGCGAGGTTGCGCGGCTGGTCGACGTTCAGGCCGCGCTTGGTGGCGATCGAGTGGGCCAGCAGCTGCAGCGGGATGACGGCCAGCAGCGGCTGGAGCATCCAGTCGACGGCGGGCACGTAGATGACCTCGTCGGCGTGCTGCTCGATCTCCGTGTCGCCCTCGGCGGCGACGGCGATCACGTGGGCGCCGCGCGCGGCGACCTCCTGCATGTTGGAGATCATCTTGTCGCGCACGGGCGACTCGGTGACGACGCAGACGACCGGCGTCTTCTCGCTCAGCAGCGCGATCGGGCCGTGCTTCATCTCGCCGGCCGCGTAGGCGTCGGTCGCGATGTAGGAGATCTCCTTGAGCTTCAGCGCGCCCTCCAGCGCCACCGCGAGCCCGATGTGGCGGCCCAGGTAGAGGAAGAACTCGGCGTCCTTCTGGCGCTCCGCGGCGAGCTCGACGGCACCGATCGGCAGGCCGTCCTCATCCGTGATCTTGCTGAGCATCTCGTCGATCGAGTGCGGCAGGCGCTTGAGCTCGGAGATGACGTGGATGAGCGTGTGGGGCTTCATCGTCTCGCGCAGCTCCGCGAGCTTGAGGCCCAGCAGGTACATGACCGCGACCTGCGTGACGAACGTCTTGGTGGCGGCCACGCCCACCTCGAGGCCGGCGCGCGTGAACAGCGTGGCGTCGGCGTCCTTGGTGGCCTGCGAGCCCATGACGTTGGTGATGGCCAGGACCGTTGCGCCGGCCTCGCTGGCGTGGCGCATGGCGGCCAGCGTGTCGGCGGTCTCGCCCGACTGGGTGATGCCGATGACGAGGTCCTTCGGCCCCACCATCGCCCGGCGGTAGCGGAACTCGGAGGCGACGGCCATCGTCACGGGGATCTGCGCCCACTCCTCGATGGCGTAGGACCCGATCAGCCCGGCGTGGTAGCTCGTGCCGCAGGCGACGACCGTGAGCCGCTCGATGCCGCGCAGGAGGTCGTCGTTGAGCACGCCCTCGTCGTCGAGGACGATGTGGTCGCCCTCGGCCGCACGGTCATAGACCGTCTCGGCGATCGCGTCGGCCTGCTCGTGGATCTCCTTGAGCATGAAGGTCGGGTAGCCCGCCTTCTCGGCGGTCTCCTCGTCCCAGTCGATCCGCTCGACCTCGCGGTCGATCTCGTTGCCCTCGGCGTCGAACACGCGCGTGGCGTCGGCGCGCAGCTCGACGATCTCGCCGTTGAGCAGCTGCTGCGTGTCGCGCGTGTGCTCGAGGAAGGCGGGGACCGCGGAGGCCAGGAACGCCTCGTTCTCGCCCCGGCCGATGATCAGCGGGCACTCCTTGCGGGCGCCCACCAGCACGTCGGGCTCGTCGAGGGCCATCGCGACGAACGCGTAGTGGCCGACGAGCTCGGAGAACGCGGCCTGGACCGCCTCGAGCAACGAGCCGGTCGCCATGTGGAAGGCCACCAGGTGGGCGATGACCTCGGCGTCGGTCTCGGAGGTGAAGACCGCGCCCTGGTCCTGCAGGCGGCGGCGCAGCGCGACGTAGTTCTCGACGATGCCGTTGACCACCACGTGCACGTGGTTGGTGGTGTCGTAGTGCGGGTGCGCGTTGACGTGGTTGACCTTGCCGTGGGTCGCCCAGCGGGTGTGGCCGATGCCGGTGGTCGCCGGCTTGGTGGCCACGGCGACCGCGCCGTCCTCGTCACGGGCCTCGGCGACGGCCGAGACGAGGTTGTCGAGGTTGCCGACGGCGCGGATCGAGTCGATCTCGCCGTCGGCGATCAGCGAGATGCCGGCGGAGTCATATCCGCGGTACTCGAGCTTGCGCAGACCCTGGAGGATGATGTCCTGCGCGGGGCGCGCCCCCACGTACCCGACGATTCCGCACATGAGCCCTGAAGTCTAGGAAGGCAGGGCGCGAACGAGGGCGACCAGGCGGTCGCACACGGCGTCGGCCTCGTCGCCCGTCGGCGCCTCGACCATGACCCGCACGAGCTGCTCGGTGCCCGACGGACGCACGAGGACCCGCCCGCGTCCGGCCAGCGCGGCGTTCTCGGCGTCGGCGGCCTCCAGCAGCTCGACCGACTCCATCGCCGCGTCCCGATCCGGGACCGGCACGTTGACCAGCCGCTGCGGGAGCTTGCGCATCCCGCCGCGCTGGGCCAGGTCCCCGCCGGCCAGGGCCTCGAGCGTCAGCAGCGCGCTGGCGATGCCGTCGCCCGTGGCGTTGAAGCCCATCTCGATGACGTGCCCGGACTGCTCGCCGCCCAGCGTCCAGCCGCGCTTGCGCAGCTCCTCGAGCACGTAGCGGTCGCCGACGCCGGTGACCGCGACCTCGATGCCCGCAGCCTCCATCGCGACGTGGAACCCGTAGTTGGTCATCACCGTCACCGCGACGCCGTCACCCGGCAGCCGGCCGGCGTCGCGCAGGTGCGGGGCGATGAGCGCGATCAGCTCGTCGCCGTCGACCACCGTCCCCGCGCGGTCGACCGCCAGCACGCGGTCCCCGTCGCCGTCGAACGCGAAGCCGAGGTCGTGGCCGCCGGCGACGACCGCGGCGCCCAGGGCCTCGACGTGCGTCGAGCCCACGCCCTCGTTGATGTTGCGGCCGTCGGGAGCGTCGGCGATGGTGTGGACGGTCGCGCCGAGGCGCCGGAAGATCTCGGGCCCGGCGCGGAAGGTCGCGCCGTTGGCGCAGTCGAGCAGCACGTCGACGCCCTCGAGCGAGAGGCCGCCGAAGCGCGCCTGCAGCTCGCGCAGGTAGTCGTCGAGGCCACCGTGAAGGGCGCGAACGCGGCCCATTCGCTCGGGCACCGGATGAGCGGTCGCTTCGAGCCGGGCCTCGATCGCCGCCTCGACCGCGTCGCCGAGCTTGTTGCCGTCGGGGCCGAAGAGCTTGATCCCGTTGTCGCGGTACGGGTTGTGCGAGGCGCTGATGACCACCGCGAGGTCGAATCCGTGGCGGGCGAGCAGCAGCGGCGCGGCGGGCGTCGGCAGCACGCCGCCCAGGAACACGTCGCCGCCCGCGGCGGTGACGCCGGCGGCCAGCGCCGACTCGAGCATCTCGCCCGACTCGCGCGTGTCGCGGATGACGAGGACCTGGGGCGCGTGTTCGCCACGCAGCTCCTCGCTCGCCGCCCGGCCGAGGCCGAGCGCGAGCTCCGCGGTGAGGACCTCGCCCGCGACGCCGCGGACGCCGTCGGTCCCGAACAGCTTGCGGGCCAAGCGACTAGCGCTTGGAGAACTGCGGCTTCTTGCGCGCCTTCTTCAGGCCGGCCTTCTTGCGCTCGACGCTGCGGGCGTCACGCGTGAGGAAGCCGCGGCGCTTGAGCTCGCCACGCAGGTTCGGGTCGGCGTCGAGCAGCGCACGGGAGATCCCGTGGCGCAGCGCGCCGGCCTGGGCGCTGACGCCGCTGCCGTGCAGGCGGGCGACGACATCCATGCGCTCCTCGTAGCCGACGGCCTCGAGCGGCTGGCGGATCTTGCTGATGAGCGTGGCGCGCGGGAAGTAGACGTCGAGCGGCTTGCCGTTGATCGTGTAGACGCCGGTGCCTGGCTTGAGGATCACGCGGGCGACGGCGGTCTTGCGCTTGCCCGTCGCCTTGTAGCGGGCGTCGGCGGCCAGGTCGATCGTGGCGGCCACGGGTCCGGCGTCGACGTCGTCGGAGTCGTCGTCGGAGGAGACGAGCTCGCCGTCCTCGTCGTAGACGGCGTACGGATCGTCGGAGCGCTCGCCCTCGCCCTCGAGCACCAGGTCGACCTCGAGGTCGGCACCCGGGATGGCGGGCTTGACGCGGGGCGTCTCGGGCTCGTCGTCGCCCTCGTCCTCGTCGCCCTCGGCAGCGGGTGCCTCGGCGACGGGCTCAGCGACCGGCTCGGCGGGGGTGTCCTCGGCCGAAGCCTCCTCGGCGGGAGCCTCCTCGGCAGCGGGCTCCTCGATGACGCCCTCGGAGGCGTCCGCCGTGGTCTCGTCGACCGCCGGGGTCTCCTCGGGGGTCTGCTCGTCGTTGGTCGGCGTCTCGTCGGCCATCAGGAAATGGTCTCCATGGTCTGCGGCTTCTGGGCGATGTGCGGATGCTCCGGGCCGGCGTAGACCTTGAGCTTGGTCAGCTGCTTGCGGGCCAGGCGGTTGCGGGGCAGCATGCCCTTGACCGCCTTGCGGATGACCTCCTCGGGCCGGCGCTCCAGCTGCTCGGCGAGGGTTCGGGTCTTCAGGCCGCCCGGGTACCCGGAGTGGCGGTAGTACTTCTTGTCCTCGAGCTTGTTGCCGGTGACCGAGATCTTCTCGGCGTTGACGACGATGACGAAGTCACCGGTGTCGACGTGCGGCGTGTACTCGGGCTTGTTCTTGCCGCGCAGGGCAACAGCGATCTGGGTCGCGAGGCGGCCGAGCGTCTGCCCGGTCGCGTCGACGATCAGCCAATCGCGCTGGCGGTCATTGGAGTTCGCAACGTAAGTTTTCACGTGAAAGTGGCCGCGGTTCGACAGGCCGCGCGGCGAAGGGCCAGTGTAGCGGCGCATCTGCACGGTGGATCCGGCCAGCCGGCGCATGACCGCCGGTTTCCGCCGCGCCGAACGTTTATGCTCCTCGACAGGCCGAGTCTCCGGCCGCCGCCGCTGGCGTACGGAGATCGGGGGAACCGCTGGACGCCACGTGCGTCCACGGGGCGAATCCGGGTGCTGGCACCCGGTAGCGCGACGCGCGAAAGCGACGTGCGAGCCCGACAGCTAACCCCGTAGGCCTCCCAGGTATGCGGATAGCCAAGACATCGCTCATCACGTCGTTTGCCGCGCTTGCGGCCGTGGTTCCCGCCCTCGCCGGCGAGAGCAGCGGCGGCATGGCCGCCTCCCCGACCCCGGTCGCCCAGGGCGTCAGCTGCTCCGAGCGCTGCGCGGATCTCAAGGCGGCCAAGCCGGGCAGCACGATTCGCGTGACCGGCAGCGACCTCGACGGCGTCGTGACCGTGGTCTTCACGGGTCAGCCCGGTGGCGCCGACGACGTCCCGGCCGCCGCCACCAAGGTCCGCAGCACCAGCGTCGAGGCGACCGTGCCGGCCAAGGCCATCGGCGGCCCGCTCGTCCTGCGCACGGGCGAGGGCATCGAGTCCGGCCCCACCGCCGAACTCGAGATCGACCGCGGGCCGACGCGCATCGCCGCCAAGGGCAGCGCCCCGGGCGTCGACGCCAAGGTCGAGTCGCGCAAGGCGTTCTTCGACGGCAAGCGCCCGGCGGCCCTCAACTACCTCGTCCAGGGCACCGCTCCGGTCGACGTGGCGGTCTCGCTGGTCCGCGCCGGCACCGAGACCGTCGTGGCCAGCTGGTCGCCCGGCCTCGTCGATCCCGGCACCGTTCAGCGCGTGCGCTGGAACGGCATGGACGCCACGACCAAGAGGTCGGGCGCCCGCGGCCGCTACGAGTTCCGCGTCTACACCGCCGCCGAGGGCGCGCGCGCGGCGCAGGCCGGCGACGTGCCGCCCACCGCCGCGAGCTCGTTCCTCTTCCTCGACCACCAGTTCCCGATCCGCGGGCGCCACGACCTCAGCGGTGGCTCCGCCGGTCGCTTCGGCGCGGGCCGCACGGGCCACATCCACCAGGGCCAGGACGTGTTCGCCAAGTGCGGGACGCCGCTGGTCGCCGCGCGTGGCGGCAAGGTCAAGTACGCGGGCTATCAGGGCAACGCGGGCAACTACATCGTCATCGACGGCGAGGCGACCGGCGTCGACTACGCCTACATGCACCTGGCCGAGCCCGCGCTCTTCAAGAAGGCCCAGGTCGTCAAGACCGGCGAGCAGATCGGCGTGGTCGGTGACACCGGCGACGCGCAGGGCTGCCATCTGCACTTCGAGGAGTGGAGCGCCCCGGGCTGGTACACCGGCGGCAGCCCCTTCGACCCGCTCGCGGACCTCCGCGCGTGGGACCAGTACTCCTAGGCCGTCACGGCCCGCGGCGCAGCCGCAGACGGATCTCCTCGAACGACCGGCCGGCGACCTCGCGCCGCGGCTCCGCGCTGGCCTGCCAGCCGCGCGGACCGAGGACGAGCCACTCGTCGTCCTCGTGCAGCGCGATGCGCGTGCGGCCCTGCTCGCCCACCGTGGCGAGCCGCGCCTCGCTCAGCGGCCACGGCCCGTAGCCGCCCAGCCGCTCGATCGCCGCGTGCACGTCGGTGTGCGCGACCCCGCGCTCGATCAGCTGCGCGACGATCGCCGCCTCGGCCACGTCCTCGACGCTGTAGACCCGCGGATCCTCCTGCGACTGGGACGAGCGGATGTAGCCCCAGCGGGCCCACTGGCCGATGGTCGTCCCCGACACGCCCGCCAGGACGCCGGCCTCTCCCGCGAGCAGTCGCCCGTGAGGCTGCGCGGCGCCGGATGAGGACCGGGGTGTGCGCATGGATCCTGAGGGTACGATCGCGAGGTGGGCAGACGGACGCTGATCATCACGCTGACCGCCGGCGCCCTTGCGGCCCCGGCCACCGCAGCCAAGGCTCCGCCGACGCGGACGCCGCAGGATGCCGTCGACGCGGTCCGGACCGTCGTCAAGCGCACGATGAAGGCCTGCAAGACCGATTGGGCGACGATCCACGCCGTCGGCTACGCGGGCTCCTGGACCATCACCGTCAAGGTCCGCGACTCCAAGGCCGGCGCCGGCACCGGCCACTGGTTCATCGGCAACGGCTGGCCGCGCGCGGAGAACGCGCTGGCCAAGGCCATCGCTCACCGCTGCCGCTGAGCTTTCCGCGGCCCGCGCCGCCGATCCTCCTGTCCTGTCGCGCCCGGACCGCGCGATCTCCCGGCGCCGTACCGGAACCGCGCATGACCGTCACGGTCGCGCCATGTCCATTCGCCTCTCCCCCCTCGCCTGCCTCTGCGCCGGCTCCCTGCTCGCCGCGGGCGGCGCCGTCGCCGCCGGCACCGACGGCGGCCTCGTCGGCGCCGACGGCGCCCTGCACGGCTGCGCCAAGAAGACCAACGGCGCCCTGCGCCTCGTCAGGGCCGGCAAGGCCTGCAAGAAGTCCGAGCTCAGCCTCAGCTTCGGCGCGCGCGGGGCAAACGGCCCCGCGGGCGGCTCCGGCGCGAAGGGCGATCCCGGCGCAGCCGGCGCCAAGGGCGCGGACGGCGCGAAGGGCGACACGGGCGCCAAGGGCGACACGGGCTCCGTCGGCCCCGCGGGCCCGTTCCCGGCCACGCTGCCCTCGGGCAAGACGCTGACCGGCGCCTGGATGATCGAGTTCCAGGCCGCGGGAGCGAGCGAGTACCAGGGCGACGCGATCTCCTTCGCCTATCCGCTGGCGACCGGTCCGGCGGTCGAGGTCGTCTACACCTCGACCCCGACCACGAACTGCCCCGGGTCGGCCGCCAGCCCGCAGGCCATCGCGGGCTACCTGTGCATCTACCTCGCCGGCGCCGACAACATCGACAGCCCGGGCGGCATCGCCACCGGCAACCCGGCCACGGCGATCGAGAACGCCGCCAGCGTCTCGAAGAACGGCGCGTTCATCGAGGCCATCTCACACGCGGCGGGGTTCGTCTTCGCCACCGGCACCTGGGCGGTCACCGCGCCCTAGGCGCCGCAGCCGGCCCCGTAACCGAGCAGCGAGGCCCGGGCCCCGCGGCTGCGTAGCCCGCCACTCGGCCTGCGTCGGCAGGCGGCCCGCCTTGCGTTGCCGGACCGCGCACGCGGTGTGGGCGTGGCGCCGCGTCGACGGGTCGCCCTCGGCCATGACGAGCACGTGCTCGCTGAGCGCCGGCAGCAGCCGGCGGCAGTACGGGCACGTGTACGTCGAGGGCCGCGTGCTCTGGGCGCGGCTGACCGTGAACCAGCGGGCGCGGGGTGCGCCGGCTACTCCCACTCGATGGTGCCGGGCGGCTTGCTCGTGATGTCGAGCACGACCCGGTTGACGTCGCGCAGCTCGCCGATCATGCGCGCGGCGATCTGCTCGAGCAGGTCGTAGGGCAGCCGCGCCCAGTCGGCGGTCATCGCGTCGTCGGAGGTGACGGCGCGGATGGCCACGAGGTAGCCGTAGGTCCGCTCGTCGCCCTGGACGCCGACGGTCCGGATGTCCGGGAGCACGCAGAAGGACTGCCACAGGTCGCGGTACAGGCCGGCCTTGCGGATCTCGTCCTGCAGGACGAAGTCGGCGTCGCGCAGCAGGTCGAGGCGCTCCTTGGTCGCCTCCCCGCCGACGATGCGGATGGCCAGCCCCGGGCCGGGGAACGGCTGGCGCCAGACCATGCGCTCGGGCAGGCCGAGCTCGGCGCCGACGGCGCGCACCTCGTCCTTGAACAGCGCGCGCAGCGGCTCGACGAGCTCGAACTGCAGGTCGTCGGGCAGGCCGCCGACGTTGTGGTGGCTCTTGATGGTGGCCGCGCCGGTGCCGCCGCCGGACTCGATCACGTCGGAGTACAGCGTGCCCTGCACGAGGTACTTGGCGTCGCCGAGCTTGACCGCCTCCTCCTCGAAGACCCGGATGAACTCGGCGCCGATCGCCTTGCGCTTGGTCTCGGGGTCGGTGACGCCCTTGAGGCGGTTGAGGAAGCGCTCCTCGGCATCGACGGGGACGAGCGGCACCTTGAAGTGGTCGCGGAAGGTCTCGATGACCTGCTCGCGGATCCGCTCGATCTGCTCCTCGGCCACCGACTGCGGGCTCCAGTCGCGTGCGCAGCCGCATACGTCCTCGAGGAAGGTCGTGAGGATCTCCGTGCCGTGCGGGGTGTGCACGACCTCGGGGTGGAACTGAATGCCGTAGATCCCGCGCTCGGTGTCCTCGAGCGCCGCGACGGGCGACTCGGTTGACGACGCCAGCGCCCGGAAGCCGGACGGCGCCTCGAAGACGGTGTCGCGATG
>JBJMLA010000124.1:0-83840 GCA_045805505.1 Solirubrobacteraceae bacterium
ACCAAGACCAACGCCCGCACGCGCAAGGGTCCCAAGCGCATGCAGGTCGCGGGCAAGAAGAAGGCGGGGAAGAAGTAGGTGCCCGCCCCCAAGCGCCCCCAGCGCGGCCGCCGCAAGCCGAAGAAGAACATCCCCATCGGCCAGGCGCACATCAAGACCAGCTTCAACAACACGATCGTCTCGCTGACCGATCGCGAGGGGAACGTCATCGCGTGGGAGTCCGCCGGCGGTGCCGGTTTCAAGGGCTCGCGCAAGTCGACGCCGTTCGCCGCGCAGGTCACCGCTGACGCTGCCGCCCGCAAGGGCATCGAGCAGGGCCTCCAGAAGGTCGAGGTCTTCGTCAAGGGCCCGGGTTCGGGCCGCGAGACCGCCATCCGCTCGCTCCAGGCCGCCGGCCTCGAGGTCACGGGCGTCAAGGACGTCACGCCGCAGGCCCACAACGGCTGCCGTCCCCGCAAGCGCAGGAGGGTCTAGACATGGCGCGCGATACCGGTGCCCAGTGCAAGCAGTGCCGTCGTGAAGGAACCAAGCTCTTCCTCAAGGGTGAGCGCTGCCTCACCGACAAGTGCGGCGTCGAGCGCCGTGCCTACCCGCCGGGCGACCACGGCCGCGGGCGTCAGAAGCAGTCCGAGTACCGCGTCCAGCTTCGCGAGAAGCAGAAGGCGCGTCGCTACTACGGGGTGCTCGAGAAGCAGTTCCGCCACTACTACGAGACGGCCTCCCGTCAGGAGGGGATCACGGGCGAGAACCTGCTGACCCTTCTCGAGCGCCGCTTCGACAACGTCCTCGTGCGCCTGGGCTTCGCCGCTTCGCGGCGTCAGGCGCGCCAGCTGATCCGCCACGGCCATTGGACCATCAACGGCCGCCGCGTCGACATCCCCTCGTACCAGGTGCGGGAGGGCGACGTGATCGCGGTGAAGGCGGAGACGCCGGCCGACGCGATCATCCGCGACGCCACCGAGCTCACCGCTCAGGTGCCGGCGTGGCTGCAGGCCGATCATGACGCGCTCACCGCCAAGGTGCTGCGCAAGCCGGAGCGCGGCGAGATCGCCGCTCCGGTGCAGGAACAGCTCATCGTCGAGCTGTACTCCAAGTAGTCCCCAAACCCATGCTTTGAACCCTGGTGGGCGCCGTCTGCGCTCGCTGGGGAAGAGACGACGACAGGACCTCTCCATGCTCGACTTCCAAGTCCCCCGCATTTCCAGCGAAACCGTCGAGGACACTCGCGGTTCGTTCACGATCGAGCCGCTCGATCGCGGGTTCGGCTACACCTTCGGCAACTCGCTGCGCCGCGTGCTCCTCAGCTCGCTGGCGGGCGCGGCGGTGACGAGCGTCCGCATCGAGGGCGTCGCTCACGAGTTCTCGACGATCAAGGGCGTCACCGAGGACGTCACCGACATCGTCCTGAACCTCAAGGGCATCGTCTGCCGCATGCACTCCGACGCGACCGAGGTCGAGGCCCCGCTGGTCGTCACCGGCCCGGGCGAGATCACGGCCAAGGACATCGACCTGCCCTCGGGCGTCGAGATCCTCAACCCGGACGCGCACATCGCCACGCTCGAGAAGAAGACCAAGCTCGAGATGTACATGACGATCGGCCGTGGCCGCGGCTACCGCCCCGCCGACGACAACAAGACGCCGGATCAGCCGATCGGCGTCATCCCGATCGACTCGATCTTCTCGCCGGTCCGCCGTGTGGCGTACGCCGTCGAGCCGGCCCGCGTCGGCCAGCGCACCGACTACGACCGCCTGACGCTCGACATCGAGACCGACGGCTCCGTCGAGCCGCAGGACTCGCTGCGCGAGGCGGCCGAGATCCTCATCGCGCACCTGAAGATCTTCACCGACGCCGAGATCGCCCCGATCGGCGGCGGCATGCCGGCGCTCGACGCCAACGGCCACGGCCCGGCGCAGGTCGGCCAGGCCTCCGGCGGCGGCGCGACCACCCAGCCCGGCGGCCCGATGCACGACATCCTCATCGAGGAGCTCGAGCTCGGCGTGCGGTCCTACAACTGCCTCAAGCGCGCCGGCATCCAGACGGTCGGCGATCTGATCACCAAGAGCGAGGGCGAGCTCGCCGCCATCCCGAACTTCGGCAAGAAGTCGATCGACGAAGTCGTCGAGACCCTGCATTCCCGCGGGCTCGGCCTTCGCGACGACTGACCAAAGGACTGGCTGAAACACCATGCGCCATCAGAAGCAGCGCGGCAAGCTCAGTCGTGACAGCGCCCATCGCAAGGCGCTGATGAAGAACCTCTGCAAGGAGGTCATCGACCACGAGCGCATCAAGACCACCGAGGCCAAGGCCAAGGCGGTCAAGCCCGAGCTCGAGAAGCTGATCACCCTCGCCAAGCGCGGCGACCTGCACGCCCGCCGTCAGGCCCTGTCGCACCTGGGCCAGGACGCGACGGTCGTCCACAAGCTGTTCACCGAGGTCGCGCCCCGCTACGCCGGGCGCTCGGGTGGCTACACCCGCATCCTCAAGCTCGGCCCGCGCCGGTCGGACTCGACCGAGATGGTCTTCCTCGAGCTGGTCTAGAACCGCTCGATCTCGCTTTGCCGAAGGCGCCTCCGGGCGCCTTCGGTCGTTCCGGGGGGTGTGGGGCGTGCCTTCCGTCTTTCGGCACCCCTGCGGTGCCCAGACCAGGACGGAAGGGCGGCGCTACCGCGCCTGCGCCTGCACGGACGTGTTCGCGTACTCCTCGTAGGTGCGGCAGGGCTCGGCGCGCAGGCCGGGGCAGGGCGGCAGGGCGGTCGGGACCTTCACCGACGAGACGACCGGGAGGGTCAGCCGCGAGGGCATGGTGGCGCCGCGGCCGATCGTGACCGTGGCCGTGCCCTTGGGCTGCGCCGTGGCGAACGCCCAGATCGGCTGGTCGCTGTTGACCGCGGTGATGTAGACGCGGATGCGCGAGCCCTTGCGGTAGGCGTGGCCCTGGTAGTAGAGCGGCATCGTCGCCGGGACGAACCGCTTGCTCGGCACGGGCGCGACGTCGCGCTTGCGCAGGCTGAGGATGGGGGCGAGCGGCGTGCTCTTCTTCTTGTCGAGCGCGCGCTCGTCGGCCCGCAGCCAGCCGCCCTGCACGAAGACCTCCTTGCCGTCGGGGCGGACCTCGGTGACCGTGGCCTGCAGGTCGACGTTCTTCTTCGTCGCCTTCAGCCAGAACCTCAGCGCGCCGGCGCCGAGGACGACCGTGTCCTCCGAGAGGGGTGCGGACACGTAGGACACGGCGCTCCCCTCGGGCGGGCTCTGCCAGCGATAGGGCGGCAGCGCGGTCCACAGGCCGTTCTCACCCGCGGCCGTGTCGCCCGTGAAGCTCGTCATCGGCCGGGCCTTCGCGTCCCACGTGAACACGTCGGCTGACCGCGCGGTCTCGCGGGCGTCGCGCAGTGCACCGCCCGCGCCGAGGTACCAGGTCCGGCCCTTCGTGCCGGGCACGGGCCAGCTCTTGAAGGACTGCTCGAAGCCGGGGAACGGCTGGCCGGGATCGCGGCCCGCGCCGTTGTCGAACAGGACGCGGACCTGGTCGAGCTTCTCGAACGCGGCAAGGGCACTCTCGTAGGTCGGCTCCTGCTGGATCGGGTCGGCCGGGAGCGTGACCCCGTCGATGCCCATGGCCGCCTGGTAGACGACCGGTGACGTCGCCTGCACCCGAGCCGCGTTGACGATCGGCGCCTGCCGCGCGACGTAGAGCATCAGGAAGTCATAGAGCCGGTTGTAGGTCTCGGGCCCGAGCGAGTCGACGTGGGTGCCGTTGGTGAACGTCACCCACTTCTTGTCCGTGCCGGTCAGCGCCGCGGCCAGCGTCGGGCAGTGCCCGCCGGTCTGCTCGTCCTCCCACTGGCAGGCCAGGAACGTCGGGACCTTGATGTTGTGGACGAAGGTCACCGGCGAGAGCGGGTCGGCGACCTTCGGGCGGTAGTGGGTGTTGGCCTTGATCTTGCCGAGCAGGTCGACGGCCTGCCCGTGGAGCTTCTGGTTGTCCTTGCAGACCTCGTCGCCCTCCTGGATCCGCTTGTAGGCCCAGGCCTGCCCGGCGTCGGGCCCGGCGGGCAGGGCGTCGTGGACGCGCTGCTTGGCCCACTCGAGGGCGAACCCGGTGTTGAGGATGCCCCCGGGGAACAGCGTGGTCTGGACCTGGTCGATGAGCGAGAGCGGCGTGATGGCCGCAAGGCTCGGCGGGTTCGTCTCGGCCGTGAACAGCTGGCTGATGCCGCCGTAGGAGATGCCCAGCATCCCGACCTTGTTGTGCAGCACCCACGGCTGGCGCGCGACCGTCTCGATCACGTCGTAGCCGTCGAGGCTCTGGAGCCGCTCGAAGAAGTCGAAGGCGCCGCCCGAGCAGCCCGTGCCGCGCATGTTCACGTTGACGACGGTGAAGCCCATGATGTTGGCGAGCGTGGCGATGCCGCTCTGCGGTCCCGCCGGATCGGCATAGCCGTAGCCGGCGTATTCGATCAGCGTCGGCTGCGGACCGGCCGGGACCTCGGGAAGCTTGCCGAGCGGCGTCGCGCTCGTGACGTCCTGGGCGGGCCGGACGTAGATGGCGAGCTTGGTGCCGTCGCGCATCGTGATGTAGCCGTAGCCGCTCGACGGGATCTTCTGGTCGTAGACGTCGGTGCTCGGCGGGGCGGGACGGCCCGAGAGGACGGTGACCGGAGCGGACGGCTCGCCGCCCGCCGCGGGGCGGATGCGATAGCCGTCACCGGGCTTGACGCCGCGGAACAGCACGCTGCCCTGGGCGTCGGCCTTCTTGCTGCGCACGACCTTCGCGGTCGCGTCGAGGAGGACCATCGGCGTCCCCGGCGCGAGGTCCGTCGCGTAGACCTGCTCGGCGCTTCCGTGGGCGACGAGCGCCGCCTCGGCGGAGGCGCTCCCGGCGCCCAGCGCGAGCAGCAGCGCGACGACGGCAGCGAATCCCGACCCTCTCCTGATCATGGCCGGAATCGAACCAGTCCGCGCGCGGACGTGTCGCAGTTCGCCAGCGGCGATACTGCGCCCCGCATGAGCGAGCGCAACGTCCTGGGCGGCGAGCTGGAGGAGTGCGGCACCGACCCGCTGACCGGCTTCTACCGCGACGGCTGCTGCAGCAGCGGCCCCGAGGATCGCGGCAGTCACACGATCTGCGCCGTGGTCACGGCGGAGTTCCTCGAGCACCAGCGCTCGATCGGTAACGACCTGTCGACGCCGATGCCCGCCTTCCGGTTCCCCGGCCTGCAGCCGGGCGATCGCTGGTGCGTGACCGCGGTGAACTGGCTGCGCGCCTACGAGGACGGCGCGGCCGCGTTCGTCGTGCTGGCCTCGACGAACGAGCGGGCGCTCGATCTCGTGCCGCTCGAGGCGCTGCGCGAGATGTCGGTCGACGTGCCGCCGACGCTCTAGCGCGGCGTGCTCGGCAGGCGGATGTAGCCCGACAGCGAGAGCGGGACGAGCTGCCGGGTGACCGAGTCGCCCCAGTTGGCGTCGACGGTGTAGACCGCCCCCGCGTCGGTGACGCGGACGACGATGCCCGCGTGGCTGTAGCCGTGGACCGCGATGTCGCCCGGCCGGGCCGTCCGCGTGCCCTTGCGGAAGTACCAGCCCTGGTGGCGTCCCCACGTGTAGAGGTTCTTGACGTCGACGATGCCCTGACCGACCGACCCCAGCGGGTAGCCGGCCTGGCGGGCGACCCAGGAGACGAAGATCGTGCACCAGTAGGCGTCGGATCGGGCGTGCTTGACCGCCGTGTGGTAGCGGCGGATGTCCGGGCCCGTGTTCGAGTGGGCGGGCACCTCGTGGACGCCCAGCGTGGCCTCGTGCTTGGCGATGCGCACCATCTTCTGCTGGACGGTGCGCGGCTTGGCCTGCGCGGCGGCGGGCACCGCGAGCGCGAGGAGGGCCAACACCGGGGCAACCTTCATCGGCCACAATCTAGGGACGGTCGCTACAGATCGGTCTGGATGACCTGCGGGCTCGGGTGCACGCTGACGACCTGCAGACGGTCGCTGCGGCACTTGAAGCCGTGCGGCGTGTCGGGCGGCACGACGACGATGTGGCCGGCCTCGACGAGCCGCTGCTCGTCGCCGGCGGTGAACTCGCCCGTGCCGGTCTGCACGTAGAAGACCTCGGCGTAGGGGTGCAGGTGCAGGTCCGGCCCGCGGCCCGGCGGGTAGTCGGTGACGAACATCGAGACGGCGACGCCACCGGCGGCGGCACCCTCGAACAGGGCGGCGGTCTCGCTACGGCGCAGGTCCTCGAGCGGTGTGACGTGCATGGGTGCGATCCTTGCACCCGCCCCGCGGAGGGTGCAGGATCGGACGCGATGGTCGTCCACATCGTCCTGCCCGATGCCCTGGCCGCCGCGGCGGCCGGAGTGCTGACCGCCGCCGGCATCGAGCATGCCGTGCATCCGGACGGGGCGGCGATGGCCGCCGCCGAGGCCGCCGCCGCCGACGAGCGGGCGATCGCGCTGATCGGCCCCTACCGCTCGGCCGAGGTCGCCGAGGCGGTCGAGGCCACCGCCCCGCGGGGGCTGGCGCTGCTGGCCCCGGTCGCCACCTGGGCCGGCGTGACCCGCGACGACGAGCCCGGCTGCGACGACGCCGCCGACCATCGCGGCACCGTGCTGCGGCTCGTCGCCCGCGACACCGTCGTCGCCCAGCGGCTGGCCGAGCACCTGCGCGGCCTGCGCCAGCGTGCGCTGGTGATCGCCGGCGACCACGACTACGGGATGCAGCTCGACGGTCAGCTGCGGCTGGCCGGCCTCGAGCGCGCGGCCACCGCCGAGGACGCCGACGTCCTCGTGCTCGCCGGGCTCGCCGGGCACCCCGAGGCCGAGGAGGCCGCGCGGCTGGCGCCGCTGCCGGTCATCGCCTTCGACGGGGCCCAGGGCGCCGACCTCGGTGAGGGCCGCGACCTGCGCTTCGCCATGCCGTTCGGCCCCGAGGACGATCTCGAGGGCGTCGCCGCCGCCCGCCGCGCCGCGCAGCTCGTCGCCGAGGCGGTCGCCAGCGGCCAGGGGGTGCTGGAGGCGCTGCGCGCCGCGGGCCCCTTCGACGAGCACGGCGACCCCGTCGACCCGCCGGTCTGGCTGTGGCGCGACGGGCGCCCGGACCGGCCGATCTAGCGCCCTAGCGTTGGGCGCCGCATGACCACGCGGCTGGACATCGAGTACGACGGCACGCACTTCTCGGGCTGGGCGCGCCAGCCCGGGGAGCGGACGGTCCAGGACGAGATCGAGCGCGCGCTGACCACCGTCCTGCGCGAGGGCGCCGTGCCGCTGACGGTGGGCGGGCGCACCGACCGCGGCGTGCACGCGTGGGGGCAGGTCGCCTCCTACGAGCACGAGGCCGTCGATCCGCGGCGGCTCAACGCGCTGCTGCCGCCCGACGTCGCGATCCTGGCCGCGACGCCCGCGCCCGACGGCTTCGACGCGCGGAGCGACGCGGTCTCGCGCACGTACTGCTTCCGGGTGCTCAACCGCCGCACGCGGTCGGCCATCGAGCGCGAGCGGGTGGTCTGGTGGCCCCGCGCCATCGACCGCGGCGCGCTGCACGCCTGCGCCGCGGCGCTGCCGGGCGTCCACGACTTCACCGCCTTCACGCCGGCCGACGGCGGCCACAAGACCTTCCGGCGCGGGGTCGTCTCGGCCGAGTGGCGCGAGGACGGCGACCTGCTGGAGTTCTGGATCACCGCCCGCACGTTCATGCGGCACATGAACCGGATCATGGTCGGGACGATGCTCGAGGTCGCCACGGGCAACCGGACCGTCGAGGACTTCACGGCGCTGCTCGCCGGAGCGCCCCGCAGCGCCGCGGCGCAGACCGCGCCGCCGCACGGGCTGGCGCTCGCCTCGATCGCCTACTAGCGCGTGATGAACACCAGGCGCACGCCGAGCGCCATCAGCACGCTGCCCGACACCGCCTCCATCTTGCGCGCCCAGCCGCGCTCGACGATCGCCCGCTTGAGCCGCGAGACCATCAGCGCCAGCACCGTGAACCACACGACGTCCATGACGACGATGATCGTGGCCATCAACACCGTGGCGGGAAGGACGGGATCGCCGTCGGGGACGAACTGCGGGAACAGCGCGACGAAGAACACCGCGAGCTTGGGGTTGGCAAAGCTCGTCAGCAGGCCCTGGCGGTAGTGGCTTCGCGACTCCGGCGTGCGCACGCCGAGGTCGAACGCGACGCCGGCCCGCGCGCGCAGCAGCGACCGGATCCCGATCGACACGAGCACGATCGCGCCGGCGATCTTGAGCACCGCGAACGCCGCCTCGGACGCCGCGACGAGCGCCGAGATGCCGAGGACGGAGGCGGTGGCCCACACGAAGATCCCGGTCGAGTTCCCGGCGGTCGTCGCCCACGCGGCGTGGGTTCCGCCCTGCAGCGCGTTGCGGATGACCAGGGCCGTCGCCGGGCCGGGGGTGAAGACCACCACGAGCGCGACGAGCAGGAAGGCGGGAAGGTTGCCGAGCATCTCGGCCGCGACGCTACGCGCGGTGCACGCGATTCGCCACGCCACCGTGGAAACTCCCGCCACGGGCACCCCGTGACGGGCGCAACCGCGGTGGCCGCTCATAGACTGGGCCGCGCGTGAAGGTGCTGCTGACCAACGACGACGGGATCGAGGCCGACGGCCTGCAGGCCCTCCGCCGTGCGCTGCTGGGCGTCGAGGGCATCGAGCTCACGGTCGTCGCGCCCGACGGCAACCGCTCGGCGACCGGCCGTTCGATCACCACGCGCCGGCCGTTGTGGGTCGAGGAGGTCGACTTCGGCGACGGAACCGTCGGGTACGCGACCGACGGCACGCCGGTCGACTGCGTGCGGCTCGCGCTGTCGCTGATCGACGGGCTCACCCCCGACCTGATCGTGGCCGGCATCAACCACGGGGCCAACCTCGGCGACGACATCACCTACTCGGGCACGGTGGCGGCCGCCTTCGAGGGGATCGTCCTGGGCCTGCCCGCCGTGGCCGTCTCCCAGCAGAGCGCCGATCGCGAGATGGACTTCCGCTTCGGCGACGACTTCGACTTCACCTACGCGGCGCGGTTCGTGGCCGGCATCGTCTCCGAGCTCGACGGCTTCCCGCTCGCCGAGGGCACGCTGCTGAACATCAACGTGCCGGCGGGCGAGCCCGACGGCGTCGAGATCACGCGGCTGGGCAAGCGGATCTACCGCGACCGGCTCGAGCTGCACGGCGACGACCCGGATCGCCCGAGCGGCAAGAAGTACTGGATCTACGGCGGCGAGCACGGCTACCACGAGGAGCCGGGCACCGACCTCGCCGCGGTGGCCGCCGGCCGCATCGCCGTGACGCCGGTGCACTTCGACCTCACCGACGCCGCCGGCATGGACGCGCTGGTCAAGCACGACCTGAGCCGGCTGGTGGCGCGGGCCGAGGACGAGGCGTGACCGCGCCGGACAAGCGCGCCGAGGAGCTGCGCAAGCTGCTCGAGTACCACGGGCACCGCTACTACGTCCTCGACGATCCCGAGATCGGCGACGACGACTACGACGCGCTGATCGACGAGCTGCGGGCCATCGAGGGCGAGCACCCAGAGCTCGTCACGCCCGACTCGCCGACCCAGCGGGTGGGCGGCGAGCCGGTCGGCTCGCTCGGCAAGGTCGCGCACCTGCAGCCGATGTTCTCGCTGGCCAACGCCCGCAGCGACGAGGAGCTGCGCGCCTGGGTGGCGCGCATGCGCACCCACCTCGCGCGCGAGGGGATCGAGGACCCGGAGTTCACCTACGTCGCCGAGCCCAAGATCGACGGCCTGGCCATGTCGCTGGTCTACGAGGACGGCGTGCTCGCCCGCGGCGTCACGCGCGGCAACGGCGAGGTCGGCGAGGACGTCACCCACAACATCCGCACGATCCCCTCGGTTCCACTGCGCCTCGACATGCCCGAGCCCCCGCCGCTGCTCGAGGTCCGCGGCGAGGTCTACATGTCGCTGCCGGACTTCACCGCGCTCAACGAGCGCCGCGCGGAGGCCGGGCTGTCGACGTTCATGAACCCGCGCAACGCCGCAGCCGGGACGATCCGCCAGCTCGACCCCAAGCTGGCCCGCGACCGGCCGCTGTCGTTCTGGGCCTACGGCATCGGCGCCACCGACGGCGTCTCGTTCTCCGGCCACCACGAGTCGCTGATGTGGCTGAAGGACCACGGCTTCCCGGTCAACGGCGACATCAAGACTCTGCGCACCGAAGAGGAGGTCGTCGCCCAGTGCCTGGACTGGCTCGACCGACGCGGCTCGCTGACCTTCGAGATCGACGGCGTGGTCGTCAAGGTCGACGACTACGAGCTGCAGCGCCGTCTGGGCGTCGTCGGCCGCGATCCGCGCTGGGCCATCGCCTGGAAGTTCCCGCCGACCACGAAGGTCACGACGCTCAAGTCGATCATGTGGAACGTCGGCAAGTTCGGCGACCTCCATCCGTTCGGGGCGCTCGAGCCGGTGCACGTCGGCGGCGTGACGGTCAAGCTCGCCACGCTGCACAACGAGGAGGATCTCGCCCGCAAGGACATCCGCGAGGGCGACGAGGTCATCGTGCTGCGGGCCGGCGACGTGATCCCGCAGATCGTCTCGCCCGCGCCGCATGCCGTCGAGCGCCCCGACCGGTCGCCGCCGCCCGCGCCTCCGGCGAAATGCCCGTCGTGCGGCACGAAGATCGTCAAGGACGAGGGCGTGTTCAGCAAGTGTCCCAACCGCGACTGCCCCGCGCGGCGCTGGCAGCTGATGAAGCACTTCGTCAGCCAGGGCGCGATGGACATCGAGGGCCTCGGCGAGCTGCAGGTCCAGGCGCTGATGGACGCCGGCCTCGTGCGCACGCCCGGCGACTACTACCGGCTGACGGCCGAGCAGCTGACCGAGCTCGACCGCTGGGGCGAGATCTCGGCGGCCAACACGATCGCGGCGATCGAGAAGTCCAAGGAGGTCCCGTTCGGACGGGTCCTGTTCGGCATCGGCATCGAGGGCGTGGGCTTCGTCACCGGCCGCAACCTCGCCCAGCGCTTCCGGTCGATCGACGCGCTGCTGGCCGCGAGCGCCGAGCAGATCGCCGAGACGCCCGGCATCGGGCCGAAGGTCGCGACGCTGATCGCCGACCAGCTCGCCGACCCGCTGATGCAGGAGCTGATCGCCGACCTGCGGGCCCAGGGCATCAGCCTCGAGCAGGAGGGCCCGCCGCCCGGCGAGGGGCCGCTGGCCGAGAAGACCTTCGTCCTGACCGGCACCCTGCCCGACCTCACCCGCGAGCAGGCGACCGAGCGCATCCTGGCCGCCGGTGGGCGCGTGACCAGCTCCGTCTCGAAGAAGACCGACTACCTCGTCGCCGGCGATTCGCCGGGATCCAAGCTCGAGAAGGCCGAGCGGCTCGGCGTGACCGTGCTCGACGAGGCCGGGCTGCTCGCGCTGCTCTAGACGGCGGGAGCAGCGGCGGTGATGATGGGCCGCAATGTCCCACGCCGCGCTCGAGCACCTGGCCGCCGTCGTCGCGGAGGACCCCCGGTTGATGGTCGCCCGCGCGCTGCAGGCCGCCCGCGACGTGCTCGACATGGAGGTCGCCTACCTCGCCGAGCTCGACGAGGTCGAGCAGGTCTTCCGCGCGGTCGGCCCCGATGGCCTGATCGCCGGGGTCGACGAGGGCCGCCGGATCCCGCGCCGGCAGGCCTACTGCGACCGGCTGATCGCCGGCGTCATCCCGCAGTGCGTGCCCGACACGACGGCCAACCCCGAGACCGCGACGCTGATGCTCACCGAGATGGGCGTGCGCTCCTACGTCGGCGTGACGATCGAGCGGCCCGACGGCCACGTCGACGGGACGCTGTGCTGCCTGAGCCGGTCGACGGATCCGTCGGTGGCCGAGCAGGAGCTGCGGTTCATGCAGGTCCTGGCGCGGCTACTGGGCGATCAGCTCCAGCGCCAGGCCCACCGGCAGGAGCAGGACGTCAAGCGCGAGGGGCTGGCTGCGATGGCCATGCACGACCTCAAGACGCCGGTCACCGCGGTGCTCGGCTACGCCGAGCTGCTCGAGGACTCCGCTCCGGCGCTGAGCGGCCCGCAGGTCGAGCACCTGTCGAGGATCCGCCGCGCGGGCCGCCAGCTCTCGAGCCTCGCCGACCACCTGCTCGACGTCTCGCGCGCCGAGGGCGCGCCGCCGCCGGTGCCCCACGGCCCCGTCGACCTGGGCAAGGTCGTCGCCGAGGCGATCGAGCTGCTCGCCCCGAGCGTCGATCCGGCGTGTCTGGACCTGGCGGTCGAGAGCGAGCCGGGGCTGGTCGTCGCGGGCGACGGCGTGAGCCTGCAGCGCGTGGTCCAGAACCTGATCGGCAACGCGATCAAGTACACCGCGACCGGGCAGGTCGACGTGCGCGTCCGGCGTGACGCCGACGGCATCGTCCTCGAGATCCAGGACACCGGCTGCGGCATCCCCGCCGACGAGCAGTCGCGGGTCTTCGAGCCGTTCTACCGCGCCGCCAACGGGCGGACCGGGGCGACCGGATCGGGCCTGGGTCTGGCGGTCTGCCGGCAGGTCGTCGCCGAGCACGGCGGCTCGCTGACGCTGGAGAGCACCGAGGGGGAGGGGACGACCGTGTCGATGGCCCTGCTCGCCTACCGCGACGCGTCGGAGTAGCGCGCGATCTGCGCGACCATCCGGTCCTCGACCTGCTTGGCCGTGTACTCGCTCATGTTGTTCTCCAGGAACGAGAACGCCACGAGGTGGCCGCTCGGCGTGGCGCAGTAGCCCGAGAGCGCGCTGACGCTGCGCAGGGTGCCGGTCTTGGCCCGGCAGCGGCCGGCCGCGGCGGTGCCGCGCATCCGCGACGCGAGGGTGCCGGTCTTGCCGGCCACGGGCAGCGAGCTGCGCAGGGCCAGGCCGGTCCCGGGCAGCGCCGCCATCTCGGTGAGCAGGTCGGTGATCTCGCGCGGGCTGACCTGGTCGGCGCGCGAGAGTCCGGAGCCGTCGTAGGGGCGCGCGGTGACGCCGAGCTCGGCCAGCGTCTCGCGGACGACCGTCGCGCCCGCCGTCGTCGTGCCGGCCGTGCCGAACGCGCCCCCCAGCGTCTTGAGCAGCATCTCGGCGGCGAAGTTGTCGGACGGCACGTTGATCTTCGCCAGGATCGTGCTGATCGGATCGGAGGTGACGCTCGCCACGGGGACGCCCTCCTCGCCGAGCGTGCCGGCGTGCGGGCCCTTGCGGACGATGATGTCGGCGGCCAGCAGCGTGTCGCGCAGCTTCTCGGCCGCGTACTGCGCCGGGTTCGGCCCGCGGCCGTAGTCGAGCACCAGCCCGCCGAGGCTGCCGCCGAGGTCGGGGTCATAGGCGTAGGCGCTGTCGTAGGAGCCGCGGCGGTTGTCGAAGAAGGTGCCGTCGCCGAGAACCTTGCCGGTGATCTCCTCGACGCCCTGGGCCTTGAGCTGGCCGGCGATCGAGCGCAGGCGCGTCGTGGTCAGGTACGGGTCGCCGGCGCCGACCAGGGCGACGTCGCCGTCGATGACGCCGTCGACCGGATCGGACTCCGCCTCGAGGATCGTCCGCAGCCGCGCGTCGGGCCCGTACTTCAGCAGCGCGGTCGAGGTGACGAGCAGCTTCTCGTTGGAGGCCGGAGAGCGCGTGCGGTCGGCGCGCGTGGAGTACAGCGTGCGGCCCGTGACGAGGTCGCGGACGTAGGCGCCCGACGTCGAGCTCAGGTTGCGCTGCTGCGCGGCGAGTTTGGCGCGCAGCGTCTGGACCGTGATCGCGTGGGCCGCCGGAGAGGCCGCAAGCACCGCAAAGAGCGCGCATATCCCCGCCTGGACCCGCGTTCGCAGCACCCACCCGAGGCTACACTCCGGCCGGGATGGGGAACGTCGTTCGCCTCGAGCCGGGCAAGAAGAAGCGTGCCGGCAGCGGCGCGAAGACGGCCGCGGGAACACGCCGGCGGCGCAAGTCGAAGTCCGCGCTCGTCCTGGGTGGCGGCGGCTTCACCGGCGCGGTCTACGAGATCGGCGCGCTGCGCGCCCTCGACCTCCTGTCGGTCAACCGCACGGTCAACCAGTTCGACGTCTACGTCGGCACGTCGGCCGGCTCGTTCGTTGCCTCGCTGGCCGCCAACGGGGTGACGCCCGAGGAGATGATGCGGGTCGTCAACCAGCAGGTGCCGACCCCGTTCCGCGACATCGATCTCGGGACGTTGCTGCGGCCCAACGTCGGGGCGTGGGCGAAGTCCGGTGCGATGCTGCCGTTGCGCGCCGCCCGCCTGGCCCGGCGCGCCGCCGGCCAGCTCGGCTCGGTCTCGGTGATGGATCTCGTCCTCGAGCTGGCCGAGGGGCTGCCCGGCGGCCTGTACTCCGGCGCGGGCATCGAGCGCTACATCCGCACCGTCCTCTCGGACCCCGACCGCAGCGACGACTTCCGTGCGCTCGAGGCCCAGCTGTTCCTCTGCGCGACCGACCTCGACACGTGCGAGCGCATCGTCTTCGGCCGCGACGAATGGGATGACGTCCCGATCTCGACCGCCGTGCGCGCGTCGACCGCGCTGCCGATGGTCTACGAGCCGGTCCGGGTGCGCGAGCGCGAGCTCATCGACGGCGGCATCGTCTCGACGACCAACCTCGACGTGGCGGTGGAGGCCGGCGCGAAGTTCATCGTCGTGGTCAACCCGCTGGTCCCCTACGTCAACGACTTCACCCACGACGTGCCGACGCTGTTCGGGTCGCGGCCGCGCCACGTGTCGGACATGGGGCTGCCCCAGATCGGCTACCAGGCCTTCAAGCTGATGGCCTACCAGCGCCTGCACGAGATGGCGCGCCAGTGGGAGGACCGCTACCCGGGCGTCGACATCGTGCTCATCGAGCCCGAGCCCGACGACGAGCTGATGTTCCAGACGTCGATCATGAACTTCGCCAGCCGCGTCGACATCGCCCGCCACGGGTTCGAGTCCGTCACGCTCAAGCTGGCCTCCGAGTACGAGTCCTTCCGCGAGATCTGCAACCGCCACGGGATCGAGATCTCGGCCACGCGCGTGCGCAAGGTGGTCAAGCACTTCGCCGCCGAGAAGGAGCGGACGCGGGCCTGGCGCAAGATCCTCGAGCAGGCCACGCCTTCGCTGCTGCGCCAGTCGCGCAGCTCCGACAGCGCCTAGCCGGGCCGCGGGACGTCGGTGGCGGCCAGGCCGCCGACCAGCAGGCCGCGGCCCAGATGCGCGCCGAGGACCGGGCCCACCTGCGTGCAGAACAGCGGCGGGGTCCCGATGATCGCGGTGCCCTCGTCGACCAGGTGCTGCGCGTCCTCGGCCGACTGCGCGTGCTGGATGACCCAGTCGGTCGCGCCGCGGCCGGCGAGCTCGTGGAGGTAGGCGATCATCCGCTCGAGCGCCCGGCGCCGGGTGCGCACCCGGCCGACCGGAGCGATCTCGGTGCCGAACGTGAGGATCGGCTTGATGCGCAGCGCCGATCCGAGCAGCGCCTGGGCAGCGCCGATGCGCCCGCCGCGGCGCAGGTACTCGAGCGTGTCGAGCGCGAACCAGATGTCGAGCCGGCGGTGTGCGGCGTGCACCGCCTCGACGACGGCGTCGAGGGGCTCGCCGGCCTGCGCCGCGCGCGCGGCGACGACCACGAGGCAGCCCAGGCCCCCGGCGCCGGTCTCACCGTCGACGACGATGACGCGCCCCGGGTGACCGGCTTGGGCCAGCTGCTCGCCGGCCTCGCGGGCGCTCGCGCAGGTTCCGGAGAGTCCCTCGGCGATGTGGATCGAGACGACGTCGCGTCCCGCGGCGACCTCGGGCTCGTAGACGGCGAGGAAGTCGCCGACCGACGGCTGCGAGGTCGACGGCACCTCGGGCTCCTCGGCCAGGCGCCGGTAGAAGGCGTCGAGGTCGGTGTACTCGTGCTCGGGTCTGAGCTCGCCGCCCCATCCGACGTAGAGGCTGACCTGCCGGATGCCGAGCTCGCCGGCCAGCGCGGCAGGGAGGTACGGCGTGCTGTCGGTGACGACGAGGACGGGCGGCACACCCGCAACGATATGCCTACCGGCTCCTGCGGGTGCGGCGGCGGTTCGGGCGCGTCTCGATGTTGCGGATGCGCTCTTCGATGAGGAGGTGGTGCAGCGACTGATAGGTCATGGCGAGAGCATCGAGGAGCTTGACGCGCGACGCGAATGATTTAGCATCTCGTAAATCCTCATCTTCCGTTTCAGCGTCGAGGATCTCGCCGCCACCCGCTTCGCCGTCTCTCCGAGCTGGGAGCTGATGAGCAGCCTCATGTTGCTGCGCAGTCCCGACAAGGGCGCGCTGCACATGCCCTGGCTCGAGCGCGTGAGCGGCCGGCTCTCGGACCTGCCGCTGGGCCTGCCGCTCGCGCTGGCCGCCGGCGAGGGCTACATCCCCGACTTCCTCACGCCGCCGCCGACCGGCCCGCTCGCCTCCATCGGCGAGGAGCTCGCGCTGGTGCGTGCGACCCCGCGCCGGCAGGTCAACCACGAGCTCTCGCAGATGGACGGCGTCCCGCCGCCGATCCCGTCGCTGCCCAAGCTCGTCGACACCCTGGAGGCCTACTGGCACCGGGCGCTCGAGCCCGACTGGCCCCGGATCCGCAGCTTCCTGCAGGCCGACATCTCCTACCGCGCCCGGCTGCTGGCCGAGGCAGGCCCGGCCCGGCTCTTCCAGGAGCTGCATCCCGCGGCGCAGTGGCACGGCGACCACATGTCGCTCGAGCTCTGCCACGGACACGACATCGATCTCGCCGGGCGCGGCCTGCTGCTCGTGCCGTCGGCGTTCCTGTGGCAGAAGCCCAAGGTCATCATCAACGAGCCGTGGCAGCCGACGCTGCTGTATCCGGCGCGCGGCATCGGCACCCTGTGGGACGAGCCCGCGGGCTCGTGCGCGCTCGAGAGCCTGCTCGGCACGAACCGGGCCGCGGTGCTCGAGGCCTGCGAGGCTCCGCGCTCGACGACCGACATCGCGCGGCGGCTCTCGCTGACGGCCGGCGGCGTCTCGCAGCACCTCAAGGTGCTGCGCAGTGCCGGGCTGGTGTGTGCGGAACGGGTCGGGCGCGAGGTGCTCTACGTGCGCTCCGAGGCCGCCGACACGCTGCTCAGCGCCGCGACCTGATCAGCGCGGAACGCGCCGGCGGCGGCGGTTCGGGCGGCTCTCGAGCGCGCGCAGGCGCTCTTCGATGATGAGGTGGTGCAGGGCCTGGTAGGTCATGCGGGCAGCTTCGGCGACGCGCGGCCGCCCAACCATTGATTTAGGCTCTGTTGAATCCTCACCTATCGGTTCACCCTCGACGACCTCGCGCGCACCCGCTTTGCCATCTCGCCGAGCTGGGAGCTGATCAGCAGCCTGCGCACGCTGCGCCACCCCGACCGCGGCGCGCTGCATCTGCCCTGGCTGCAGCGCATCGAGGGCAGGCTGTCGGACCTGCCGCTCGCCTGGCCGCTGGCGCTGACGCCGTCCGACGGCTACATCCCCGATTTCCTCTCGCCCCCGCCGGCCGGGCCGCAGACCGACATCGCCGACGAGCTCGAGCAGGTCCGCGCCACCACGCCGGCGCAGGTGCGCCGCGAGATCAGCTGGATGGACCAACCGCCGAAGGGCGCGCCCGACGTGGGTGAGCTCGTCGACACCCTGGCCGCGTTCTGGGACCGCGCCGTCGCTCCGGACTGGCCGCGGATCCGCGCGTTCCTGCAGGCCGACATCCAGCACCGGGCGCGCCTGCTGGTCGAGCAGGGGCCGGCGCACCTGTTCGACACCCTGCACCCGATGTGCCGCTGGCACGGCGATCACCTGACCGTCGAGATGATCTACGAGGGCGAGGTCGCTCTCGACGGCCGCGGCCTGCTCCTGGTGCCGTCGGCGTTCCTGTGGACGCGGCCCTTCGTGATCATCAACGAGCCGTGGCAGCCCACGCTCGTCTATCCGGCGCGCGGGCTCGGGACCCTGTGGGACGACGGGCCGACGGGCGACGCGCTGGCGCCGCTGATGGGTGGCACCCGCGCGCGGATCCTGACCGCTTGCAACGCCCCCGCCTCGACGAGCGACCTGGCCCGGAGGCTCGAGCTCACGCCCGGCGCGGTGTCCCAGCACCTCAAGGTGCTGCGCGAGGCCGGGCTCGTCTCGGCTCAGCGGGCCGGGCGCGAGGTGCTCTACGCGCGCTCGACGACGGGCGACGCGCTGCTCGGCGCATGACCGCGCTGCTCGCCGATCCAGTCGTCGAGCGTCTGCCAGCGCGCGTAGAGCCACTCGGTCAGCGCGTCCTCGCCCTCCGGGACATCCTCGGCCGGAAAGCGCCAGAACCGCAGCTTGACCGGTGTCCCGATCAGCCCGCCGCGCCAGATGTCGGAGATGTACTCGAAGCCGTCGAGACCGACGTGCCCGAAGAGGACGACGTCGGCGCCGCGCGCGGCGCCGAGCAGCGCGAGCGGCCCGCCCAGCCGCGGCGGCAGCACATGGTGCAGCCGGTCGGCCAGGTGGGCGATGTGGGGCTGCTTCTCGGCGATGATCTCCTGGGCCCGGGCGAGCTTGGCGTCGGTGTGGCGCGTGCCCTCGGGGTAGATGAGGATCCCCTCGCGGCCCAGGTCGTCGGCCAGCGCGCGCAGCTTCGCGAGCTCGGACTCGACGTCGCCGGAGGCGCGGCGCACGAAGTTCGTCGGGACCCACCGCCCGCCGATGTCGATGGTGGGGATCATCTGCAGCTCGCGCTTGATGACGTACCGCAGCCCGATGCCGTGGGCGTGCGCGAGGACGGCGTCGGGCAGCATGTTGTCGATGATGCTGGCGTGGCGGATGAGCACCACGACCGGTCCCGGCCCGGCCTGCTCGAGCCCCTCGATCTCGAACTTCAGGCCGAACAGGGTGCGGATGCCGGCGAGGTGGATCCGCGCCCAGCGGATCCGCAGGTTGTAGACGCCGCGGCGCCGGCGTAGCGTGTCGCGCCCGCCGCTCGACGCGTAGATCCACAGCAGGCTGAGCATGCCGTGCAGCTCGTTGAGCAAAAACCACCAGGCCATCGCGACGAGCCGCAGCGCCATCAGCGGCTTGCGCGTGCGCGCCCACAGCACGAGGTCGACGACCAGCGCGATCAACAGCGCGGCGGGCAGCAGCGCGGTCAGGACCAGCAGCGCCAGGACCTCGATGGCCGCGCCGCGTGCGCGGCGGATCAGCCGCTTCCCGGTCGGCCCCTCGTCGGGGAAGATCGGGCCCCAGGTAACGTCGCGAACGCGCACCAGGCGACCCTACCGGCCCCGAACCGGCAGGATGCGGGGCATGAGCGAACAGTGGGTCCACGTCCAACGCGATCTCTCGGCGCCGGTGGATGAGGTCTTCGGTCACCTGGCCGAGCACGAGAACCTCGCGGCCATCTTCGGCGCGAAGGTCACGCGCATCAAGGACGGGACGCCCGAGCGCAACGGCGTCGGTTCGGCGCGCGAGCTCAAGCTCGGGCCGCTGCCGTCCTTCGACGAGACCGTCACGCAGTACGTCCCGAACGAGCTCATCGAGTACAAGATCACCCGGGGCGGCGTGCTCGACGACCACGTCGGGATCATGAAGTTCTCCTCGACCGCCGCGGGCGGGACGCACCTCGACTACCGGATCCGGGTCGCCGCGAAGGGCCTGCTGGCTCCGCTGTCGCCGGTCATCGCGAAGTCGCTGACGCGCAACATCGAGAAGGGCCTTGCCGGGGTTCCCGGCGGCTCCTAGCCCGAGACGGCCAGCTCGAGCGCCCGCACCGCGCGGGTCATGTGGTCCGGCCGCGCCGGGACCGTCATGCGCACCCGTGACGGCTCGCCCAGCGGGCCGCCGGAGGCGACCAGCACGTGGCCGCGCTCGAGGCGGCGGCTGAGCTCGGCGCCGTCGACGTCGGCGAGCGCCAGCCACAGGACGTTGGCCTGCGACTCGGGTGCGTCGTAGCCCAGGCCGCGGCAGGTCTCGGTCAGCGACGCGCGATTGGCGGCGATGGTCTCACCGCGCCGCGCGACGAGGTCGACCGAGCTGCGCAGCGCCTCGAGGGCGCCGGCCTGGGCGAGCTCGTTGAGGCCGAGCTCCGGCTCGAGGCGCTCGAGCAGCGGCTCGGCGCCGGGGCCGCCGATGGCGTAGCCGCAGCGCAGGCCGGCCAGGCCCCAGGCCTTTGAGAACGTGCGGAAGACCAGCAGGCGCGGGTGCTCGTCGAGCAGCCCCAGCGACGCGTCGCGGTCGCCGTCGGCGAAGTCGATGAGCGCCTCGTCGAGCAGGACGACGACGCGCTCGGGCAGGGCCTCCAGCAGGCGGCGCAGCTCGCCCGTGTCCATCAGCTCGCCCGTCGGGTCGTTGGGGCTGCAGATCGCGACGATGCGCGTGCGGTCGTTGACCGCGGCGAGGACCGGGTCGGCGCCATAGCCCGCCACCGGGACGGCGTGCGCGCGGGCGCGCCGGGCCATCAGGGGATACAGGGGATAGGACGGCCACGGGGTGATGAGCTCGTCGCTGGGGTCCTCCATGAGGAACTGCGTGGCCGCCCCGAGCAGCTGCGCCGCGCCGTCGCCGACGACGAGCCGCTCCTGCGCGACGCCGTGGTGATGGGCGAGCTCCGAGCGCAGCTCGGTGGCGTGGCGGTCGAGGTAGCGGTGCAGCCCGCGGCGCGCGGCGAAGGTGATCGCGTTGACCACGTAGGAGTGCGGGTACTCGGGCCAGGTCGTCGTCGAGAGGTTCAGCGGCTCGACCCGGGCGAGCGCGTGCTTGCGCCGCTCGTCGGCCTGCTCGCGCAGCTGGGCGCTGGCCTCCTCGGGGGAGAGCTCCTCGAACTGCCGGTAATAGCCGCGCGGGCTCATCAGCCCGGCGCGATCGTCGGGCCGAGACCGGCGAAGATCAGCAGCCAGACGGTGAACAGCACCACGCCGATGGCGGCGCTGATGGCGAAGATGCGCCCGATGACGCCCTCGCGCTGGTCATGGCCGGCGGCGCGGCGGATGAGGATCCAGAACTGGTCGAGGCGCTTCATCGCGGCGAGGCCCATGAAGAGGACCAGCAGCATCGCGCCGAACGCGGTCACCAGCCCGACGATCACGCTGTCGGTCCAGTAGTTGAACCGCGATCCGATCCACAGGCAGCCGGCCGGGATCGGGCCCCAGAAGCTCACGCCGATGATGGTCATCAGCACGAGGATCGCGGCGGCCAGGAACTTGTCGCGCCCCCGCCGTCCCTCGTCGACCTCGGGGATGTCCCGGTACTTGACCGGGCGCGTGCCGGGGCGGCGGCCGACGAACAGGCCGCCGGTGTCGGAGGGGTCGGTCTTCATCGACCCCCCAGACTAGGAATACAGCTCGTCGAAGAGGCCTTCGTACTTCTCGTTGACGACGTTGCGCTTGACCTTGAGCGTCGGGGTCAGCTCGCCGGTCTCCTGCGACAGGTCGTGGTCGAGGATCACGAACTTCTTGACCTGCTCGACCTGCGCGAGCTTGCCGTTGGCGCCGTCGACGACCTCCTGGATCAGGGCGCGGACCTGCTCGTCCTGGGCCAGCGACGCGATCGAGACGTCCTCGATGCCGTGCTGCTGCGCCCACGGCACGATCTCCTCCTCGTCGAGCGTGATCAGCGCCACCGGGAACGGCCGGCGGTCGCCGTGCATCACGCACTGCGAGACCCAGCGCGACTGCTTGAGGTCGTTCTCGAAGTTGGCCGGCGTCAGGTTCTTGCCGCCCGCGGTGATGATGATGTCCTTCTTGCGGCCCGTGATGAACAGGTAGCCGTCCTCGTCGAGGCGGCCCAGGTCGCCCGTGTGCAGCCAGCCGTCCTCGACCGCGCCGAACGAGGCGTCCGCGTTCTTGTGGTAGCCGCCGAAGATGTTGGCGCCCTTGATCAGGATCTCGCCGTCCTCGGCGATCTTGAGCTCGACGCCCGGCAGCGCGCGGCCGACCGAGCCGAAGCGGTGATGCTCGGGCGACGAGTACGTCGCGGTCGTCGAGGTCTCGGTCATCCCGTAGCCCTCGAGCACCGGCAGGCCGCAGCCCCAGAAGAACTCGAGGATCTCCGAGGCGATGGGCGCGGCGCCGGTGACGGCCTCGCGCAGGCGGCCTCCGAACAGGTTGCGCACGAACTCGGCCTTGGGGGCCACCGGCGCGAACTGGTCCTCGAGCTCCTGGGGCACCTGCTCGCCGCGGGCGAGCAGGTCCTGCATCTGGCCGCCGACGGTCCGGATGGTCAGGATCTCCTCGGGCGAGAGCTGTCCCTGCGCGAGCGTGAAGAGCTTCTCGAAGATGCGCGGCACCGAGGGCAGGTAGGTCGGCTTGACCTCCATCAGCTCGGGGATGATCTGCTTGGCGTCGCCGCCGAAGTACGCGATCGTCACGCCGCGGTCGAACGACGCGAGCTGCACGAGCAGCGCGAACGCGTGGGCGAGCGGCAGGAACAGGTAGACGAGGTCGTCGCCGTCGTTGAACAGCTCGCGCTGCTCGACCATCGTGACCACGTTGCGGTAGTTGCCGTGCGTGAGCACGCAGCCCTTCGGCGGCCCCGTGGTGCCCGACGTGTAGATGAACGTGAAGGGATCCTCGGCGGTGACCGCCTCGTAGCGCGCCTCGAGCTCGTCGGGGTCGCGGGTGCGGCCGCGTTCGCGCAGCTCGTCGAGGGCGACGGTGCCGTCGACCGGCCCGTCGATCACCACGATGTGGCGAAGGTTCGGGAGCCGGTCGCGGACGGCGTCGATCTTGGCGACCTGCTCGGCGTTCTCGGCGATGATCGCGACCGCGTCGGAGTCGCCGGCCACCCACTCGCACTCCTCGGGGGAGTTGGTCGGGTAGATCGGCACGACGGCCGCGCCGGCCGACGTGATGGCGAAGTCCGCGTAGGTCCACTCGGGCCGGGTGGAGGCCAGGATGCAGACGCGCTCGCCGGGCTCGATGCCCAGGTCGATCAGGCCCAGGCCGATCTCGGTGACGATCTCGCCGACCTCGCCGAACGTGACGTCGAGCCACTCGCCGTCGACCTTGTGCTTGAGCGCGACGTTGTCCGCGTACTGCACTGCGGCACGCGGCAGCAGGTCAGCGATCGTGTTGCTGCCCGTTGTAGCGGGGGTACCGGCCTCCATCACCACTCCTCCTCGACAGGGTGCGAGAGCCGGATACTAAGAGACCCGCAAAATGCGGGTCTCGAAAATCTTCGTCAGGCCTGTGCGGTCTGAGGCTGTGAGGTGCCCTGCTGCACCGTTGCGAGGAAGAGGCTCTTGTCGATGCGCCCCTGGAAGATCGGGACGCCGAGCTCGACGCACTTGGTGATGACTTCCCGCCGCTCGAGTCCGGCCTCCCGGGCCAGCTCGGTGGGGGTGAGGTGATTCGCCATCGGAGTAGTCCTCCTGTTGTCGACTACCGCGTTTTGTGTGAACCGGAAGTTACGCCTCGTCCCGGATACGTGCAATCAAGGCGGCATAAAAGTTCGCAGGCAACGCGCGTTCTCAGATCGGGTTGGGCACGTCGACGTAGACGTGACGCACCCCGAAGCGCTCCGCGAGCAGCTCGCCGAGCCGCTGGACCCCCAGCGTCTCGGTCGCGTAGTGGCCGGCCGCGACGAAGTGCACGCCGGCCTCGCGCGCCTCGTTGAAGTTGCGCTCGGAGGCCTCGCCGGTGAGGAAGGCGTCGTGGCCGGCCGCGATCGCGTCGAGCAGATGGCCCTGGCCGGCGCCCGACACGATCGACAGGCTCGCCACCTCGCCGGGCCCGCCGAGCACGGTGGTCGGCTCGCGCCGGGTCACGTCGCTGACGCGCCGGACGAGCTCGTCGGCGGTGATCGGCGCCGGGAACCGCGCCTCCACGCCGATGCCCGCGAACGGGCCCACGAGCTCCGCGCCGAGCGCCTGGGCGAGCAGCGCGTTGTTGCCGTGCTCGAGGTGCGCGTCGAGCGGCAGGTGGTAGGCGGCGAGGCTCATGTCGTGGTCGAACAGCGCCTGCAGCCGGCGTTTTGCGGGCAGATCGATGGGCCGGGGAGGCCCGCTCCACAGCAGTCCGTGGTGGACCAGCACGAGGTCGGCGTCCTCCGCGGCCGCGCGCTCGAACAGCTCGAGGCCGGCGCTGACGCCGGTGACCACCGTCTGCACCGTCTCCGAGCCCGGCACCTGCAGCCCGTTGGGCCCGTAATCCTCGAAGGACCGGGGCTTGAGGAGCTCGTCGAGCCAGCCGATGAGGTCAGTGCGTGCGGTGCTCACGGATCATCCCCAGATTGGAGTACATAGTTCTTGCATCGTTCGCGACTGAACGCTATGGTTCGCTCGACCGGAGGGGTGGTCGACATCATGGATGATGCGGCCTTTACCAGGGGAGCAGCGGGCATTTCAGCACTAGCCGGTCCGGCCTACGGCGGGACGAAGACTGCGGAGGTCGACGACAGCGAACTCGTTCGCCGCGTTCGCCGGGGCGATGATCGCGCCTTCGAGCAGCTCTACCACCGCTATCACCGGCGGATCGTGGCCTACATCCACGGGATGGTCCACGACCACGCGCGGGCCGAGGACATCTCCCAGGACGTCTTCGTCTCGGCGCTGCGCCGCATGCGCGACACCGATCGCCCGATCGCCTTCAAGCCGTGGATCTACGAGATCGCCAAGAACGCGTGCATCGACCAGTTCCGCCGCTCGCGGCGCGCCGAGGAGGTCTCCTACGACGCCGACGAGGGGATGGGCGCCGCCGACTACGGCCGCCTGGTCAGCTCGGAGGCCGTCCCGGAGGCCCGGCTCGAGTCCAAGCAGAACCTCGACCACCTGCGCGGCGCCTTCGGCGGCCTCAGCGAGACCCATCACGAGATCCTCGTCATGCGCGAGCTCGAGGGCCTCTCCTACCGCGAGATCGGCGAGCGCCTCGGCATGAGCCGCCCGTCGGTCGAGAGCACCCTGTTCAGGGCTCGCCGCCGGCTCACCGAGGAGTACGAGGAGCTCGTCAGCGGCGCGCGCTGCCAGCGCATCCACTCGATCATCGCCGACGCGGCCGGCGCCGCGCCCGGCGCGCGCGACCAGCGCCGCCTCGCCCGGCACGTCTCACACTGCCAGCCCTGCCGCCGCCAGGCGCGCCTGGCGGGCCTCGATATCCCCGTCACCAGCGACCGCCCGGTCCGCCAGCGGATCGCCGCGATGCTGCCGCTCCCGCTCTTCCTGCGCAAGCGCTGGTCGGCCGACTCGGTCGACGCGAGCGGCGTGAGCACGAGCCACCTCACCGGCTTTGCCCAGTGGTCGTCGCAGTTCGGCTCGTCGGTCGATCCGAGCTGGCTGAAGGCCGCGGCCACCGCCGCGAGCGTCGCCGTGGCCGGCGCGGGCGCCGGGCTCGCCGGCAGCACGTCGACCGGCTCGACTCCCATCGGCAGCTTCAACCAGCTCGTGCCCAGCCTCAGCGGTGATGACGGCGGCAAGCGCCTGATCGCCGGGAGCGGTCCCAGCGTCTCGGCCGCGCTGCGCACCGGAGACTTCCTGGCCACCACCATCGCCGCTCCGGCCCCCGCGCCGTCGAGCGAGCAGACGTCCACGACAGCCGGCTCCGCCTCCGGCACCACGACCACCGCCACCACCGAGTCGGCGGCCACGCCCGACCCGCTGCGCGACGCCGGCAACGGCATCGAGCAGATCGCCGCCGCCGTCGTCGCGCCGCAGGGTGGATCGTCGGCGCCCTCGACGGGCACCGGCTCGGGAACCGCGGGCGGCTCCTCGCCGAGCGCGTCCAGCCTGGGCGGCGGCAACGCCGACGGCGTGTCACGCCAGGACCCCGACCTCTCCTCGGTGATCCCGCCGGCCGACGGTGCGCCGTCGATCCCCCCGGTCAACGCGTCGGCCCCCGATGTCGCGGGCACGGTCGAGCAGGCCGGCGGTGCGGTCAAGGACGCCGGCGACGCGATCGCCGACGGCCTCGGCGGCGGCTGACCCCAGCCGTTAGGGTCGCCGGATGACCCAGCAGGAGAAGGCCGAGGCGTTCGTCGCGCTGCACGCCGGCGCCCCGTTCGTCCTGCCCAACCCGTGGGATCTCGGCTCCGCGAAGGTGCTCGAGGACCTGGGCTACGCGGCGCTGGCCACGACGAGCGCCGGCCTCGCCCGCGCGCTCGGGCGCGAGGACGGAGAGCTCGCGCTCGATCAGGTGGTCGAGCATGTCCACGCGCTGTCGGCCTTCTCGCGGCTGCCCGTCGCGGTGGACCTCGAGAACGGCTTCGGGCCGCAGCCCGGCGACGTCGCCACGGCCATCACGCGGATTGCCGAGGCCGGTGCGGTCGGCGCGTCGATCGAGGACTTCGATCCCGCGGGCGGCATCTATCCGCGCAACGTCGCGGTCGAGCGGCTGGTCGCGGCGATCGAGGCGGCGCGCGCGCTCGATTTCCCGTTCACCGTGACGGGGCGGGCCGAGAACTTCATCCGCGGCAACCCGGACCTCGACGACACCATCGCCCGGCTCGTCGCCTACGAGGAGGCCGGCGCCGACGTGCTCTACGCCCCCGGCCTGCAGGCCGAGCAGGTTCGCGCGGTGCGCGCCGCGACCAGCCGGCCGCTCAACGTGCTCGCCTACCCCGAGGCGACGCTGGCCGAGCTCGCCGACGCCGGAGCGCAGCGGGTCAGCCTCGGCAGCTGGCTGGCCCATGTCGCCACGCAGGCGCTGACGCGGGCCGCGACCGCCATCCGCTCCGACGGCGACTTCTCCGCGCTGGTCTGAGCCCCGCCGCGCGGATGGCGCGCAGGCGCCAGGACGCTTGAACGGCCGCATCGCCGGGGCAAAGATCTGTCCATGATCGAGACCCGCCACCAGATCGTGGCGCTGGCCCGGGGGCGGCATCGCTCGCCGGAGCAGGGCGTGTGCACGATGGAACTCGCGGCGCTGCTGAGCGAGGACCGCTTCACCGACCACCCCGCCCGGGTGTGCCCGGTGATCGCGGCCTTCCTGCGCGGCTACAACGACGCCGTCGGAGACCGCCGCCGCGCCGACCTCTTCGCGGTCGCCGCCGCCGTGCTCGGCACCCGGACCGCCGTCGAGCAGACGCGCGAGCAGCGCGGGCAGGCGGTCCAGGAGTGGGCGCTGGCCGTCTGGAAGATGCGCCGCCCGCGCCCGCCGTGGCCGCCGCTCTTCCCGCCCGAGAACGCCTTCGGCCACCACGAGCAGGCCGGCTACTACGTCGGCAAGGCGGCCCGCCGCAGCCGCGCGGTCCACGAGCAGACGCTGCGCTTCGTCGACGCGCTGGCGGGGGCGCAGGCGCCGACCGTCGCGCCGGCCGCGCTCGAGCCCTCGCCGGCCTGAGAACGAGAGAAGCCCCGCCAGGGCGGGGCTTCTCTGTGTCATCGGGGCGAGAGGATTTGAACCTCCGACCTCACCGACCCGAACGGTGCGCGCTACCAGGCTGCGCCACGCCCCGAGGAGATGGGCATTCTAGAAGGCGCCGGGCGAAGGAGCGCCAGGGGCTAATGTCGAGCGCATGCGCAGACTGGTTCTCATCACCCTGGGCGCGGCCCTGATCGCCGCTCCGGCCCAGGCCGTCACCAAGAACGACGTGGTCACGGCCACGGTCCACAAGTCGGGCAAGTCGGGCACCGCGCTCGTCTACAAGGGCACGGTCCACTCGAAGGTCTTCGGGACCGGCACCGTCGTCCAGAAGGTCTACTCGAACCTCACCGGCACCTTCGTCATCACGTACAAGAAGGGCAAGACGATGGGGACGACGACCACGAAGATCGGGTCGGTCTCCAACGGCAAGGTCAACGTGACCGGCACCTTCAAGCTGACCGGCGGCACCGGCAAGTACAAGCACGTCAGCGGCCACGGCACCTACAAGGGGTCGAGCAACGCCTCGCAGTCCACGGCGAGCTTCCGCCAGGTGGGTGCGGTCACCTTCTAGGGGTGACGACGACCTGCGCCGCGGCGGCTCCCGTTCGGGCGGCCAGGCGCAGGACCGGCGCGCCGCGCTTGGACAGCACGCGCGCGCCGGTGGCCTTGACCGCATAGCCCTTCGGGTACTGGCGGCGCGGCAGCGCGACCTCGGTCACCGCCCGCGCGGCGAAGCGCCCCTTGCCGCTCGCCCGCGCCGGCGTCCAGCGCAGCGTGAAGGCGCCCGTCGCGTCGTCGAAGTCATAGCCCTCCGGCGTGCCCGCGACGGCGCGCGGATGGGGCCGCGACAGGATCTTCAGCGTGGGCGCCCGCAGGTTCGCGCCCCGCGGCGGCTTGGCGGGATCGAGCACGATCGCCTGCTTGTCGCCCGAGCCCGTGGTGGTGGGGTCGTCGCAGCCGCAGTAGTGCCACTCCTGCCAGCCGATCATGTGGCGCTCGTAGCGGTTGACCATCGCGGTGAGGATGTCGTCGTTCTGGGTGGCGCCGAACTCGGTCAGCAGCAGCGCGTCGCCGGTGCGCTCGGCGTGGGCGTCGGCGTGGTCGGCAACGAGGTCGTCGGTGGCGTCGCAGCCCGCGTTGGAGTCGCTCGAGCCGGCCGACAGGCAATAGCTGTGAAACGACATCGCCAGCTTCTTGTCGCCGAACGGCCCGATCGACGTGCCGCCGCCGAAGTTGAACAGCACCCACGGCTCGTAGAAGACGAGGTGGCGGGTGTCGGCCGTGCGGATCGCGGCAATGGCCTTCGCGCTGAACGCGGCGAGCTTCGCGTCGTTGGCGGGGCAGCCCGCGGGGTTGATGCAGTCCTGCCAGACGGCGCCGGGCCACGGCTCGTTCATCAGGTCATAGCCCAGGACGTTGTCGTTGCGGCGGAAGCGCTCGGCGACGTGCGCGAACGCGGCGACGTAGCGCTCCTGCAGGCCGACGCCGCCCGGGCCGGCCACGTCGTCGAAGAAGTTGTCGTAGGCGCGCTGCAGCGCCGGCATCACCAGGTAGTTCGTCGAGAAGCCGCGCTTGGGCTCGGCGGGGAGGCCGTCGTCGTAGACCGCCCAGTCCGGCCACCCCTCGCCCTGGAAGCGCTCGTTGTACATGTCCTGGTGGAAGTCGACGAGCGAGACGATCCCGTGGCGGCCCAGGGTGTTGACCGTCTTGACGATGCGCGTCAGGTACGCGTCGTCGTAGACGCCGGGCTCGGGCTCGAGCGCCTTGTAGATGACGCCGACGCGGACCGTGTCGAAGCCCTCGGCGGCGAGGAAGCGCGCGTCGTCCTCGCCGAACCCGGTGGCGTCGGGCGCGTAGGGCGCGCGCTTGTAGACCATGTTGATCCCCTGGAGGATCACGACGCGTCCCCGCGCGTCGGTGATCCAGCGGCCGGCGTGGCCGAGCGGCAGCTGGGGCGCGGCGGCGGCGGGCGCCGCCAGCGCAAGGAGGATCAGGACGGGCAGCAGGCGTCGCATCGCGCAGCGACCCTATCCCGCGGCGGGCCGGTCGACGAGGTGGGAGAGGATGACCTGCGAGCTGGTGCGCAGCACGAGACCGTCGCGCTGGAGCTCCATGATCAGCCGCTCGAGATCGGCGTTGTCGATCGTCCGCACGCGGGCGATCGCGTCGGCCTCGCCGGTGACGCTCCAGGCCTCGACGACCTCGGGGTGGCGGGAGAGGATCCCGGCGACGTTGTCGAGCAGCGTGCCGGGCGCGAAGAACAGCTCGATCAGCGCCTCGGTGGTCGCGCCGAGTGCGGCGTGGTCGACCACCGCGGTGAACGTCCGCAGGACGCCGTCCCGCCGCAGCCGGTCCACGCGCCGCTTGACCGCCGGGGCCGACAGCGCCACGCGGCCGGCGACGTCGTCGTACGTGCGTCGGCCATCCTCGACCAGCAGCGCAAGGATCTTGCGGTCAGTGGCATCCATACGTTGAATTCTTGCAGCATGACGCGGCAAATCGGTCCAGAACGTGCTTCACACTCCTGACATGCGCACGCTCGCCACCGTCCTGTTCGACGAGACCCACTCCGAGGCGTGGACGATCCGCCCGGAGGTCGCGGCCGCGATCAACCCCTCGCACGCCGGCGACAGCTCCTACGCGCGCGCCGCGGACATCCTGCGCGCGCACGACTTCGAGGTGCTGGCCGAGGGCGAGCTCGTCGGCGCCGACGTCCTCGTCATCGCCCACCCGTCCGATCCGAAGTGGGAGCGCGTGATCCCCGGCGGCTCGCCGGTGTTCACCGAGGACGAGATGGACGCCATCGAGGCGTTCGTGCGCAACGGCGGCGGCCTGATCGTCCTGGGCGAGGAGGAGCAGGAGAAGTACGGCACCAACCTCGGCGAGCTGACCGAGCGCTTCGGCATCGCCATCGACAACGCCGTCGTCTATGACTACGAGCACCACCACCAGACGCCGAGCTGGGTGCTGGCCGACCTGGACGCCGCGCGTGGTGACGTCGACCTGCTGGCCCGCGTGGAGCAGGCCTGCTTCTATCGCGCCGGCACGCTGACCACGGGGCCGGGGGCGCGCGTCCTCGCGAGCACCGCCCCGACCGCGTCGACGCCGGGCGCGCCGCTGCTGGCGATCACCGAGCACGGCGCGGGCCGCGTCGTGGTGCTCGCCGACTCCGACCTGTTCGGCGACGACTGCATCGGCGAGCTGGGCCACGCCGACCTCTGGCGCAACCTCGTGCACTGGGCGGCCGGCCCGCGGCTGGCCGGCGGCGAGCTCGAGGTGCCCAGCGACGTGGCGAGCGACCCGCACTGGGTGGCGCTGCGCGACACCGTCGATGCGCTGCGGCCGCTGCAGCGGCCCGACGGCAGCGCCGGGCCCGATGCGGCGCCGCACGTCGAGCGGATGACCGCGGCGATCGAGGGCCTCGCGCCGCGCTTCGCCCACGACGCCGCCTACCTCGAGGCGCTGGTCGCCGACCTGCGCGGGTGGGCGGCCGGCGGCTTCGCCAAGCCCGACTTCTACCGCTCGCTGGACCTGTTCCGCCCGGACCTGCAGCGCGCCGACGGCGTCGAGCATCTGGTCGTGTTCCCGATGTACCTGCAGAACTCCGGCTCGCGCGACACGCACTTCGAGGCGCTGATCGTCCGCGTGCCGTGGGCCGACTGGATCGCCGGCCTGGAGCGCACGCGCTATGACAACGCGAAGTTCGTGCCGGTCGAGTTCGTCGACCACACCGCGGGCTATGACTCGGAGTGCGCGGTCCTGTTCCCGGAGACCGTGTCGATCGCCGACGGTGTCGCGCCGCCCAACCACTTCGGCGCGATCTTCTGCGACCGCGAGGCCGAGCGCTTCCGGCGCGTCAGCACCGACGCGGCGAAGCTGCTGCGCCTCAACCTGCCGCCCGACGCCGCCGTGCTGCTGTCCAGCGCGCCGCTGTCGCGCGACGCCTACCTGCTGTGGGACCTCGTCCACGACCGCACGCACAGCCACGGCGACCTGCCGTTCGACCCGTTCATGATCCGCCAGCGGATGCCGTACTGGATGTACTCGCTGGAGGAGCTGCGCTGCGATCTCACCGCGTTCGGCGAGGCCGTCGAGCTGGAGCGGGGCGGCTTCGCGTTCGCCCGCCACGCGCAGTACGCGATCCTCTTCGACCGGCTGTTCCGCTTCCCGATCACCGGCAGCCGCGTGCGCAACTACGACGGCCTCGGCGGCCAGCTGCTGTTCGCCTACCTGCACAAGCACGGGCTGCTGCACTGGACCGACAACCAGCTGACGATCGAATGGGACCGGGTGGCCGACGGCGTCGTCGCGCTGCGCGCCGCGGTGGAGGAGCTCTACCGTGCGGGCATCGACCGCTCCAAGCTCTCCCACTGGCAGGCCGCCCACGACTTCGTGAGCACCTACGTCCCGCCGGCCACCGGCTCGAAGTGGGCGCGCGAGGCCCGCGCGTTCGCCGACGTCGAGGACCCGCGGCCCTACATCGACGAGGTGCTCGAGGACGAGTTCCCGCTGTCGATGTTCTACAGCTCGCTGCGCGGCAAGCTCGATGTCACCCGGCCGGTGGTCGCGTGACCCGCACGGTGGCCATCGCCGGCGGCGGCTCGAAGGTCGCGACCGAGCTGATCGGCCGGCTCGAGGGCTGGAACGTCAGCGCCGTCGACGTCGCCGACTACGACCTGCTGCAGGCCGCCGAGGCCCGGCGCTGGGCCGACTCGCTCGAGCGCGTCGACGCGCTCGTGCACCTCGTCGGCGGCTGGCGCGGCGGCGCGCTGATCGACGAGACGCCCGACGAGGACATCGCGCTGCTCGACGATCTGCTGATCCGCACCGTGCGCAACACGACGCAGGCCTTCGCGCCGAAGCTGCGCGAGGCGGGCGGGCGGTTCGTGCTCGTGTCGAGCAAGCAGGCGCAGGCGCCCGACGCCAAGAACGCGGCCTACGCGGCGGCCAAGGCCTACGCGGAGTCATGGACGCTGGCCTTCGCGCGGGATCTCGGCGAGCACGGCGGAACTGCGAACATCGTCGTCGTGAACGCCATCGGCGACGACAAGCCCTCCTTCACCCCCGCGAGCCACCTCGCGGCCGGTATCGCGCACCTGCTCTCCGACGAGGGCGCGCGCATGAACGGTCAGCGGCTCGCGCTGCACGGATGAAGCGCGGCTTCGGCTCCGACAACCACGCGGGCGTCCTGCCCGAGGCGCTGGCGGCCATCGCGGCGGCCAACACCGAGCATGCCCCGTCCTACGGCCATGACGAGCTGACCCAGCGCGTCGAGCAGCGGATCCGCGCCGAGCTCGGCGACGCCGCGCGCGCGTTCTTCGTCTTCAACGGCAGCGGCGCCAACGTCCTCTCCATGCGCGCGACGCTGAAGCCGTGGGAGGGCGTCATCTGCGCCGAGACCGCGCACCTGAACGTCGACGAGGGTGGCGCGCCCGAGGCGTGGGGGATCAAGTTGCTGACGGTGCCGACGCCGGACGGCAAGCTCACGCCCGGCCTGGTGTCCGAGCGGATCGTGCGCATCGGCGACGAGCACGCCGTCCAGCCCCGTGTCGTCACGATCAGCCAGTCGACCGAGCTCGGCACGCTCTACACGCTCGAAGAGGTCCGCGAGCTCGCCGACCACGCGCACTCCCACGACCTCCTCCTGCACGTCGACGGCGCTCGCATCACGAACGCTGCCGCCGCGCTCGGCGTGTCGCTGCGCCAGGCGACGACGGACCTCGGGGTCGATGTCCTGTCCTTCGGCGGCACGAAGGCGGGGCTGCTGGCCGGCGAGGCGGTCGTCGTGCTCAGCGACGAGGCCGCCGCGGCGATGCCCTACCTGCGCAAGCAGACCCTGCAGCTCGCGTCGAAGATGCGCTTCATCGCCGCGCAGTTCGACGCGCTGCTCGAGGGCGAGCTGTGGCGCGGCGCGTCCGGCCACGCCAACGCCATGGCCAAGCGGCTCGCCGACGCCGTGCGTGACATCGACGGCGTGCAGCTCACCCAGGAGCCGCAGGCCAATGCGGTCTTCGCGGTCCTGCCCCCCGGCGTCGCCGACACGCTGCGGGAGTCCTGGTACTTCTACGACTGGGACGAGCTGCGCGGCGAGGTGCGGTGGATGTGCTCGTGGGACACGACGGAGGGCGACGTCGACACGTTCGCCGCCGACGTGGCCCGCGCGATCGCCTCGGCCTGACGGGGTCGCGCACGTTTTCCTGGACTATCCAGGAGAAGGTGCCAGACCCCGGCGCACGGACTCCGCGATGGCCGCGCCCGCGGTCTCCAGCGCCTCGGTCGTGCGCATGGCGCGGCAGAAGACGAACGCGCCCTCGAGCGCGCAGAGGAGCTCCACGGCCAGGGCCCGTGGCTCGGCGGCGCCGGCCTCCGCGAAGGTGGCGGTGAGGCCGGCGATCCACTCCTCGAAGACGTCGGCGCAGGCCTCGCGCAATGGCTCGCTCGACGACGAGACCTCGAGCGCGACCGTGGCGATGGGGCAGGCGTCGGCGTAGTCGCTGTCGCGCATGGTCTGCGCGGCGCCGAGGAACGCCGCATGGACCCGGTCGGCCATGTCGCCCTCCACGTCCATCGCGGCGGCGACGACGGCGGCGTACATGCGGCCCGAGCGCCGGACGGTCTGCGCGCCGAGCTCCTCCTTGCCGCCGGGGAAGTGGTGGTAGAGCGAGCCGAACGGCGCGCGGGCGTCGGCGAGGATCTGCTTGATGCCGGTGCCGGTGTAGCCCTGTCGGCGGAACAGCTCGCCGCTGGCATCGAGCAGCCGGTCCTTGGTGTCGGTGGCCATGGAACCCATGATACGGTTCTGACTAGAGTGATCTATCTAGCCGATTCCGACTGGCACCGCCGGGCCGTCCGCCTGCTCACCGTGCTGCTGGCCGCCGCGATCGCCGTCTCGGTGATCCACTACGTCGACAACTACGTCAACTACGCGGACTTCCCGTCGGACGGCCCGCTCCCGGACCCCAGCAGGGCGCTGGTCGGGGCCTCGTGGTTCGCCTTCACCGCGGCCGGGGTGGTCGGCTACATCCTCTTCCGGCGCGGCCCGTCGACGCTCGCCCTCTCGCTGCTGGCCGTCTACTCAGGGTCTGGGCTCGTGGGCTTCGGGCACTACACCGTCCCCGGCGCCTTCGACATGCCCGCGCTGCGCCAGGCGCACGTGATCGCCGACATCCTGCTCGGGCTCGGGATGTTCGGCTTCGTCATCTGGGCCGCCCGGCACCGGACGCTCAGCGCAGCTCGCGCTCCCACGCCTCAATCAGGTTGAGCCACACCTCGCTGCGCGTCGGGAAGGCGGGGACCGCGTGCCAGAAGCGGTCCATCGTCATCGCACCGGTGATGGCCACGGTCGCCGTGTGCAGGAAGTCGGCGACGTCGGCGCCCACCAGCGTGCAGCCGAGGATCCGGTTGCTGCCGCGCTCGATGACCAATCGCGTCGTGCCGGCCACCCCGCGGCCGAAGAAGCTGCCGCCCGCGTTCCCGGACGTCTCGGCCTCGACGCAGAACGCGTCGAGCCCCGCCTCCTGGGCGCCGGCGAGCGTGTAGCCGACGGCGGCGATCTGCGGCTCGGTGAACGTCACGCGCGGCGAGCGGGCGCCGTCGCTCTCGAGCGTGCGCTCGATGCCCAGGATCCGGTCGGCGGCGATGCGCGCCTGGTACTTGCCCATGTGGGTCAGCTGGATGCGGCCGTTGACGTCGCCCAGGACGTAGAGCCAGTCGTGGCCGGGGACGCGCAGGTCGTCGCCGACCGGAATCGTCCCGCCGCTCTCCAGGCCGATGGTCTCCAGGCCGAGATCGTCGGTCAGGGGCTTGCGGCCCAGCGCGCACAGCAGCTGGTCGCCCTCGAGCGTGGTCCCGTCGTCGAGCTCGAGCGTCACGACGTCGCCGTCGCGGCTGACCGCCGTCGCCTTGACGCCCGTGTGCACCTCGATGCCCGACTCGGTGAAGGCGTCGCGCAGCTCCTGACCCGCGTAGGCCTCCTCCCGGCCCAGCAGGTGCTCCGCCGCGTCGACGATGGCCACCTCGGCGCCGAACGAGCGGTAGGCCTGCGCCATCTCGCAGCCGACGGGTCCGCCGCCGAGGACGAGCAGCCGCCGGGGGACGTCATGGCCGGTCGTCGCGTGGCGGTTGGTCCACGGCTGGGCCTCTGCGAGACCGGGCACCGGCGGGATCAGCGCGGTGGTCCCCGTGGCGATCATCACCGCCTTGCGCGCCTCGAGCGCCTCGTCGCCGACCTCCAGCGTGCGCTCGCCGGTGAGCCGGCCGTGGCCGCGGACGAGCGTGATGTCGCGGCTCTCGATCCACGGCAGCTGCTCGCCGTCGTCGAGGTCGTGGACGATCTCGTCGCGCCGGGCGAACGTGGCCGCGACGTCGAGCTCGCCGGTGATGGCCTCGGCGGCGCCGGGGATCCGGCGCGCCTCGGCGATCGCCTGGCCCGGGCGCAGCAGGCCCTTGGAGGGCATGCACGCGTAGAAGGAGCACTCGCCGCCCACCAGCTCGCGCTCGACGAGCGCGACGTCGAGGCCCGCCTCCGCCAGCCGGCCGGCCGCGACCTCGCCCGCGGGTCCGGCGCCGATCACGATGACGTCAAAAGCTCGCGTAGCCATGTCTTTACCCTATGTCGGATGCGGAAGGCCTCGGTCCTGATGATGCTGCTCGCGCCCATGCTCACCGCGTGTGGCGCCAACGCGATGCCGCCCCAGGAGGGACAGCGCGCGGCCACGACGACCCAGGCGAGCGAGCCTCAGGCCGAGGTGGCGGCCAAGAAGGGGATCCGCCTGGTCTCGGTGGGCACCTTCAGCTCGCCGCTGGCGGCCGTCGCCGCGCCCGGCGATCCGCGCCGCCTCTACGTCGTCCAGCAGACCGGCCAGATCATGGTGCTGCGCGGAGGCCACAAGCTCGCCCGGCCGTTCCTCGACATCGGCTCGCGGATCACCAGCGGCGGCGAGCAGGGCCTGCTCGGCCTGGCCTTCGCGCCGGACTTCACCCGGAGCAAGCTGTTCTACGTCTACTTCACAAGCCGCGACGGCTCGTCCAACGAGGTCGTCGAGTTCCGGGCCGCGTCGCGCGACCGCGCTCGCGCCGGCAGCGCGCGGGTCGTGCTGCGGATGCCCAACCTCGAGGCCAACCACAACGGCGGCAACATCGTCTTCGGGCCGGACGGCCTGCTCTACATCGGCACGGGCGACGGCGGGGGCGGCAACGACCAGCATGGCACCCGCGGCAACGCCCAGGACCTCGGCTCGCCGCTCGGCAAGCTGCTACGCATCGACCCGGTCAAGCGCGGCGGCCGCGCCTACACGATCCCGGCCTCCAACCCGTTCGCCGGGCGCGCGGGCGCTCGCGGCGAGATCTACTCCTACGGCCTGCGCAACCCGTGGCGGTTCTCGTTCGACCGCGCGAACGGCGCGCTGATCATCGGCGACGTCGGTCAGGACGCGGTCGAGGAGATCGACTACATGGCCAAGGGCAAGGCCAGCGGCGCGAACTTCGGCTGGCGGCCCATCGAGGGCAACCGCAAGAACTTCGACGAGCCCGCGCCCGGCGCCGTCGGGCCCGTGATCACGCACACCCACGACGAGGGCTTCAGCTCGATCACCGGTGGCTTCGTGGTGCGCGATAAGAACGTTCCCGCGCTGTACGGCCGCTACGTCTACAGCGACCTCTCGCAGGACACCGTCTGGGCGGCCAAGCTCTCGGCGGGCAAGGCCACCGGCGTCGGGAAGCTGGCCGGTCTGCGCTCGCTCAGCGCGATCGTCTCGTTCGGCGAGGACGCCCGCGGGCGGGTCTACGTGGTCTCGATCAACGGGCCCGTCTACCGCTTCGCCTCGCGCTGACGGCGGGCGCGCGCCTTCGCGCGCCACGGCGTCGGCCCCGACGCGGCGCGCGCCGGCGCCAGGCGCAGGGCGTCGAAGGCCGACTCGAGGTCACGCGCCACGTCGACGGCGTCGGGCAGGACCGCGGCGTCGGCGTAGATGCCGATCTGCAGCCGGCCGGCGTAGGACAGCCCGCAGACCGTCAGGCCGTGCCCGTCGAGCAGTGGGACGGCGGGGTGGATCGCCTTGATCGGACGGTCCATGAGCGACAGCTCGACCGGCGGCCCCGGCACGTTGGAGACGACGGCGTTGAACGAGGCCACGCGCGCCGCGGTGCGCGCGATCGCGCGGCGCCCCGCGGCGGGCAGGAGGTCGCCCGCCTGGGCCAGCAGGGCCAGCGGCCGGGCGGCGCCGTCGCGCTTGGCGGTGCGCGTGCGGTCGCGGACCAGGCGCAGCACCGCCGTCGGATCGGTCTCGCCGAGGGGAAGCTCGATCGCGGCGAACGAGATCGCGTTGCCGACGTCGGCGGCCGCTTCGTCGTCGCGGACGCTCACCGGGACCACCGCCTTGAGCGCGCGCGGATGCTCGCCACGGCGAGCCAGCGCGTGGCCGAGCGCGATCGCGGTGGCGGCCAGCAGGACGTCGTTGACGGTGGCCCCGCGGCGGCGGCCGGCTTCCTTGACGTCGGCCAGCGGCGCGCTGCCGAAGGCCACGACGCGCCGCGCGCTGTGGGACCGGTCCAGGGCCGTCGACGGAGCGGGGGAGACGACATCGCCGAGCGCGTCGGCGGCACCGCGCAGCGCCGCCGGGCTCGCGGCGGCGGCCAGGCCGCCGAGCATCTTCAGCCCGCCCCGGGCACGGGACGTCAGCGAGGCCCGCAGCGCGTCGCTCGCCGAAGGACCGGCCACGGCCCGCCACGAGGACGGCAGCTGCTCGGCGCCGTCGTCGAAGAGCAGTGTCGCCACCTCGATCGCCGCGATGCCGTCGACCAGGGCGTGGTGGACCTGCCCGACCAGCGCGAAGCCGCCGCCGGCGACGCCGCTGACCAGGTACATGCGCCACAGCGGCCGGGCGTGGTCGAGCGGGCGGCTGAGCAGCACACCGGCGGTGTCGCGCAGATCGCCGGGCGCTCCCGGCTTCGGCAGCGAGACCTCGTGCACGTGGTGGGCGATGTCGAAGGACGGATCGTCGACCCAGGCGAGCCCGCCCGGCAGGTCGGCCAGGCGCCGGCGAAACCGCGGGACGCGATCGAGCCGGCCGTCGAGGTGGCGGCGCAGCGCCGCCAGCGACGGCGGGGCGGCATCGAAGCGCAGCGTCCAGCCGACGTGCAGGGGCGCCCGCGCCGTCTCGAGATCGAGAAAGGCCGTGTCCAGCGCGCTGAGACGATCGATGGCCACGCAGCCCCAACATTAAGGGGCCAGGCCCCTCAATACTTCGGTCAGGCCGTGGCGGGTGCGGTCTGCGGCTGCGAGCGCGGCAGGCCGCGGACGACCAGGGCGCCGATCGTGACGATGCCGATGATCGCGATCCCGGCGACGTCGTAGGCGATGCGGGCCCCGGCGGCGGCCGCGACCGCGCCGCCCAGGGCGAAGCCGACACCGGGCACGGCGGCGCCGAGCGATTCGACGAGCGCCATCGCGCGAGCCTGCAGCTCGCTGGGCGTGCGCTCCTGCACGGCGGTCACGAAGGCGATCCACTGCATGCCGTTGCCCAGGCCGCCGATGACCGACAGCGCGCAGGCGGCGGTCAGCGTGCCGGCCAGGCCCATGCCCAGGTAGGAGACGCCCATCGCGGCGCTCGCGCCGATGGTGACCAGCAGGGTCCCGTGCTTGGCCAGGCGGGCGAAGACGGCGCTGCCGACGATCGCGCCCACGCCCCAGGCCGCCATCAGCGCGCCGAGGCCGGCGGCGGTGGTGCCGAGCTCCTCGCGGGCGTAGACGACCTCGATCGGCGGGACCATCGTGAAGAAGACCAGCAGGACGCCCTGCGTGCTGAACAGGCGGGCGAGCGCCGGCTCGCGGCGGACGTGCTGAATCGCGCGGTTGAGCTTGGTGAACCAGCTGTCGCCGGCCTCCTCCTCGGAGACCACGAGCGCGGGCAGGACCGAGAGCCCGGCGTAGAGCGCCATCCACAGCAGCAGCGCGCCGCCGGCGACCAGCGTCAGCTCGGCACCGCCGAGCGCGACGGCGGCGCCGGCGACCGCCGGGCCGACCGCGAAGGCGGTCGAGAACACGACGTTCATCAGCGCGTTGCCCTTCTGGAGCTCCTCGCCCTCGTCGAGCGCCGAGACCACCGCGGCGCGCACCAGCGCGCGGGAGACCAGGGCGGCGCCGCCGGCGACGGTGGCCAGCACGACGACCGCCGCCACGCTGCGGCTGAACAGCGCCATGCCGCCGAACGCGAAGGCCTGCAGGCTGTAGAGCACGGGCAGCGAGCGCTGCGGCGCGATGCCATCGACGCGCGCGGTGACGGCCGGGGCGACGAAGGCCGGCAGGAACTTCGACGAGACGAACAGGACGGTCGTGGCGACCGCGCTGCGCGTCGCGTCGTAGACCAGGACGGCCAGGGCGACGGTCGTCAGCCAGTCGACGACCTCGCTCAGTCCGTAGGTGGAGAGGAGCGGACGGAAGCCCGGACGACGCAGGAGCTCGCGCGTGTTCATGCGGCGATCATCGGCAACGAGGGAGGTTTTGCACAGGGATGGGAGCTTTTGTGCGCTTTTGGCAACTCTTGCGATGCGATACCTCCACACCGTTTGTCAACCCTCCTCAAACCGTCGACATTCCCCGTGCCGAGCTGTTCCCCCCAAACGGATTCCAAGGAGCGCACCATGGCTTTCAAGTCCTAGTTATCTCTCAGAAGCACAAGTCTTTCGCGAAAGAGGCGCCCACCGGGCGCCTCTTTGCGTTCCGGAACAGACACTCGTGCACGATCGCCCGCGCCTGCTACAGATTCCCCGCACTGGGCCGATAATCGGGGAGATGAAGTCCGTCCGCGGAGCCATCGCACTCTCTCTCGCGCAATGTGCCGCGGCCATTGCCGCTGCCGTGCTGCTCGGCGACGGCGGCTCGTGGAAGCCCGAGATCTTCTTCTTCCTGCTCGGCTTCGCGCTGATCGGCGACCGGCTCGAGGTCGAGACTCGCGTCCTGACGATCTCCGGCGCGTTCCTGGCCATCGCGCTGGCCATGGTGATGCTGGGCCCGGTCCCGGCGATGGCCATCGGCATGATCACCACGACCGCCGATGCGCTCCAGCGCCGGCCGCGCGTGCCCTACGTGGTCAGCAACGTCGCGACGTTCCTGGCCTTCCCGATGGTCGGCGGCGGCCTCGTCAAGCTGCTCGGCGACGGCACCGGTCTCGGCCCCGAGGACATGAACTTCGCCCTGCTGGTCATCGGCTCGTTCATCGTCGCCAACGTCGTCAACTTCGTTCAGGTCGCCGTCACCCACAAGCTGATCGACGCCAAGCCGTTCTGGCGCTCCGCTCGCTCGATCTACCTGCCCATCCTGCCGTCGCAGTTCGCGGTGGCGCTGCTCGCCGCGGTCATCGTCTACGCCCACGCCCACGGCGGCGGTGTGGCGCTCGTCCTGCTCGTCGGCGTCGTCGTCCTCTACCAGTACCTGCTGCGCGAGCTGCTGCTCTCGAAGGAGCGCGCCGAGCAGCTGGGAACGAGGACGACCCAGCTGGCGTCTCTCCAGGTAGGCGTGCTCACCGCGATGCTCCAGACGCTGTCGCTGCGCGACAAGATGACCGCCCGCCACTGCGCGGCGGTCGCGCGGTACGCGAAGGAGATCGCCAAGGAGTACGGCATGGACGACGAGGAGCAGGATCTCGTCCACACGGCCGGCCTGCTGCACGACATCGGCAAGTTCATCTTCCCCGACTCGATCCTGCTCGGCGGCAACAAGCTGACCGACGAGGAGTACGAGATCGTCAAGAAGCACCCCGCCCAGGGTGCGAAGGTCGTGCGCGGCGTCGACGGGTACGGCCCGGTCGCCGACATCATCCTCGCCCACCACGAGAAGATCGACGGCAAGGGCTACCCGAACGGCATCAAGGGCGACGACATCCCGATCCAGAGCCGCATGATCTCGGTCGCCGACACCTACGACGTGATGACCGCGCGCGACTCCTACCGCGAGCCGGTCTCGCCCGCCGAGGCGGTCGCCGAGCTGCGGCGCGTCAGCGGCACCCAGCTCGACGGGAACCTGGTGGAGATGTTCATCAAGATCCTGGAGCGCAAGGGCGTGAACTTCCACCACGGCGACGACGCCGACTTCGAGTCCGAGCTCGACCTCGAGCGCCGGATCCGCAAGTACGCCGAGCCGCGCGCCGCCGCGACCGTCTAACGTCGCGCGGGTGAGCCCGCCAGATCCGCTCGCCGCGCACGACATCGCGCTCGTGCGGGCGAACAACCCGGGCCCGTTCACGCTGAGCGGGTCGAACACCTGGATCGTCGGCCGCGACCCGTGCTGGGTCATCGACCCCGGCCCCGACCTCGAGGAGCACCTCGCGGCCGTCGCGGGCGAGGCGGGCCGCCGCGGAGGCGCGGGCGCCATCCTCCTGACCCACGATCACGGCGACCACGCCGACGCCACGCCCGCGCTGGCGCTGCGGCTGGGCGTCCCGACGGCGGCGGCGCGCTGGCCCGCGGCCACCACCCTGTTGGCCGACGGCGACACCGTCGGCCCGCTGACGGCCATGGCGACGCCCGGTCACGCGCCCGACCACCTGGCCTTCGTCTACGGCCGTGTCTGCTTCACGGGCGACGCGGTGCTCGGCGAGGGCAGCGTCTTCGTGGCGCCCGACCCGGGTGCGCTGCGGGGCTACCTGGCGGCGCTGGAGCGGCTGCGCGCGCTGGAGCTCGAGCTGCTGTGCCCGGGCCACGGCCCGGTCGTCGAGGATCCGGCGGCCAAGCTCGAGCACTACATCTCGCATCGTCTCGACCGCGAGTGGAAGCTCGTCGAGGCGCTCGAGGAGGGCCTGCGCAGCGTCGAGGACGTCCTCGACCGGGTGTGGTCCGACGTCCCGGAGCAGCTGCGCCCCGCCGCCGCCGTCACGCTGGCCGCGCACCTCGACAAGCTCGACGAGGAGGACCGCCTCCCCGACGGCGTCGAGCGGCCGGCCGGCTTCTAGCCCGAAGCCTGCTCGAGCCGGACGCGCGCGATCTCCATCGCCGCGGCGAGCGGCGTGACGCCGTGTGCCTCGGCCTCGTCGAAGATCCGGCGCATGGTGTCGCCAATGCCGCGCACGCGGGCCTTTGCCCGCTTCGGGTCATAGCCACCGCGCTCCAGCTCGACGGCGATGTTGATGATGCCGCCGGCGTTGGCGACGAAGTCCGGCGCCCAGAGGATGCCGCGGCCGGCGAGCTGCTCGGCCACCGTGTCGTCGGCGAGCTGGTTGTTCGCGGCGCCCGCCACGACGGGCGCCTGCAGCGCGGCGACCGACTCGTCGGTCAGGACGCCGCCCAGCGCGCACGGCGCGAAGACGTCGACGGGCAGCGACAGCGCCTTGTCGGGCGCCACCCAGGAGGCGCCGGCCGCGGTGATCTCCGCGCGCTTGGACCGGTCGATGTCGGTCGCCAGGACGTTGGCCCCGGCGCGCAGCAGGCCCTTGGCGAGTCGCATCCCGACGTGGCCGAGGCCGGTCAGGGCGATCGTGCGGTCCTTCAGCGACGCGCTGCCGAACGCGCGCTCGCAGCTCGCCTCGATGGTCGCCTGCACGCCGAGCGCCGTCATCGGGCTCGGATCGCCGGAGCCGCCGCGGCGCCGTGAGAGCCCGGAGACGTGCTTCGTGCCGGTCGCGATCACCTGCATGTCCTTGGCCGAGGTCCCGACGTCCTCCGCCGTGATGTAGCGGCCGCGCAGAACCTCCACCGTGTCGGCGAAGTCGAGCAGCGCCTGCTTGCGCTCGCGCGGCCCGAGCGGCTCGGCGGGCAGCACGATGACGCCCTTGCCGCCGCCCAGCGGGTTGCCCGCCACGGCCGACTTGAAGGTCATCGCGCGCGACAGCCGCAGCGCGTCGCGCAGGGCCGCGCGGGTGTCGTCGTAGTGCCACATGCGGCACCCGCCGAGCGAGGGCCCGAGCGTGGTGGAGTGCACTGCGACGATGCTGAACAGGCCGGACCGGCGTCCGCGCCGGATCAGGACGTCCTCGTGGTCGATCGTGGCGAGATAGCGCTCGATGGCGCGAGAGGCTAGACGGTCAGGAGCGAGCGCCGGGCGACGTCGAGCCCGTCGGGGTCTGCGACGAACCGGTCGAGGTGCTCGAGCCGCCGGACCCGGTGGTCTGCGAGCCGCTCGTCGAGGAGCCGCTCGTCGTGCCGCCCGGGCTCGACGTGCCGCCTGAGGTGGTGCCGGTGGTCGACCCGGAGGAGCCCGACGAGGTGGTGGAGCCGTCGGTCGACTCGGAGGTGGTGGCCTCCTCGTCGGCATCGTCGCCGCCCAGGGGCAGGACGTCGTCGGCGATCGGCAGGATGCTCTCGTCGTCCTCGGTCTCCGTCGCGGGCTGGGCGGTGGGCGTGGGCGTCGCCGAGGAGGTCGGATCGTCCGGTGCGGCCGTGCCACCCGAGCCGTTGCCGTTGTCTCGCAGCCCGGTCAGCGACGGGCCCATCGGGATCGGAGGATGCAGCGCGACGTCGTCGGCGGGGTCGGTCGCGACGGCGCTGCGGCGCAGCTCGGGCGCGACGCCGGCGACCGAGTGCATGGCGGCGGCGACGGCATGGACGACGGGAGCGGCCGCGGCGGCGCCGGCGACGCGCGCGTCCTGGGCGGCCGTGCGCGAGGGCTCCGGCGTGACGATCCTCTTGACCTCGACGGCGCCGCCGGTGAGCGCGGCGGCACAGCAGACCACGGCGGCGACCTTCGAGACGCTGACCGCGGCGGCCGCGCCACCGCCCACGACGACGGACGTGCCGCCGGCGGTCCCGGCGGCCGCGCCGGCGCCACCGCTCGCGCTGCCGAGGCCCAGCAGCTTGGCGAGCAGGCCGGGGGCCGCGACGCCGGGGTTCAGCGCGGCGAAGCTCTGGCGGATGCCGCGCAGCTGGGCGCGGTAGGTGGTGCAGCCCTCGCAGTCGCGCAGGTGGCGGCGCGCGCGGCCGCTGGCCCGGACGCCGCGGTCGTAGGACGCGGCGAGGTCATGGCGGATGTCGGCGCAGTCGGTGTCGCGGGCCTCGATGGCCTCGACGAGCCCGATGCGCGCGCGGACCAGCAGGGACTTGACCGCCGGGACGGAGGTCTCCAGGGCGGCGGCCAGATCCGCGTAGCTCATGCCGTCCATCTCGCGCATCAGCAGTGCCGAACGCTGCTGCTCCGGCAGGCGGCGGACGTCCTCGACGAGGCGCTGGAGATCCTCGCGGCGCTCCGCTGCGTCGAACGGATCGTGCTCGGGCGTCCGCGACATCTCGAAGATCTCGGAGGGAGCGGGCGCCGGGCGGCGCAGATGGTCGATGCAGCGGTTGTGCGCGACGCGGTAGAGCCAGGCCCGCAGCGACACGGGGCGAGCGTCGACGCGCAGGGCGCGGTAGGCGCGCAGGAAGACGTCCTGCATCACGTCCTCGGCGTCCGAGCCCGAGCCGCCGAGCATCTGGCGGGCGTAGCCGAAGAGCCGCTGGCGATAGCGATCGTGGATGGCCCGGAAGGCGTCCTCGCTGCCCGAGCGGAAGAGGTTGACGAGCTGCTCGTCGGACCGGACCCGCAGCCACGGGCTGGTCCGGGCGAGGGCGCTCGCGTCCCTGCTGAGTCCTGCCGGCGCTGAAAGGGCTGAAGCTTCCAAGTGACTCTCCGGCGACTGTAACTGGTCCCAGTGTCAGAAGTTGCTCAGAAGCCTCAAAGCGCCTGTTCGTCCGTATCGCGGCTAGGCGAGGCTCGCCATGACGTGCTTGACCTCGGTGTAGTCCTCGAGCGCGTACATCGACAGGTCCTTGCCGTAGCCGGACTGCTTGTAGCCGCCGTGGGGCATCTCGGAGGCCAGCGGGATGTGGTCGTTGATCCACACGCAGCCGAACCGCAGCCGGTTGGCCACCCGGAGGGCTCGGCCGACGTCGCGCGTCCACACCGAGGAGGCCAGGCCGTAGGGCGTGCCGTTGGCCCAGGCGACGGCCTCGTCCTCGTCGGTGAAGCGCTGGACGGTGATGACCGGGCCGAAGATCTCGCGCTGGATCATCTCGTCGTCCTGGTTGAGGTTGGCGACCACCGTCGGCTCGAGGAAGAAGCCCGGCAGGTCGGGCTCGTTGCCGCCGGTGACGATCTCGGCGTGCCCCGGCTTGGAGGCCAGGAACGCCTCGACGCGCTCGCGCTGCTCGGCGCTGTTGAGCGGCCCGAGCGTGGTGTCGGCGCTCATCGTGTCGCCCAGGACGTAGCCCTTGGCCTGCTCGGCGAGCCCGGCGACGACGTCGTCGTAGACCTTCGCGCCGGCGAGCACGCGCGTCGCGGCGGTGCAGTCCTGGCCGGCGTTGTAGTAGCCCGTGCCGGCGATCGTCTCCATAGCGGTGGCCATGTCGACGTCGTCGAAGACCACGACCGGGGCCTTGCCGCCCAGCTCGAGGTGCACGCGCTTGAGCGAGTCCGACGCCGAGCGCGCCACCGACTTGCCGGCTTCGACCGAGCCGGTGATCGAGACCATGTCGACGAGGTCGTGGGAGACGAGCGACCTGCCCGCGTCGTCGCCGCCGCAGACGACGTTCAGGACGCCCTTGGGCAGGAACTCCGCCGCCAGCTCGGCCAGCCGCACCGCGGTCATCGGGGTGGTCGGCGCGGGCTTGAGGACGATCGTGTTGCCGGTCGCCAGCGCCGGGCCGATCTTCCAGATGGCCATCATCAGCGGGTAGTTCCACGGCGCGATCTGGCCGATGACGCCGACGGGCTCGCGGCGGATGATCGACGTGTAGCCCTCGAGGTACTCGCCCGAGACGGGGCCGGTCATCGTCCGCGCGGCGCCGGCGAAGAAGCGCAGGTTGTCGGCCATCACCGGGATCTCGTCGGACTTGACCGCCTCGATCGGCTTGCCGGCGTTGCGGGCCTCCATCTCGGCCAGCTCGTCGGCGTGCTCCTCGATGGCGTCGGCCAGCCGCAGCAGCGCGTGGGCCCGCTCGCCGGGCGTCGTGTTCGCCCAGCTCTCCCAGGCGCCGTGGGCGACCTTGACCGCGCGATCGACGTCGGCGGCCGACGACGCCGGGGCCTGCGCGATCTCCTCGCCGGTGGCCGGGTTGAGCACGGCGCTGGTGGCGCCGTCGGCCGGGTCGACGAGCTCGCCGTCGATGAAGTTCTGGAGGCTGGTGGAGGCGGTGGCGCTCATGCTTGCGACGCTACCAGCACGGACCGGGCCCCCGCACGGGCCGTTCCCACGCGCACGCGCGCGAGCGCGCGGAGCCCGAGGACCCTAGGCTTCCGCGTCCTCATGACCAACGTGATCATCTCCTCCGCTGCCCGCACCGCGATCGGCTCCTACGGCAAGTCGCTCAAGGACGTCGCGCCCACCGACCTCGGCGCCACCGCCGCCACCGCCGCCATGGAGCGCGCACAGCTCGATCCGGCCAACGTCGACCACGTCGTGTTCGGCAACGTCATCCACACCGAGCCCGCCGACATGTACATGGCGCGGGTCGTCGGCATGAAGGCCGGCATCCCGAAGGAGACGCCCGCGTTCACCGTGAACCGCCTCTGCGGCACCGGCGTGCAGGCGATCGTCTCGGCCGCGCAGGCCATCCAGTCGGGCGACGTCGGCGTCGCGCTGGCCGGCGGCGCCGAGTCGATGAGCCGCGGGCCCTACTGGATGCCCAACGCCCGCTGGGGCGCGCGGATGGGCGAGACGAAGATGGTCGATCCGGTCATGGGCGGCCTGACCGATCCGTTCCACGACATCCTCATGGGCGTCACCGCCGAGAACCTCGCCGAGCGGATGGGCATCAGCCGCGAGGATCAGGACGCGTTCGCCGTCGAGTCGCACCGCCGCGCCGCCGCCGCGCGCGAGGCGGGCCGCTTCGACGACGAGATCGTGGCGGTCCCGGTCAAGGTCAAGCGCGAGATGGTCGACTTCCTCCGCGACGAGCACATCCGCGAGGACGCCAGCGCCGAGGCCATGGCCAAGCTGCCCACCATCTTCAAGAAGGAGGGCGGCACCGTCACCGCCGGCAACGCGTCGGGCATGAACGACGCGGGCGCCGCCGTGGTGATGATGAGCGACGAGCGGGCCAAGGAGCTCGGGGCGCCCGTGCGCGCGCGGATCCTCGCCTACGCGTCGTGCGGCGTCGACCCCGAGGTCATGGGCATCGGCCCGGTGCCCGCCATCAACAAGGTGCTCGAGCGCAGCGGTCGCTCGCTCGACGAGATCGGCGTCATCGAGCTCAACGAGGCGTTCGCCGCGCAGGCGCTGGCCGTCATGCGCGACCTCGGGCTCGACGAGGACAAGGTCAACCCCAACGGCGGAGCCATCGCCCTCGGGCACCCGATCGGGGCGACCGGCGCGGCCATCACCGCCAAGTGCCTCAACGAGATGGACCGCGGCGACCACGAGCTCGGCCTCGTCTCGCTGTGCATCGGCGGCGGTCAGGGGATCGCGCTGCTGCTCGGCCGCGAGTAGCGACTAGGCGAAGTTCGGATACAGCGTCATCCCGCCGTCGACGAACAGCGTCGTGCCGACCACGTAGTCGGCCTGCGCGGACGCCAGCCAGGCGACCGCGCGGGCCACGTCGGCGACCTCTCCCCAGCGGCCGTAGGGGATCTCGTCGAGGACCTTCTGCTTGGCGGCGGGGTCCTGCAGGACGTCCTTGTTGATGGGCGTGGCGATCGCCCCGGGCGCGATCGACGCCACGCGGATGCCCTCGGGCGCGAGCTCGCGCGCGATCGACTGGGCGAAGAGCTTCATCCCGCCCTTGGAGGCGCAGTAGTGGGAGAACTGCTCCCAGGGGATGACCTCGTGGACCGAGCTCATCATCAGGATGCAGCGCGGGTGGGCCGGCTCGGCGTCGGCGGTCATGATCCGCGCCGCCTCGCGCGAGCACAGGAAGGTGCCCGTGAGGTTGACGTCGAGGACCTTCTGCCACTCGTCGAGCGGCATGTCGACCAGCCGGAACGGCTTCTCCATGCCGGCGTTGTTGACGAGGATGTCGAGGCCGCCGAGCTGCCGGGTCGCCTCGGCGAAGCCCACCTGCACCGACGCCTCGTCCGAGACGTCCATCTCGATCGGGACCGCGCGGCCGCCCGCGCGCTCGATCTCGCCGCAGATGCGGTGCGCCGCGTCGGGGCTGCCGTTGAAGTTGACGGCGACGGCCGCGCCGTGCGCGGCGAGCTCGTAGCAGCAGCCTTCGCCGATGCCGGAGCTGCCGCCGGTGACGAGGGCGCGGCGGCCGTTGAGGAGCCGCGCGGGGTCCGGATGCAGTGAGTAGTCCACCTTCCGGGGTGTACCCGGTTATTCTCGCGGCGTGCCGGTCTTCGCCTCGGAGCAGGACGTCTATGACCACATCGGTCGCCTGCTGCAGGCGATGGTCGCCGACGAGCACCTCGCCACGCAGTTCCAGCGCGCCGACGCGATCGTCCAGTACCGATACCGCGAGCCGGCCGCGACGATCACCGTCGACGCTCGCCGCGACTCCGAGCCGTGCGTGCTGTTGGGGGGATGTGACCTCGTGCCCGAGGTCGTCCTGAGCATGACCGCCGACACCGCCCACCGCTTCTTCCTCGGCCACGTCAACGTGACGGTCGCGCTCGCGCGCGGCGACATCCAGACGCACGGCCCGGTGGCGAAGATCCTCAAGATGGTCCCGCTGGTCAAGCCGTTCTTCCCGCACTACCGCGCGCTGCTGCAGGCCGAGGGTCGCCCGGACCTGGTGCCGGCGTGAGGCGGGCGCTGGCCGCGCTCGCGGCGACGGTGGGGCTGCTGGCGGGCGCGGCGGCGCCGGCGCACGCGACGCTCGCCTACGTCAAGGGCGCGCTGGCCGGCAAGCCGGCGCTGTGGGTGGCGGCCGACGACGGCAGCGCCGCGCGGGCGCTCGCCACGGGCGGCTACAGCCCGAAGGTCTCGCCCGACGGCACGATGGTCGCCTACATCACCGGCACGAGCCGCGCGACGCTCAAGGTCAAGCCGGTGGCCGGCGGCGCCGCCCGCACGCTGGCGTCCAACGTCTGGAACTACGACGCGGTGCAGTGGTCGCCCGACGGCACGCAGATCTCGGTGGCGACCGGGCCGGAGCTCGGCCCGTACACGCTCAAGCTCGTCGCGCTGGCCGACGGCACGTCGCGCTCGCTCAACAAGGGCCACTTCTACGGCGTCTCCTTCGCGCCCGACGGCAGCGGCGTCGTCTGGTCGCGCGCCTTCACCAACGCCTATCCCATCAAGGCCAACCTCTACACGGCCCCGCTCGACGGCGGCAGCGTCAACCGCCTGACCAGCGACTCCAACGCGACCGATCCCGTCTGGGGCCCGGCGCGCATCGCGTTCAACCGCTCGCACAAGGCGACGCGCCGCGGCGACTACGAGAAGCTCGACATCTACACGGTCGATCCCGAGGGCGAGGGCATCAGGCGCCTGACGAAGACCACGCCCCCGTTCCTGCTCGCCGGCCTCTCGCCATTGGCCTGGTCGGCCGACGGTTCGCGCCTGCTGTCGCAGTACAGCGGCCAGGACACCAGCGAGGCGTGGCGGGTCGCCGCCGACACCGGCAAGGCGGTCGACGCCACCGGATCCTTCGACGGCGTCGTCGGCTGGGGCCTGTCGAAGGACGGCACGGCGATCCTCGCGACGACGGGCTACTACGACAACCCGTCCGGCAACGTCGTGGCCATCCCGTGGGACGCCAGGACCCCGGTCGTGCTCGCGCGGAACGCCTCGCAGCCCAGCTGGAGCCGCTGAGCAGCGTTCAGCCCCGAGGGCGCGCGGGTAGCCAATCCCGCGATGAACCTTCTTGTGCTGGCCCCCGAAAGAGTCGATGCGGGCACCGTCCGCGGAGCCCTCGGCGACGAGGACCTCTCCGAGGCCAAGATCCTCTGCGTGGTGCCGGCGCTCAACGAGTCGCCGGTGGCCTTCTGGGTCTCGGACTCCGACGAGGCCATCGCCGAGGCCGAGCAGCAGGCGGCGCAGACCGAGCGCTCGCTGAGCGCCGATGGTCTGCAGGCCACCGGCGTGACGGGCGAGAGCGAGCCGCTGCTCGCCCTTCAGGACGCGCTGGCGACGTTCGCCGCCGACCGCATCCTCGTCTTCGTCCGGCCCGACGACCAGCAGCGCTACCGCGAGGACGACGTCGTCGGCGAGGCCGAGCGGCGCTTCAACGTCCCCGTGACCGAAGCGCCGCTCTAGGCGTCGACGCCGGCCTGCAGGTCGGCTCGCGCGGCCCCGACGGTCGCGGTCAGCGTCTGGGCCGAGGTGTGCTGGGTCCGCCAGCGCAGCTCCTTGCGCGCCTTGGCGCAGTCGAGCAGCACCGGCTTGCGGCCGGCCTCGACCCAGCGCGCCTCGGCGGGCAGGAACGGCAGCCGGGCGACGATCTCGGCCGTGGCGTCGACCATGAGCTCGGGGATCGGCACCGAGTACCAGCCGAGCGCCCGGGCGAGGTCGCTGAAGCTGATCGTGTCCTCGGCGGCGAGGTTGTAGACGCCGGGCTCGCCGCGGCCCAGGACGGCGGCGCGCAGCGCGTTGGCGACGTCGTCGTGATGGACGAGCTGGAACGGGATGCCCGGATCGGGCAGCACCGGCTTGAGGATCGGCACCATGTCGAACAGCGCGCGTACCGCCCCCGGCAGCTTCTCGCCGAGCCGGACGTAGGGCATCGCCTCGACGAGCATCATCGCCTCGGGGCCGGCCACGATGACCGGCCGGAACACGTAGGCCTTGGTGGTCGAGCCCGCCAGCACCTCGTCGAGCGTCGCCTCGAGCTCAGCCTTCTGCGCCGAGTAGGGGAACGTCTCGGTGCCGCGCGGCGAGACCTCCTCGGTCAGGACGTCGGGGTTCTCGTCGTGGAAGCCGTAGGCCGCGACCGAGGAGGTGTAGACCAGCCGCTTGACCTTGGCGTCGCGCGCGGCTTCGAAGACGTTGCGCGAGCCCTCGAGGTTGATGTCGCGCGTGCTGTCGCTCGCGCCGAGCACGATGAACGCGAGGTGCACGACGACGTCGGCGCCCTTGACGAGGTTGTCGACGTCGGCCCGGACCGTGATGTCGCCCTGGCGGTACTCCGTCTTCTTCCAGCCCTCGGCGGCCGGGTCGAAGGGACGCCGGGCCATGCCGACGATCCTCGTCACCTCCTTGGCCTTCTCGAGCTGACGGATGAACGGCTTGCCGATCTCTCCGGTGGGACCCGTGACAGCGACCGTGAGGCTCATGCGGCCTTCCTCTCCTTGGCGATCTTGCGAAAGCGCTTGATCTTGTCCGCGTTGACCTTGAACTTGGCTCGCATCGAGCCGGGCGGCAGCTCGAAGCCGCCGACGAGCTTGTGGGGCACGACGACCCATGCGCCGGCGTCCTGGACCAGATCGCCGCGCACCTGGAAGTTGCGCTGGTAGGTGAACGACGCGTCGTGGTCGTGGACGGTGACGCACGCGAGGCCGGCGGCCCACGGCGCACCGGCGCACTCGCCCTCGACGCGCAGGACCCCGGCGTCACGGTCGGGACGCACGGGCAGCCGCGCGGCGAACGGGAAGCCGTCCGGGCCCACGACCGACACGACGGCCGTCGGGAACGTGCGGCTGCCGATCGCGTCGATGCGCTCGTCCCACGCGGTCGAGCCGCCCTCGGGCGCGGCGCGCGGCTCGTCGGGCAGCTCGTCGTGGCCCGAGCGGACCTCCTCGACGTGGGCGAGGTACATCTCCGGGTCCTGCGCGGCGTCGCCGCCGGGCCAGACGAAGACGCGCTCGGGCCGGACGTGGACGTAGATGCGGTCGAAGTACCAGCCGGCCATCTTCTGGACGAACTGGGGCGGTGTGAACTTCATCGCCTCGGGCAGCTTGGCCTTGGCCTCGGCGACGTAGCGGCGGCGGTTGCCGTCGAGGTCGGTCTCGTCGACGTGGGCGGTGCCCTGGACGAGGACCATCGGCGCGCCGCTCAGGCCGCTGCCCGTCGGCTCGCTGAACAGCAGCGCGACGTGCGGGTTGCGGGCCGCGTCGTCGGCCTTCTTCGGGTAGCCGATGCCGGTGGTGACGTCGATGCAGCCCTGCTCGGCGTGGTGGTAGGGCGTTACGGGCCAGGCGATGGGCTGGCCCTTGGCGTCGACGGTGACGTACTCCGTGGTGATGAAGCGCTCGAAGACCTCGCGCACCTCTGGGGGAAGGGTGGCCGTCATGCGCGCGATTATCTACCTGTGCGTCACGTGTCGTAGCCCGGCTCGCCCGGCAGCAGGACGCGGGCCGTCTCGCCGGTGATGATCACGCGCGGCTCGACCGGGACGACCTCGCGGCCCTCCGCGTAGGCGAGCAGCTCGTCGGCGGTCGCGAACGGCGCGAGCTGCTCGAGGTGCTTGATGGTCGGGAAGACGAGCAGGATCTCGCCGCGCTCGTGGGCGTCGAGCGCGCCGCGGGGCGTGAACCAGCCGAGGTCGACGCACTCCTGGCCGTCGACGACGGGCTGCGCGCCTTCGGGTGCGGAGACGATGAAGAAGTGCGTGTCGAAGCGCCTGGTGAGCTCGGGCGGGGTGACCCAGCGCGAGAACTCCACGAGGTCGGCGGGATCGACGCCTTCGACGGCCGCCTCCTCGGCGAGCTCGCGAACCGCCGCGGCACGATTGGCCTCGTCTCCTTCACCCTCGTCCGCGTCGACGGCACCGCCGGGGAAGACCCAGACGCCCCCCATGAACCGTGCGTTCGGATCGCGCTGGACGAGGAGCAGCTCGAGCGTCTCGGCGCCGCCGCGGAGCAGGATCACCGACGCCGCGTGGCGAGGTGCGGTCGCCTCGCCAGAGGTGTTCAGCTCGGTCCCGGGCTCCGGCGCTTCGACGTCCATCGCGTGACCCTATCGTTGCTTGGCGATGAGCACCGATACCGCTGTGCAGCGCTGGATCTGCGAGTCCTGCGGCTTCATCTACGACCCCGCCGACGGCGATCCCGACGGCGGCATCCCGCCGGGCACGGCCTTCGAGGACATCCCCGACAGCTGGTTCTGTCCCGTGTGCGGCGCGCGCAAGCGCGACTTCGAGCCGTACAACGACTGAGGGTTTCGGGGTAGGGCGCCAGCGCGTCGGTTGTCTGAGGCGTTGGTGGTTTTGGCGGCGAGGGGGAGGGCTCCGCGCGGCGCCCTCGACACCGCGAACGTCCCAGACGACACCCCAGGAGGTGTCGTCCCGGACGTTCGCCCCGTTCCCAGGCCATCGAGGACGACCGCGGGTGCCGCGAACCGCTCGGCACCTCTCCCTCGGTGCCCAGCGCCCTACACCGCCAGCGCGCCCTCGACGCCCCGCACGTCTCCATCCTCGTCGCGCAGCACGCGCACGCCGCGGAACGCCGAGAGGTCGAGCAGCTCCGGCTGTCCCTCGCCGAGCTCCAGGAGGAGCCGGCCCCCCGGCCGCAGCCACGCCGGCGCCTGCGCAACCGCGCGGCGGACGAGGTCGAGGCCGTCCGGGCCGCCGTCGTAGGAGAGCGGCGACTCGAACGTCAAGGTGTCGCGCTGCAGCAGCGGCAGGTCTGGCGTCGGCACGTAGGGCAGCACGCCGACGACGACGTTCGCCGCCAGCCCCGCGGGCAGCGGGTCGAACAGCTCGCCGGCGAACGCGTCGACGCCGTTGGAGCGCGCGCACGCCACGGCGCGCTCGTCGGCGTCGGTGGCCACCACGCGCGCGCTGGGGTGCGCGTCGCCCATCACCCGGGCGATCGCGCCGCTGCCGGTGCAGAGGTCGATGGCCAGTCCGCCGGCGGGCAGCAGCTCGGCGGCGCGGCGGGCCAGCTGCTCGCTCTGCGGGCGCGGGACGTAGACGCCGGGATCGACGCGCACCCGCAGACCGCAGAAGTCCGTGCCGCCGGTGATCCAGGCCAGTGGCTCGCCGGTCAGCCTCCGGGCGACGAGCGTCTCGAGCCGCTCGGGATCGCCGCGCGAGGCGTCGCGCAGCTCGATCGCCTCCTCGCGGGCGGCGACGAAGCCCGCGGACTCCAGCCGTGCGGCGAGCTCGTCCAGCGCTAGGCCGCCAGCGGGAGCGCGACGGAGCCGGTCGCCTCGGCGATCGCGCCCGCGGTGATCTCGACCAGCCGGCGCAGCTCGCCCGGCTTGATGGCCAGCGGCGGCATGAGCACGATGGTGTCGCCGAGCGGGCGCAGGATCGCGCCGAGCCGGCGGGCGGCGAGCGTGACCTGGTGCCCGATGCGGTCCTCCAGCGCGAAGCCGGTCAGCTCGATGCCGACCATGAAGCCCTTGCCGCGGATCTCGGCGACGCAGCCGAGCGGTGCGACGAGCTCGTCGAGCCAGCGCCACAGCTGATCGATCTTCGGGGCCAGGGTGCCGAGCGTGTCCTCGCGCTCGAAGACCTCGAGCGTGGCGATCCCGGCGGCGCAGGCCAGCGGGTTCCCCGTGTAGGTGTGGCCGTGGAAGAACGTCTTGAACTCGTGGTGCTCGCCGAGGAAGCCCTCGTAGACGCGTTCGGTGGTCAGCGTCGCGGCCAGCGGCAGGTAGCCGCCGGTCAGGCCCTTGGCGACCGTCATGAAGTCCGGCGTCACGCCCTCCTGCTGGCAGGCGAACATCGTCCCGGTGCGGCCGAACCCGGTGGCGACCTCGTCGCAGATCAGGAACAGGTCGTGGTCGTCGCACTCGTGACGGACCGCGCGCAGGTAGCCCTCGGGCTGGACCAGGATGCCCGCGGCGCCCTGGATGAGCGGCTCGACGATCACCGCCGCGATCTCGTCGCGGTGCTCGTCGAGCAGGTGGCGCAGCCCGTCGATGTCGCCGGGCTCGACCGCGAAGCCCTCGAACAGCAGCGGCTTGTAGAGATGGTGGAAGAGGTCGATGCCGCCGACGCTGACCGAGCCCACGGTGTCGCCGTGGTAGCTGTTGCGCAGGTAGACGAACTTGGTGCGCGACTGCTCGCCCATGTGCTGCCAGTACTGAAAGGCCATCTTCAGCGCGATCTCGCAGGCCGTCGAGCCGTTGTCGGAGTAGAAGACGCGCGAGAGGCCGTCGGGGGCGATGTCGAGCAGCTTCTCGCCGAGCCGCACCGCGCCCGGGTGCGAGAGGCCGAGCATCGTCGTGTGGGCGACCCGGTCGAGCTGGTCGCGCACCGCCTGGTCGATGTGGGGGTGACGGTGGCCGTGGACGTTGCACCACAGCGAGCTGATCCCGTCGATGTACTCGCGGCCCTCGGTGTCGGTCAGGGTCGTGCCGTGGGCCGACTCGATGAGCACCTCGTCGTCGGCGTTCCAGCCGCGCATCTGGGTGAACGGGTGCCAGAGAACGTCATTCGTCATGGCCCGAACTTAATGGCCGGATCGGACGGCCAGCCGGCGATCTAGGGCAGCGTGTAGGTGTCGAAGTTGGCGATGTTCATGGCGGGCTTGCCGCCCAGCGCCGGCACGCCTGTGTAGCTCGTGTAGAGCCACTCCTTGAAGAACTCGGTCCAGCGGGCGGTGCGGTCGCTCAGGCTGCCGGCGGTGCGCGCTGTGAGGTCGGCGGCCTTGACCATCGCGATGAACTCCGGCGTCGTCGCGTTGCCGTAGACGTGGCCCGGCTTGGTCAGCCAGTCGTGCATCAGCGTCTTGAAGACCGGCTCGCCGAGGATCTGGCGGACCGCGTACATGACGGTCGCGCCGCGGGTGTACATCGCGTCGCTGTCGAACATGTCCGCCGCGGTCGGCGGATCGGCCGGTGGCACGTTCCAGAACGTCGGCGACACGCTGAGGGTGTAGTTGGTCTGGTAGCGGGAGGCGAGCGTCTGGCCGCCGTTGCGGACCTCCTCCCACAGCCACGACGAGAACTCGGTCATGCCCTCGTTGAGCCAGATGTCCTTCCACTGCGTCAGCGTCAGGTAGTCGCCGAAGTACATGTGCCCGTTCTCGTGGGCGATGGTCCCGACGTCGGGGCCGGTCGACGTGACCGACGAGGAGATCGCGTAGGTCGGCTTGGACTGCGTCTCGAGCGAGTAGCCGACGTCGATCAGCGGCACGATGCCGCCCTGCGACGTGAACGGGTAGGGCAGGGCGTAGTACTCGGCGTAGAAGTCGATGATGCTCGGCGTCCGGCCCAGGTTGGTGAGCATCGTCGACTTGCCGGTGGTGAACGCGTTGTCGACGGCGGTCGTGAAGGGCACCGACAGCGGGCTGAAGGCGGTCGTCGGCGTCATCGTCGTGGCCGTGTCGAACTTGCCGATGGCCAGACCGACGAGGTAGCTCGCGGTCGGGTCCGCGTCGTTCCAGACGAACGTGCGCCGCCCGCCGGCCACGGTCTCGCTCGTCTTGACGCCCGGTCCGACGACCTGCCACGTGGGAGCGGTGACGTCGGGGACCGACATGCGGATCGTGTAGGTCGCCTTGTCGAACGGCACGTTGTTGGTCGGGAACCAGCCCATGGCCCCGACCGGCTCGCTGACGACGATCGCCCCGCGCGTGGCGTCGGGAACAAAGCCCTCCTCGGAGCCGTCCGGGTCGACATAGGCCTGCTCGACGCCGCCGTAGGTGACCACGACGGTGAACTGGGTGCCCTGCTTGATCCCGGAGGCGGGCGTCACGGCCAGCTTGTAGCCCGCGTCGTCCTGCTCGAACGCCGCCGCTGCGCCGTCGACGAGCACGCCGGTGACGTCGAGCCACGGAGCCAGGTCGAACGTGAAGCTCGACAGGTTCTGGGTCGCGGTCATCGTCGCGGTGGACGTGCCCTGCAGGACCTTCGTGGAGATCGTGTAGGCGAGGTCGAGGTCGTAGTGCGTGACGTCGTAGCCCCCGTTTCCGATGGTCGGAAACAGCGTGTCGCCGAGCGTGCGCGCGCCGGCGGTGTAGACGGTCGGGGCGGGCGCCTCCGGAGGCGCGGGGGGCTTGTCGGCCGGCGGCGTGGTCGGCACAACCGCCGGCGGCGACTGCCCGGGAGCGTCCGGAACGCTCGCGCTCGCGATGGTGGTCCGGCCGGTCGCCGTGCGGCACGACTGGGCGCGGCCGGTGGCCGCCCGCCGGGTGCAGACGACGAGCCGGAAGGTGGCGCCGGGCGCCAGGGCTCCGTCCGCCAGCCGCAGCGAGGCCGTGACCATGCGGCTGTGACCTGGCGCCACGGGCTTGGTGCGCACGGTCCTGAGCAGCTGCTCGGACGCCACGCGGCCGGTGCCGACGAGGCGGTAGCGCAGCCGGGCGCGGCCGGATCTCCTGCCGCGGTTGGCGACCTTGACCGTGATGGGGAAGGCCTGTCCCGGCACGACGGTGGCGGGCGGCGAGGAGACGCTGGAGACCGACAGGCGCGCCTGCTTCGGGCCGGCCGCGGAGACCGGGGCGGCGCCGGCGAGGAGCACGATGGCGAGCGCGATGCTCCTGCGAGATCTGGACACGCGGCGGACCGTAACGACTCAGGCCGGGGCGGCAGCCCGGTTCGCCGCACCCAGCTTGTCCAGGATCGAGGCGACGTGGCGCTTGATCGCGTTGTGCCCGAGCCCCAGCTCGTCGGCGATCGCCGCATGGTCCGAGCCGTCGGCGAGCAGGCACAGGACGTCGATCTCGCGCTCGGACAGGTCGGCGTCCGTGCGCCGCTCCGGCGTCGCGACGCGGCGGTACTCGTTCTGGCGCCAGAGCTCGAGCAGCCGCCCGGCGACCTCGGGACCCAGGCGCGTCTCGCCGCCGGCGGCGGCGCGGACCGCGTCGAGAAGGCGATCCGTGGAGGCCGAGCGCAGCACGTGACCGGCCGCGCCGGCGAGCATCACCTCGGCCAGGTCCTCGTCCCGGGCGGATTCCGCGAGCGCGACGACGGCGGTCCCCGGCTCGCGCCGCACGATCTCGCGCGTGGCCGCCGCGCCGTCGAGCGACACGTCGAGAAGGATCACCTCCGGGCGCAGGCGCAGGACGGTGCCGATGGCCGAACCGCCGTCGGCGGCCTCGCCGTTGACCTCCAGGCCGCCGTCGGCGAGCAGCGCCCGCAGGCGAAAGCGGTCGCGGGGATCGTCGTCGGCCACGACGACGGAGGGCGAGAGGGCGCTGGTGCCGGACACGGCTGCGCAAGGTATGCGCCGCAAGACCCCCGACGCCCCGCCACGCGGTCGAAGCCTAGGCTGGCCGGGGTGTCCACGCCGTCCATTGCCCCGGCCCCGCGGGGCATCGCCCTGGTGGCCTTCGTCGTGGGCGCGGCGTCGCTGGGCGCCGAGATCGCCGCGGCGCGACTGCTCGCGCCGTGGTTCGGCGCCTCGACGATCGTCTGGGCCAACACGATCGCCACGGTGCTCGTGTCCCTGTCCGTCGGCTACTGGCTGGGCGGCCGCCTCGCCGATCGCGATCCCACGATGCGCGGGCTCTGCCGGATCGTGCTGGCCTCCGGCGTGCTGCTGGCCGTCGTCCCGTTCGTGGCGAACCCGTTCCTGCGGGTGTCCGTCGACGCCCTCGACAACGTCGAGGCCGGCGCGTTCGTGGGCTCGCTCGTCGGGGTGCTCGTGCTGCTGGCGGTCCCGGTCCTGCTGCTCGGCTGCGTCGCGCCCTACGCGGTGCGCCTGAGCCTGACCGGCGTCGAGGACGCCGGGCGCGTCAGCGGACGGCTCTACGCGATCTCGACGCTGGGCTCGCTGACCGGCGTCTTCCTCGCCGCGCTGCTGCTGATCCCGGTGCTGGGCACGCGGCGCACCTTCCTGGTCTTCGCGGTGTCCCTGGCGCTCGTCGCGCTCGTGGGCCTGGGGCGCGCCGCCTACGCCGCGGCGCCGCTCGCGCTGGCCGCGCTGATGGCCATCCCGACCGGCACCGTCAAGGCCGGCGAGACCGCCACGGTGCTCGAGGAGGCCGAGACCGAGTACCAGTACGCGCGCGTCGAGCGCAGCACGGGTGGCACGATCCGCCTGCAGCTCAACGAGGGCCTCGCCGTGCACTCCCTGCGCCGGCCCGGCACCTACCTGACCGGCGACTACTGGGACACGATGCTCGTCCTGCCGTGGGCGACGCGCACCAAGGCCCCCGGGCGTGTGGCCATCCTCGGCAACGCGGGCGGCACCGTGGCCCGAGCGCTCGGCCACTACTTCCCCGACACCGTTGTCGATGCGGTCGAGATCGACGGCGAGCTCTCGCGGCTGGGCCGCAAGTGGTTCGGCATGACCGGGCCGAACCTCCACGTCCACACCGCCGACGCCCGGCCGTGGCTGTACGGCACGAGCGAGCGCTACGACACGATCCTCGTCGACGCCTATCGCCAGCCCTACATCCCGTTCTACCTGGCCACCCGCGAGTTCTTCGAGCTCGTCGCCGACCGTCTCGCGCCGGGTGGCTCGGTGATCGTCAACGTCGGGCATCCCGAGGGCTCCGACAAGCTCGAGAAGGTCCTCACCGCCACGATGCGCGAGGCATTCCCGCACGTCGCCCGCGCTCCCACCGAGGACACCAACACCATGCTCGTGGGCAGCGACGTCGAGCCGTCGCCCTCCCGCCTGATCCTCGCGGCGCTGCCGCCCGACCTGCAGGACGCGACGAGCGAGGCCGCCGACGTCCTCGAGGACGGCCTCGACGGCGGCGAGGTCTACACCGACGACCACGCCCCGGTCGAGTGGCTGATCGACTCGTCGATCCTCAAGGTCGCCGCCGACGGCGGCTAGGCCAGCGCCAGCCCGACCAGCGCCAGCAGCCCATCGCGCGTGCGCGCCGACGCGTAGAAGCGGTTGGGGTGGGCGAACACCGCGCCCTCGACGCCGGTGGCCTCCTCGAGCGCCTCGTCGCTGAGGCCGGCCCAGGCCTCGGGCAGCGGGCGGCGGTTCTCGAACGATCCGAGCTCCTCGGGCACCGCCTGCATCGCCCAGCCGTCGGACTTCGGGTAGATGACGTAGAGCGCCTCAGGCGACAGCGTGACGACCGGCTCGCGCCACGGCATGTTGCGATCGAGCTCGACGATGCGCGGATCCTGCGCCCGCTCGATGGCGGCGGTGACGAGCGAGCGGGCGCGCTGCCAGGCGGCGGCGCCGGCGATCTCGCGCTCGAGGATGCCGGTGGCCAGGACGACGGCCTCCTCGAAGCGGGCGTCCTCCTCCTCGGCAGACAGCGACTCGTCCCACGACGGGTTGAGCGCGGCGACGACCCCGCTGACGCTCATCGGGCGCACGTCGTCGACGAGGGTCTCGAGGATCGTCTGGCCCGTGTCGTTTGCGTCGACGCCCTGGACGAGCCGCTCGTCGATCGAGGTCGCGGCCTCCGCGGAGCCGGCCAGCTGCTCGCCGAACGCCCGCCAGACCAGGCCGAAGCTCGCGTAGCGGATCCCGTTGGGCCGCTCGCCGGCGCCGCCCTTCTGGTGGTGATCGAAGTCGCCGGTGGCCGGATCGTCCTTGCCCCCGACGTCGATGCGCACGTCGGCGGCGGCCTGCACGTCGCGGTCGCGGGTGCGGACGACCTCCACGTCACCGTGGGCGAGCCGCAGGACCGCGACGGCGAAGACGTCGTCGGCGTGGAAGTTGCCCGAGTGGGTGGCGGCGCGCATCGCGTTGAAGCTAGGGCCCCGCCACCCGGGGCGGCCGACTAGCTGCGCCGCTGCGTGTCCGCGGTCTCCTCGTTGCGGGCCCAGCGCTCGTCCTTGCCGTTGTCGTCGGCGTCCGGATCGAGCTCGGACGCCCGCTCCTGATGCTCCTGGGCGGTGCGGCCCTCGCGCTCGGCGAACGCGGCGCGCTCCTGCGCCTCGGCACGCTCGCGCTTGGCGACCGCCGCGGCCTCGCGGGCCTCGGCCTCGGCGCGGTCGGCGATCGCGGACTTCTCCTCGGCGACGGCGCCGTGGCGCTCGGCGCGAACCCTGCGCTGCTCGGCCTTGGTACGCAGCTCGGCGGCCTCGGTACGATGCGCCTCGAGCTTGCGGTTGCGTGCGGCGCGGCTGACGAGCACCAGCAGTGCGATGAGCACGATGGCGCCTACGACGATGGCGATGATGGTTCCGGTGTCCATTGGGACTCCTCCCTGAAGGGGTCGGGGTGTACCCGTAGGACGCGGCGGAGCCCCCGAAGTTGGGCGCGGGCGGGATAGGCTCGCGCCGATGGGAGAGACCGTCACCATCGATCGCCGTTTCTGCGGCCCACCCGAAAGCGCCAACGGTGGTTACGCGTGCGGGCTCGTCGCCCGAGCGATCCCGGGACCGGTCGAGGTGACGCTGCGGGTGCCGCCGCCCCTGGACACGCCACTGCTTCTCGAGGAGACCGAGGACGGCGCGGTCCTGCTCGACGGCGAGACGATCGTGGCACAGGGACGGCCCGCCGCCGTCGACGCCACCCCGGGCGAGCCGGTCTCGGTGGCCGAGGCGGTGGCCGCCGCGGCGCTCTACCCGTGGCGCGACGGGCATCCGTATCCCACGTGCTACGTCTGCGGCCCGGCACGCGCAGACGGTCTCGGGATCTACCCCGGTCCCGTCGAGGGCCGAAGCCTGTTCGCGGCGCCCTGGACGCCGGCCGGCGACGAGCCGGAGCTGGTCTGGGCCGCGCTCGATTGCCCCAGCGGGATCGTCACGGACCTCTTCGGGGGCGTCGGCCGGATGCTGCTGGGCCGGCTGACGGCCGAGCTGCTCGCTCCGGTGCAGGCGGGCGAGACGCACGTGGTTCAGGCGTGGCCGATCGCCCGCGACGGCCGCAAGCTGCACACGGCCAGCGCGCTGTTCACCGCGTCCGGGGACCTGGTCGCGAGGGCCCGCGCCGTGTGGATCGAGGTCGAGTCGCCCGCCTAGGTGCCGCAGAACGTCTGGTAGCGCCCGAACGTCTCGGGGGCGGGTTCGGCGTAGCGCTCGAGCCCGGGCCGGGCGTCGAACGGCGCGCTGACCGCCTCGAGCAGGCGCTCGAACGGCGCGAGGTCCCCGGCGGTCGCGGCCGCCAGCGCCTCCTCGACCAGATGGTTGCGCGGGATGTAGAGCGGGTTGACGCGGTCCATGGCGCCGGGATCGGCCAGGGGGCGCCAGCGTTCGAGCCAGTCGCTGAACTCCGGCGCGCCCGCGAAGAGCACGCCCGCGGCCGCCGTGTCACCGCGGTGCTCGGCGGCCAGCGCCCGGAAGAACGATGTGTAGTCGACGCGGTGGGCGTGCAGCAGCGCGAGGATCTCGCCGAGCATGTCGTCGTGCGCGGCCCCCTCGGCGGGCAGGCCGAGCTTGGCGCGCATGCCGCGCAGCCAGTGGCCCTCGAACCGCTGCGGATACGTGTGCAGCACGGCGGTCACGTCCTGCACCGCGGTGTCCTGGTCGGCGTGGACGAGCGGCAGGATCGCCTCCGCGAGACGCGCGAGGTTCCACTGCGCGATCCCCGGCTGCTGGCCGTAGGCGTAGCGGCCGGCATGGTCGATCGAGCTGTAGACGGTCGCCGGGTCGTAGGCCTCCATGAACGCGCAGGGCCCGTAGTCGATCGTCTCGCCGGAGATCGTCATGTTGTCGGTGTTCATCACGCCGTGGATGAAGCCGGCGAGCATCCAGCGGCACACGAGCGACGCCTGCGCCTCGACGACGGCCTCGAAGAACGCGAGGTAGGGCCGCTCGGCGCCGGCAATCTCGGGGTGGTGGCGGGCGATCGCGTAGTCGGCGAGCCGTCGAACGACCTCCGGGCCGAGCTGCGTCGCCGCGTACTGAAACGTGCCGACCCGCAGGTGGCTGGCGGCCACGCGCGTCAGCACCGCGCCGGGAAGCATGGTCTCGCGCCGCACGTCCTCGCCGGTGGCGACGACGGCGAGCGCGCGCGTGGTCGGGATCCCCAGCGCGTGCATCGCCTCGCCGATGACGTACTCGCGCAGCATCGGCCCCACGGCCGCGTTGCCGTCACCGCCGCGGGCGAACGGCGTGCGGCCCGAGCCCTTCAGGTGCAGGTCGTGGCGGCGACCGTCCCGGCCGAGGACCTCGCCGAGCAGCAGGGCACGGCCGTCGCCCAGCCGCGGCTGGAACATCCCGAACTGGTGGCCCGCGTAGGCCTGCGCGACGATCGCCGCGCCCTCGGGAGCCGCGGCGCCGGCGAGGATCTCGAGCCCCTCGGCCGTGCGCAGCGCGTCGGCGTCGAGGCCGAGCTCCTCGGCGAGCTCAGCGTTGAAGGCCAGCAGGCGCGGCTCCGGCACCGGCCGGGTGCGCCATTCGGTGTTCAGCTCGGGCAGCTCGCGGACGTAGGAGTTGTCGAACGCGAACAGCGAGCGGGCGGCGACGGGCATCGCCTTTGACGCTACCCGTCAGCTCAGCCAGTCCATCACCGGCAGGTTCGACGCGTCACCGTCGCGCTCGAGCACGTGGGCCTCGAGGAACTCGCGGTTCGACGCCTCGATCACCGACGGCTCCTGGGGCCACGGCGTCAGCACGACGGCTCGCACATCGAGATCGCGGGCCGCCTCGAGCGTGAGCAGCGTGTGGTTGATCGTGCCGAGCGCGGGCCGGGCTGCGACGACGACCGGCAGCCCCAGCTCGAGCGCGAAGTCACGGACGGTGTACGAGCGGGTCAGCGGCACGAGCAGGCCGCCCACGCCCTCGACGACCACGACGTCGTGGCCCTCCGCCGCGCCGCGAGCGTTGGCCAGCAGCGCCCTCGGGTCGAGCTCGGTGCCGGCCAGCTCGGCGGCGAGGTGCGGCGAGACCGGCGGCTGGAACGTGTAGGCCGGCGTCGCGCCGAGCAGCTCGTGGTCGTGCGGGCCCGGGTCGTCGAGCCCGGTCAGCACCGGCTTGGCCACGCCGACTGAAAGTCCCTGGCGGCGCAGCTCGGCGGCGATGGCGCCCGCCAGGTAGGTCTTGCCGACGCCGGTGTCGGTCGCCGTGACGAAGACGCCGCGCACGCGGGGTCAGGCGGCGCGGGGGATGCGCTGGACCTCGACGGCCTCGCCGTCGAAGAACACGGCGTTGGGACGGCCGGCGTGCGCGCGCTCCTGCGCCTCGGCGATCGGCACCCCGGCGCCCGGGCGGAACCCGCAGTGCAGCGCCGCCCGGCCGAGCGCGCGCGCGGCGTCGCGCATCTCGTCCTTGGAGTGCGAGGCCATGACGGCCAGGCGCAGCCGCGAGGTCCCGTCCGGCACCGTCGGCGGCCGGATGGCCTGGGCGAAGACGCCACGCTCGAGCGCCGCCTCGCAGATGCGCATGGCCAGACCGGCGTCGCCGACGATCAGCGGCACGATCTGGGTCGTCGAGCCCGCGACCTCGAAGCCCTCGCGGGCGAGCTCGTCGCGCAGGACGTCGGCGTTGTGCTGGAGCTTCTCGACGCGGTGAGGCTGCTCGACGAGCAGCTCGAGCGCGGCGAGCGCGCCGGCGACGGCCGGGGGCGGGGGAGCCGTCGAGAAGATCAGCGAGCGCGCGCTGTTGAGGAGGTACTCGCGCATGTCGGCCGAGCAGGCGGCGTAGGCACCGTAGGCCCCGAGGGCCTTGCCCAGCGTGCCGACGACGACGTCGATCTCGCCCTCCAGGCCCGCCTCGGCGACCGCGCCGCGGCCGTTGGGCCCGACGCAGCCGCTGCCGTGGGCCTCGTCGACGACGACCCGGCAGTCGTAGCGGTGGGCCAGCTCGGCGATGTCGGCCAGCGGCGCGACGTCGCCGTCCATGGAGAACACGCTGTCGGTGACGATGACCGACGCGCGGCCGTCGCTCTCGCGCAGCAGCTGCTCGAGGTGGTCGACGTCGCAGTGGTCATAGACCTTGGTCTCGGCGCGCGAGAGGCGGCAGCCGTCGATGATCGAGGCGTGGTTGAGCTCGTCGGAGAGGACGACCTCGCCCGGGCCGGCCAGCGCGCTGATGACGCCGAGGTTGGCCATGTAGCCCGAGCCGAACAGCAGCGCCGACTCGGTGTGCTCGAAGGCGGCGAGGCGCTCCTCGAGGCGGCGGTGGATGGTCATCGTGCCCGAGACGAGGCGCGAGGCGCCCGCGCCCACGCCCCAGCGCATGGCGGCGTCGGCTGCGGCCTCGCGCACGCGCGGGTGATCGGCGAGCCCCAGGTAGTTGTTCGAGCACAGCAGCAGGACGGGCTTTCCGTCCAGAACGACGCGCGGCCCCTGAGGGCCGCTGACCAACCGTGTGCGCCGGAACAGGTCCGAGTCGCGTAGATCCGCGAGGCGGGCCTCGATGTCGGTCACGCCGCGTCCTCCGCCGGCCAGACGTTCTCGGCGCCGTCGGGCCTCGGCGGCACCACCTTCTTGGCGGCGAAGCGCAGCTGCGAGGACGGATCCCACAGCCGCACGTGCAGGTCGATCGGGGTCTCCACGGCGGGCTCCTCGACGGCCGCGAGCGCCGGGGTGTCGCCCTCGAGCCAGCCGCTGCGGTTGTCGGGCCGCGGGTTCGCCCCGTTGTCGCTGTGGCGCGCGACGTTGAGGCCGTGCTCCTCGAACATCGCGCGGTCCTCCTCGGGGGTCGAGCCCAGCGTCGTCAGGAAGTTGCCCATCATCACGCCGTTGAGGCCGGCCTTGACGGCGAGCGTCTGGAGCTCGCCGATGTTCTCGTTGCGCCCGCCGCAGAGGCGGAACAGCGCGTCGGGCAGGATCAGCCGGAAGATGGCGATCCACTTGACGGCCTCGACGGGGTCCATGTAGTCGCGGTTGCCGAACTTGGTGCCTGGGCGCGGGTTGAGCAGGTTGATCGGCACCGACGTCGGGTTGATCTTGGCCAGCTCGAAGGCCATCTCGACGCGCTGCTCCTCGGACTCGCCGAGGTTGAGGATCCCGCCGACGCAGGTCTCGAGGCCCGCCTCGCGGACCGCGTCGATGGTGCGCAGCCGGCCCTCGTAGCGGACCGTCGAGGAGACCTCGGGGTAGTAGGACTCCGCCGTCTCGACGTTGTGGTGGACGCGCTGGATGCCCGCGTCCTTGAGCGCCTTGGCGCGGGCCACGCTCATGTGGCCGACCGAGGCGCAGCGCTTGAGGTTGGTCTGCTCGGCGACGAGCTTGGCGCCGTCGAGGATCTTCTGGAAGTCGCGCTTGGAGAGCCCCTGGCCCTGCGTGACCATGCAGAAGCGGTGTGCGCCGGCGGCCTCGGCGGCCTTGGCGTGCTCGAGGATCTGCTCGGGCTCCATCATCGCGTGCAGCGGCGTCTCGGCCTCGGCGAAGCGCGACTGCGCGCAGAAGCCGCAGTCCTCGGCGCAGCCGCCGGACTTGGCGTTGACGAGCGAGCACATGTCGGTCGAGTCGCCGAAACGCTCGACGCGCGCGTTCCATGCGCGATCGATCAGCGCCTCGATGTCGTCTCGATCGGTCAGGCGCCCGAGGGCCAGGGCCTCCTCGGGGGAGATGAGCGGCGGCATGGGCGGGAAAGCTAAGGACGGCGGCGGACAACACCCCTCGCGCGGCGCCGACACGAAATAACAGAAGTGGGGATTTCGGAACCGAACGGAACGCGCCAGACTTCGCATCCGCATGTGTCCCCGCTTCGTCCGGTCCGGCGATCCGATGTCCTCCACACCCCCGATCCGTGTGCTGCTGTGTGACGACGTCCAGGCGTTCCGCGCCCTGGTCCGCTACTCGCTGGAGGACGAGGACGGCATCGAGGTGGTCGGCGAGGCCGCCGACGGCAACGAGGGCATCCGGCAGGCCAAGGACCTGCAGCCCGACGTGATCCTCCTGGATCTGTCGATGCCCGAGTGCGACGGGCTCGAGGCGATTCCCGCCATGGTGCGCAACGCGCCGCGCGCGCAGATCGTCGCGCTGTCGGGCTTCAGCGCCGAGCGCATGGCCGAGCCGGTCATCGCCCGCGGGGCGACCGCCTACCTCGAGAAGGGCGTCGAGCTCACCGAAGTCGTGGCGACCATCCGCGGCGTGCACGCCGCGGCGGCCTAGGCCAGCTCGAGCACCAGCGGCGCGTGGTCGCTGGGCTTGGTGCCCTTGCGGTAGTCGCGGACGATCGCGCACTCGCGCAGACGGGGAAGGAGCGACTCGCGGACCAGCGCGAGGTCGATGCGCAGGCCCATCCCGCGGTGGAAGTGGCCCTGGCGGTAGTCCCACCAGGTGAAGCGCTGCTCGCCGGGATGCAGATGCGCGCTCGCGTCGACGAACCCGCGGTCCAGGATCGCCCGCAGCCGCAAACGCTCGTCCTCGGTGACGTGGGTCGAGCCGGCGAACGCCTCGGGGTCGTAGACGTCGATGTCGGCGGGCGCGACGTTGAAGTCGCCGAGGATGACGTCGAGGTCGTCGGCGCGAGCGGCGATCGCGTCGAGGAAGGCGAGCTTCTCATCGAAGAACTGCGTGTCCACCTCGCGCCCGTTCGTGACGTAGGTGCTGGCGACCCGCAGGCCGCCGGCCAGCGCCTCGCACCAGCGCGCCTCGTCGGGCGCCCGCTCGCCCGGAAGCCCGCACGCGCCGCCCTCCAGCTCGACCCCGTCGCGGGCGAGGATCGCCACGCCGGCCCAGCGCCCGCCGCTGTGATGGTGGGCGCGGTAGCCGGCCGCCTGCAGCTCGTCGGCGGGGAACGCCGCCGCGTCGACCTTCGTCTCCTGCAGGCACACGACGTCCGGCGCCTGGTCCTGGAGGAACTCCAGGACCCGCGGCAGCCGGGCGTTGAGCGAGTTGACGTTCCAGGTGACCAGCTTCACCGGCCGGGACGCTAGGGCACTAGCGGCGCACGCGCAGGCGCACGAAGAACCGCAGCGTCTTGCCGCCGGGGTTCAGCACGACCTTGGCGGAGCGGTTCTTGCGCGCCGAGCTGCGCCCGAACGCGTTGACCTTGAGCCGCAGCACGTGGGTGACGCGCTTACACGACCGGGAGCGACCGGTGGCGATGCGCACGCCGCGGACCGAGACCTTGGCCGTGTAGGCGCTGCGGGCGCAGCGGACGCGCAGGTTCGTGTGGCCCCGGACGACCCGGATCGACGGCCCCGCGGCGAACGCGGCGCGCAGGAGGTCGTCGCAGTCGGTGTAGGCCGAGACGTCGGTCGGCATGGCCTTGAGGCCGCGCCGGAGCGCGGTCGGCGAGTAGATGCGGTCGAGGTCGCCGTCGGAGACGCAGTCCTTCAGGGCGCCGGCGCCGCTGTTGGGCGTGGCGCCTGCGGGAAGCGCGGACGAGAGGAGGGCGGTCGAGGCGACCACCACGAGCACGATGCGATTGATCATGTGCACCTGAACGGTCGCGGGCGGGATGAGTCGCGCACCAACGGGAACAGTTGGCGCATGGACCCCGACGTCACCGCACTGCTCGAGCTGCCGACCTGGGCCGTCGTGGGCTGGTCCCCGGACCCGCGGCGCGACTCCCACGGCGTCGCCGCGTTCCTCGAGGCCCATGGCAAGCGCGTGCTGCGCGTCAACCCGGTCGCGCCGGAGGCGGACGCAGCGTCGCTGGCCGAACTCGACGAGGTGCCCGACGTGGTCGACATCTTCCGCCGCGCCGACCAGGCCGGCGTCCATGTCGACGAGGCGATCGCGCTGGGCGCTCGCGGCGTCTGGCTGCAGCTCGGGGTGATCGACGAGGCAGCGGCCGCGCGGGCGCGGGCGGCGGGACTCGTCGTGGTCATGGACCGCTGCCCGAAGATCGAGTGGCGGTAGCTCCCCTGAAGCGTCGAGTGGACACTTGAAGGGCTCAGGGCCCCTCAACTGTCCACTCGATGCCGAGCGCGCTAGCCCACCAGCCGCGCGAACAGCCGGTCGAGGTCGGCCTGCGGGTCGGTCGTCAGGCCGGTGTGGACGGGGGAGGGCTGGACGATCGTCGAGGACGGCGCGGCGATCCAGCCGAAGCGGTCGGACTGATCGAGGCGCGACAGCGGCGTGTCGCCGTCGCCCGCGGCCACGGCGACGATCGAGTCGAGCGCCGGACGCACCGCGGCCGGGTCGCAGTCCGGCGACACCGCGCGCAGGCGGTCTTCGTCGAGGTGCACGCGAGCGGCGAGGAACCCGCGGCGCCGGCAGTAGAGGACGACACCGACGTTGAGCCGCTCGCCGCGCTCGACGCTCGGCACGATGCGCAGGACGGCGTAGGCGAACCCCTCAGCTCCGGGCATCCTCGGCCTCCTCGACGAACGCGCGCGGCGCGATCAGGCGGGTGCGCAGGAAGCCCAGCAGCTGCTCGCGAGCCGCGCCCGGGTCGGCGCCCAGCCACGTGTCGGGAACCTGCTCGACGACGCCGTCGACCGCGGCGAGCGCACGCTCGGCGAGCCGCTCGTCGGCTGCCGCGAGCGGCTCGGCGCGCGGCAGCAGGACGTGCTCGGCGATCATCGGGAACGGCGCCGCGGCGGTCTCCGACAGCGGCGTCGGGCCGTGCTGGCGAAACAGTGCGGCGCCGTGGTCGATCAGCCACGTGCGCCCGTGCCAGACCAGCAGGTTCGGGTTGCGCGGCGTCCGGTCGACGTTGGTGATCAGCGCGTCGAGCCAGACGACGTCGGCGGCGAACGCGGGATCGGCGGCGCTCGCGTCGGCGGGCGTGAAGGGCAGCGCGCCGGGCAGGAAGTCGACGCCGAGGTTGATCCCCGGGCTGGCCTGGATGAGCTCCTGGATCTCGGGATCCGGCTCGGCGCGGGCGAGCTCCGGATCGATCTCGAGCAGTTCCAGCCGGGGCACGGGCAGGCCGAGCGCCCGCGCCAGCTCGCCGCCGACGATCTCGGCGACCAGGGCGCCCGGGCCCTGGCCGGCTCCCCGGAACTTCGCGACATAGAGCCCGTCGTCGTCGGCCTCGACCAGGCCCGGCAGCGAGCCGCCCTCGCGCAGCGGGGCGACGTAGCGGGTCGCGCGCAGCGTCACCGGCCCTGCCAGTTGGCCTGGCGCTTCTCGGCGAAGGCGCGCACGCCCTCCTTGAAGTCCTCGCTGGCGAAGCACGCCTTGCGCAGCGCGATCAGCTCCTGCTCGGTCTCGGCGTCGAGGCGCCACTTCGCGTCGAGCAGCTCGCGGATGACGCGCTTGTTGCCGGTCACCGACAGGGGCGCGTTGGCCGCCAGCTCGACGGCCATCTCCAGCGCGGCCTCCTGGATCCAGTCGCCCGACGCCGTGCGGTTGACGAGCCCCCACTCGGCCGCGGTCTCGGCCTCGATGTAGCGGCCGAGCAGGAACAGCTCGCGCGTGCGCGGCACGCCGATCGCGTCGATGAAGCGCCGCAGCCCGGTGTGGGAGTAGACGAGCCCGAGCTTGGCCGGCGGCATGCCGAGCTTGATGTCCTTGGCGGCCACGCGGAAGTCGCAGGCCAGGGCGAGCTCGAGCCCGCCGCCGATGGTGTGCCCGCCACAGGCCGCGATCGTCGGCCGGTCGAAGCCGTCGAGGGCGTCGATCGCGCTGGTGAACGGGTGCGCGACGAGCTTCTCGGCCTCGACGGTGAAGACGTCGTCGGGGATGTCGCCGATGTCGTAGCCCGACGAGAACATCCCGTCGGCGCCCGTGAGGATCACGCACTTCGCGTCGGTCGCCGCGAGGCTCTCGGCGATGCCGTCGAGGATCGCGTGATCGAGCGCGTTGCGCTTGTCGGGGTTCGAGATCGTCAGGCGCAGCACGCCGTCGGCGGGCTGGTCATGCAGCAGCTGTCCGGGCATCAGGCCCGAGCCTACGCGGCGCTACTCGAGCACGACGAGGACATCGCCCTCGTTGACCGCCTGACCCTCCTCGCAGAGGATCTCCTTGACCGTGCCCTCGTCCTCGGCCTCGACGGGCATCTCCATCTTCATGGACTCGAGGATCACCACGGTGTCGCCCTCGGCGATCGTGTCGCCGACCTTGCACTCGACCTTCCAGACGGTCCCGGTGATGTGGGCTTCGATGTCGGGCATGGGCGGGAACGTAATGGCGCCGGGTGACGGATAGGTTCTGCGGCCGATGATCCTCGCGATCGACCAGGGCACGACCGGCACGACCTGTCTCGTCTTCGACGCCGACGCGCAGCTCGTGGGTCGTGGCTATCGCGAGTTCGGCCAGCACTTCCCGCGGCCCGGGTGGGTCGAGCACGACGCGGCCGAGATCTGGGACGTCACCCGCGCGGTCGCGCGCGAGGCGCTCGACGACGCCGGGGTCCGGCAGGGCGAGCTGGCGGCGATCGGCATCACCAACCAGCGCGAGACCGTCTGCGTGTGGGATCCCCAGACCGGCGAGCCGCTGCACCGCGCGCTCGTCTGGCAGGACCGCCGCACCGCGGAGCGCTGCGACGAGCTGCGCGAGGCCGGCCACGAGCCGCTCGTCCGCGAGCGGACCGGGCTGGTGCTCGACCCCTACTTCAGCGGCACGAAGATCGCCTGGCTGCTGGAGAACGTCCCCGGCCTGCGCGAGAAGGCCGAGGCCGGCCGCGCGGTGTTCGGGACGATCGACAGCTGGCTGATCTTCAACCTCACCGGCGAGCACGCCACCGACGTGACCAACGCGTCGCGCACGCTGCTCTACGACATCCACCGCGGCGAGTGGTGCGCTGAGCTGTGCGAGCTGCTCGGCGTCCCCGGCGCCTGCCTGCCCGACGTGCGCCCGTCGATCGGGAACTTCGGCACGACCCGTGACTTCCACGGCCACGAGGTCCCGGTCACCGGGGTGGCCGGCGATCAGCAGGCCGCGCTCTACGGGCAGGCGTGTCTGGATCCCGGGCTGGCGAAGAACACCTACGGCACGGGCTCGTTCGTCCTGCTCAACGCCGGCGAGGAGGCGCCGGCGCCGCCCGACGGGCTGCTGACGACCATCGCGTGGGGGATCGGCCAGCGGACGATCTACGCGCTCGAGGCGGCGATCTTCGTCACCGGCGCCGCCGTGCAGTGGCTGCGCGACGGGCTGGGCATCATCGACCGCGCGGACGAGACCGAAGGGCTCGCCGCCTCGCTCGACGGCAACGACGGCGTGTACTTCGTCCCGGCGCTGACCGGCCTGGGCTCGCCGCACTGGGATCCGTACGCCCGCGGGACGATCGTCGGGCTGACGCGCGGGAGCACGCGCGCGCACCTCGCGCGCGCGACGCTCGAGGCGATCGCCTACCAGGCCGTCGACGCGGTCCGCGCGCAGGAGGCCGCCGCGGGGACGCCGCTGGCCGAGCTGCGCGCCGACGGCGGCGCCTCGGTCAACGGCTGGCTCATGCGGTTTCAGGCCGACGTGCTGGGTGTCCCGGTCGTCGTGCCCGAGATCGAGCAGACGACGGCTTTGGGCGCGGCGTATCTCGCGGGCGTCGGAGTGGGTATGTGGACCCAGGACCGCGTCGCGTCATCGTGGCGGGCGCGCTCGCGTTACGAACCGACCATGTCAGACGATCAACGACAGACCCTGCTCGCGGGATGGCACGCGGCGGTCCATACTTCGAGGAACCATGGCTGAAGAGCTCGCGCCCATGAAGGCGCAGGTCTACAAGGACCCGCGGCCCAAGGAGTACTTCGACCGCTTCCACGAGCGGTCGCGCAAGCGCGATCCCGATCCGATGTACGAGGTCGTCCGCTCCGTCACCACCGCGGTGGCCTACGGCTTCTTCCGCATGCGGCCCATCGCCGCCGAGCTTGTCCCGGCCAGCGGCCCGGTGATCCTCGCACCCAACCACTTCTCGTTCTTCGATCACTTCTTCCTGGCCGCCGCGCTGCGCCGCAAGGTGCGTTTCATGGCCAAGTCGCAGATGTTCAAGCCGCCGCTGCAGTTCATCTACGACCACGGAGGGGTGTTCCCGGTCCGTCGCGGCCAGCGCGACGACGAGGCGTTCATCACCGCCAAGGCCATCCTGCGCCGCGGCGGCGTCGTCGCGATGTACTGCGAGGGCGGCCGGTCGCGCACCGGCGAGCTCTCCGAGCAGGCCAAGCCCGGCATCGGGCGGCTCGCGCTCGAGAGCGGTGCGGCCATCGTTCCGGTCGCCATCCACGGCAGCGCCAAGGTCCGCAACTGGAAGAAGGGCCAGTTCCCGAAGGTCGACATCCTCTACGGCGAGCCGTTCCGCTTCGAGGCCGTCGACGAGCCGACGCGCGACCAGCAGCAGCTGGCGGCCGATCAGATCTTCGACGAGATCAAGGAGCTCTACGCCCGAGTCGGCGAGCTCGGTCGCAAGGGCGTCGTCCGGCACTGGCGACTCGAGCGCCGCTCACGCCGTCGCGCGACGAGCGCCGTTCCCAGCTAGCTAGTAGTCGCGCAGCAGGTCGTCGCGGCTCCACGGATCGTGGCCGCAGATGACGGTCGCGTCAGGGTGCGCCGCGGTCCACGCCGCGATCTTCTCCAGCGAGTCCTTGTACTCGGGCACCTTGCCCGCGACGGTCAGCGGCACCCAGCGCTGTTCGATCGTCCGGCGCGCGTAGGCGGCGTCGGCGGTCAGCAGCAGCGGCCCGCTCTCGGTGGCCAGCAGGACCGAGCAGTGGCCGTCGGTGTGGCCGGGCGTGAAGGCCAGGCGGATCGAGCCGTCGCCGAGCAGGTCGTGGACGTGGTCGAAGCCGTCGGCCGCCGGGTCCTGGTCGAGGTCGAGCAGCCGCCAGTTCTCGGACGCCTCGAGGTGGGCCGGCATGTAGCCCTTGAGCAGGCCCGCCTTGACGGCCGCGTGCTCGCGCCGCTCGACGACGAACTCGGCGCCCGGGAACTGCCCGATGCCGCTGGCGTGGTCGAAGTGCAGGTGGGTCATGACGACCGTCTTGATCGCCGCCGGATCGATGCCCCGCGCGCGCAGCTGCTCGGAGACCGGAACGAGGTCGATGATCGGCGAGAACATCTTCGCGCCGACCCGGCCGAGGTTCTGCGCCGGGTTCGTCGCCACGACCGGATCGAACCCGGTGTCGATGAGGATGGGCCCGTGCTCGGGGTGCTCGACGAGGAACGCCGGGATGGGCAGCGCGATGAACTTCGAGCGCGGCCCGGCGAAGCCCTTGAGCAGCGCCAGGACGCTCGCACCCCCGTCCCAGTAGTTCGGCGGCGCCTTCATGTCGGCGACGACCATCGGATGGACCTTCACGGTGGGGGCCATCGGGAGACCGTAACTTGCCTTCTGGCCTAGCGTGTCGCCCATGCTCAACCTCGGCCTCGTCGGCAGCTCCCGCAAGCCTCACGAGCGGCGGCTGCCGGTGCATCCGAGTCATCTCGAGCGGCTGCCGGACGGGCTGGAGGTGTTCGTCGAGGAGGGCTACGGCGCGCGGTTCGGCCGCAGCGACGACGAGCTCGCCCCGCTGGTCGCCGGCGTGCTGCCGCGCGAGGAGATCCTGCGGCGCGACGTCGTCGTGCTGCCCAAGCCCGAGTCGGAGGATCTGCTGGGGATGCGCGAGGGCGGGATCCTGTGGGGCTGGCCGCACTGCGTGCAGGGCCGCGAGATCACCCAGGCGGCCATCGACCGGCGGCTGACCCTGATCGCCTGGGAGGCCATGAACTTCTGGGGGATGGACGGGCGCTTCGCCCGCCATGTGTTTCACCGCAACAACGAGCTCGCCGGCTACTGCTCGGTCACCCATGCGCTCGCGCTGCTCGGCTCGACGGCCGCCTACGGGCGTCCGCTGAGTGCGGCGGTGATCGGCTACGGCGCAACCGGCCGGGGCGCCGTCAACGCTCTCATCGCCCTCGGCTTCCCCGACATCCACGTGCTGACCCAGCGCGAGGCCGGTGCGGTGCGCTCTCCGGACGGCGTGCAGGTGACGACCTACGGCCGGGAGACGGTGGGTCCGACCGAGGCCTTCGTCGTGGACGTCGACGACGGCCACACGCCCCTGGCCGAGTTCCTGGCCGGCAGCGACGTCGTCGTCAACTGCGTCTTTCAGGACCCGCTCGACCCGCTGGTCTTCGTCCACGACTCCGAGCTCGAGCGCTTCGGGCCGCGCAACCTGTTCGTCGACGTGTCGATAGACGAGGGCATGGGCTTCGAGTGGGCCAGGCCGACGTCGTTCGACGAGCCGATGCTGACCATCGGTCCCGGCAGCCACTACTACGCGGTCGATCACAGCCCGTCGTACCTCTGGAACTCCGCGACATGGGAGGTCAGCGAGGCGCTGCTGCCCTACGCGCCGCTCGTCGCCGCCGGGCCGGACGCCTGGGACGCCGACGAGACGCTGCGCCGCGCGATCGAGATCCGCGACGGGGTCATCGTCAACCCGAAGATCCTGGAGTTCCAGAACCGCGCCGCGGAGTACCCGCACCCGCCGGTCGCCTAGGCTCTCGCGCGTGCTGCGGACCGGACTGCTCGAGGGGGTCGCGATCGCCCTGGCCGGCGACGAGGCGCCGATGGCCCGCTGCGTCGAGCTCGGCGCGTCGGTCGTCGCGCTCGCCGTCGAGGACGACATGACCGTGGCCGAGGCGCCCGACGTCCTGGTCTGCGCGACGAGCGACATCGACAGCGCCTTCAGCGCCACCCGCGGCGTGGCCAACGCGTGGATCGCCGCCGAGCGCGGAGGCAAGGTGATCCTCGTGGCGTCGCGCGACGACGAGCCCCAGCGCGCGGCGCTCGAGAACCTCGCCCGGACGCTGTCGGTGGAGTGGGCCCGCTACGACATCCGGCCCACGACGATCCTGCCGGGCACCGACGGCGACGTCGCCGAGCTCGTCGCCTTCCTCGCGTCGCCGGCGGGCGACTACTACTCGGGCTGCGCGTTCGCCCTGCGCTAGACGTGCCGGCCGACGAAGGCCAGCACGTCGGCGACGACCTCGTCGCGGTTGGTCTCGTTGAAGACCTCGTGACGGGCACCGGGGTAGATCTTCTCCTCGAACGAGGACCCCTTCACCGCCTCGATCGCCGGGCGCGTGTGCTCGAGCGGCACGAGCTGGTCGTCCGCCCCGTGGATCCAGAAGGCGGGCAGTGCGCCGAACGACGGGCCCGCGGCCACCGCCTCGACCGCCGCCCCGAGCCCGAGCAGGGTCTCGCGGCGAAACGGCCCGTGGTAGACCAGCGGATCGTCGGCGTAGGCCTGCCCGACGGCCGGATCGCGCGACAGCACCGCGGGGTCGATCGGGACCTCCGGGATCGGATCCATCTCGGCGAGCATCTGCAGCGCGGGGTTGCCGCCCACCGCGGGCCCTGAAAGGACGAGCGCCGCCAGTCCCTCGCCGAAGCGCTGGCCATAGCGGGCGGCGATCAGCCCGCCCATCGAGTGGCCGATCAGCACGATCGGCAGCCCCGGGTTGTCGGCCGCCGCCTGCTCGAAGACGAGGTGCAGGTCGTCGACGCCGTGATCGAGGTCGTCGACGAGCGCGCGCTCGCCGTCGGACAGCCCGTGGCCGTGGTGGTCGGGCGCGTAGACGACGGCGCCGTCGTCGACCAGGGCCGCGGCGAGGTGCTCGTAGCGCCGGGCGTGCTCGCCGTAGCCGTGGGAGAGCAGCGCGACGTAGCGGGCATCCTCGTTCTCCCAGGTGTGGACCACGACGGTCCCGCGCGTGCCGTTGATGCGCAGCTCGCCCATCAGCCGACCCACGGCACTTCGACCGAGTCCTCCTGCGGCGCGTCGCGCGCGACGACGTACTCGGCGTCGGCGTCGGGCGAGAGGTTCTCGAGCACGTGGGTCTCCCGCGGCGGCACGTAGAGCAGATCGCCGGGATCGACCTGCACCGACTCCTCGAGCCGGTCGCCCCAGCGCACGAGCATCGAGCCGCTGAGCATGTAGACCGCCGACTCGCAGCCCGCGTGGTAGTGCGCCCGCGTCTTCGCGCCGGCGGGGACCCGGAAGACGGCCATGTAGATGTTGCTCGCGCCGGTCGTGGCGCGCGAGATCTCCGAGCCGCCGAGCACGCCGCGCGGCAGGTCGCGGTCGTCTCCGGGCTTGATGACCTTCATGGGCGCAGACCGTAATCGATCCACTCCGAGCGCTCGCCACCCACCCGGTCATAGACCTTCTGCGCGCGGTGGTTGTCCTTGGCGGTCTGCCAGCCCAGCCACACGGCGCCGTTGGTGCGGGCCTCCGCGCGGCTCGCGTCGATCAGCGCGTCGGCGAGGCCGGTGCCCCGCGCGGCGGGATCGACGAACAGGTCGTTCATGACCGCGATGCGCGACGCGTTGAGCGTCGACCAGGTCCAGAAGACCGTGGCGAACCCGGTCGCGCCGCCGGTCTCGTCGTCGCGGGCGAGGAGCTGGACGCCCTCGCTGAGCGGATCGGCGAGCAGCGCGCGCGACAGCCCGAGCAGTCCTTCGTCGGACGGGGCGACCTCGTAGAAGTCGCAGTAGGCCCGCATGAGCGGGAGGAGGTCCGGCAGGTCCTCCTCCCGCACGCGGCCGATCATCAGGTGGTCATGCCGGTGAACTGCCCGCCGGTGACGTTGATGACCTGGCCGTGGATGTAGTTCGCCCACGGGGTGCAGAGCAGGAACACGCCGCCGGCCGCTTCCTCGGGCGTGCCCGGGCGGCCCAGCGGGATCAGCATGCGGCCCATCTGGGCGAGCTGCTCGGGGATGCCGAGCTGCACCTTCTGGCCGTCGATCTCCATCGTGTTCTCGTCGTTCTTCGCCGAGGTCAGGCGCGTCTCGATGAAGCCGAAGGCCACCGCGTTGACGTTGACCTTGAACTGGCCCCACTCCTTGGCCAGCGTCTTGGTCAGGCCGACGATCGCGCTCTTGCCGGCGCTGTAGTTGGCCTGGCCCGCGTTGCCCATCGTGCCCGAGATCGAGCTGATGTTGACGATCTTGCGGAAGACCTCGACGCCCTCGTCGCGCTCCTTCTTGGCCGGCTCGCGGAGGTGCGGGGCGGCGGCCCGGATGATCCGGAAGGGGGCCACGACATGGATGTCGAGCATCTTCTGGAACCAGTCGTCGCTCATCTTGTGGATCGGCGCGTCGAGCGTGTAGCCCGCGTTGTTGACGATGATGTCGATCTTGCCGAACTCGTCGATGGCCTTCTGGACGAGCTTGTCGGGCTCGCCCTCCTTGGTCAGGTCGCCGGCGTAGACGGTCGTGTCACCGGCGATCTCGCCGGCGGTCTGCTCGGCCACGTCGGCGTCGAGGTCGTTGATGAGGACCTTGGCGCCCTGCTCGGAGAGCAGCTCCGCGGTCGCCCGGCCGATGCCGCGAGCCGATCCGGTGACGATGGCCACCTTGTCGTCGAGAACTCCCATGTGATGCGTCTCCTTGGTCTTTTCTGCTGAAGAGGGGCGCGGGACTCTTACAGACCGATGACCTTGGAGAGGATCTCGCGCATGATCTCGTCGGTGCCGCCGCCGATCGGGCCCAGCCGGGAGTCGCGGGCGGCGCGCTCGATGTCGTACTCGACCATGTAGCCGGCGCCGCCGTGCATCTGCAGGCAGTCGTCGATGAGGTCGAAGGCGCTGCGCTGGGTGATGAGCTTGGCCATCGTGACCTCCTTGACGACGTCCTCGCCGCCGGCGAAGCGGGCCAGCGCGTCGTAGGTCACGGTCCGCGCCGCGTGGATCGTCGTCGCGTGGTCGGCGAGCCGGTGCTTGAGGACCTGGAACTTGCCGATCGGCCGGCCGAACGCCTCGCGGTCGGCGACGAACTGGACGGTCTTGTCGAACGCCGCCTGCATCGCGCTGACCGCGCCGAGCGACATCAGCAGCCGCTCCCACTGGAAGTTGGCCATGATCAGCTTGAAGCCCTCGTTCTCGCCGCCGAGCAGGTTCTCGTCGGGCACGAAGGCCTCGTCGAGGCTGATGAGCGCGGTGTCCGAGGCGTGCCAGCCCATCTTCTCGATCTTCGACGCCTCGTAGCCGGGCTGGTCGGTCTCGACGAGGAAGAAGCTGATGCCGTGGTGGCCGCCCTCGGCGGTCGTCTTCGCCGCGGTGACCACGAAGTCGGCGCGCACGCCGTTGGTGATGAACATCTTCGAGCCGCTGAGCGTCCAGCCGCCGTCGACGCGCGTCGCGCGGGTCTTGATGCCGGCGACGTCGGAGCCCGCGTCGGGCTCGGTGATCCCCAGGGCGGCGATCCGCTCGCCCTTGATGGCCGGAGCCAGGAAGCGCTGTTTCTGGTCCTCGGTGCCGAACTTCCAGATCGGCGGCGTGGCGATGCCGATGTGCGCGCCGATGCCCGCGGCGACGCCGCCGCTGCCGCTGAGGCTGAGCTCCTCGGTGAGCACCGCGTCGTGGAGGTAGTCCCCGCCCTGCCCGCCGTAGGCCTCGGGGTACTTCAGGCCGAGGAATCCGAGCTCGCCCATCCGCGTGAAGACGTCGTTGGGGAACCAGCGCGCGTTCTCCCATTCCGTCGCGTTGGGCCGCAGTTCGGCGGCGACGAAGCGGCGGATCGAGTCGCGCAGCTCGTCGTGCTCGGGCGAGAAGGGGTTCATCCGGGGGGATCTTCACACGATCGGCGACCGATGAGTTTTCGGGCTTCGTAGGGTCCTTGTGGACATGACCGACACGAACGACCGCTCCCGCTGGATCGCCCTGTACGTGATGTGCACGGGCGTGCTGATGATCGTCCTCGACGTCACGGTGGTGAACGTCGCGCTGCCGTCGATCCAGGACGATCTGGGCTTCTCGCAGTCGAGCCTCGCCTGGGTGGTCAACGCCTACCTGATCGCCTTCGGCGGCCTGTTGATGCTCGCCGGCCGGCTCGGTGACCTCCTCAGCCGCCGCGGCGTGTTCCTCGTGGGGCTGGCCGTCTTCACGCTGGCCTCGATCGCCTGCGGCGTCTCGCAGTCCCAGGAGATGCTGGTCATCGCGCGGTTCATCCAGGGCATCGGCGGCGCGCTGTCCAGCGCGGTGGTGCTGGGGATGATCGTCACGATGTTCCCCGAGCCGCGCGAGCAGGCCAAGGCGATCGGCGTCTACGGCTTCGTGGCGAGCGCCGGCGGCTCGATCGGGCTCGTGCTCGGCGGCCTGCTGACCGACTCGATCAACTGGCACTGGGTCTTCTTCGTCAACGTCCCGGTGGGCATCGTCACGGCGATCCTCGCGGTGCGCCTGCTCGAGCACGACAAGGGCCTGGGCCTGTCGAAGGGCGCCGACGCGCTGGGCGCGCTGCTGATCACCGCGGCGCTGATGATGCTCGTCTACACGATCGTCGATCCGGCGGCCATGGACGGCTGGGGCGCGGGCCGGACGCTGGCGTTCCTCGCCGGCTCGATCGCGCTGCTGATCGCCTTCCTCGTCCGCGAGGCGACGGCGCGGACGCCGCTGATCCCGCTGAAGGTCTTCCGCTCGCGCAACGTCGCCGGCGCCAACGTCATCCAGCTCGTCAGCGTGCCGGCGATGTTCGGCATGTTCTTCCTGGGCGCGCTGTACTGCGAGCGCGTGCTGGACTACAGCCCGCTGGAGATCGGCCTCGCGTTCCTGCCCGGCTCGGTGATCATGGGCGTGCTGTCGCTGCGCTACACCGAGCGCCTCAGCCACCGCTTCGGCGCGCGGCAGGTCACGATCGCCGGCTTCGTCCTCGTGCTCGGTGCGGTGCTGCTGTTCTCGCGCGCGCCGGTCGACGGCGACTACCCGGTCGATCTGCTGCCGCTGATGATCCTCTTCGGCGTGGGCGCCGGCCTGGCCTTCCCGGCGCTGGTGGGCATCGCGATGTCGGGGGTCGAGATGCAGGACGCCGGCGTGGTGTCGGGCCTGGTCAACACGACCGCACAGGTCGGCGGGGCGCTCGGCCTGGCCGTGCTCGCCACCGTCGCCGCGAGCCGCACGAGCAGCCTCGAGGACGCGGGCCGCTCGGCCGCCGACGCGCTCAACGGCGGCTACCACGTCGCGTTCCTCATCGGCGCGGGCCTGCTCGTCGTGGCGCTCGCGGTGGCGACGTTCGTCCTGCACCGGCCGCCCGCGGTCGCGCAGGCGCCGGCCGCTCCCGGCGAGCCCGCCCCCGCGGAGGCCTAGGGGGTCGCGCACGTTCTCCTGGACTATCCAGGAGAACGTGCGGCACCCCGTTGACGGAGTACCTCGGAAAGCTCCGAGAGTGCGCCGTCTTGCACCTGGCGCCAGGTGAAGCGCAGGACGACGAGGCCGCGGGCCGCCAGCCAGCGGTCGCGCGCGCGGTCGGCCTCGAAGGCGTCGCGGTCGCTGTGGTGCTCCCAGCTGTCGAGCTCGACGACGACGCCCTCGCGCTCGAAGTGCAGGTCGAACTCGTACGGGCCGAGCTGGTGGTTGACCGCCGGCCGCGGCAGGCCCAGGTCGTCGAGTATCGGAAGCACGTCGCGCTCCCAGCCGCTGCGCGTGAACGCGTGGCGCGGGTCGATCTCCAGGATGGCCCGGCGCAGCACGCCGCAGCCGCGGTGCCCGTTGCTGCGCAGGACGAGATCGTCGAGCGCGCGGCCGTCGTAGACGCCGATCTTCTCGGCCCGCTCGAGCAGCCGCGTGACGTCACGGGTCGCGGCTCCGGCGGCCAGGTCGAGGATGGTCCTGGCCCAGCTCGTCACCGGCAGACCGTCGACGATGACCACGTCGGCTGCGGTGAGCGTGCCGCGATGCACGCGAACCCCGCGGCGGGGCCGGGCGTGCCGGGGAACGATGACGTCGACGCCGGCCCGGCGATTGCGCCGGAGGTCGTGCTCGGCGGCCGCGGCGTCGCGGGCGACCGCGGCGCCGGGCCCGAACGCGAGGCACGCGGCGAACAGGCTCGATCGCGGCGCGAACGCGGCGTGCCCCGCGGCATAGACCCCGCGGTGGACGCGGCGCAGATGCCCGCTCGCCAGCCGGTCGTCGATCTCGTTGCGCGTCAGGCCCGCGGCCGCCAGCTGCCGGCGAGCGACGATCCCGGCCTGGCCGCTCGCCAGCTCGGCGATGACCTCGTCGGGGTGGGGTCGTTCACCTTTTCCTGGATAGCGGAGAACAACGTGCGCCACCCCCTCCAGCGTGGTCCCGCGAACGTTGCGCGGGACCACGCAGCTGTCACAGAACCGTGTGGCCCCGGGCCGCGTGGTCGAAGCCGATGAGGTCGCCGCCGCGCTCGTTGTAGTAGGCGCGGACCTCGGCGATCAGCCCGTCGCGGAAGCGGAAGAGCTCGGCGCCGCGGTCGAGCATCCGGGTCTTCTTCGTCGGGTGATCGAACGCCATCGACCACTCGATCGCCGCCTGCTCGTCGTCGGCGACGAGGTTCTCGAGCACCCAGACCGCGTTGAGGAACTGCACCGCGGCCGCCGCGTTCTCGGCGATCTGCGCGGCGCCGAGATGTGGCGCGCGGCGCGTGTAGTAGTGGATCGCGTCATCGGTGAAGTGCTGCGCCACCGCAGCGGCGTCGCCGGAGCTCAGATCGTCGTAGTAGGCGCGCACGCGCTCGGCCGGAGTCATGGCGGCGAAACCTAAAGGGTCCGTCCCTTTATGTTGGCCCGCATGGATCTGCTCGACCCGCTCATCGAATGGCTGAAGATCCCGTCGATCTCGACGGGGGAGGGGAGCGCCGCCGATCTCGAGCGCGGCGCGCAGTGGGCGGCCGACCGGGTGCGAGCAGCGGGCGGCACGGCCGACCTGGTGACGATCGACGGCGGCAACCCGCTGGTCGTCGGTGACCTCGCCGCCGCGGACGCGAGCGCGCCGACGGTCCTGATCTACGGCCACTACGACGTCCAGGGGATCGGCGACGCGAACGCCTGGACCACGCCCGCGTTCGAGCCGACGATCCGCGACGGGCGGCTCTACGGCCGCGGAACCGCCGACGACAAGGGCAACTTCTTCCCGCTGCTGCACGTCGCCTGCGCCCTGGCCGCCGAGGGCGCGCTTCCGGTCAACGTCCGCGTCCTCATCGAGGGCGAGGAGGAGATCGGCGGCGAGTCGGTGGCCAAGTGGGTCCAGCGCGACGAGCGCGGCGCCGACGCAGCGATCGTCTTCGACTCGGGGATGGAGAACGAGAGCACGCCGGCGATCACCGTCGGGCTGCGCGGCGTCGTCCACACCCAGCTGACCGTGCGCACCGGCGCGCGCGACATCCACCAGGGCCTCTACGGCGGCGCCGCCCTCAACGCCCTCAACGCGCTGCACCGCATCGTCGCCGCGGTCCTGCCCGACGAGCGCGGCCGCGTGCGCGAGGAGCTCGCCGCCGGCGTGCTGCCCGCCGCCGACGTCGAGCGCGCGTCGTGGGAGCGTCTGACGCCCGGCGCCCGGATGCTCTCCGACGCGGGCGCGCGCCCCGTCGCCGCCGGCGCGGGGGAGGAGTTCTACGAGCGCACCGGCGCCCGCCCCGCCGTCGATCTGAACTACACGGAGTCCGGCGCGCCGCGGACGGTGCTGCCCGGCGAGGCCAAGGGCGCGGTCACGCTGCGCCTGGCGCCGGGTCAGAGCGCCGCCGACCTGCAGCCCGTCTTCGAGCAGCTGCTGCGCGACGCCGCGCCCGAGGGCGCCGAGGTCGAGATCCATCACCACAGCGGCGAGCCGTCGTTCTTCGATCCCGAGTCGCCCGCGCTCAAGCTCGCCGGCGAGGCCATCGGCCGCGCCTGCGGAACCGAGCCCGTCTACATCCGCAGCGGCGGCTCGATCCCGGTCGTCGCCGATCTGGCCGGCGCCGGCATTCCGACGATCGTCTCGGGCTTCAGCCTCCCGGACGATGCGTTCCACGCGCCCGACGAGTCCTACCGCCTGAAGTCGCTCGAGCTCGGCGAGTCCGCGAGCCGCGAGCTGCTCCAGGCGTTCAGCGCGCTGCGGTCCTACAGCCACAACTCCGGAGAGTGAGCCTTCGGCTCAGAGTCCGTAGCTGCGCCCGATCACGTCGAGCATGATCTCGTCGGTGCCCGCGCCGATGCGGTTGAGGCGCATGTCGCGCCAGACGCGCTCGACGCCGTACTCCTTCATGTAGCCCGCGCCGCCGTGGATCTGGATGCACTCGTCGGCGACCTCGACCGCGACGCGTGAGGCGTGCAGCTTGGCCATCGAGATCTCGCGCACGGGGTACTCGCCGTTGTGGTGGCGCCAGGCGGTCGTGTAGACCATCTGCCGCGCGCTCTCGATCGCCGTGGCCATCTCGGCGAACTTGTGGCGGATGACCTGGAACTTGCCGATCTGGCGGCCGAAGGCGGTGCGCTCGGTCGCGTACTGCAGCGTCTTCTCGAACACCTTCTGGGCGCCGGCGACGCAGCCCGCGGCGCCGATCAGGCGCTCGCCCTGGAGCTCCCACATGATGTGGTAGAAGCCCTTGCCGA
>JBJMLA010000125.1:0-1980 GCA_045805505.1 Solirubrobacteraceae bacterium
AGCGAGAGACGTTTGTCATCCGCCGGGCCAAACCCGAGCGACGTCGACGCGCCCAGGTCTGCCACGAAACCGTTGGAGATCTCGCCGCTGCCGTGGAGCTGGATTGCGAGGTCATACCCGACGCGCCGCGCTTCGGCGAGAAAGTCTGTCATCCGTCCGGGACCGCAAGGAACTTCCGGGATGCCCGGGTAACCGGGGAACTCGGCGAAGTGGTCGACCGCCGGCAGGCGCTCGGCCAATTCCTTCGCCCACGGCAGCCCGACTAGCGTGATCTCCGCATCGGGAAAACGGCGGTCGAGCGCGTTCAACGCGGGGATCGAGCAAAGCAGGTCGCCCAGAAAGAGCGCTCGGAACACGGCGATTCGGCGGGGGGCGAGCGATCGAAGATCCATCTCAGTCTCCATTGGCAACGGCCCGCTCGAGCGCCGGAGCCCATTGGAGATCGACCACGCGCCCCGCTCCGATGATCAGGTCGCGCGCCGCCGCCACGATCTCGCGGGCTGTCACGACACTCAGGCATTCCTGGTTGTAGGGACAGACGCGGCTGTAGCAGATGCGGCAAGGAACGTCATGGTTCAGAATCCGGTGCGGTACTTTCCACGGACTCCATTGCTCGGGGGGGTTTGTCATCGCGAAAAGTGCAACCAGCGGCGTTGCGACCGCGGCGGCGACATGCATCGGGCCGGTGTTGTTTGTGACCGCCAGATCGGCCGCCTCGATCAGCGCGCAAAAATCTGCGAACGCGAGCGCTCCCGCCAGATTGCGGACATGTACCCGGGAGCCGGCGTCCAAATCTCCCCAGATAGCGGCGGTGAGTGCGCGCTCCGACTCAGTGCCGGTGAGCGCGACCGTCGCCCCGAGCTCGCGAACGAGCGCGTCGATCGCCTCGACGTAGCGATCCGCCGAGTAGGCTCGCGCCGGCATACTGCACCCCGGATGAACGACAACCAGCGGCCGCGCATTGCTCTCGCTAGTGCCCATCAGATCCGTCCGAAGGCGGGACGCCTGAACTCGGGCGTCTGCGGGCAGGTCGAGCACAAGACGAGACTCGGCTGGAGGAATTCCGACCGCGCCTACGAGGTCCAGCGCCCGCTCGACCTCGTGCGCCAGCGATTCCGGCCGCTTGAGTCGCGTTGTCAAAAGCGAGCCCGCGGCGTCCATCGTCGCTCCCAGCCTGAGCGGAATTCCGGCCAGATAGCAGAGATACGCTGCGGGCAGCGGGCTTTGCCGAAAGGAGGTAAAGATGACAGCCGCGTCGAACCGGCCCGCGCGCAGGCGCTCGATCAGCGCAAGCTCTCGTTCCGCATCGTGCGAGATCGTTTGCCATGGATCGACCCACGGCGCCTCGTATTCGATCACTTCGGAGATGTCGCGGTTGAGCCGTCCCGCTTGCGCTCCGACCGGGCTCGCGAGCAGCGCGATCTCGATGTCCGGAAGCGCCGCTTTTATGGCGCGGATGGCCGGGGTCGTGACGAGCACGTCGCCAAGGTTGTCGAGACGAACGGCGAGCAAGCGCCGCGCCTGGCTCCAGGACGGATAGATCACGGGGAGACCTCAATCGCTCCATCCACTGCGAGTGTGGCGATCTTCTTGATAACGTTCGTCGTGCTGCGACCATCGACGAGCGACAGGATTTCGATCCTCGCGCCAACCTCGCGCACCGCCTCCGCTTCCGCCAGAGCGTCGGGTGTGTGGTCGCCACCCTTGACGTGGATGTGGGGACGAAGAGCGCGGATGAGCTCGGAAGGCGTGTCCTCGTCGAACACAATCGCGTAGTCGACCGACTCGAGCGCCGTCACGAGCGCCAGCCGGTCGCGCTCGTGGTTGATCGGCCGGGTCCGGCCTTTGAGCCGGCGCGTGCTGGCATCGCTGTTGATGCCAACCACGAGAATGTCACCAAGTGCCTTGGCCCGCTGCAGAATCTGCACGTGTCCGGCGTGAAGGATGTCAAACACGCCGTTGGTGAAGACGATCGTCTTG
>JBJMLA010000126.1:0-33255 GCA_045805505.1 Solirubrobacteraceae bacterium
CCGGTCCCGTAGCTCCTCGTAGATCTTCCGGGCCAGCTCGGGCTGGCCGTCCTTGTTCACCAGCGGGAGCACCGCGACCTTGACAGGGGCCAGGCGCGGGTGGAGCCGGAGCAGGACTCGCTCACGGCCCTCCACCTCCTCCTCGTCATAGGCGTCGACCATGAACGCGAGCGTCGCGCGATCGGCGCCCGCTGCAGGCTCGATCACGTAGGGGACGTAACGGTCGCCGGTCGCCGAGTCGACATACTCGAGCTTCTCGCCCGAGTACTTCGCGTGCTGGGTCAGGTCGAAGTCGCCGCGGTTCGCGATCCCCTCGAGCTCGGACCAGCCCATCGGGAAGAGGTACTCGACGTCGGAGGTGGCGCTCGAGTAGTGCGAGAGCTCGTCCTCGTCGTGCTCCCGCAGGCGCAGGTGGTCGGCCCGGATGCCGAGCTCCTCGTACCAGCGGCGGCGCTCGCCGAGCCAGTACTCGTACCACTTGGGCGCGTCCGGAGGGGGCACGAAGAACTCCATCTCCATCTGCTCGAACTCGCGCGTGCGGAAGATGAAGTTGCCGGGGGTGATCTCGTTGCGAAACGACTTGCCGATCTGCGCGATGCCGAACGGCGGCTTCTTGCGGCTGAACTGCAGGACGTTCTTGAAGTTGATGAAGATGCCCTGCGCGGTCTCGGGGCGCAGGTACGCCGCGCTGCCGGTCTCCTTGACCGGGCCGACCGTCGTCTCGAACATCAGGTTGAACTGGCGGACCTCGGTGAAGTCGTGGCGGCGGTCCTCGGTCTTGGGCAGCTGCGCCTTGGCCGGGCACATCTCCTCGCGGTCGACGTGGTCGGCCCGGAAGCGCTGCTTGCAGGCGCGGCAGTCGACGAGCGGGTCGGTGAAGCCGGCGAGGTGGCCGCTGGCCTCCCAGACCTTCGGGTGCTGCAGGATCGCGGAGTCGAGCGCGACGATGTCCTCGTGCTCGGAGAGCATCGATCGCCACCACTCGGCCTTGACGTTGTTCTTGAGCAGGACGCCGTAGTGGCCGTAGTCGTAGGTCGACCCGAGGCCGCCGTAGATCTCGCTGGAGGGGAAGATGAAGCCGCGGCGCTTGCACAGCGCCACGATCTTCTCCATGGTCACGATGTCCTCAGTGGCTGACACGGCCCGAGCGTAGCCCAGCGGCCTTGCTCGGCCTGCGGCGGGGCTTGGCCTTCCGGGCCTTCTTCGCCGGCTCATACGACGCCATCGCGGCGACGCACTCCGGCAGCGGCGCGCCGAGGCGCGGGGCCATGAGGTCGGCGGGATCCTCGACGTGGTCGTGGCCGAGCAGGTGCCCGAGCTCGTGGGCCAGCGCGGTGCAGAACAGGTCGGGGCCCAGATCGGCGGCGGGGTCGACGTCGACGCGGCAGGCGCTGAACGTCGCGGGGTCGGCGGGCCGGTTCGCCGGCTGCAGCCAGGTGGCGTAGGCCACGACGCCGGACGGCAGGCTCCTGTACGCGTAGGCGACCTGTCCACCGCACGGCGTGGCGCCCCAGTGGCCGGTGGCGGCGCCCAGGGCCGCGGCGAACGCGGGCGAGCCGATGGCGATCGGCTGGGCGCCCGCGGCCGGAGCGGCGGCGAGCAGGGCGAAGGCGACGAGGACGGCGAGCCGGCGGGGGGACATGCCTGCTGGTTCGGCGCAGCGCGGCTCCTGGACGTCTCACTGGACGATCGTCGTCCTGCCCTCCCCAATGCTGGTTACTCCGCAATGGGCCTGACGCCCGTCTCTACACTGCAGCGCGGTGCCGATCTACGAGTACAAGTGCGAGAAGGGTCACGTCTTCGAGGTCGTGCAGCGCATGGTCGACGACCCGATCACCGTGTGCGAGAAGTGCGGCCGGCCGGCCCAGCGCGTGCTCCACGCGCCCGCCGTCCACTTCAAGGGCTCGGGCTTCTACAACACCGACTACGGCACCAAGCGCCGCGCCCGCGAGATGGAGAAGTCCGCCTCCGACGGCGCGAGCAAGACGGAGACGAAGGCGGCCGAGAAGTCGGACGCCAAGAAGGACAAGAAGGACGCCAAGCCGGCGTCCTCGTCCTCCTCCGACAAGAAGTGACCCCTCGCCACGGCGCGCTGCTCGCGGCGCTCGCGGGCATCTGGGGCGGCAGCTACCTCCTGATCAAGTACGCGCTCGAGGGCTTCTCGCCCGCCGAGATCGTCTTCCTGCGCAGCGCCCTGGCCGCCGTGGTGCTGATCGCCGTCGTGCGCGTCCAGGGCGGCGAGCGATGGACGGCGCTGCGCCGCGCACCCCGCGCACGGCCGTGGCACGTGCTGTTGCTGGGAACGACCGCGGTGACCGCGCCGTTCCTGCTGATCACCTTCGGCGAGAAGGTCGTGCCGAGCGGGCTGACCGCGGTGCTGATCGCGCCCGCGTCGCTGTTCGTCGCGGCGTTCGCGCCGTTCCTCGACCAGTCCGAGCGCGTCGGGCGCACCCAGGCCGGCGGCATGCTCGCGGGCCTGGCGGGCGTCGCGCTGCTCGTGGGCGTCGAGTCGATCCACTCCGCCGAGGCCTTCCTGGGCGCGATGGCCATGATCACCGCCGCTGCGCTCTACGGCCTGTCGAGCTTTATCGTCAAGGGCATGTTCCGCGACGTCCCGGCGATCACGGTCAGCGCGATCTCCTGCAGCGTCGCCGCGCTCAGCGCGCTGCCCGTCGCCCTGCTCACGCTTCACGACGGGGCGCCGGGCCTGCGCGCGATCCTCGCCATCACCGGCCTCGGCGTGCTCGGGACGGCGCTGGCCTTCGTGATCTTCTACGGCCTGATCGCCGAGATCGGCGCCGGACGTGCGTCGCTGGTGTCCTATCTGGCCCCCGGGGTGGCGCTGTTCTACGGCGCCGTCTTCCTCGACGAGTCCATCGGCTGGGCGGCGATCTCCGGCCTGGCGCTGATCCTCGGCGGCGTCGCGGTGGCCGGTCGCCGCAAACCCGTTCCCGAGCCCGCTGCCTGAGCGTCTACGCGCCAACTTGAATTGGCGCAAGTTTGAAACGCAGACGTCGTTTCTGCCTCCACTGACCTAGATGGCTCTCACCAAGCCGGGTCGGCTCTACCCACAGCTCACGGAGGACAGGAAACGACATGACCGGCCGAACGCTCACCCGCCGCACCGCGGTGCTGGTGTCCGCACTCACCACGCTCGGCCTCGCGTCGGGCGCGCAGGCCTCGACGATCAGCTCCTCGGGGGGCGTGCTGACGATCGCGGCGGCCGCCAACGAGACGAACCTCATCGTCGTCACCCGTCTGGCCGACGACGCCAACGGCAAGCAGGTCATCCAGGTCGACGACTCCAACCCGGCCTCGACGCCGTCCGACAGCCCGATCCAGGCCGTCGGCCACGCGATGTTCCCGCCGTCGGGCAACTGCCGGCAGCCGAACCTCAGCGTCCCGCGCGTCATCTGCACCGACACCGCGTTCACGCAGATCACCGCGACCCTCGGCGACAAGAACGACTACTTCTCGGCCGGCGCCGGCTCGCTGGCGCTGCCGAAGATCGACGTCAGCGGCGACGCCGGCGACGACTACCTCAAGGGCGCCGGCGGGGCCGACACGGTCCGTGGCGGCAGCGGCGACGACCAGCTCTTCGGCTTCGCCAACAACGACACGCTGGTGCCCGGCACGGGCGCCGACGACGTCTGGGGCAACGACGGCTCGCACTCGGCGGGCAACGTCGCGGTGCCCGACGCGGCGACGTCTGACCGCGTGACCTTCAGCGACCGCACCAAGGACCAGCCGGTCTTCGTCAGCCTCGACGACCAGGCCAACGACGGCGAGGCGGGCCAGAAGGACAACGTCCACACCGACGTCGAGGACATCACGGGCGGCAACGGCAACGACACGCTCATCGGCTCGGCGCTGACCAACGACATCTACGGCCAGGGCGGCAGCGACACGCTGCGCGGCCTCGGCGGCGACGACAACCTGTTCGCCAACAACACCGACCTGACCGCCGGCGACGGCAGCAACGTCCTCGACGGCGGTGCCGGCGACGACCACATCACCGGTGCGGCCGGCGTCGACACGGTCAGCGGCGGCGACGGCATCGACGTCGTGCAGGCGGGCGCGGGCGAGAACGACGTCAGCGGCGGCGCCGGCGACGACAAGCTCACCACGGGTGACGCCAAGGACGTCGTCGACGGCGGCGCGGGCAACGACGTCATCGCCGCCGGGGCCGGCCAGAACCAGGTCCTCACCGGCGGCGACGGCGATGACACGATCGACTCCGGCGACGGCAAGGACACCGTCAGCGCGGGCGCCGGGATCGACACCGTCACGGCCGGCGGGGGCGACAACGTCATCGCGCTGGGCGACGGCGACGACCACTCGACGACGACCGACGGCAAGGACACGGTCACCGGCGGCGCCGGCGACGACGTCATCGCCGCGGGCAACGGCGACAACGACCTGCGCGGCGAAGCGGGGACCGATCAGCTGACCTCGGGCACCGGCGCCGACGCCGTCAACGGCGGCGACGGCGACGACGTCATCAAGTCGGGCGCCGGCGACGACACCATCACCGGCGGCCTGGGCGCCGACGACATCGACGCCGCCGAGGGCATCGACACCGTCTCCTACGCCGAGAAGACCGAGCCGGTCTACGCGGCCATCGGCGGCGCGCTGTCGGGCACGTGGTGCGGCGACGTCCGTACCGCGGAGTCCCCGGCATGCGAGGGCGACAAGGTCGTGGCGGCCGAGAACCTGATCGGCGGCTCGGCCGGCGATCACCTGATCGGCGACGACGCGGCCAACGTCCTCAACGGCGGCGGCGGCGACGACACGCTCGAGGGCAAGGGCTCCGGCGACGACATCATCGGCGGCACGGGCAACGACGCGGTCTCCTACCGCGAGGCGCCCGCCGGCGTGGGCGTGACGCTCGACGACGTCCGCAACGACGGCGTCAACTGTCCGGGCGACAGCTGCGAGAACGACAACCTCCATGCCGACATCGAGAGCGTCGAGGGCAGCACGCACGACGACGTCCTGATCGGCTCGGACGGCGCCAACACGCTGTCGGGTCTCGCCGGCAACGACATCCTCGACGGCCTCAAGGGCGCTGACGTCATCGACGGCGGCGCGGACCGCGACCACGTCCTGTACGCCACGCGCACGCAGGCCGTGAACGTGTCGCTCGACGGCGTCGCCAACGACGGCGAGGCCGGCGAGGGCGACAACGTCTCGGGCCTCACCGAGGACATCTCGACGGGCGCCGGCAACGACACGGTCGTCGCCAACGAGCTGGGCAACGTCATCGACACGGGCGCCGGCGACGACAGCGTCGATGGGGGCCGCGGGGCCGACGACATCCATGGCGAGGACGGCCGCGACACCGTGGTCTACGGCGGTCGCTCGACCGACGAGACGGTGTCGGTCCAGCTCGACAACGAGGCCGATGACGGCGCGCCGGGCGAGGGCGACAACATCCACCTCGACGTCGAGAACCTGACGGGCGGCGCGGAGGCCGACACGTTCGAGGGCTCGACGCTGGAGAACGTCCTGACCGGCGGGGCCGGCAACGACGAGATCCGCGCCGCGCAGAGCAGCGACAAGGTCTACGGCGGCGCCGGAGACGACTACCTCGACGGCGGTGCCGGCGACGACGTCATCCAGCCGGGCACCGGTGCCGACACCGTCATCGGCGGCGCCGGTCAGGCCGACGCGGTCGACTACAGCGAGCGCACCGTCGCGGTGACCGTCACCACCGATGACAACCTGGCCAACGACGGCGAGGCGGGCGAGGGCGACAACGTCGACCCGACCACCGAGCTCGTCAACGGCCCGACCATCGCGGCCCCGGCCCCGGCCCCGGCCCCGGCCCCGGAGGACGGCAAGGACGACGACGGAGCCACGGACGAGAAGCCCGCGCAGCAGGCCGCGCCCGTCGCCGGCGGCGACGGCGACGGCGGCACGCAGACCGTCGCCGGCTCCTCGGGCACCAAGGCCGAGACGGTCAACACGACCACGGTCGCCAAGCAGTCCTCCGCGACGTTCGCGTCGGCCACCGCCAAGGGACGCCAGGTCATGGTCCGCGGCAAGATCCTGGTCAAGGCCCGCAACGGCCTCGCCCAGTCGGCCACGGCGTGCAAGGGCGGCGGCAAGGTCCTGGTCACCATCCGCAAGGGCAGCAAGGTCGTCGGCAAGAAGCTCGTGTCGATCACCCGGACGTGCGCCTTCTCCGCGCCCGTCACGCTCGCGGCGGGGACGACCGGCAAGCTCAAGGTCGAGGTCCGGTTCCTCGGCAACGCTGCGCTGAAGGCCTCCAAGCGCAGCTCCAAGCTCCAGGTCAACGGGTAGATACCTGGAACCGCCGGCGCGGCCCTGGTGAGAGGGCCGCGCCGGCTTCTTTCCTTCAGCCGGCGAGGAAGCGGCGGACCTCCCGCTGCTTCTCGGCGTCCGAGACGATCAGCCCGGCGCCGCCGTCGGGCAGCGTCTCGCCTCCGCTCGGGATCAGGATGCGCGTCTTGCCGGTGCCGGCCGCGGCGATCGACGCGACGAGCCCCATCAGCGACGGACCGCTCATGTCGCTGCGCACCGCCTTCGGCGCGTTCCACGAGACCCACGGCAGCCGGATGAACGTCCACGGCGAGATCGCCCGGTCCTTGATCGCCGCCAGGATCTGCTGCTGGCGCTTGGCCCGCGTCAGGTCGTTCTCGGAGGCGTTGCAGAGGTTGTGACGCGTGCGGGCGAGGATCAGCGCCTGGTCACCGTTGATGTGGTGCTCGCCGGCCTTCAGGCGCAGGGTCTTGCCGCCGTTGCGCCGGCCGCCGTTGATCTCCGAGCGCACGCAGCCCGTCTTGACGTCGATCCCGCCCATCGCGTCGATGAGCTTGGGGAAGTTCTCGAAGTCGACCTCGATGACGTGGTTGATGTCGATGCCGAGGTACTCCTTGACGGTGCGGACCGCCAGCGCGGTGCCGCCGAACGCGTAGGCGGCGTTGATCTTGTTGCGCCCGTGGCCAGGGATCTCGACGATCGTGTCGCGCGGGATGCTCAGGCGCGCCGCGGCGCCGCCGCCGGTGCGGATGAGCAGGATCGAGTCGCTGCGGCTCGGGGCCCCGATCGTCTGGGCGCCCGGCTCGGCCTGGCCCTTGACGCGCGCGTCGGAGCCCAGGACCAGGATCGTGTTCTTCGAGGTGAGCGGGAAGCCGCCGCTCAGGTAGCGATCGACGTCGCCGGAGATCTTGCCCGACTCGATCTGGGCGCTGATCAGGAACAGGACCATCGACAGCGCGATCCAGCCGAACAGCGCGACGAAGAACCACTTCGCGACGCGGCCCCAGGAAATCGGCCTGCGCGTTCGCGGCGCGCCGGGCTCGTCCGGGGCGCCCCGCCGGGGGGTGCGGCGGCGCAGGGCTTCGAGTCCCGTGCTCGCACCAAGGCGGTCGAGGAACCGGGGCCGGGCGCGGTACTTCGTGTACTGCGGCTGCTCCTCCGGCTGCCGCGGCGGCCGGGGCTGCCGGGGTCCTCCGGAGGCCATGCGCCGGAGGGTAGGGTGCGCGCGTGCCGACGGACTGCGTCATCGGAGTCGACCTCGGCGGGAGCAAGCTCGCGGCCGGGGTGGTCGACAGCGAGCTGCGCGTGCGCCACCGCGCGTTCCGCCCGGCGCCCACGACGGGCGTGCTCGACGCGCTCGAGACGGTGGCCCGCGAGCTGATCGAGGCGGCCGAGGAAACGGTCACGGCGGTCGGGATGGGCATCCCCTCGCTGATCGATCGCGCCGCCGGGATCGCCCGCTGGACCAACCATCTGGACCTGGCCGGTGTCGCCGTCGCGGACCTGATGTCGGACCGGCTCGGGCTGCCGGTGACGGTCGACAACGACGGCAACGTGGCGATGCTCGCCGAGCTGCGGGCGGGGGCGGCGCGCGGCGCCTCGCACGCCGTGATGCTGACGCTGGGCACCGGGATCGGCGGGGCGATCGTCGTCGACGGCCGTGTCGTCCGCGGCGCGCGCGGAATGGCCGGCGAGCTGGGACACATCGTCGTCGACCTCGACGGCCCGCCGTGTCCGGGCAACTGCCCGGGTCGTGGCTGCCTCGAGGCGGTCGCCTCGGGCACCGCGCTGGCCGTCGAGGGCGACCGTGCGGTGGCCAACGATCGCAACTCGGCGCTGGCCAGGGCCGAGGCGGCGGGCCGGCCGATCACCGGCGCGCTCGTCACCGAGCTGGCGCACGACGGCGATCCGGCGGCGATCAGCGCGGTCGAGGCCGTGGGGCGCAAGCTGGGGATCGGGCTGGCGTCGATCGCCAACGCGCTCGATCCGGAGGTCATCGTCATCGGGGGCGGGGTGATCGCGGCGGGCGAGCTGCTGCTCGGCCCGGCACGCGAGGAGCTCGCCAAGCGCGCGCTGCCGCCGATCGCCGAGGCCGTCCGCGTCGTGCCGTCGCACTTCGGCGCGGAGTCGGGGATGCTCGGCGCCGCGCTGCTGGCGCGGGCGGGTGCCGGCGATGGCTGAGACGCCGGGCCGGCTCGTCGTCTGCCCGACGCCGATCGGCAACCTCGAGGACGTGACCCTGCGGGTGCTTGCGGCGCTGCGCGACGCCGACGTGCTCGCCTGCGAGGACACGCGCCGCACGCGCGTGCTGCTGGATCGCTACGGCGTCAGCGCCAAGCTCGTCAGCTACCACGAGCACAACGAGCGGGCTCGCGCGGCTGAGCTCGTCGAGCGCATGCGCGGGGGAGAGGTCGTGGCCCTCGTCAGCGATGCGGGCATGCCGCTCGTGTCGGACCCGGGCTTCGTGCTGGTGCAGGCGTGCGTGGCGGCGGGGCTGGCGATCGAGGTGCTGCCCGGGCCGAGCGCGGCGCTCGCGGCGCTGGTGGCCAGCGCGCTGCCCGCTGAGACCTGGCGCTTCGTCGGGTTCCTGCCGCGCAAGGCCGGCGAGGTGCGCGCGGCCTTCGGCTCACCCGAGACGCTTGTCGCGTTCGAGTCGCCGCACCGCGTCGCGGCGTCGCTGGCCGTGCTGGCCGAGCTGGATCCCGAGCGGCCCGTGGCGGTCTGCCGCGAGCTGACCAAGCTGCACGAGGAGGTCGTCCGCGGCAGCGCGTCGGAGCTCGCGGCGCGCTACGCCGAGGCCGAGCCGCGCGGCGAGATCGTCCTGGTGGCCGGTGGCGCGCCGGCGGCGGACGAGGACGTGCTGCCCGAGGCCGCGCTCGACGCGGTCCGCCGCCTCGTTTCCGCGGGCGCGCGCGCCCGCGAGGCCGCGGGCGTCGTCGCCGACCTCACGGGCGCCTCGAAGAACGCGCTGTACCGCGCGGTCACCGACGCCTGACGGTCGCCCGCGAATCGGCAGGAGTCACGCGCGGACTCCTCCATCTTCGGCGCCGATCAGTGCCAGAACACGCGCGCTGACCCGTGATCGGACCCGGTGCCCGCATGATCGCCCCGTGCTCCGCGTCATCGCCATCTCCGCGCTCCTCACGGGGCTCGTCCCGGGCGTGGCGCGGAGCGCTTGGCTACGGCCGGTCCCGGGCGCGACCGTCGAAGCGTTCTCCTACTCGCGCGCGGATCGGTTCGCCGCGGGGCAGCGGCGGGGTATCGTCCTGGCCGCTGCGCCCGGCCAGCCCGTGCTTGCAGCGTGCAGCGGCCGCGTCGTCTTCAGCGGCTCGGTGGGGCGGGCCGGTCCCACCACCAGCGTCCAGTGCGGCGCGCTCCGTGCGACCTACCAGGGCATCACGAACAGCGGTATCGAGGAGGGCACGACCGTCCGCGCCGGCGACGTCATCGCCCGCGCCGGACCGGCCGGCGCGATCCACCTCGGCGCTCGCACCGCGCCCGGCCACTACGTGGACCCGGCGACGCTCTTCGCACGGCCTGCGCCACCTCTCGGCCCCGCACCGACCTCACGCAGACCCCGGAGACCAGACCCGCCACCGCTCGCCGTCCTCGGTCGCCAGCCCACGAGGACACCCACCACGACGGCCCCCACGCCCCCGGCCCTCTGGCTCGCGCTCGTCCTCGCCGCGGCCGCCCTCGGGCCGATCACCGTCCGCCGGCGCTCCCGTCGTCAGCCCTTCGGGTCCTCCTCGGCGGCCGTCCCGGCGAGTGCCTCCAGCGCCGCGGCCAGGCCCAGCCAGCCGTGAAAGTCCCGGGCACGGCCGTGGCTGTCGCTGAGGTGGCCCGAGATGGGATCGGGCCATGCGGACAGCTCGAGGGCGAGGTGGATGGGGTCGATGTCCGGCATTTCGGGCAGCTTGGCGGCCCCGCCAGGACACGTCATGAGGCACCTCCCCCTGTCTTTTGCGGTCCGACCCCCAGGTCAGGTGGTGGGGGCGGGAGCGCCGGCGGCCTGCTCGAGCAGGGCGCCCAGGTCCTCGCGCGAAGACACACCGAGCTTGCGGTAGGCGCGGCCCAGGTGGTTCTCGACCGTCTTGGCGGTCACGAACAGGCTCTGGGCGATCTCCCGGTTGGTGCCGCCCTCCGCGGCCAGCTCCGCCACGCGGCGCTCGGCGGCGGTCAGCGCCTCGAGTCCGCTGAACTGCAACCGGCGCGGCTTGGCGCCCGCCACCTGCAGCTCGCGGTGAGCGCGCTCGACGAGCTGGCGAGCGCCGAGCGGCCGGGCGATCTCGAGCGCCTCGACGAGCGGCTCCCGCGCGGCGACACGCTCGTTGGCGCGCCGCAGGGCCGCGCCGAGGTCGATGAGCGCGCGGACGAGGTCGAGCCGGCCGACGCCGGCCCGCGCGATGGTCACCGCCTCGCGCAGCGCGGCGAGCTGCTCGTCGCCGCCGAGCCACATGGCCTGCGCGCGGCGCACGGGGGCGATGATCGCCGGCGACCCCCAGCGCTCGGCGAGCGCCGCCTGCTCGTCGACCATCGCCCGGGCGCCGTCGAGGTCGCCGCCGCGAGCGAGCGCCCCGGCCAGGCCCAGGCGCCAGGCCAGGATCGGGTTGACGATCCCGAACGTCGCCTCGCGCATGCCGACGTCACGGAGGGTCGCGGCCGCCTCCGCGTGGTCGCCGCGCAGCAGCTGGCAGATCCCGCGGAGGTTGACGACGTGGTTGGAGGCCATCGACGGCGGGGGGTCCTCCGGAAGCGCCGGCGGCGCGACGCACGCCTCGGCCTCCTCGAGCTGCCCGCGCTCGAGCAGCGCGATGCCCAGGAACGCACGGGCCAGAGGCGTGAGGACGGCGTGCTCGCCGGCCTCGACCGCGGCCCGGGCCTGGGCCTCCGCGGCCAGCACGTCACCGCTGCGCAGGTGGCCGAGCGCGGCGATCGTCGAGGTTGCCGCGTAGCCGTAGAGCGAGCCGCGCCGCTCGGCGTCGGCGCGCGCGGCCGCGAGGTGCGCCGCGGCCTCGTCGAGCCCGTCGGCGACGATCAGCGCGTAGACCGCCTGGTTGAAGGCCAGCGAGTCGCTCGTCTCGTGCTCGAGCAGCAGCCCGCCGCTGAGCGCCCGCTGCGCCAGCACCCGGGTCTTCTCCACCGACTCCGCGCCCACCCACGCCTGCTGGGCGAGCGACACGACGACCATTCGCTCGGGGTGGGTCGCGCCGGTGACGCCCGCGTGGCGCTCCAGGCGCCGGCGCGCCTCGGTGGCCATCCGCGGGTCGAGCAGACCGATCGCCGCAAGGTCGCCGTCGAGCAGCAGCGCGGCCTCCGGGTCCTCGTCGCGCAGCTCGTCGGCGAGGCCGCCGAGGACCGCCACCGCGCCCTCCGCGTCGCCGGCCGCGGCCAGCGCGCGACCCAGCAGCTGCGCCCCCTGCACCCGCGCGGTCGAGGGGCCGCTGGCGGCCGCGACCCGCAGCCGCGCCACCGCGGCAGGATCGCCGGCTCGCAGCTCGGCGGCGCCCAGCTCGCCCAGCAGCGCGTCGCGCACGTCGTCGGTCGGCGGCTCGCGCAGCGCCCGGCGCAGCTCGCGGGCGGCGATCTCGGGGGCGCCGCGCGCGCTCGCGCCCGAGGCGGCGTCGCGCAGCACGTCGACCACCCACGACTGCCCCGACGGCTCGGAGGCCAGCAGGTGCGGCGCGATGCGGGCGGGGTCGGCGCCCTCGTCGCGCAGCAGGGCAGCCGCGGCCGCGTGCAGGCGCGCGCGCTCCCCCGGACCCAGCTCACCTGTCACCGCCGCCGCGATGATCGGATGCGTGAAGGCCAGGCCGTCGGCCGTGAGCAGATCGGCGGCGGCCAGGGCGTCGGCGCCGCCCGCGGCCTCCTCCGTCGACAGGCCGGCGAGCGCCGCGGCCCGCGACAACGTGACCTCCGTGCCCAGCACGGCGATCGCGGGCACCAGGGCCGCGGCGGTCGTCGGCATGCCGGCCACGCGCAGCAGCACCGAGCGCGTCACGGTCGGCGGCCCGAGCGACGCGACGCGCGAGGCCTCGCCGGCCACGGGCGCGACCTTCTCGTCCTGCAGCGCCCGCAGCAGCTCGACCAGGTAGAACGGCACGCCGCCCGACGCGGCCAGGCAGGAGTCCACGAACGCCGGCTCGGGCTCGGCCCCCAGCGAGCGCGACACGAGGCGGCCGACCGCCGCCGCGCTCAGGGCGCCGGGGCGCACGATCTGCGCGTCGGGCTCGGCGGCCAGACCCGCCAGCAGCTCCGGCTCGGCGCTCATGTCCTCGGGCCGCGACGCGACTGCGAGCAGCACGGGCATCCCCTCGAGCCGCCGCGCGAGGTAGTGCAAGAAGCGCAGCGAGGGCGCGTCGGCCCAGTGCGCGTCGTCGACCACGACGACCAGCGGGGCCTCGGCGGCCAGGTTGCTCGTCAGCCAGTAGAGCCCGTGGAAGGCGGCGAGCGCCGGATCCGGCGCGTCGGGAACGGGCCCGCGGACCTCGGGGGCGAGGCCGAGCAGCGGCGCGGCCAGCGCGGCCGCGCCGCGCAGCACGGCTGACTGGCCCGCCTCGTCGAGATCGAGGACGGTCCGCTCGATGAGCTGGCGCACGACGCCGTAGGCGAACTGGGACTCGCCCTCGCCGGCGCGGGCGGCCAGCACGGTGGCTCCGGCCGCCGTCGCGCGGTCGCGCAGCATTCCCATCAGGCGCGTCTTGCCGATGCCCGGCGGGCCCTCGACGTAGGCCAGCGCGCCCCGCCCAGCCACGGCATCGGCGAGCAGGCGATCGAGGATCGCCACCTCCACCTCGCGTTCCTCCAGCCCCTCGAACCCCCCGGTCACCGGCCCAGTCTCTCGCAAGTAGCCTGCTCCGCGCATGTCGTTCTACGTCACGACGCCCATCTACTACGTCAACGCGGCCCCGCACCTGGGCCACGCGTACTCGACGATCGGCGTCGACATCCTCGCCCGGCACATGCGCCAGAGGGGTGAGGACGTGTTCTTCCTGACCGGCGTCGACGAGCACGGCGAGCCCGTCGCGCTCGCCGCCGAGAAGGAGGGCGTGACGCCCCAGGAGCTCGCCGATCGCAACGCGGCGCGGTTCCAGGAGCTGATGCCGCGCATCAACGCCTCCAACGACTTCTTCATCCGCACGACCGACGCCGAGCACAAGAAGGCCGTCCAGGACGTGCTGCAGCGCGTCCACGACAACGGCTTCGTCTACAAGGGCCACTACGAGGGCTGGTACTGCCCCCGCTGCGCGGACTTCAAGACCGAGAACGAGATCGAGGACGGCAACCGCTGCCCGATCCACCACATCGAGCTGACGCGCGAGCAGGAGGAGAACTGGTTCTTCGCGCTGTCGAAGTTCCAGGACAGGCTCGAGGAGCTCTACGCCGGTCAACCCGACTTCGTCATGCCGCGCCACCGGTACAACGAGGCGCACGCCTTCATCAAGGGCGGCCTGAACGACATCTCGCTGAGTCGCGCGAACCTGACGTGGGGCGTCGAGGTCCCGTGGGATCCCGATCACGTCTTCTACGTGTGGTTCGACGCGCTGCTGAACTACTACACGGCGCTGTCCTACGCGAAGCCCGGCGAGGACCTGACCGACCGCTTCTGGCCGGCGAGCTACCACGTCATCGGCAAGGACATCCTGAAGTTCCACTGCGTCTTCTGGCCGGCGATCCTCATGGCCGCCGGGCTGCCCGTCCCCGAGCACGTCTTCGTCCACGGCTACCTGCTGATGGACGGCGAGAAGATGTCGAAGTCGCTGGGCAACGTGCTCGACCCGTTCGTGGTCATGGACCGCTTCGGGACCGACGCGCTGCGCTTCTACTGCTTCCGCGACGTGAGCTTCGGCCAGGACGGCAGCGTCTCGACGCTGCAGTTCGAGCAGCGCTACGAGTCCGAGCTGGCCAACGAGCTCGGCAACCTGGCCAGCCGCACGACGACGATGTGCGTCTCCTACCGCGACGGCGTCGTGCCCGAGGCCGAGCTCGCGCTGACCGAGGACTTCGCGGGCCTGCCCGAGGAGGTCGCGGCGCTGCTCGACCGCTGCGAGATCACCAACGCGCTCGAAGCGATCTGGCTGCGCGTGCGGCGCCTGAACGCCTACGTGGCCGAGACCGAGCCGTGGAAGCTGGCCAAGGACCCCGAGCGCGCCGGCGACCTCGACGTCGCCCTGGCGTCGCTGCTCGAGGGACTGCGGGTCATCACGGTCCTGCTCGCGCCGTACATGCCCGAGACGGTGGCCAAGCTCGAGGCCGCGCTGCATCTCGACGACCTGTCCTACGACGCCGCGGGCTTCGGCGCGCGGCGGCTGACGAAGGTCGAGAAGCTCGCCCCGCTGTTCCCGCGCGCCGCGTGATCGACTCCCACACCCATCTCTACGCCTGCAAGCCCGACGACGCCGAGCTGGTGGCGGCGGCGCAGGAGGCGGGCGTCACGCGGATGCTCACGGTGGGGACGACCGCGGACACCTGCCGTCAGTCGCTCGCCGCCGCCGAGGCCTTCCCGGATGTCTTCGCCGCCATCGGCCGGCACCCCAACGAGGCCGAGGGCTTCGGCGACGCCGACCGCGCCGACCTCGAGGAGCTCGCCGCGCATCCGCGCTGCCGGGCCATCGGCGAGACCGGCCTGGACTACTACCGCGACTACGCGCCGCACGACGACCAGCTGCGCGCGTTCCTCGCCCACATCGAGATCGCCCGCGCGACCGGCAAGCCGCTGGTCATCCACACGCGCGCCGCGGAGGACGACACGATCGCCGTGCTGGCCGAGCAGGCCGGCGACCTCGACGTGATCCTGCACTGCTTCTCGATGCCCGATCACCTCGACGCCTGCGTCGCGCACCCCAACTGGACGTTCTCCTTCGCCGGCAACGTGACCTACCCGAGCGCGCAGTCGCTGGCCTGGGCGGCGGGGCGCGTGCCGGCCGATCGCCTGCTGGTCGAGACCGACGCGCCGTACCTCACGCCGCAGGTCGTGCGCAAGGAGCGCAACCAGCCCGCGTTCGTCGTGCACACGGCGCGGCTCGTCGCCCAGGCGCGGGGCATCGCCTACGAGGAGCTCGAGGCGCTGGTCGAGGCCAACGCCGCACGGCTCTTCGGCTGGTGAGCGGCGAGCTCCCGACCCAGCCGAGCCTGCGCCGCCTGCGCCAGTTCGGCGTGCGCCCCAACCGCGATCTGGGTCAGAACTTCCTGATCGACTCGAACATCCTCGGCGTCATCGAGCGTGCCGCCGAGCTCGGCCCCGGCGACGTCGTGCTGGAGATCGGCGGCGGGCTGGGGGTGCTGTCGGAGCACCTCGCCGAGCGCGCCGCGCACGTGCACGTCGTCGAGATCGACCGTTCGCTCGAGGAGGCGCTGCGCGACGCGCTGGCGCCGTTCGCCAACGCGACGCTGCACGTGGCCGACGCGATGACGCTCGATCTGGCGGCGCTCGATCCCGCCCCGACGAAGGTCGTCGCCAACCTGCCCTACGGCATCGCGGCGGGGGCGATCCTGCGCACGGTCGAGGAGCTTCCGCACGTGACGCGCTGGGTGGCGATGGTGCAGAAGGAGGTCGGCGAGCGCTTCGCCGCGGCCGCCGGCACGTCCGCCTACGGCATCCCGAGCGTGCTCGCGCAGCTGGCCTGCGACGTGCGCGTCCTGCGCGGCGTCGCGCGCACGGTCTTTCACCCGGTCCCCAACGTCGACAGCGTGCTGGTCGTGCTCGAGCGGACAGGGCCGGCGCCCGACGCGCACGTGCGTCGCGTGGTGCAGGGCGCGTTCGCCCACCGCCGCAAGGCGCTGCCGCGGTCGCTGGGCATGGCCGGAGGCGATCGCGACCGGGCGCTGGCCGCGCTGGAGGAGCTGGGGCTGCCGGCCACGATCCGCGCCGAGGCGCTCGAGCCGGCGCAGCTGCGCGCGCTGGCGGAGAAGCTGCGCTGATGCTCGCGCCCGCCAAGATCAACCTGTGCCTGTTCCTGGGCGGCACCCGCGCCGACGGCCGTCACGAGCTGGTCAGCGTCATGCAGTCGCTGGCCTGGGGCGACGAGGTCACCGCCAACGCGGCCTTGCGCGACGAGGTCGTCTGCCCGGGCGTCGACGGGCCGAACCTCGTCGAGGACGTGCTGGCGGCGATCGGCGATCGCGATCCGGTGCGGGTGACCATCGACAAGCGCATCCCCGTCGCCGCCGGCCTGGGCGGGGGCAGTGCCGACGCCGCGGCCGCCCTGCGGCTGGTCGGCGGCGCGCTGGGCGAGGAGGAGCTCTTGGCGATCGCCGCACGGCTCGGTGCCGACGTCCCCGCGCAGGTGCGTCCCGGGCGGTCGCTGGCCACGGGCGCGGGGGAGGTGCTCGAGCACCTCGATCCGGCGCCGCGCTTCGGGGTGCTCGTCGTGCCCAGTGCGCACGCGCTGTCGACCGCCGACGTCTATCGCGAGGCCGACCGCCTCGAGCTGTCGCGCAGTCCCGCGGAGATGGCCGCGCACCTCGGCGAGGTGCGCTCCGGGATCGGCGAGGGACCGTTCGGGCTCAGCGAGGAGCTGCTGGTCAACGACCTCGAGCCGGCGGCGCTGCATCTGTGCCCGGCGATCGCCGCCGAGCTCGACCGCGTACGGGACCTGGGAGCCGCGCATGTCATGGTCTCGGGGTCGGGTCCGACCGTGCTGGGCCTGTTCGCCGACCCGGCGGACGCCGAGCGCGCCGCCGGCCGGATCGCCGGATCGATCGCCACCACGCCGCTGTGAAACCCGTCGAGCTCGTCATCGCCGCCGCCTTCCTGGCGTACCTGATCGTCCGCCGGCGCCGGGTGTCGACCGAGGGCAAGGCGCTGCTCGTCCTTCTCATCGCCGGGCTCGTGGTGCACGGCACCGGGCTGGTCAAGCTCCCGAACTTCGAGGAGCTGATCGTCGACATCGCCGAGGGCCTCGGGCGGTGGACCTACCTGCTCGTCGGCGCCATGGCGTTCGCCGAGACGGGGGCGTTCCTCGGCTTCGTCGCACCGGGCGAGGTGACGGTCATCGTCGGCGGCGTGGTCGCCGGGCAGGGCCAGATCAACGTCGTGGCGCTGATCGCCATCGTCTGGAGCTGCGCGGTGCTCGGCGACGTCGTCTCCTACGTCATCGGCGGCCGGCTGGGCCGCGAGTTCCTCGTCAAGCACGGTCCGAAGGTCAAGATCACCGAGGAGCGGCTCGAGAAGGTCGAGGACTTCTTCCGGCGCCGCGGCGGCCTGACCATCATCGTCGGGCGCTTCATCGGGCTGGTGCGGCCGATCGCGCCGTTCCTCGCCGGCTCGAGCAAGATGCCGTTCCGGCGCTTCATCGCGTTCGACATCGTCGCGGCCGGGGCGTGGAGCACGACGTTCGTGCTGCTCGGCTACGTCTTCTGGCACAGCTTCGACCAGGTCACGGCGATCGCGAAGAAGGGAGCGCTGGCCTTCGGCGGGGCGATCCTGCTGGGCGTCGGGATCGTCTGGCTCGTGCGCCACCGCGACGAGGTGCGCGAGAAGCTGATGGCCACCCGCGCGGGGCGGGCCGTCGCCCGGCCGATCGGCTTCGCCTGGAACCGCATCACGCCCGGCGACCTCGGCCTCGAGCTGACGACGCTGCTGTCCGTGGTCGCCGTCGGCTCGTTCGCCTACATCGGCTACATCGTCGTGCTGCAGGACATCGCGACCACGCCCGGCGACCTGCGCGCGCTCGACCTCGCGAACGACCTGAAGGCCGGGTGGCTGGTGGACGTCGCCAAGGTCGTCACGTGGCTGGGCTCGGCCTGGGTCACGTGGGCCGCGGTGCTCGTGGCGAGCGCGTGGCTGACGGTCGAGAACCGGCGGCTCGAGGCGCTCGTGCTGCTCGCGGGGCTCGTGCTGACGATCATCGGCGTCCACGTCACCAAGGGCGCGATGGACCGCCCGCGCCCGGAGGACCCGCTGGCCGGCTCGCAGGGCGCGAGCTATCCATCCGGTCACGCCGCCTACTCGGTCGCCTGGGTGGCGATCTCGGTCGCCGTCGTCCGGGCGCTGCCGACGCTGCAGCGCTTCGCCATCCCGCTGGTCGCCGTGGCGGTGGCGGTGGTCGTCGGGCTGTCGCGCATCTACCTGCACGTCCACTACCTCTCCGACGTCCTCGGCGGCGCCGGGCTGGCCGCGGCGTGCTTCGGCCTCTGCGGCGTCGTGGCGCTGATCGTCGACTTCGTGCGGCACAATGAGGCCACGTGACCAACGAGTCGATCACCTACCTGGTCGCCGCCGTCTGCGGCGTCTTCGCGCTCGCCGCGTACGCGGGGTTCATCCTCGTGCCCGCCTGGAACGCCTACTCCCGGCTGTGGGAGCGGGTCATGGCGGCCTTCCTCTCGCTCTACGTGCTGCTGGCCTTCGTGGGCCTCGGCGTGGTCGGCGGGGCGGCGGTCGTCTGGTTCTGGGACCGCATCACCGGCTGATTCTCAGGTCCGCGCCTAGACTGGCGGCATGTCCGCTGCCCCCGAGCTGGGGACCGCCGAGGCGCTGACCGACGCCGTCGAGTCCGGCGCCGGGCTGCCCGAGGTGGCGCGCGCCGCGGCGCGCGCGATCGACGCCAGCCTGGTGGTGCTCGACCGCGCGGGACAGGTGCTGGCCGTCGCCGCCCGGTCTCCCGCCGAGGAGCAGTCGATCGTCGCCGCCGGTCCCGAGATCGAGATCCTCGAGCTGCGCCTGGGGGGCGAGCCCGTCGGCGAGCTGCGACTGCGGGCCCGCTCGGAGGAGCGCAGCCCGCTCACGTCGCTCGTGGCGCTCGTGCTGGCCGGCGAGCTCGAGCGCTCCCGCGCCCCGCAGCGCGCGAGCGCCGAGGCGGCCGAGGGCTTCGTCGCCGCGCTGCTGACCGGGACCTCGCCGGATCCCGACGAGGTCGGCCTCGAGCTCGAGGCCGGCGCCTACATCCTCGTCGCCCGGGCGCGGTCGCAGGCGCCCGTCGACGATGGCTGGCGCGCGCGGGTGCTCAACATCGTCGATCGCGGTGCGCGCGCCGCCGCATCGGGCGCGGTGTCGGCGCTGTCGAACCGTCCGGGCGTCCCCGGCGCCGAGGTCGTGGTGATCCTTCCCGGGGGCGAGGAGGCGATCGCCGCTCGCGCGGCCGACGGGATGCTGCGCGAGCTCGAGGCCTCGCTGCCCGGTCACTTCTTCTCGCTGGGCCGCAGCCGCGGGGCGGGCGCCGACGAGCTGCATCGCGCCGCGCGCGAGGCGATCCTGGCCGCCAACGTGGCCGAGGGCGACCCCGAGACGCCCGTGCTCGCCTTCGACGAGACGGGCGCCTACCGGCTGCTCCTCTCGCAGGATCCCGACGAGCTGCAGCGCTTCTACGAGGAGACCATCGCGCCGCTGGCCGCATACGACGACCAGTACGAGACCGAGCTCGTGGCCACCGTCGAGGCCTTCCTCGACGCGGACGGCAACGTCGCGGCCACGTCGCAGCGGCTGTTCACCCATCGCCACACCGTGCGCTACCGCCTCGATCGCGTGCGTGAGCTCACGCAGCTCGATGTCGGCTCCTCGGACGGCCGGGAGAAGCTGTCGCTCGGGCTCAAGGCGATGCGGGTGCTGGGCATCGCCGCGCCCGGCGGCCCGGCCACCGAGGCGGGCACCGCCGGCGGGCGGGTGCCGCGGCCGTGATCGGGATCCTCACCGGCTCGGGCACCTACGCGCTGCCCGGCTTCGAGGGGGAGGGTCCGCAGGAGGTCGCCACGCCGTTCGGCCCGGCGTTCGTCAGCTCCGGCTCGTTCGGCGGTGCCGACGTGCTGCACATCGCCCGCCACCGGGCCGGGCACGAGCTGCTCTCCTCGCAGGTGACCCATCAGGCCAACGTGTGGGCGCTGCGCGAGCGCGGTGCGCGCGGCGTGCTGGCGGTCACCGTCTGCGGCGCCGTGGATCCGTCGGTCGAGCTCGGTTCGCTGGTCGTCTTCGACGATCTGCACTTCCTGGCCAACCGGCTGCCCGACGGCTCGATCTGCACGCTGCACACCGAGCCCGGCGTGCCCGGCCGGGGCCACTGGATCTTCGACCGGCCGTTCGCCCCGGCGCTGCGCGAGGCGCTGCTGGCCGGCGCGCGCGAGGCGGGCCACCCGGTGCGCGACGGCGGCTGCTACGGGCACGTCGACGGCCCGCGCTTCAACACGCGCACCGAGATCCGGATGCTCGCGCAGGCCGGAGTCACGGTGGTGTCTCAGACCGCGGGACCCGAGACCGTGCTGTGCGGCGAGGCCGATCTGCCCTACGCGCTGATCGGCTACGCGACCGACTACGCCAACGGGATCCACGACGAGCCGACGCCGGTCGAGGAGCTCATCCGGCTGATCGGCGCGAGCACGCAGACGTTCGCCGAGACCCTCGCCGCCGCGGTCCCGCGCGCGGCGGCGGCCGCGCTCGAGCCCAACGGGACCCATTACCGCTTCGACTGACGCCCCGGTCGCGGTCGTCGTGCTGGCCGCGCTCGGCGAGCCGCACGACCCGGCGCTCGATCCGGCGCTGCGCGCCGCCGTCGCCGCGGTCGCGGCCGGGTGGGCGGCGCGCACCGGCCGGGCCCTGATGGCGGCCACCGCCGAGGAGGTCGGCCCGTTGCTGGCCGGCCACGCCGGCCCGGTCGTGCTGGTCGCCCCGGACGTCCCGCGCCTCGACGACGAGCTCGCGGCCGCGGCGCTCTCCGACATCGCCGCGGGCTGCGTCCTCTCGTTCGCGCCCGCCACCGACGGCAAGCCCTACCTCCTGGCCTTCGCGGACGCGCGGCCGGAAGCCCTCGCGCTGCTCACCGGCGCCGACCGCCGCCGCGAGGCCCTCTTCGCCGAGGCGATGGCGCTGGGCGACGAGGTCGGCCTGCTGCGCAGCGAGCGCCGCGTCGTCACGCCCGCCGACGCCCGGGCGCTCGCGCTCGACCCGCTGGTCCCCGAGCCGTTGCGGTCACTCGCCGCCCGGCACGCCTGAGAACTCTTCGAACGGCGCGCGCAGCTTCTGCCAGCGCTCCAGAGCCATGCGCTCCTCGTAGTAGCTGAAGAACCCGTAGCGGTCGTCGTCGTCTTCGATCTCGAACCCGTCCTCGTCGAAGCCGGGCGGCCGGCTGAAGCGACATCCCTCGATCCACCCGGTCTCGAACTCCGGGTGCAGCAGCACGAGCGCGAACGCCTCGTCGAGCGAGATCGGGTCGTAGAAGGCCCGGTGGCTGCGGTTGTCGTGTCCGTAGCGGTAGGCGTTGAGGTCCGCGTCGATGTGCAGGTACCGGCGGGTCTCGATGTGCTTGTAGGCGTAGAGTCGCCTGCCGTTCGTGAGCCGGATCTGGTGCGTCGCCATGAACTGGCCCGGAAGCCATTGCGCCACCGCACGCTCCAGCGGGTCCCAGTTCGGCTCGTCCCCCGCGACGACATCTCCGCGCATCTTCTTGGGCTTCGTGGCCATGTCCTGATGCTCGACGGCACAGGCGCGCACAGGCGCCTCGGACTGCGCCGACTCTGTCACGCAGCTTCGGCGAGACCGCCGGTCATGCGGCCACGTCCCGGAGGAGGTGTCGCGCCCGCCGCGCGGACCCACTTGCGAATGGCGTTGTCAGAGACACCGAACCGTCGACCGACCGCGCTGTAGCCGTCGCTCTCGATCATCGTCAAGAGGGCTTGGAGCGGAGGTCGCTCGACTCGGCGCGTCAGCGGGCCGTTGTGCGCCGCGAAGCAGGCTCGCGAGCAGAAGCGCTGATCGGCGCTCTGCGCCCGAAAGCTGCCGCCGCACCCGGCGCACTCGACGGGCGGCCGACCGCGGGGTTTGTTGCGACCGCAGTGCGTCTCGAGCGTCGCATTGCAGTTCGGGCAGACGATCCGGAGGTTCTCCAGGCGATGGTCCGTGGCGTCGCCGTTGATGTGGTCGAGGATCATGGCCATCCGGCTGCCTCGCCACAGCTCTCCCTGGTGGCAGAGCTCGCACTCGGGCGACTTGAGCCCCGTCGCGTACAGGCGTCGCTTCAAGGAACTGCGGGGGTAGGTGGACCCCTTCACCAGGACGTCCTCGAGGCGGATCGGAGTGCGGCCGCCACGGGGATAGGACCCGCCGGCCTTGAAGTGCTCCACCGAGATGTTCCAGAGACGCGCGTACTTCTTGACGGTGGCCGAGTTGCCTCCGGCGGGGCGCATCCCGAGCCTTCGGAGGGTCTCGCTGTACGAGCGTGACTCGGCGACCGCCTCCCGCAGCTGCGCCTCCGTGAAGCCCGCCCTTCGCACGAACACATGTTCGCATCCGATGCGGACGGATCGAGCGGTCGTTGCGTCCGAACTTCAAGCTCCCGGGGGGGGATTCGAACCCGCCGTCTCAGGGCTCCAAAGGCCCGTGTCATGCCGCTAGACCACCCGGGAACGGTGGGAAAGCAGCCTACCTCGCCTAGGCTTCCCCGCATGACCGACGCCACCGCCGTGATCATGGCTGCCGGGAAGGGGACGCGGATGAAATCCGCCACTCCCAAGGTCCTTCACGACCTGTGCGGCCGGCCCCTGATCGGGTGGGTCGTGGCGGCGGCCAACGAGGCCGGCATCGCCAACGTCGTGGTCGTCGACAACCCCGAGCGCGGCCTCGAGGACGGCCTGCCCGACGGCACGAAGCTGGCGATCCAGGAGCAGGCCAACGGCACCGCCGACGCCGTGCTCAGCGCCCACGAGCACTTCGGCCCCGGGCCGGTGATCGTGCTGTCGGGCGACGTCCCGCTGATCACCGCGAGCGCCATCGACGCGCTCCTCGACGCGCACACGAAGGCCGGCGCCGCCGCCACGATGATGACCCTCGAGCTCGAGGACGCCGGCAACCTCGGCCGCGTCATCCGCGACAGCGAGGGCAACGTCCAAGCCGTCGAGGAGGTCAAGGGCGTCACGGACCCCGCCATCCTCTCGGTCAACGAGGCCAACGCCGGGATCTACGTCTTCGACGGCGCGCTGCTCGAGGATGCGCTGCGCCGCGTCGGCACCGACAACGCCCAGGGCGAGGCCTACCTGCCCGACGCGCTCTTCATCCTGCGCGACGACGGCCACACCATCGCCGCGCACGTCGTCGACGACCCGACGCTCGTCCTCGGGATCAACGACCGCGTCGATCTCGCCGCGGTCCGCGCCCACGCCCAGCGGCGCATCAACGAGGCGCACCTGCGCGCGGGCGTCGACGTCGTCGACCCGGCCGCGACCTACATCGAGACCGGCGTGACGATCGGCCAGGACACGCGCATCGAGCCGGGTTGCACGCTCAAGAACGGCACGGTCGTCGGGGCCGGCTGCACGATCCGCAACGCCTACCTCGACAACGCCACCGTCGAGGACGGCGTGAGCATCGGGCCGTTCGCCTACCTGCGGCCGGGCACCGTCGTACGCAACAACGCGAAGGTCGGCACGTTCGTCGAGCTCAAGAACTCCGACATCGGCGAGGGCAGCAAGGTCCCGCACCTCTCCTACGTCGGCGACGCGGACGTGGGCAAGAACGCGAACCTCGCCGCGGCGACCATCACCGCCAACTACGACTTCGAGAAGAAGCACCGCACGACGATCGGCGACCGGGTCCGCACGAGTGTTGACACCACGCTCGTCGCTCCGGTCTCGCTGGGCGACGACGCGTACACGGGCGCGGGCTCGGTGATCACCGAGGACATCCCCGCCGGCGGGCTGGGCATCGCCAGGGCGCGCCAGAAGAACGTCGAGGACTATGCTCGCCGGCGGAAGGATCGTTAGGCCCCGATGAGCTTGCTGTCCCCCTCCGGATCTATTGTCGACGCCCAGATGAGCGCGGTGGCCCAGCCGAACCCGGCGACCAGCCTTCCCATCGGCTACGACAAGCGCCTGATGCTGTTCTCCGGGCGCGCGAACCCGGAGCTCGCCGCCAACATCGCCGGCAAGCTCGGCGTCGACCTCGGGCCCATCACGCTCAAGACGTTCTCCAACGGCGAGGTCTACTGCCGCTTCGAGGAGTCGATCCGCGGCGCCGACGTCTTCCTCATCCAGCCCACCTGCGGCAACCCCGTCACGGGCGTCACGACCAACGACGCGCTGTTCGAGCTGCTGGCCATGATCGACGCGGCGGTCGGCGCCTCCGCCCACCGCGTCATCGCGGTCACGCCATGGTTCGGCTACAGCCGCCAGGACAAGAAGTCCGCGCCGCGCGAGCCGATCAGCGCGCGCCTGATCGCCCGCTGCCTCGAGGCCGCGGGCGCCGACCGCGTCCTGACGATGGACCTCCACGCCGGCCAGGTCCAGGGCTTCTTCAACATCCCCGTCGACCACATGACCGCGATGATGATGCTCACCCAGTACTTCCAGGACATGGGCCTGTCCGACCTCGTCGTCGTCGCGCCGGACGCCGGCCGCGTCAAGCTCAACAAGAAGTTCGCCTCGAAGCTCGGCGCCGAGCTGGCGATCCTCGACAAGGAGCGCCCCGCACAGCAGGTCGCCGAGATCGGCTACGTCATCGGTGACGTCAAGGGCAAGACGGCGCTGATCGTCGACGACATGATCGACACGGGCGGCACGCTGGCCGCCGCGGGCCAGACGGTCCTCGACGAGGGCGCCTCGCGCGTCTTCGCCGCGGCCACGCACGCGGTGTTCAGCGGCAACGCCTGGGAGAACCTCGCCCGGGCGCCGTTCGAGCAGATCGTCGTCACCGACACGATCCCGCTGCGGCCCGGAGCGCCGGACAACGTCCGCGTGCTTCCCTGCGCCGAGCTGCTGACCGACTCGATCCGCCGCATCTTCACCGACGACTCGGTCTCCGAGGTCTTCGGCGGCGAGAACCAGCTGTTCTGAGCGCGAGCGAGCTGCAGAGCCGGCTGGGCCTCTCCGACGAGGAGCTCCTGACCGTCCTCGACGCCGATCCGCTGGCGATGATCTCCGGGGACCTCGACCACCGGCCCGAGCTGCCGATCCTGCTCGCGCTGACCGAGCCCTACGAGCCGAGCCTGCTCAAGCTGTGGGTCCGCAACGGCCCGATCGAGCTGCTCCTCGCGCGCGACTTCGGCGCGTTCGAGGACGAGCTCGACAAGCTCTAGCTACGAGTCGGCCGGGTCCTTGTGCTTCTCGCCCGGCCACACGCCGGTCGTCCGCTCGAAGGCCCGCGCGCCCGCGCGATCCACGCCGGCGCGCACGCCGGAGAACACCGCGGCCTGCAGCGCCGCGGCGCCGATCGCCTTCGCGGCGGTCGTGTCCTTGGTCTTGGCCTCCGGCGGCTCCTCGTGGTCGGGGTCGATCCGGCCCCAGATCACGGTGAACAGCCGCCGGCTCAGCAGGCCGGCGATCACACCGAGGACGATCCCGAACGGCTTGTAGAGGAGCTTCATCGGGCACCATCATTCCCGACCGGGAGCTCGAATAGCCTTCCGGTCAGGAGGAGCTTCCACCAGGAGGTCCACGATGCAGGAACCTGAGCGGCATGACGGCGAAGCGGAGGAGCTCCTCCAGCGCGCCCTGCTCGACGCCGACGCCACGGCCGCGGTCTCGCTGAAGGTCGGCGGCCTGGCCCTCGCCGAGACGCTGACCGTGATCTTCCACGGCCGTCGCGACCTCGGCACGATCCAGACCTACGTCACCCACGGCGGCCGCGGGGCGGGCGAAGCCGTCAGCGCCGCCGATCTCCTGCGCGTCCCCTGCGACCTCGACCTCGCCGAGGCCGGCGATCGCGAGGAGGCCCAGGACCTCTACGCCGAGCAGGCCGCCGTCCTGCGCGACGCGATCCTCGCCGCCGACACCGTCCTCTCGGTCTGGGTCGAGCCCCTGACCGACATGGCCGGCCGCGTGGTCGCCGACCGCTCGATCCACCTCGGCGTGCCCGTCCCCGCCCACCGGCTGATGCCCTTCGCGCTCACCGCGCCCGAGCGCGGGATCACCATCACGCCGGTCTGCGGCGCCCGCACGCTGTCCGAGGGCCGGCCGCCGCTGGGCATCGCCTGCACGCAGCAGGACGTCACGCAGATCTACCCGCTGCCCGACGACCCCGAGCGCTGCCTCGAGGACTTCGCCGAGCGCGCCGCGAGCCACGCGCGGCGCCTGGCCGACCAGCTCTCCCACCAGGAGGCCTCGGTCCAGCGCTTCCTCGAGCTCAGCGAGGGCTTCCCCGAGACGGGCTGACGCGGCGGATACGGTGCCCGGGTGCGCCGTCCGCTGCTCATCGCCGTCGCGCTGGTGCTCGTCGCCGGTGTCGGGCTGCTGCTCGCCCGCTACCTGACCACCGAGAACCGCGAGCGTTCCGAGATCCTCACGCTGCTCGAGGCTCAGGCCGCCGGGGATCCGCAGAAGATGCTCGACGTGCTCGGCGACGAGTGCCGCGACGACCCGCGCTGCGTCGCCACGGTCGAGGCCAACGCCGGCAAGCTGCGCCGCCCGGGCGAGCCCAAGATCATCTCGCTGCGCTCGGGCACCGCCTACGCCCTCGGCGAGGCGACGGGCGTGACGCGCGTGGCCTGGACGGTCATCGACGAAGGGCTCCCCGTGGTGCAGTGCGTGAGCGTCCATCGCGGCGGCTCGGCACTGGAGGGGCGGACCGTTACCCTGCGGCGCATCAGCGCGCCGATCGGCAACGAGTCGTCCTGCTGAGCCCCGTGATGCCCCGGTCCCGCCTCGCTCTCGTGCTCTCGCTCGCCGCCGCCGCGCTCGGCTTCGGCGGTGCCGCCCAGGCGCTCGCCGCCGACGTGCCGTCGGCCCGGACGCTCTACGAATCGGGTCCGTCGGGCCGCTACCTGATCGACGGCGACTGGCAGTTCCGCCGCGGGACGACCGGCACGTGGAAGCGCGTCGAAGTGCCGTACTCGTGGAACGTCACCGATCCGTCGGCCAAGAGCTTCATCGGCGGCGTCGCGGAGTACCGCAAGGACTTCGAGCTGCCCAGCGCGCAGGCGGCCTACAAGTGGATCGTCCGCTTCGAGTCGGTCAACTACCGCGCGAAGGTCTACCTCAACGGCACGCTGATCGGCGAGAACGCCGGGGCCTACCTGCCGTTCGAGATCCTGCTGCCCGCCAAGCAGCTCAAGCGCAGCGGCAGCAACCGGCTGCTGGTCCGCGTCGACAACCGCCGCACCGAGGACGACCTGCCGCCGATGGGCCTGAGCCTCTCGACCGGCCAGCCCACCGGCGGTTGGTGGAACTACGGCGGGATCCTCCGCGAGGTCTACCTGCGCCGCGTCCAGCACACCGACTTCTCCACGGTGCAGGTGCTGCCCGACCTCCCGTGCGCGACGTGCCCGGCGACGATCAAGGTCCGCGCCACCGTCCACAACTACGACGCGCTGGCGCGGCCCGTGCACGTGACGGGAACCTTCGGCGCCCTGGCCTTCGACGCCGGCACGTTCACCCTCGGGCCGGGCGACGACCGCGTCTTCACCGAGAACGTCCCGGTCGCCAAGCCCGAGCTGTGGTCGCCGAAGGACCCGAACCTCTACCCGGTCACGCTCACCGCCCGCGTCGGCACGCAGGTCGCCCAGACGTGGAAGACCGAGTCGGGCATCCGCTCGGTCAAGGTCGTCGGCGGCCGCCTGTACCTCAACGGCAGCCCGCTGAACTGGCGCGGCTTCGGCCTGCACGAGGACTCGCTCGACAAGGGCTTCGCGCTCGACAACGCCGATCGCGAGCAGATCGTCGCCGACGTCAAGGACCTCGGTGCGACGCTGATCCGCTCGCACTATCCGCTGCACCCGCAGCTGATGGAGCTCGCCGACCGCGAGGGTCTGATGGTCTGGTCGGAGATCCCGATGTACCAGCTGCGCACCAACGCGCTCAAGCACGCGTCGGTCCGCAACTTCGGGGTGCGGATGCTCGAGAAGAACGTGCTGACCAACGGCAACCACCCGTCGGTCGTCATCTGGTCGATCGCCAACGAGCTCAACAGCAACGTCAACGCCGACCAGGGCGCCTACATCAAGAAGGCCGCCGCGGCCGCCCACCGCCTGGACTTCAGCCGGCCCGTCGGCCAAGCCGTCGCCAGCAACCCGACGGGCAGCTGCCAGAAGCGCTTCGCGCCGCTCGACATCATCGGCTTCAACGAGTACTTCAACTGGTACCCCGGGCCCGACGGCTCGATGGCCGACCGCGACAACCTCGGCCTGTTCCTCGAGAAGATCCGGCGCTGCTATCCGACCAAGGCGCTGGCGATCACCGAGTTCGGCGCCGAGGCCAACCGCAGCGGGCCGGTCGAGGAGCGCGGCACCTACGAGTTCCAGCAGGCCTTCGTCAACTTCCATCTCGACGAGTTCGAGCGCCACCCGTGGCTGTCGGGCGCGACCTACTGGGCGCTGCAGGAGTTCCGCGTGCGGCCCAACTGGGACGGCGGCAACCCGCGGCCCGAGCCGCCCTTCCACCAGAAGGGCCTCATCACGCTCAGCGGCGAGCGCAAGCCCGCCTACTTCGACGTGCAGCGGCGCTTCCGCGAGACCGAGCAGTTCCCCGCGCGGTAGCGGCGCCCTGCCGCTACCCTGATCGACCGTCATGGCCGCCAAGTCGAAGAGCACCAGCCTCACCATCGAATCCCGCGAGTCCGGGCAGCACTCCCGTGCGACCCGCCGCCTGCGCCGCGAGGGCCGCGTGCCCGGCGTGCTGTACGGCATGGATCAGGATCCGGTGCCGTTCTCGGCCGACGCGCGCGAGCTGCGCAACGCGCTGCACGGCAAGGGTGCCGTGCTCGAGCTCAAGGGCGAGGGCATCGGATCGGCCACGGCCGCCGTGCTCAAGGACTCCCAGCGCCATCCGGTCCGCGGCGAGGTCATGCACGTCGACCTGCTGCGCGTCGACCTCAACCAGCCGATCCAGTCGCCGGTCACGCTGCACCTGGTCGGCGCCGACGACGCGCCGGGCATCCGCGACGGCGGCGTCCTCGAGCAGGTCACGCGCGAGATCACGGTCGAGGCGCTGCCCAACGAGCTGCCCGACTCGATCGACTTCGACGTCTCCAACATGGAGATCAACGACACCTGCACGCTCGGCCAGCTCACCGCTCCGGCGGGGCTGACGATCATCGACGATCCCGAGACCGTCGTCGCCACCTTGGCGCCGCCGCGCCTCGAGGTCGAGCCGACCGACGAGATCGAGACGGAGACCGGTGTGGTCGGCGAGGGCGCCGGCGAGGCCGAGGGCTCCGAGGAAGACGCCTCGCCCGGCGACGTCCCCACCGAGGGCGGCGACGGCGAAGGCGAGGCCTAGGCCCGCGAGGTGCGCCTCTTCGGAGGCGTCGCTCCCGCGGACTGGCTGATCGTCGGGCTGGGCAACCCCGGCGCGAAGTACGAGGGAACGCCGCACAACGTCGGCTTCGACGTCGCGCGCGAGCTCATGACCCGCTGGGGGCTGGGCGCGCCGAAGAAGAAGTTCAACGGCCTGTTCGCCGAGGGGCGGATGGAGCCCGGCGGCCCACGGGTCGCGGTGCTGCTGCCCCAGACGTTCATGAACGTCGCCGGCGAGTCGGCGTCGCCCGCGCGCGGCGCCACGCGCGTCGAGCTCGACCACGTCCTGGTCCTGCACGACGAGATCGACCTGAAGTTCGGCGACATCCGCACCCGTCTCGGCGGCGGCCTGGCCGGCCACAACGGCCTGAAGTCCCTGAAGGCCAAGCTCGGCTCGCCGGACTTCCACCGCGTGCGCATCGGCGTCGGGCGCCCCGACTCGACCGACCCCGAGATCGTGGCCGCCTACGTCCTGGGCCGGTGGCAGCAGCCGGCGGCCGAGATCAGCGGGCTGATCGGCGCGGCGGCCGACGCCGCCGAGGAGATCATCCGCGGATGACCCGCGACTGGGACGGCAAGACCTACGACCGCATCTCCGGCCCGATGCAGGACATGGCCGGGCCGGTGCTCGACCGCCTCGAGCTGCGCGGCGACGAGACGGTCATCGACGCGGGCTGCGGCTCGGGGCGGGTCACCGAGCAGCTGCTCGAGCGCCTGCCGCGCGGCCGCGTCATCGCCGTCGACGCCAGCGCGGACATGCTCGCCAGCGCACGGGCGCGGGTGGGGGAGGAGCGCACGACGTTCCTCGAGCAGGACCTGGCGGCGCTGGATCTCGGCGAGGAGCAGGCCGACGCGATCCTCTCGACCGCCACGTTCCACTGGATCGCCGATCAGCCCGCCCTGTACTGGGCCCTGCGCGGCGCCCTGAAGCCCGGCGGCCGGCTGGTCGCCCAGTGCGGCGGAGAGGGCAACATCCTCGACGTCCGCGAGGCCGTCGGCGCGGTCGCCCAGGCCGACCCCGAGATCGGGGCGGCGCTCGGCGACTTCTACCCCTGGCAGTTCCTGGGCCCGGACGAGACGCGCGGTCATCTGCAGGCAGCGGGCTTCACCGACATCGAGGTCTGGCTGCAGGACTGGACGGTCGACGCGCCCGACGGCCAGACGTGGCTGAAGACGATCAACCTCGGCGCGCACGGCAAGCGGATCGGCGATCCCGCGCTGGCCGATCGCTTCATTGCGGCTGTCCACGCGCACATGGGCGGCGACCCGCTGTCGATCGCCTACGTGCGCCTGAACATCACCGCGACCGCTTCCTAGAGTGAGAAGGGCTTCATGGCCCTTCGCTCGTTGCTCCGCCACCTCGCCGACGATCCGGCAGGGCGGAGCCTGCTCAGCGACGGCGGTCAGGCCTTCGTCAGCGCCTCGCTGCGGGCCTACACGCTGGCCGCCCTGGCCGACGAGGAGCCCCGCCGGCCCGCGCTGATCGTCGCCGGCGACGACCGCCAGGCCCGCGACCTCGCCGCCGACATCAAGCAGTGGCTGGCGCCTCGCAAGGTCGCGTTCTACCCGTCGCGCGGCGTGGCCTACGAGTCGCACCTGGCGCCGCCGCCGCACCTCGTCGGTCTCCGCGTGGCCGCCCTCGACGCGCTGCTCGCGGGCGGTGACGAGGGCCCGGTCGTGGTCGTCTCGGCCGTCGCGCTGTCGGAGAAGGTCCCCGACCCCGAGCTGCGCCCGCAGTCCTTCACGATCGCCAAGGGCGACCTCATCGACCTCGACGAGGTCGGCGGCGAGCTGGTCAAGGCCGGCTACGAGCGCGTCGACCAGGTCGAGGACCGCGGCCAGTTCGCCATCCGCGGCGGGATCCTCGACGTCTACCCGGCCACCGAGGAGCGCGCCTGTCGCATCGAGCTCTTCGACATCGAGGTCGAGTCGCTGCGCTGGTTCTCGACCTTCACGCAGCGCAGCCTCGGCGACACCGACCGCGTCGACATCGCGCCCGCCGCCGAGCTGGCCGTCGAGCACCGTGAGATGGCCGAGATGGCCGCCGTCTCCGACGAGGAGGACCGCCCGGACATCTCCGAGCTGCTGCCCGTCGACCGCTTCGGCGCGTTCCTGGACCTGGCGCCGGCCGACGCGCTGGTGCTGATCGCCGCCGAGGAGGAGGTCGGCCCCGCCCTCGCCGATCACTGGTCCGACGTCTGCGCCGCCTTCCACGACGAGGACGCCCACCACCTCTACGTCAAGCCCGACACGATCAGCGCCGACCTCGACAAGCGCGCCGCCGTGCGCCTGTCCTCGCTGAGCGCCGATCAGCCCATCGAGCTGCGCGCGCAGGCCGCCGACCTCGCCGCCCGCTCCCTGCGCGAAGCCGAGCCAGAGCTCGAGAAGCTCGTGCGGTCGGACTACCGCACGGTCATCACCTGGCCGCGCCGCGGCGACGGCGAGCGCACGGCCTACAACCTCGTCCGCAGCACCCCCGGCTGGCTCGACGGAGACGGCGCGGAGCCCGGGCAGCTCCAGTTCGCCGAGGCGGGCCTGCGCGACGGCTTCATCGCCGCCGGGCTGCGCCTCGCGGTCATCCCCGAGCACCGCCTGTTCCGGCGCAAGCGCGCCGAGCGCACCGGCGGCATGGACCTCGGCCGCCGGCGGCGCGGCGCCTTCCGCAGCTTCGCCGACCTGCGCACGGGCGACATCGTCGTCCACGAGGACCATGGGCTCGCGCGCTTCGCGGGCTTCGACACCAAGACCGTCGGCGGCATCACCCGCGACTACCTCGAGCTCGAGTTCGCCGGCACGGACAAGGTGTTCATGCCGGTCGACCAGCTGGCCAAGATCAGCCGCTACGTCGGCGCCGGCGGCAGCCATCCGCCGCTGTCCAAGCTCGGCGGCAAGTCCTGGGAGACGCTGAAGTCCCGCGCGCGCCGCGCCGCCCAGGAGATGGCCGGCGAGCTCATCAACCTCTACGCCGAGCGCAAGCGCCGGGCGGGCTACGGCTTCCCGGAGGACTCCGAGTGGCTGCGTGAGTTCGAGGCGAAGTTCCCGTGGCAGGAGACCGCCGACCAGCGCGAGGCCATCGAGCGCGTCAAGGCCGACATGGAGCAGGAGCGGCCGATGGACCGCCTGATCTGCGGCGACGTCGGCTACGGCAAGACCGAGGTGGCGTTGCGGGCGGCGTTCAAGGCGGCCGAGGCCGGCAAGCAGGTGCTCGTCCTGGCGCCGACGACGATCCTCGCCCAGCAGCACAACGGCACGTTCTCCGAGCGCCTGAAGGACTACCCCTTCACCGTCGACCACGTCAGCCGGTTCCGCACCCCGGCCGAGCAAAAGCAGGCGGTCGCCGGCTTCAACGAGGGCAAGACCGACATCCTGGTCGGCACCCACCGCGTCCTGGGGCGCGACGTGCGCGGCAAGGACCTCGGCCTGATCATCGTCGACGAGGAGCAGCGTTTTGGCGTCAAGCAGAAGGAGCTCCTGCGCCAGCTCAAGCTCAAGGTCGACGTCATCGCCATGAGCGCGACGCCGATCCCGCGCACCCTGCAGATGTCGCTGGCCGGCCTGCGCGACATCAGCGTCATCGAGACCCCGCCCGAGGGGCGCCGCCCCGTCAAGACGTTCGTCGGCGACTACGACGAGGACCTCGTCAAGCAGGCGATCATGCGCGAGAAGGACCGCGGAGGCCAGGCGTTCTTCGTCCACAACCGGGTCGAGACGATCGACGAGACCGCCGAGCGCCTGCGCGGCCTGTGCCCCGGCGTGCGCTTCGCGGTGGCCCACGGCCAGCTCGACGAGAAGGACCTCGAGGACCGGATGCTCGGCTTCATGCGCG
>JBJMLA010000127.1:0-38707 GCA_045805505.1 Solirubrobacteraceae bacterium
GATCGTCTCGGCGGAGAAGATCCTCATCGCCGGCACCGACCAGATGGCCTTCTTCGCCTCCTACCTGCGGCACCTGCTGATGCTGCTCGACCTCCGCGCCGAGACCGTCGCCTCGCCCTCGCAGGAGGCGCTCTCGCGCCTCGGCCGCATCGACGAGCACACGCTCGTCATCGGCCTGAGCGCCGGCCGCCCGCATCCGCTCGTCGTGCGCGCGATGAAGCTCGCCCGCCACCGCCACGCGACAACGGTGGCCATCACCGACGCGACGCTGTCCGAGGTCGCCAAGCTGGCCCAGATCCGCCTCTACTACTCCTCGAACTCCCCGGCCTACGTCCGCTCGCACGCCGCGCTGCTCTCGCTGATCCAGGCGCTGGCCTACGGCGTCTACTCGCGTGACACGGGCCGCTTCGAGGATCGCATCAAGGCCTTCAGGCTCAAGTAGGCGGAGCGCGGCGGCCCTAGACTGGGCCTCATGCGCGAAGAAGCCACGCACCGCGTCAAGATCGGCCTGGCCGAGCAGCTCAGGGGCGGCGTCATCATGGACGTCATCGACGCCGAGCAGGCCAAGATCGCCGAGGACGCGGGCGCGTCGGCCGTGATGGCGCTCGAGCGCGTGCCCTCCGACATCCGCCGCGACGGCGGCGTCGCTCGCATGAGCGATCCGCTGATGATCAAGGGCATCCAGGAGGCCGTGACGATCCCCGTCATGGCCAAGGCGCGCATCGGCCACTTCGCCGAGGCTCAGGTGCTCGAGGCGCTCGATGTCGACTTCATCGACGAGTCCGAGGTCCTGACCCCGGCCGACCACGCCAACCACATCGACAAGTGGGCCTTCAAGGCTCCGTTCGTCTGCGGCGCCACCAACATCGGCGAGGCGCTGCGCCGCATCGGCGAGGGCGCGGCGATGATCCGCTCCAAGGGCGAGGCCGGCACCGGCGACATCGTCGAGGCGGTGCGCCACCTGCGCACCATCACCAGCGAGATCAAGCGCCTCGGCACGCTCAGCGAGATGGAGCTGATGACGGCCGCCAAGGAGCACGGGGCGCCGTATGACCTGATCGTCTCGGTCGCGCGCGAGGGCCGTTTGCCGGTGCCGCTGTTCTGCGCGGGCGGGATCGCCACGCCCGCCGACGCGTCGCTGGTCATGCAGCTCGGGGCCGAGGCCGTGTTCGTCGGCTCGGGCATCTTCAAGAGCGAGGACCCGGCGCCGCGCGCCCGGGCCATCGTCGAAGCCACCACGCACTTCGCGGACGCCGCGCGGGTCGCAAAGGCCTCCGAGGGCCTGGGCAAGACGATGATCTCGCTGGAGACCCGCAAGCTCGATCAGTCCGAGCTGCTCGCCGGCCGCGGCTGGTAGTCAGTCGCCGGCCGGACGGCCGGTGGCGGTGTAGGCGGGCCCGCCGCCCGGAAGCGGGCGCGCCGTGGTGGTCGTGCGCCCTCCGGCCAGCAGCCCCAGGCGCCGTCGCTGGTCCTCGCGCAGCAGCGCGATCGCGGCATCGTCGGGATGGCGGGGCCGGCGGGTGATCGCCGCGCTGACGAAGCCGGCGGCCAGCAGCAGCCCACCGAGGAGCGGCGGGTACTGCACGAGCGCCTGCTTGGCCGCCCGCACGGCCAGGAACGACCAGCGGTAGCCCATGAAGTGATTGGCGCGGCCCTCCTCCCAGCGCGACTTCCACCAGCGCTGCCGCGCGCCGCGCGGCCGGTAGTGCAGGATCGGCAGCTCGGTGAGGACGTGGACGTTCCAGTCCCGCGCGCGTGCGGCGAACTCGTCGATGCCGTCCCAGCCCATCGACTCCGGGAGCCCGCCGATGTCCTCCAGGCACGTCGCGCGGTAGGCCTTGGCGATGCCGCGCAGGCTGTCGAGGTTGACGTTGTCGAGGCGCCAGCGGCCGTCGGGGCCCGGGATGAAGCTCACGCCGCCGACGATGCCGGCGCGCTCGTCGCGCGCGAAGACGTCGCAGACCCAGGCGAAGTACTGCGGCGCGAGGTAGATGTCGCCGTCGAGCTTGACCACGACGTCGTAGGGCTCGCGCAGCTCGCGCATGCCGCGCTTGAACGCGCGGACGATGGGGGCGCCGCGAGCGCGCTCGTGGTCGGCGTCGGAGCGGACGACCTGGATCCATGGGTGGGCGGCCGCGTACCCGGCGGCGAGCTCGTAGGTCCCGTCGGTCGAGCCGTCGTCGACGACGATCCACTCCGCCGGCGGTTGGCTCTGGGCGATCAGCGCCTCGGCGGTCCGCGCGAAGTGCTCGGCCTCGTCCCGGACGGGCGAGATCACCGAGTAGCGGACCGCGTTGCTCATGACCGCATTGTCCCTAGGGTTCCGCCGGTATGCGTCTCGCCTACCTGCTCAGCCACTACCCGCGCGCGAGCCAGGTCTTCCTGCAGCGCGAGCTGGCGGGGCTGCGCGAGCTCGGCGTCGAGGTGCAGGCCGTGTCCATCCGGCGCTCGCGGGACCTCCATTCCGCGGCCGATCGCGAGGAGGCCGAGCGCACCGAGTGGCTGACGCCCGCGCGCCCCGTGCGGTTGCTGCGCGCGCACGGGCGAGCCGCGCTGCGCCATCCGGCGGCCTGGCTGGGCTCGCTGGCGTGGGCGTGGCGGGAGGCACCGCCGGGCGGCCGGCTGCAGCAGGTGCGCTACTGGGGTGGCGCCGTCGTGCTGTGGGATCTCCTGCGCCGCCTGGGCATCGACCACGTGCACGCGCACTTCGCGACCAACGCCTCGGACGTCGCTATGACCGCGGTGCGGCTGGGGCAGGCGGCGGGGGAGGGGCCGCGCTCGTTCAGCCTGCATCTTCACGGTCCCACCGACTTCTTCGACGTCGAGCGCAACCGGGTCGCGCTCAAGGCCCGCGAGGCCACGGGCGTCATCTGCGTCAGCGACTACGCGCGCGCCCAGACGCTCGCCTGGCTGGATCCCGCCGCGTGGGCCAAGGTCGTCGTCGCGCGCTACGGCGCGCCGGTGCCCGACGTCGCGGCGGGCGCCGCCGACGGTCCGCTGCGCGTGCTCAACGTCGCGCGGCTGGCGGGGGTCAAGGGGCACGTCGTGCTGCTCGACGCGCTGGCGCGGGTGGTGGCGGCCGGCCATGACGTGGTGCTCGACGTCGTGGGCGACGGGCCGCTGGCCGCCGACCTGCGCGTGCAGGCCGACGCGCTGGGCATCGCCGAGCGGGTGCGCTGGCACGGGGCCCTCGGACACGGCGCGGTGGCTGCGCTCTACGCCCAGGCCGGCGCGTTCTGCCTGCCGAGCTTCGCCGAGGGCCTGCCCGTCGTCGTGCTCGAGGCGATGGCGGCAGGCCTGCCGGTGATCGCCACGCGCATCACCGGCGTGCCCGAGGCGCTGACCGACGGCCGCGACGGGCTGCTGGTGGCGCCGGCGCGGCCCGACGAGCTGGCCGCAGCGCTCGAGCGGCTGGCCACCGATCCGGAGCTGCGGGCCCGGCTGGGGAGTGCGGCGCGCGAGCGGATCATCGCCGAGCGCACGGAGCAGCACAGCGCGCGCGACATCCGCGATGCGCTGCGCGTGGTGGTCCCCGAAGCGCGCTAGCCGACGCGGACGCGGGCGGTCGCCCGACCGGTGTGGCCCGGCGCCACGCAGACCAGCCCGACCCCGCCGCAGTCGAACGCCACGGCGACGTCGGGGTCGGCGGAGACCGCCTCCCACGCCCGCAGCATGCCCGGCGTCCAGCGGATGTCGTCGAAGACCACCGTGGCGCCCGGCGCGAGGTGCGGCTTGACCTGGGCGAAGTAGTCCTTGGTCGCCTGCTCGTCGTGGTGGCCGTCGATGAAGACGTAGTCGATGTCGGTCAGCTCGGCCAGGACGGGCGGCAGCGCCTCGTCGAAGCGGCCGACGCGGATCGTGACGACGTCGGGGAGCCGGCCGAGCTCGCGGAGGTGCCGCTCGGCCAGCGCGGCCGAGGCGGGGGAGCCCTCGATCGTCAGCAGCCGGCCGGCGTTGCCCGCGAACGCGGCGGCCTCGTAGGCGGCCGAGATCCCCATCGAGGTGCCGAGCTCGAGACCCTGGCGCGCCCCGGTGCGGTGCACGACGTGAAAGAGAAAGCGCGCCCAGCGCGCAGGCTTGCTGGTGCTGCGGGTCAGCTCGCCGACCGTGGTCGGAGCGCTGCGGCGCACCGGGGCGTCGCCGGCGCCCGTCAGCGTGCTGCCGGCGCCGAAGTCGATCATCTCGACGGGCTCGTCGGAGGCCGCGATCCGGCCGCGCAGCGCCTCGATCGCCTCGATCGCCGCGGCGTCGGGCGCAGCGAGTGGAGCGTGGAGGTCCCGGAGGGCCTGGGCGTACTGCGCGTAGGCCGGATGGGCGCCGTCGGCCGGCTCGATCCGGGAGGCGTCTCGGCGGCTGGCGGCGCGTGTGAGGGCACGGGCAGCGGCGCGCGCACCGGGAACGGCTGAGAGCACTCCTGCCCGCATCGGCGCGGAGCCTACAGCGGGGTCAGGGGTTGATGACCTGCAGGCGCGACCAGGGGAACCCGTCCAGCACCTTGCGGGCGTTCTGATGGCCGAACAGCTCAGGCCACGGGTTCGGGCCGCTGCCCGGGTCCTCGGCGTAGAACGGCACGGCACCGCTCGTGTCGCGGACGTAGATGCCGTAGCGCTGGGCGGCGATCGCGATGATCGTGGCGACGCGGCTCAGGTGCAGGGAGGCGACGTCGATCGCCGGGTCCAGGCGCAGCCGGGTGCCCAGCGGGATCCCGCCGGGGTGCTTGCCGTCGCTGCGCACGGCGGGAGCCACGAAGCCCGGCCCGGTGGAGGGAACGCCCATGGCCAGCGCGTGCTCGATGCGCCCGGCCCGGATCTCCTCCGGCCGGATCATGCCGCCGATCAGCGCCATGCTGCTGGCCGACGTGCCGAACGGCGCGGGGAACACGCCGGAGCTGCTCGAGACGTTGTCGAGCCGGCCGCCCCACATCGCGTGCCAGCCGTCGGGGGTCCGCCGCAGGCGCCAGAACTCCCACATGGTGTCCGTCGACGGCTGCCAGACGACGAGGCTCGCGTCGGTGCCGTCGGCGGGCTTGGCCCCCGCCGGGAGCGGAACGCCCTTGAAGCCGGGGTTGGTGCGCCAGGTGATGCTGTCCTGGACGACGTCGACCAGCGGGGTGCCCGGACCGACCATGTAGACCGGGGCGCTGTAGGAGGTGGTGGCGATCCACGGGTCATAGCCCGTGAGGTCCTTCAGGAGCGTGGTCAGCGTTCCGGGCGTCCTGGAGGACGCGGTGGCGGTCGCCGGGATCGGCGTGTTCCACGGGCTGTCGGCCGCGAACGGTCGCGGGCGCCCGGTGGTGGACGCCGCGGGGGGCGTGGCGACGGTCGCGGGGTCGTCCGTGGCGGCGTCGAGGACGGAGGCGATCGCGTCGACGATCGAGGGCGGCGCGCCGGCGGGCGGCGCGGCGGGAGCATCGCCGCAGGCAGCGGCACGAGCACGCTTGCGGGCCTGCGCGCGCTTGCGGGCCCGCGCGCGCTTGCGGGCCTGGCGCTGCTTGTGCTTGGCCTGGGCGCTCGTCTTGGTCCTGGTCTTCGCCTTGGCCGCCTTCGGTGCGGGAGCCGCGGGGCTCGACGCGGGAGCGGGCGCCGGAGCCGAGGCGCCAGGAGCGGGCTCCGCGGCAGCGCACTCCTGCGCGGACGCCGGAGCAGCCGTACACGCCACCGACGCCAGGAGGGCGCCGAGCGTCGCAAACGCGCGGTGTCGAACGGACAGGGCCATTTACCGGTGAATCGGCTGCGCGGCGGGGATCCTTGAGCCGAAGACGGAGCGTAATGCAACCCGCCGACCACTGCGCTGGCCGAAGCGCCGCCCGTTTATGCTCTCGCCGATGGAGCAGCAGCGCAGCCAGGGAGCGGCAGCGGGTCCCGACCTTTTCACGGCCATCGGCAGGCATCTGATCCTGTTCCTGCTGCCGATCCTCGTCCTCGCCGGCACCGGCGTGGCCTACGGGCTGCTGCGCGATCCGCACTACAAGGCGGAAGCCCGGGTCTCCATCGGGTCGCTGAACATCTCGACGCAGGGACTGCCCGGCTTCACGTCGGCGGCCACCAACCTGGCGGCCGCCTACGCGCGCACCATCGACGCCGCCGCGATCGTCGATCCGGCGGCCCAGGCCGCGGAGATCCCGTCCGGGCGGGCCCGCGACGACCTCGACGCCTCGGCGATCCCGGAGACCCCGCTGCTGCGCGTCGAGGCCAGCGACGCCGACGCCAAGGTGGCGCTGACGCTGGCCAACAAGGCGGCCGATGCGCTGATCGCCCACGTGCTCGACCTCAACCGCCGGGCGAACCTGCGCGACGACGTGCTCTACAAGTACAAGCGCGCCGCGGCGAAGGTCGCGACCCTGCAGCGCCAGATCGCCGTCGTCGGCCCCAAGGCACCGGCGGTCGAGGACCTCAACGGCCGGCTGCAGACCGCGATCCTGCGGCGCGACGCGCTGGGCACGATCTACAACGTCGCCGCGGCCGGTGAGATCTCCGAGAACCTGCTGCAGGTCGTCGCCCCCGCCGCCGAGGCGGAGTCCGATCGCGACACCACGGTCCAGCGCTTCGGCCTGATCGGCGGCCTGGCCGGCCTGCTCATCGGCCTGGTGCTCGCTGCCGCGCGCGAGAGCCGTCAGCAGCGGCGGCAGCTCGGCGACGACGGCTGATCTCCATGCTGCGCCGGACGGTGGTGCGGCTGTGGCGGATCGAGCCGGCCTGGCCGATCAGCCTGGGCCTCGTCGCCTCGTCGTTCTCGGGGCACTGGGCCCGCCTGGGGATCCCGGGTCCGCTGGACCGCGCGCTGCTGCTCGGCGGCCTGGTGCTGGCCTTCCTGCGCGCGGGAAGCAGCCCGGACCTGCCACCGATCCGCTGGCGCCGACTGCACCTGCTGCTCGCCACGGTCATCTTCTTCGCCATCGTCTCGGCGTTCTGGGTCGGCTCGATCGATGTGAGCTCCGCGCGCTTCGGCATCGTCGACCGGCTGGGGCTGATCCCTTTCGTCGCGTTCATCGCCGCGCCGACGGTGTTCCACACGGCGCACCAGCGGCGGATCCTGCTCGGGGTCCTGGTGGTCTTCGGCGCCTACCTCGGCTTCACCGCCGTCGCCGAGGCGGTCAACGCCAACGCGCTCGTCTGGCCGCGCTACATCCTCGATCAGTCCGTCGGCATCCACTTCGGGCGCTCGCGCGGCCCGTTCGTCGAGGCGGCCAGCAACGGGCTCGGGCTGATCCTCTGCGGCACGGCGGCGGCGGTGGCGCTCGGCGTCTGGCGCGACCGCGCCGCGCGCAGCGCCGCCTGGGCGATCATCGGGCTGTGCGCCGCGGGCGCGCTGCTGACCTACACGCGGCAGGTGTGGCTCGGGGCCGGCATGGGCGCGATCGCCGCCATGGCGGTGTTCCCGCCGCTGCGCTGGCGCCTGATCCCGACGACCGCCGTCGCGGTCGCCGGGCTGGCGATCGCGCTGACGCTGCTGCCCGGGCTGCAGGAGGACCTCAGCGACCGCCTGTCGGAGGCCAAGCCCGCCTGGGCGCGGCGCAACACCAACGCCGCGGCCGTGCTCATGATCACCGAGAAGCCCGCGCTGGGCTGGGGGTGGGGGAGCTTCCGCACGTACGGCAGCGACCACTTCCGCACGCTCGTCGACATCCCCTACCGCGGCCAGACGCAGGAGGTCCACAACGTCTTCCTCGCGCGGTTCGTCGACCTCGGGCTGATCGGCGGCGGGCTGTGGCTGATCGCGGTGTTCCTGGCGGTGGGCGGGGCGCTGCGCCACGCCTTCCACGACGACCTCGAGATCTGGCGCCGCGGCTTCGTGGTGATCGTCGTCGGCTGCCTGGCCGGCGCCATGCTCGCGCCGTTCACCTCGGTGATAGGACCGCTGGCGCTGTGGCTGTGGGCGGGTCTGCTGACGCGCGACCGCGGGGCCGAGCTCGCCTGATCAGCCGCGCAGCTGAAACGGCGGCGGCTGGTCGTTGCGCACCACCCGCGTCGAGGCGGCCAGCAGCAGGTCGGTCAGCACGAGGTCCTCGACCTGGCGGATGATCGCCAGGCCCTGCTCGTCGAGTGCCTCGGCGACCTGCAGCTGGTGATCGTCGACGTGCTCGCCGCGCGCCGGATCGCGCGGGACCAGGATCGGCCGGCGGCCGGCCTGGAAGGCGCCGAGCGCCGACCCGATGCCGGCGTGGGCCACGACGACGTCGGCCTCGGCGATGGCCTGCTTGAGCTCGCCGCCGTCGACGAACGGCCACGCGTCGATCGGCAGACCCGAGACGTCGGTGGCGCCGGTCTGCCACAGCACATCGACGCCTTCGGGCATGACCTCGACGAGCCGCTCGACGAGCGCGCGGAACCCGAACATCTCGTGGGCGCCGAGCGTGACGACGACGCGGCTGAGCTGCGGCCGGCCGATGCCCCGCAGCGTGTAGCCGTCGAAGACCGAGCCGGCGTGGTGCCAGCGGCCGTCGGCCCAGCGGCGGTGCTGCGCGTAGAGCGCGATGGCGGGGATCCGCTGCAGGAGCCTCCCGGTGGCCGACGGGCCGACCGCGCGCGTCGCGCTCTCGATGTAGTGGCAGGGCAGGCCGCGCGCGGCGGCGAGGGGCAGGAACGACAGCGCGACGCCGGCGCCCGTGCTGACCACGCCGGTCACGCCGCCGCGCAGCAGGCGGGCCGCCGAGCGGGTGTTGCCGACCACGCTGCGGTAGTCGCGGGTGGCCGTGTGGCGGACGAACGTGACGCGCTCACCGGCGAGCAGCGCGCGGCTCTGCGGCGTGTCGAAGGTCACCCAGGCCACGTCGGGATCGATGCCGCGCAGGCGCGGGCGAAGCTCGTGCAGCTGGGCGAGATGCCCGCCGGTGGAGGCGACGAGAAGCGTCGTCATCTGTCCAGGCTCACGCCGGCGGCCTGCAGCGCCGCGCGCCGCTCGCGGTTGGCACGGCGCTTGCGGCGCCGGTGCAGCCAGGTCGCGCCGAGCGCGGCCACGCCCGCGGGCCGCCGCAGGGTGGCGGCCAGCATACGCGGGTCGCGGAGGTCCCAGGCGTCGACGGCGGCCATGCGCTGCAGCACCCGTGCGTCGTACCACGGCCGGTCGCGGTAGGCGCCGTAGAGTCGCATCCGGGCATCGTGCATCGCGCGGCGATCGGCGGAGATCTGGGCGGCGTGCAGGTGGTAGCGGACGCCGACGTGCGGGCTGGCGAGCGCGCTGCCGTGCTCGAGCAGGCGCAGCCACGTGTCGAGGTCGGCGCCCTGCTTCATCCCGACCGCGAACCCGCCGCACACGAGGACCGCGTCGCGCCGGGCCATCGCGCCGCTCGGGGTGATCACGTTCTCCGGCCAGGCGATCTCGGGGGGCCGGCGCATCACGCGGGGCCGCGGCCCGCGCCAGCCGAGCACGCGTCCTGCCATGAGGCCCTCGCCGACGGCGACGCACGCCGCACCCACGAGGACGTGGCCGTCGCGCAGCGCCCAGAGCCGCTCGAGGTGCCACGGCAGCCACTCGTCGTCGGAATCGAGGAAGGCCACCCACGGCTGTGTGGCCGCCGCCACGCCGGTGTTGCGCGCGCCGCCCTCACCGAGGTTGTGCTCGTGGACGACCACGCGCGCGCCGGCCTCCCGCGCGACCTCGGCCGTCGCGTCTCCCGACGCGTCGTCCACGACGATCACCTCAGCTGGAGGGCTGCTCTGGCTCAGCGCGCTGGCGACCGCGGCGGCGATCGTGTCGGTCCGCCGGAAGGCCGGGATGACCACGGAGACGGGCAGGGGCGGGCCGCCCTGCGGGAGCAGCTGGGGCTCGGGCGGCCGCGCGGCCGCCAGGACATAACGGCCGGCGAGCTTGGGGATGTGCAGTGCGCGGTCCAGCCGCCGCTCGGCGCGCGTGGCGAACTCGACGCGCCGGCGCGCGAACGCGCGCGCCTGGCCCGGCGGCAGCAGCGCCCACTCCACCAGCGCCGTCTGCGCACGCAGCTGCTGCGGATCGCCGGCGGCCAGCGGGTCGACCATGCGCAGCGCGCGGGCGGAATGCCGGCCGAGATGCTCGGGCGAGAGCGTTCCGGCGACCGCCGTACCGGTCACGGCGTCGACGGCCAGCGCGGCCGTGGCCAGCGCGGGCGTGAGGTCTGGATGCGCGGCGGCGAGCGCGTCGAGAGCCCCGGGCCCGACCGCCTCGCCCTGCGCGTCCCACCAGCCCGCGATGTCGGAGGCCAGGCGGACGCCGACGAAGCCGTCGCGGGCGTGGCACAGCAGCAGGATCGCCAGCTCGTCGGCCGGCAGCGCGCGCAGCTCGCCACCGCCGATGGCCTCGGCCCGGTCGGTGATCGTCGTGCCGTGTCCCTCGTCGGCCCAGTGCACGCGCCAGTGGACCTCGACGCGCGGGCCCCACGGTTCGGGGTGGACCATCGTCAGGTGCAGCTCGGGGTAGCCGTCGGCGCGCAGGCGGTCGCCGGCCGTGCCGTATCCGGCTGCGGCCAGGGCGGCCTCGGCGGCCCGCAGCCGCGCGGGGGCGACCAGGACGTCGAGATCGACCGAGGGACGCAGGCCGGGGTCGCCGTGGGCCGCGCGCGCCAGCCGCGGCCCCTTGATCGGCAGCGCGGGCACGCCGGCGTCGCCGAGGAGGCCCAGGACGTCCTCGAGCACGGCCTCGAGCACGAGCGCGCGCTGCGCCGTGACCTGGGCGGCGAGCGACGCGGGCCGTTCCAGCCAGGGCGCCGCGCCGGGGGCGGACTCCTGCGCTCGCGCGCCGTGCAGCGCCAGCACGCCGTGCTCGTGCAGCAGCTCGAGCAGCGCGGGCTGCTTGCAGCGCCGGAGGAGCCCCTCGATGGAGGCACGTTGAATGAGCCGCCTGGACCGGATGGCGGTGAGCGCGAGCAGGAGCTCCTGCTCGGGCGTGCGGGCCATGGCTCACACGATATGTCTCGACGGACTTACGAGAACGTGATGGAGCCGCGCGGCGTTCCGGCGGGGAACGTGGCGTCGGTCGACGCGCCGTCGGAGTTGTGCTGCGTGAGGTCCAGCAGGCTGCCCAGATCCTCGACGACGGGCGGCGTGTACGGCACCTTCGGGTCTTCAGACGACATCGGCTTCCTCCTTGATCGCTGCGAAAAGTGTGGCAGAGCCCTCTACGACCCTCAACCGGGAACGGTTCACTCAGAATTCCCGGATTTCGATCCGGTCCAAACGCTGACATCCCGCGATGGAGCCGGCCCCGCGCGCCATGTCGCGCAGCCAGACCTCGGCGCTGAGCAGCCGCCACAGGTCAAGCGGCCGGCGCAGCGTCCGCCGCCGGCCGTCGACGAGTTCGGCGACCGCGCCGAGGTCCGCGTAGGCGCCGACGAGCGCGCCCCGTCCCAGCAGCTCGCGGACGGGGCCGGCGACGGCATCGAGCCAGCGCTCCTGCACGGCGTTGAAGCTCGCCTTCTGCGTGCGGTCGAGGACGTGCGACGGGACGATGCCGCGCAGCGCATCGCGGGCCAGCGGGCGGTCACGCGCGCCGTCGTGCAGCAGCAGCGGGTCGAGGCGCAGTGCGAGCTCGATCACGGCGGGGTCCAGCAGCGGGTGCCGGTGGGTCATCCCGAGCGCGGCCGCGCGCCGCCGTGGCGCGTCGTGGGCGCCCGACGCGTCGAGGCGCCAGAGGAGCTCGTGGGCGCGGTGCGCCCACCACCGCGGGCCGTCGAGCCGCTTGAAGGCCCACGGCTCCTCGGCGTCGGCGAGGGCGCTGCGCGCATCGGCCAGCAGCCAGGGCGGTCCCGGGCGTGCGGGCCGCAGGCTCCGCCATGAGCGGTGCGCGCGCTCGGGGATGAGCCCGGCCGCCCCGAAGCGCCACAGTCCTCGAGCGACCAGGTCCGGCCCGACGAGCGCGCGCGCCTGGTCGCGGGCCGTGCGCAGGCGGCCGCCCCGCAGCAGATCGGCGAGCACGTATGGCGCCGGGCCCAGCACGCTGTCGCCGCCCTCGCCGTCGATCAGCGCGGTCGTTCCACGCTGCGCGGCCGCGCCGGCCAGCGCGTCCCAGACCGGGTCGTTGGGGCTCGTCAAGGGCGCCCGCCAGCGCGTGGAATGGCGCACCGCGGCGGCGAGCGGGTCGACGTCGTGAACCACGGCGCGCAGACCGACGAGCCCGAGCGCGGCGGCGGTGGCGTCGACGACGGCGGTCTCGTCGACCGCTCCGTCGAGCGGGAAGGCGGCGTGCAGGGCGAGCGGCGGCTGGGGGGACAGGGCGGCGACCGTCGTCGAGTCCAGGCCACCGCTCAGCAACAGCGCGTCGTGCGGGCCGGCGGCCGAGCGCACGGCCGCGGTGAGCGCGGCGCGCAGCGCGTCCTCGGCCTCGGCGCGGTCGCTGATCGGCTCGGCGAAGGACGGGTGCCAGTGCGTCCGCTCGGTCACGCCGTCGCCCGCGAAGCGCAGGTGCGTGCCGGGCGCGAGCCGGCGCACGCCCTGCCACAGCGTCCGGCCCACGGGCGGTGCGCCACGGGCCAGCCAGCCGGCGACGCCCGCGGTGTCCGGCGCGGGAGTGGCCGGCATTCGCGCCAGCAGCGGCCCCGGGTCGCCGGCGAACGCGAGCCCGCCGGGCACGGGGGCGATGAGCAGCGGCGTGTCGCCGCCCCTCCCGCGCGACAGGACCCCGCGCCGGGTGTCGGGATCCCACACCAGGAACGTGGTGTCGACGTGGGCCGCGAGCTCGTCGCCCCAGCGCTCCCAGGCCGCGCTGACTGCGTCCGCAGCGGCGGCCACGACGATCAGCCCCGCTCGCGGCGCCTCCTCGATCTCCAGCCGCCCTCGCAGCCAGATGCCGGCCGGCGTGCTCACATCTCGGCCAGTCGCTCGAAGTCCTTGGCCGGCAGCAGCGTGCGGCCGCCGATCTCCACCCACGCGTGCGCGGCGAAGTCCTCACCGGGCCGGACGCCGAGCACCAGCGCGCTGTCGACGCCGCGGCGCGCCAGCAGTCCCACGAGCGTCGCCGACTCGACCAGGCAGCGGGAGTCCGTCGGCAGCGCCCTGAGGGTTCGCGTGACCGCGCGGGCCAGCCGGCGGGGATCCTGCGCCTGCGCATCGCCGGGCACAGCCCGCAGCGCCGTCAGGGCCTCGGGCAGGGGGCGGCGACGCAGCAGGATCCACGCACGGGCGTAGACGCCGAGCACCTCGGCGAGCAGGCGCGCGCGGCTCATCCGGCGAGCACGGCGTCGGCGACGTCGTCGGGGCCGGCTCCGGGACCGGAGACGATCTCGTCGCACGCCACGTCCGCGACGATGCGGGCGATCACGTCGAGCTGCGTCGAGAGTCGTTCGCGCGTGACGATCTCGGGGGCGAACAGGGCCCCGAGGACGGCCTCGGCCGCTCCGGCGGCGAGCGGGCGGACGGCGACGCCGGCCGAGGTGCCGCGCCGCAGGAAGACCAGCCGCCGCACCGGCACCGGCGCCGTGCCCGGATCGAGCGAGCGGTAGTGCTTGCCGCCGCCGGCACCCGCGTCCTCGCCGAGCGAGTCGGCGGCGCTGCCGAGGCGTGCCGCCTCGTCGTCGCGCAGCGCCAGCGCGGCCGGACCCGGGTGGGCGACGAGATCGGGGCCGTTCTCGAGCGCCAGCGCGTCGTCGCTGAGCAACCCTGCGCCGCGGCGCACGAGCGCGGCGACCACCGAGGACTTCCCGATCCCGGACGGGCCGGTGAAGGCCAGTGCGCCGCCGTCGTGCGCCACCGCCCCCGCGTGAAGCACCTCCAGGCCGGCGGCCACGGCGGCGAACGGCAGCGCGCGTCCGACGACGAACCGCTGCCAGCGCCACGCCGCGGCGCCCTCGCGCGCGCAGTCGATCGTGGTCCCGTCGCGGGCGACCTGCGCGAACCCCCAGCCCGGGGCGGCCAGCCGCCAGCCCGCGGTGTCGTGGCCATCGATGGTCCGCGGCGGCTCGCCCGGCTCCGGGTGCTCCTCCGCGAGGCGGCGGCTGCCGGTCGATGGCCACGCCGCGTGGATGTCCTCGGCCCGGCAGGCCCGCAGCCGGACGACCCGGCGTCCGTCGCCCACGGCGCGGGCGACATCGGGTACGACGTCGTCGCCGGCCAGCGTCAGCCCGTAGACGCCGGGGCCGGCCGTCACTCGACGGTCACCAGGCCGCGGTCGGCGAGCGCGTCACACAGGGCCAGCACGTCGCGCTCGAGCACGTCGCGCTGCACGGCGTAGACGGACGCGAGCCGCTCGACCGCGTCGCCGACCGTCGGCCCCGCCAGCAGCTCGGTGAGCATCCGCCCGCCCGTGTCGTTGAGCGCGTGGTAGCGACCGGTCTGCAGGTTGACGGCCACCGTCTGCTCGGCGATCTCGCGGTGCGCGACGTCGCGGACGGGGGCGACGCGGGAGTCCAGGCGGGCCATGGTCAGTACTCAAGCAGGGTCGCGCGCCGGCGGGCGCGGGCCACGGCGGCGCGCAGCACCCACAGCGCGACCGGCAGCAGGATCAGCACGGATGCCGCGAGCTTGGCCAGCGCGACCCCGGTCGACCCGGGCAGCGCCGTGCCGATCAGCGCGTCGCGCATCAGCTGGACCGCCGGGGTGAACGGCTGGACGTCGAAGGTCCAGCGGATCCAGCCGGGCATGACGCTCGCCGGGAAGTACGCGCCCGAGACGATCGAGATGAGCGAGAGGACGAAGCCGGTGCCGACCGCGGCCTGGCGGACCTGCATGCCCGCGGCCACCGCCAGGATCCCGAACGGCGCGAACGCGAGGCCTCCGAGGAGGGCGAGCGGCAGCGCGAGGATCGCCGTGTCCCACTGCAGTTCGAGCCCGAACAGCGCGACGCCGGCGCCGAGCGTGAGCGACGCGCTGGCCAGGGAGAAGGCGAACGGGAAGGCCAGCAGCGACAGGATCGAGCCGGTCGCGCCGAGCGGCGAGAGGACGAGCCGCTCGAAGGTGCCCGCGACGAGCTCCTGGCGCAGCGTGATGCCCGGCAGCACGATCACCGACGTGAGGACCTCGAGGACCGCGAGCCCGACGACGACCTGCCCGAAATAGGCGTCGGGGCTTCCGACCGACGGCGACGCGACGAGGCGAGAGATGTAGTGGAACAGCACCACGCTGAAGACCGCGCTGAAGGCCGTCGTCACCAGGCGCGAGCGGTAGCTGGCGAAGATCGCCGCGTCGCGGCGGACCATGGCCCACGCGGCGGAGAACGCCGGCCTCACGCGCGTGCCTCCAGCCGCCCGTCGCGCAGGACGACGAGCGCGTCGGCGGGAAGGTCCGGCGCGCGGCCCTCGGGAGCCGCCCAGGCGGTGATCCCGCCGGCGGCGGCGTGCGCGGCCATGCGGCGGCCGACCAGCTCGAGCGCGTCCTCGTCGAGCCGCGACTCCGGCTCGTCGAGCAGGACCAGGTCCGGAGCGGGCAGGAAGGCCATGGCCAGGCGGACGCGCTGGCGCTGCCCGGCCGAGAGCCGCTCGACGCGCCGGTCGAGCAGCTCGTCGAGGGCGAAGGCCTCGACCTCGGCCGCGATCGAGGGGGCGCGCCGGTCGGGCGGCACGAAGGCCATCGCCGCCCACCAGGCGAGATGGCGGCGGACCGAGAGCCGCGCGTACAGGCCGCCGTCGGCGCTGAGCAGGGCGACGCGCCGGTGGTAGGCGCGCTCGTCGTCGGCCAGCGCGAGGGCGCCGAGCGCGACCGTCCCGGCGTCCGGCGCCAGCAGGCCGGCGACGACCCGGAGGAACGTCGTCTTGCCGGCGCCGTTGGCGCCCAGGATCCCGACGCTCTGTCCGGGGGCGACCACCAGGTCGGCGCCGTCGAGGACCGGACGCTCGAGGCCCGGCAGGCGCATGACGACGCCCTGCACCCGCAGCGCGGCCTCGGCGGGCTGCCCGGGGGTCGCCATCGGCCGGACACTATCGGTCGATCCGGCCCCGGCGAATAGCCTCCGCGCCTTGGACGAGCCCGCCCTCAGCGTCGTGATCCCGGCGCGCGACAGCGCGGCGACGCTGCCGCTCACGCTCGCGGCGCTGCACGGTCAGGGCGTCGAGGTCGTGGTGGTCGACGACGCGTCGAGCGACGACACCGCGGCATTGGCCGAGGCCGGGGGAGCGGTCGTCGTGCGCCTGGCCGAGCAGTCGGGACCGGCGGCCGCCCGCAACGCGGGCGTGGCCGCCAGCCACGCTCCGCTGCTCGCCTTCACCGACGCCGACTGCGTCCCCGCGCCGGGCTGGACGGCCGCCATCACGGCCGCCCTGGCCGACGACGACCTGGTCACCGGCCCGGTCCTGCCCGAGCCCGGACGTCCCGTCGGGCCGTTCGACCGCACGCTGCACCTCGCGGGTCCGTCGCCGCGCTTCGAGTCAGCGAATCTGGGGGTGCGCCGGGAGCTGTTCGAGCGCATCGGCGGTTTCGCGCCGTTCGTCCCCGACGGCAGCCCGGGGCTGCGGCCAACCGTGGCCGAGGGGCACTTCGGCGAGGACGCAGTCTTCGGCTGGCGGGCGCGCCGCATCGGGGCCCGGGTCGGGTTCGCGCCCGACGCGCTCGTCCATCACGCCGTCTTCGCGCGCGACGCCCGCGGCTACGTGGCCGAGCGCCGGCGCACGCGCTACTTCCCGGCACTGGTCCGCGAGATCCCCGAGCTGCGTGAGTCGATGCCCGCCGGGCTGTTCCTCGGTCCGCGCACGCTGCGCTTCGATGCGGCGCTCATCGGCGTCACGCTGGCCGCGGCCCGCCGCTCACCGTGGCCGCTGCTGCTGGTGGCGCCCTACGCCCGTCGCGACCTGCGGCGCCATCGCGCGCTGTCGCGCGGTGGGCTGCGGGAGAACGCGGCGCACGTCGCGGCCGACGCGGTCGGGCTCGCCGGGCTGCTGCGCGGCAGCGTCGCGGCGCGCCGGCTGCTGCTCTAGCTCGCCGTGCCGCGCGCGTGGATCGCCACGTGGGGGATGCGGCGCTTGCGGCCGTCGGGCGAGACGAGCGTCACGGTGAAGCGCCCGTGCTCGCTGACGTCCTCGAACCCCGCGGTCCAGGCCATGCGGCGCCAGGTGCGCCTGGACGGCAGCCAGAACACCACGGCGCTGTCGCGGTCGGCGCGGTAGCGCGAGACGGAGAACGGCAGCAGGCTCGACGCGCGGTCGTATTCGTCGGCGAAGACGAACCGCCCGCGGCAGAGGCCGGCAAGCCGCTCGAGCGCGAGGAGCTGATCGCGCAGGTGCAGCAGGACGGCGCCGCAGAACACGAGGTCGAAGGTGCCGCCGAGGCGTTCGGGCGTCGCCTCGTAGATGTTGCAGACGACGCGTTCGGCCCGCGAGCCCAGCGCCTCCTTGGCCAGGCGGAACCCGGCGCCGCGATCGAGGGCCTTGAGCTCGGCGGGCCGGCGGCGCGGCGGCCAGTCGTAGTCGGCCTCGTGGTCGACGTCGAGCGCGACCACCTCCGCGCCGCGGCGCTCCATCTCGAACGCCCAGAAGCCGTCCCACGTGCCGATGTCCAGCACGCGCAGGCCGTCCATGCGCTCGGGCAGCCCGTAGCTGGCGACGTGATCGCGGAGGTCGAACCATCCCTTGGTGATCACGCCGTCGCCGAGATCGAGCGTGTGGTACCAGCTCATCGCGTCCACGCGCTGCTGCAGATCCGGATTCACGCGCACCGACTCTATGCGCCTACGATCCGGCCGTGAGCGTCGCGGTCGCCATCTTCGCCGATCGATTTCCCGAGCTCTCCGAGACCTTCATCTCCGGCGAGGCGCGCGAACTCCGGCGCCAGGGCCACCGCGTCTGCGTCGTGGCCGTCGACCCGGCGACGCATCCGGATCCGGCCGCGGCCGAGGGCCTCGACGTGATCTCGCTGCGCGGCGGGACCCGGGGCGGCAACGTCGCGGCGCTGGCCTGGCTGGTCGCCCGCCACCCGCTGCGCTGCCTCGCCGACCTGCGCGGGCGGCGCCGATGGGCCGCCGAGGAGCCGGTGCGGCCGCTGCGCCGCCTGGCCCCGGCGGCGCGCCGGCTGACCGGCGAGCGCATCGAGCACTGCCACGCGCACTTCGCCGCCGGCGCGGCGCTCGACGCGATGCGGATCGCCGACCTGATCGGCGTTCCCTACAGCGTCATGACGCACGGCTACGACATCTTCCAGCGGCCCGCCAACCTGCGCGAGAAGCACGAGCGGGCGGCGTTTGCGCTCAGCGCCTGTGACTACTCGGTCGCGTACCTGCGGCCGCGGGTCGGCAGCGCGGCAGGGCGTCTGAGCCGCCTGGTCGTCGGCGTCGACGCCGACCGCTTCGCCCGCCGGACGCCGTACCCGGAGGGCAGCGTCGTTCTCGCGGTCGCCCGGCTCATCGAGAAGAAGGGGCTGAGCCACCTGATCGACGCGACGGCGCTGCTGCGCGACCGCGGCGCCGCTCCCGAGAGGGTCGTCATCGTCGGCGACGGACCGCTGCGCGGGGCGCTCGAGGCGCGGATCGCCGAGCTCGGCCTCGGCGGGATCGTCGCGCTGCTGGGCGCGCGCACGCCGGAGCAGGTCCGCGACCTGTTCGAGGAGGCGGCGCTGCACGCGCTGCCGTGCGTCGTGGCCGCCGACGGCGACCGCGACACGATGCCGGTCTCGGTCAAGGAGGCGCTGGCCATGGAGGTGCCGGTCGTGGCCAGCGACGAGGTCGGCCTGCCCGAGGTCGTCCGCGACGGCTGGGGTCGGCTGTCACCGCCCGGCGATCCCGTCGCGCTGGCCGCGGCGATCGAGGAGCTGCTCGCCCTGCCGGTCGAGGAGCGCGCGGCGATGGGCCGCGCGGGCCGGGTGTTCGTGCAGGAGGAGTGCTCGCTGCAGGGCGAGACGGCGCGGCTGGCGGAGATGATCGCGAGAGCGCGCTAGGAGACACCGGCTCGGCGAGCCTGGGCGCGGCGATGGGCGGCGCGCCGGCCGCGGTAGGCGCCGGCCAGGCGCGCGAAGCGCCGCGGGGCGAGGCGGGCGCGCCGGTGGTTCGGGTACTTCTCGAGGTCGGTCCACCACTCGCGGATCACGCCGAGCGGAGTCTGCGGCTCGACGTCGGTGTACTCGCCGGCCCACTCCCATTCGCGCAGCGACCGGTCGTACTGCTCGCGCAGCGGGTCCCGGCCATGGCTGTGATCGACCGTCAGCCCCGGTCCGAGCGCGGCGACCCGCCCGCGGGCGAGCCAGTGCCAGCACCACTCCTTGTCCTCGTTGGCGCCCATGTCGGTGCGGAAGGGGTACTCGCGCCACAGGTCGGCGCGGAAGCCCCCGGCGTGGCTGGAGTAACCCCAGAACGGATGCGCGTGGGCGAGGGACAGGTCCTGGCGGACGATCCCGTCGATCGGCCGGCCGTGCGCGTCGATGCCCTGGCCGCTGGCGCAGGCGACGTTCTCGTCGGCCATGGCGTCGAGCATCCGCGCGAGCCAGCCGTCGTCCTTGGGGAACGAGTGGGCGCTGAGCGCGACGACGATCGGCGCGGCGGCCCGTTCGGCCCCGGTGTTCAGCGAGCCGCCGTAGGTGAACGACGCGGCGGGGATCTCGATGAGCTCGACGCCCGCGCGGCCGCGGACGATGTCGACCGTGCCGTCGGTCGACCCGGAGTCCACGACGATGATCTGCGTGTCGGCCGCCACCGTCTGGCTCGCCAGCAGGTCGAGCGTGCGCCCGATCGACGGCGCCTCGTTCTTGGCGCGGATGACGACGCTGACGCGGGGTGTGCTCATGGGCTCTCTCGGGACTCGGGCTCGTTGGGCATCAGTCGGCCGGCCAGGAAGGCCAGCGATACCAGGATGTCGATGGCGGCCATGACCGACTGCTCGCGGCGCAGGTGGCGCACGTGTCGGGCGAACTCGACCAGCTTCTCGCGGATCAGGCCGACCACGGGGCGGGCGGGCTGCGAGCCCGGATGGCGGCGGTTGAGCCACGCGCTGCCCGATCCGTGCCGCGCCCGCTGGCGCAGCAGCGCCTTGAGCGTCGTGCGGTTGCGGTGCACGACCATCGCCTCGGGCCGGTAGACGATCTCCCAGCCGGCGTCGCGGACGCGGAAGCAGAGGTCGGCGTCGCCGCCGGACCGCGGCTGCTCGTCGAAGCCGCCCACCTGCTCGAACGCCGCGCGCCGGAATGCGGCGTTGGCGGTCTGCGCGTAGCCCCAGCCCGGGTGGTTGAGCGTGTTCTCCTGCGACATGGGCGCGCGGCGGGCGGCGTAGCGCTGGACCGCGGGCAGCGCGGCCACGTCGCCGGGATCCTCGTCGCGCACGCCGCCGGCGATGACGCCGACCCGCTCGCCCAGCGGCGCGCCGAAGCAGCGCTCGAGCAGGTCGGGCGGCGGCAGCACGTCGTCGTCGAGGAACAGGATCCATTCGCCGGAGCCGCGCGCGGCGCCCTGGTTGCGCGCGTGGTAGGAGGTGGGTCGCGCCGGCGCGTGGATCACCGCCGGGTCGTCGGACCCGGGCGGCGCCGGGCCGTTGTCGACGACGGTCAGCGTGTCTCCGGCAGCCAGGTCGAGCCCGCGCATGCGCTCGACGAGCGCGCGGCGCTTCGCGTCGTTGCCCACGAACGGGACGACGACGTCTATCGCTGGCCGCGGCACACCGGGAATCTAGGCATATCCTCCCGCCGGTGCGGGTGCTGACCGTCGGCAACATGTACCCGCCGCACCACCTCGGCGGCTACGAGCTCGTCTGGCGGTCGCTGACCGGCCACCTGCGGGCCGGCGGTCACGAGGTAACGGTCCTCACCACCGATCACCGGCGCGACGGGGTGACCGAGGACGAGCCGGCCTGGGTGCACCGCGACCTGCGGTGGTGGTGGCGCGATCACGCGTTCCCGCGCTTCGGCCCGCGCGCCCGTCTGCGGCGCGAGCGCCACAACGCCGCCGTCCTGGCCGAGCGCATCGAGGCCCATCGCCCCGACGTCGTCGTCTGGACTGCGATGGGTGGGATGTCGCTGTCGCTGATCGAGCAGGTCCGGCGCCGGGGGCTGCCCGCGGTCGGCCTCGTGCACGACGACTGGCTGCTCTACGGCCCGCGTGTGGACGCGTGGCTGCGGATGTGGGGCGGACCGCGCGGGACGGTGGGGGAGCGGTGGACGGGGATCCCCGTGCGGGTGGACTTCGCGGGCGCCGCCCGCTGGCTGTTCGTCAGCGAGTTCCTGCGCCGCAAGGCGCTCGAGGGCGCTGCGCTCGACGGCGCCCGCACCGCCGTCGTCCACTCGGGCATCGACGACACGCTGCTCGGCGCGCTCGCCCCGCCGAGGCCGTGGGCGGGAAAGCTGCTGAGCGTCGGGCGCATCGACGCGCGCAAGGGTCTCGACACCGCGATCCGCGCGCTGGCGCTGCTGCCGGACGCCCGGCTGCGCGTGGTGGGCGAGGGCGACGACCGCACGCTCAAGGCCCTGCGCGAGCTGGCCGCCGAGCTCGGTGTGGCCGGCCGCGTGACGTTCGCCGGCTTCCAGGAGGGTGCCGAGCTCGCGGCGACCTATGCGGCCGCCGACGCCGTGCTCTTCCCGGTGATCTGGGACGAGCCGTGGGGGCTGGTCCCGCTCGAGGCGATGGCGCAGGGCGCGCCGGTGATCGCCACCGGCCGCGGCGGCTCGGCCGAGTACCTCGCCGACGGCGACAACGCGCTGCTGCACGCGGCCGGCGACCACCAGGGGCTCGCCGCGGCAGTCGGGCGCCTGGCCGCCGACGCCGCGCTGCGCGAGCGCCTGCGCCAGGCCGGTGCGCGGACGGCGGCCGCGCACACCGCCTCGGCCGCCAACGCCCGCTTCGAGGAGGCGATCGCCGCGGAGGCGGCCGGCGCCTGAGCGCCGCGTATCGTCCCCGCCGTGGCGAGCACCGAGCCCTCCGCGCGCTTCCACGCCGAGCGCCCGCGTGACCTACGCCGCGCGACGCCGTGGCACCGGCTGAGCCACATCGTCGCCGCCCTGCCGCGTGCGCTCGAGGCGCTCGCCGCCGACGTCCCGGCGACCGGCACGATCCTCGACTACGGCTGTGCCGACGTGCCCTACCGGCACTTCTTCGCGCCCGACGCGGACTACCTGGCCGCCGACCTGCCCGGCAACGACCAGGCGACGCTGACCATCGCTCCCGACGGCACGGTCCCGGTGCCCGACGCCAGCGTCGACGTCGTCATCTCCACCCAGGTGCTCGAGCACGTCGCCTACCCGGCGCTGTACCTGGCCGAGTGCGAGCGGGTGCTCAAGCCGGGGGGCCGGCTCCTGCTCTCGACCCACGGGCTGATGGTTTATCACCCGGATCCGGTCGACTACTGGCGCTGGACCTGCGCGGGCCTGCAGCGGCAGGTGGCACTGGCCGGCCTGGGCGTCGTGCGCTTCGAGGGGATCATGGGCCTGACCGCGACCGGTCTGCAGCTGGTCCAGGACGCCTGGTACTGGCGCCTCGGCCCGCTGCGCCACGCTTTCGCCCTCGTGCTGCAGACGCTGATCAAGCTCGCCGATCGTTTCGAGCCGCCGGCGACCCGGGAGCTCAACGCGCTGGTCTTCGCGCTCGTCGCCGAGAAGCCCCGGCCGCTGGTCCTGCCGGCGATCCTCGCCGCGTTCGCGGAGGCCCATCCGCAGGCGGTGTTCGTCGAGATCGGCGCCAACGACGGCGAGCAGCACGACCATCTGCGCCCGCACATCCTCGCCGGCGACTGGCGCGGCGTGATGGTCGAACCCGTGCCCTACGTCTTCGCTCGCCTGCGCGAGAACTACGAGGGTGTCGCGGGCGTCGCGCTCGAGAACGCCGCCGTGGCGGCGCACGACGGGCGGCTGCCCTTCTTCCACCTGCGTGACGCCGCGGACGCCGAGCGCGCGACGCTGCCGAGCTGGTACGACGGCGTCGGTTCGTTCAGCCGCGACGCGATCCTCAGCCACGCGCCGCAGATCCCCGGCGTCGCCGACCGGATCGTCGAGCTCGAGGTGGAGGCGGTGACGTTCGCCACGCTCCTGGCCCGCCACGGCATCGCCCGCCCCGATCTCGTCGTGATCGACACCGAGGGCCACGACTGGGAGATCGTGCGCTCGATCGACCTGGCCGAGCACGGCCCGCGGCTGCTGATCTACGAGCACTTCCACCTCGCGCCCGAGCACCGCGCGGCCTGCCGCGCGCACCTCCAGAGCGCGGGGTACGAGACGCTGGAGGAGGGGTTCGACACGATCGCGCTGCGGCCCGAGGCCGACGCGCTGACCACGGCATTCCGCGCCGCCACACCCGCCGTCGCCGGCGTGTCCAAGCACGAGGAGGCGCGGTGAGCCTGCTGCGCCGGCGCCGATCCGAGCCGGACCTGCCGCTGCACGACGACCGCGTGCCGCTGCCGCCGGGCGCGCAGGCGCACCTGCGCGGCGACCACCCGCGCCTGCTCGAGCTGCGCGCCGCCTATGACGCGGTCGACCTGCCCGTTCGCGTGCCGTCGCGCTGGAGCGCCGAGCGCGTCGACGCCTTCCTGGACCTGCGGTGGTTCCGCGGCGAGACGCTCATCACCTGGCACTACCGCGAGGGCCCGCGCGTCGACGAGCTGAAGTACTTCACGATGCTGGCCGCCGTACGCGAGCGTGACGAGCCCGGCCTGCTCGACCGGCTGACCGAGGACGGCCTCTTCGGCTGCTGGACGTTCGAGTACGCGGGGGCGCCGCGCGTGAGCCGCGACCTGCTCGAGTCGGTCAACGAGCTGCTGTTCCTCGACCGCCAGCTCGGGCTGTCGCAGCGCGACGACGTGCGCGTGCTCGACATCGGCGCGGGCTACGGCCGGCTGGCGCACCGCATGACCGAGGCCTTCCGGGTGGCCGACTACTGCTGCGTCGACGCCGTCGCCGAGTCGACGTTCCTGTCCGAGTACTACCTGGGCTTCCGCGGCGTGGCCCCACCGGCGCGCGTCGTCGCGCTGCACGAGCTCGAAACGTCGCTGGAGCCCGGCGCGTTCGACCTCGCGGTCAACGTCCACTCCTTCAGCGAGTGCACGCTGGCAGCCGTCGAGTGGTGGATCGCGCTGCTCGCGCGGCTGCGCGTCCCGGAGCTGCTCATCGTCCCCAACGAGCCGACCGAGCTGCTGGCCCTCGAGCCCGACGGCACGCGACGCGACTTCGCACCGGCGCTCGCCGCCGCGGGCTATGAGCTCGTCGCCCGCGAGCCCGCCTACGCCGATCCGGCGGTGCGCGCGCTCGTCGGCGTCGGCGACCACCTCCACCGCTACACGCTGCGCACGTGACCATCGATGTCGCGTGCGCGGTGCAGGGCGGCTACGTCCCGCACAGCGCCGCGCTGCTGCACTCCGTCCTGCGTCCCGGCGTCCGGATGCACTACCTGCACGATCCCGGGCTGCGCGCCGTCTCGCGCCGCCGCCTCGAGGGCGTGGCCGCCGATCTTGGCGGCGAGCTCGTCTTCTGGGAGATCGCCGACGAGCGCGTCGCGGGACTGCCGGTGCACGGCTACTTCACCTCGGCCATGTGGTACCGGATCCTGCTGCCCGAGCTGCTGCCCGACGTCGAGCGCGTGCTCTACCTCGACGTCGACACGCTCGCCCTCGAACCCGTCGCGCCGCTGTGGGAGCTCGACCTCGCCGGTCACCTGGTGGCGGCGGTCACCAACGTGTTCGAGACCTGGCGTGGCACGGAGCACACCGACGCGCTCGGCCTCGCGCAGAGCGACTACTTCAACAGCGGCGTGCTGCTGCTCAACCTCGACGAGATGCGCCGTGCCGGGGCCGTCGGGGAGCTGCGCCGGGTCGCGGCCGAACGCGCCGAGCACCTGCTGTGGCCCGATCAGGACGTGCTCAACCTCGTGCTCGGGCCGCGGCGGCTGATGCTCGCTCCGCGTTGGAACGCGATGAACAGCGTGCTGCTCTTCGATCACGCGGCCGACGTCCTCGGCGCCGATGCCGTTCGTGAGGCGCGCGAGCGGCCGGCCATCCGTCACTTCGAAGGGCCCGGGGCCAACAAGCCGTGGGTCCGGGGCTCGCGCGGGCTCCCGCACCGCGCCGACTACCGCGCCCATCGCCGGGCCACACCGTGGGGCCGGCCGTGGGTCAGTGCTTGATGCCGATGCGCCCCGTGTAGTCGATCCGGTTGAGCAGCAGTGGATCGCCGTGGGCGTCGAAGTGCTCCTCGACCGCGCGCCGCGCGCCCTCCCAGTGCCCGTAGTCGTCGACGATCAGCACGCCGCCGGCGACGAGCTTGGGGTAGAGGTGCTGCATCTCGGCCTTGGTGGACTCGTACCAGTCGGTGTCGAGCCGCAGCAGGGCCAGCTGCCCGGTCGGGTGGTCCGGGAGGGTGTCCTCGACCGGGCCCTTGACGAAATGGATGCGCTCGGGGGGATAGCCCGTGCCGAGGATCGTCCGGCGCACGTCCTCGAGGTTGAAGACGTCGGGGGAGAACAGCCCGTCCCACGCCCGCTCGCCCGCCTGCCGGGCGGCCTCCCACGTCTCGGTCGCCGGCGGGTCGACCGGCGAGACGTCGTGGGCCGTCGGCGCGGTCATGCCCTCGAAGGTGTCGAAGAGGTGGATGTCGCGATCGCTGCGCCCGAGCTCCTGCAGGGTGAGGATCATCGCCAGGACCGAGCCGCCGCGCCAGACGCCGCACTCGGCGAACGCCCCGGGGATCTCGCGCCGCACGCAGTAGCGCACGGCGTCGACGAGCGCCTGCAGGCGGGCGGGGCCGGTCATCGTGAACGGCAGCGCCGCGTCGAGGATCGCGCGGTCCTCCGGCGAGGTGGTCAGCGCGTCGGGATCCGGCGCGGGCGCGGGGGAGGGCGCCGCGCCGGCCGCGCGCTTGAGGCGGCGAAGCACCCCGGGGATGCTGTCAGACGCCGCGGCCGCGCAGCACGTAGGCGATCGTGCGCAGGATGACCTGCACATCGGCCCACAGCGACCAGTTGACCGCGTAGAGGTAGTCGATCGTCGCCATGTCCTCGACGCCGACGCGCACGTCGGGCGAGCCGAGGACCTGCCACGGGCCGGTCAGGCCGGGCTTGAGGTGCAGGCGGCGGCGGTGATAGCCGACGACCATCGCGTCCTCCTCGAGGATCAGCGGGCGCGGCCCGACGAGGCTCATCTCGCCGCGCAGGACGTTGAGCAGCTGGGGAAGCTCGTCGAGCGACGTGCGCCGTAGCATCCGGCCGACGCGGGTGATCCGCGGGTCGTCGGCGCGCTTGAAGAGATCCTTGCCGTGGTCCTCGCCGGCGATCTGCGCGCGTTCGGCGTGTGCGCCGTCGACCATCGAGCGGAACTTGACCATCTCGAAGTGCCGGCCGTCCTGACCGACGCGGGTCTGGCGGAAGAGCACCGGGCCGGGGGAGTCGAGCTTGACGGCGATCGCCATCAGCGCGAAGAAGGGAGCGCCGAGCACCAGTGCGACGGTCGTGCCGAGGAGGTCGACCGTGCGCTTGATGAACCGCGACGAGCGGGCGAGCTTGAAGGGCCGGACGCCCAGGAGCGTGAGGCCGCCCAGGTCGTCGAACTCGACCGACGACCCGATCACCTCGCAGACGCGCGGCAGGACGCTGACGTTGACGCCCAGGAGCTTGGCCCGGCTGACGACGTCGAGGACGATGCCGGGCTCGGCGCCGTCCGGCGCGACGATGACGCGGTGGATGCCCATCGTGCGGACGCAGCGCTCGAGCGCGACGTGCGGCGGCTCGTGGCTCTCGGCGCGGCGCTCGAACAACGGCAGGTGCGCCACGACGCGCGACTTCAGCCGGCGGTCGAGCTCGAGCTTGTCGGCCAGGCGCCGGTGCTCGTCGGCCTCGGCCACGACCAGGCAGCGCTCGACCGGCGTCGAGGCCTGGGCGATGCGCCGGGCGAATCCGCGCGACGTCAGCAGCGCGAGGAACAGCACGGTCCAGGTGACGACACCGTTGCCGGGGCCCCCGAGGGCACCGTCGGTGAACGTGTCCTGCCCGAGCCACAGCACGAAGGTCAGCAGCGTCGCGAGATGAAAGAGCCCCGGCGCCTCGTCCAGCGTGCTCTTGCAGACGAGCACCTGGTCGCGGTCATAGAGGCTCATCGTCTTGGCGGTCAGCAGCGCCAGCGGCACCAGCACGAGCGCGGCGAGCTCGAGGTGCCCGAGGCCGACGGTGAGCAGCACGCTGACGACCAGCGCGGCGACATCGCCGGCCGCGAGGCCATGGCGGAAGATCGCGTCGCGGCGCAGCGCGGGCGTGCTGTGGCTTCCCTCCGCGAGGTCGGGAGAGACCCGCCGGTCGCCGGCGGGCAATGACAGTTCATATGGGTGATACGTCTCGGCATCCGTCTTGCCGAGCGCACTGTCCAGCGCCATCGGGATCTCCTTGGCCGGTCGGCCTGCTTCCCTGACTATCGGCAAGCTACCGGAGTTTCGCGAGACCTTCGACCTAGACTGCCCTGAGTGATCGGGGTCCTGGCACTTCAGGGCGGCTTCGCCGCCCACGCCGCGATCCTCCGCCGCCTCGGCGCCGAGGTTCGCGAGGTTCGCGTGCCCGCCGATCTCGAAGGACTCGGCGGGCTCGTCATGCCCGGCGGCGAGTCGACGACCATGACGCTGGGCGTCGCCCGCGAGGGCCTGGGCGATCCGCTGCGGGAGTTCGCCGCGTCCGGGCGCCCGGTGTTCGGCACCTGCGCCGGCATGATCATGCTCGACCGCGACCACCTCGGCGTCCTCGACGTGCGCTGTGAGCGCAACGCGTTCGGGCGCCAGACGCGATCGTTCGAGACCGACCTCGACATCGACGGCAACCCGATCCACGCGATCTTCATCCGCGCCCCCTGGGCGACCGAGCTGGGCCCCGGCGTCGAGGAGCTCGCCGCGGTCGACGGCCACGTGGTCGCGGTCCGCCAGGACAACGTGCTCGCGGTCGCCTTTCACCCGGAGCTGGCGGGCGAGACCGCCCTGCACGAGGGGTTCCTCGAGCAGGTCCGCGCGCTCGCATGAGGCGGCTGCTGCTGGTCGCGGGGCTCGCGCTCGCGTGGACTGCGCCCGCGGGTGCGGCGGGCACCGTCGTGCTGGTTCCCGGCAGCGGCTTCAGCGGCATCAGCCCGCGTGAGGACGTCCGCCTGGCGATCGGCGTGCAGCACTGGCGCGATTGGGGCTTCGCCACGCGGCTCGTCCGCTATCGCCCCGGCAAGCGCGGCGAGCACGACGTGCAGGCCGCCGTGGCCCGGGCCGAGCGCCACGGACCGGTGTGCGTCTACGGCGAGAGCTCGGGCGGCACCTGGGCGCTGCTGGCCGCCGCGACCCAGGACGCGGCATGCGTCGTCGTCAGCGCGGCGCCGACCGATCAGGAGACGTGGGCGCGGTCGGAGGCCCACGGAGCCCGGGTGCTCGCCCGGCAGCGCTGGCCCACGTACTTCGGGCTGGCCGGCGAGGACGACGACTACGAGCCCTACGACGTGTGGACGGCCTTCGAGCCGGTCGTGCCCGCGATGCTGATCTACGCGGCGAGCGACCAGGTCGTGCCGCCGCAGCAGGGGCGGATCTTCGCGACCGTTCCGGGCGACGTGCGGCTCACGGTGCTGGGCCGCGGTGCGCGCACGTTCGTGCACAGCGGGGTGTCGCGCACCCAGCTGCTGCGGGCGCGCGGCGCGGCGCGGACGTTCGTCTCGCTCGCCCTGCGCTAGACGACGAGGCCGTGGCGGACCGTGTTCTCGGTCACGACGCGCGGCTCGACGAACTGCAGGAGGTAGTCCGGCCCGCCGGCCTTCGTGCCCGTGCCGCTGAGGCGGTTGCCCCCGAAGGGCTGGCGGCCGACCATCGCGCCGGTGATGTGGCGGTTGACGTAGAGGTTGCCGACGGGCGTGCGCGCGGCGACGCGCTCGACGGTGGTCGGATTGCGGCTGAACAGGCCACCGGTCAATGCCTGGCGCAGGTCGTCGACGCGGTCGAGCGCCTCGTCGATGTCGCGCACGGCCTCGATGGCCAGGACCGGGCCGAAGATCTCCTCGGTGAGCACCGCGGAATCGCGCGGCAGTGCCGTGGCCACCGTGGGGGCACAGAACCAGCCGGCCGCCGGCAGCTCGCCGGAATGGCGCGCGGCGATGGTGCCCTCGTCGGCGGCCAGCCGCGCGTAGCGCTCGACGCGCTCCTGCGCCTCGCGTTCGATGACCGGGCCGAGGTCGGTGCCGAACGCGTCGGCCTGGCCGACCTGCAGCGTCTGCACGGCGCCGGCGACGCGCTCGACGAGCGCGTCGGCGATCGCCTCGTGGACCAGGACGCGCGCGGCGGCGCTGCACTTCTGGCCGGCGTAGACGAACGCGGAGCGCACGATCGCGGGCACGGCGTCGTCGAGGTCGGCGTCGGAGTCGACGATCACGCAGTTCTTGCCGCCCATCTCGGCGACGACGCGCTTGAGGTGCTTCTGCCCGTCGGGGACGTCGGCCGCCGCCTTGAGGATCTCCAGGCCGACCGCGGCGCTGCCGGTGAACGCGATCGTGTGCACGCGTGGATCGGCGACGAGCGCGGCGCCGACGTCGCCCTCGCCGGGCAGCAGGCCGACCACCTCGGGCGGCACGCCGCCGGCGCGCAGCGCCTCGACGACCTTCGCGCCGCAGCCCGGCGCCTGCTCGGCGGGTTTGAGGATCGCGGTGTTGCCGGTGGCCAGGGCGGCGGCGGTCATGCCGCACGGGATGGCCAGCGGGAAGTTCCACGGGGCGATGACGACGCAGACGCCGCGGGCCGTGTAGCGCATCGTGTTCTTCTCACCGGGGACCTGGACGATCGTGGCGCCGCGGTCCAGGGCCAGCGCGCCGCGCGCGTAGTACTCGAGGAAGTCGATCGCCTCGGCGACGTCGCCGTCGGCCTCGCCCCACGGCTTGCCGCACTCGCGCACGGCCAGGGCGGCGAGCTCGTGGCGCCGTTCGCGCATCCAGGCGGCGGCGCGGATCAGGGCGGCGGCGCGCTCCTCGGCGGGCGTCTCGGCCCAGCGGCGCGCGGCGCCGGCTGCGACCTCCACGGCCCGCGCGGCGTCCGCCGGTGTGGCCTTCGGCGCGAGCGCAACGACGCGGTCGGGATCGCCGGGATCGGTGGAGACGAGCGCGTCGCCCTCGGTCCGCTCGCTGCCGATCAGCATCGGCACGCGGACCGGCAGCTTCGGCTCGAGGGACGCCATGCCACGGCTCAGCGCGTCGCGGGCCTCGCGGCGGCGCAGCTCGAGGATCGGCTCGTTGACGAAGGGCGTGATGGTCACGGCGCGGCCAGCAGCTCCTCGAGCGAATGCCCCTCGTGCTGAAGCTGCAGGAAGCCCTGCTGGCTGGTGTTCTCGAGCAGCCGGCGCACCAGGTAGGCCATGCCGGCGACGAGGTCGCCGACCGGGCAGTAGGTGCGGACGCGGTAGCCCTGCTTGGCCAGCGCGTCCTGGAGATCGTCGCCGAGGCCGCGCAGGACCTGGAACTCGACGTCGCGCTCGTCGGCGCCGGTCGCGCGGTTCGCCGCGATGGCGTGCGCGACGCTGCGCAGGTTGTGACTGGCGATCGCGGGGCGCACGTGCGGGCGCGCGTCGAGCAGCTCGACGGTCAGCGCCTCGAAGTTGCGGTCGCAGTCGGCCTTGACCTCGAAGACCGGGGCGCTCCAGCCGTTCTGGGCCGCTTCGACGATCTCGTGGTCCCAGTAGGCGCCCTTGACCAGGCGGACGAAGAGGGGAGAGGCGCGGTCGGCCTGCCGGGCCCACGTGACGATCTGCTCGCAGGTCTGCGGCGAGTCGACGAGGTAGGCCTGCAGCACCAGACCCGCGCTCGGACCGTCGCGGAACTCGTCCTCGGACAGCACCTCGAGCACGAGGTCGGTGATCTGCTCGCGGGAGTCGAAGGACTCCATGTCGATGTGCAGGTGGGCGTCGAGCGCCTTGGCCTTGCGCAGCAGCTCGCGCAGGCGGGGCGCGGCGTCGCGCTTGCCGAGCTCGGGCGCGTCGGGCCGTAGCAGCGGCGTGAGCGCGGAGACCTTGACGCTGAGGTTCGCGCGAGCGATCGGGCCGAGCGAGTCGGCCTCGAGCGCCGGGCGCGGCGGCAAGCCCGCGTAGACCGCGGCCAGGCTTTCGAGCGCGTCGGCGCAGCGGGCCGCGTAGCGGTCGGCCTCGTCGGTGGTCACGGTCGCCTCGCCGAGCAGATCGACGGACGTCGCGACACCGTCGTCCCACAGCGAGCGCATGATGCGCTCGGCGTCCTTGGGCGTCTCGCCGACGATGAAGCGGTGGGCCATGTGCTTGACGCCGGTCGCGGCGGCGGCGCCGAGCGTCGCCCGCCCGGCGCGCGAGTTGCCCATGCGCATCGCGGCGTTGAGCGGCATCGGTCGCTCGTCGACCTCGCCGAGGAACCCGGTCAGGTGGCGCGCGAGGTCGTCGAGGTTGCGGCAGGCGGGCACGACGTCGACGAAGCGGAACAGCGCGGCGCGCAGCTCGGCGTCGTCGGACGCGAGGTCCATCGCCTTGTCGTCGAGCGCCCTGAGCGGGTTGCGCGACGACGCGGGAAAGGCCGAGGCGATGCGGCGGCCGATCTCGAGGATCTCCGCATCGCCCGGGGTGCTCATGGCGTGGTCGTACCCGCTCGGGCGGCTATGCGCTCTGCGTCGGTCAGCGACATCGAGCTGGCCGACTGCGAGACGAGCGAGACCTCCGCCGGCGCCTTGGCCGACGTGCCGGTCGTGGGCGTTCCGGAGCCGCCGCCGAAGACGCCGGAGACGGCCATGATCACCAGCACGGCGATCACCACCAGCCCGGCGGGCAGCGCGAGGTCGCGCGGGCCGTGGGCGCTGAGCGGCAGATGGGGTCCGCGGTCGCGCTTGGGACGCTCGAGCCGCGGCGGGCCGCCGCCGGTCGGGGGCGCGACCTCCTCCTGGCGCCGGTGGCGCAGGCGGCGGTAGTGCCGCGCGGCGGCGCGTGCGGACGACTCCTGCAGCTCGGGGTCGGCGGCGAGCTCGGGCTCGGGGTCGTAGATGTCGGTCTCGGACACGGCGGCGACGGGATCGGGCGCGTAGGGCTCCTGCGCCGGGAACTCGATCGAGTCGAGCCGGCTCCAGACGCGCGTGTCCTCGGCGCGGGCGGCGTGCTGCTCGACGAGGTCGTCGGCCGGCTGCTCCTCGTGCATCGGTGTGGGCGAGGCGGGCTTCTCGAGGCGCTTGCGCGCGGCCTTGCCCGCGCGGCGCGTGAGCGACGCGGCGGCACCGCCGGCGACGGCGGCGCCTCGGGCGGCGGCCTTGGCGCGGCGGCCGCGGTCGCGCGCGGGGAGCGGGGGGAGCTCGTAGTAGGAGGAGGGCGCGCCGGTGACGCGGCGGGTGCCGAGGGGGGTTTCGGGGGTGGGGGTGGGCTCGTCTGCCTCGGGCTCCGGCGCTTCGTTGGGCTCCGGCGCTTCCTCGGGCTCTTCTGCCTCGGGTTCGGGCGCTTCCTCGGGCTCTTCTTCGGCGAGGGAGGGGGTGTCCTCCGGCGTCTCCTCGGCGACGGGCCCCGGCTCCGGCGCTTCCTCGGGCTCTTCTGCCTCGGGTTCGGGCGCTTCCTCGGGCTCTTCTTCGGCGAGGGAGGGGGTGTCCTCCGGCGTCTCCTCGGCGACGGGCTCCGGCTCCGGCGCTTCCTCGGGCTCTTCTTCGGCGAGGGAGGGGGTGTCCTCGGCAGCGGGCTCGGGCTCGGGCGCCTCTTCGGGGGTTCTGTCCTGGGTAGTGACCTCTATGGGTGCCGACGGCAGGATGGACTCGCTGTCCGGGAGCCGGAGCGGTGCCGCGGCGGCGAGGGCGGCGACCATCGGCGCGACCATCGCGGGCTCGAGCGGAGTCTCGTCGGCGTCGCGGTAGGCGCGGTCGGCGGCGTCGAGACGGCGGCTGATGTCGGTGCAGTGCTCGCAGCTCTCGAGATGGCGGTTGAGCAACGCGGTGTCGCGCGCGTTGATCGTGCGCTCGGCGCGGGCGACGAGGAGGTCGGCGGCGGGGCCGCAGCCGAGGTCCGGGCCGCGCGGGGCGAGGTCGAGGGCGGCGCGGCGGGCACAGCGCAGGAGCAGTGCGTCGGGATGGACGGCGACGTCGGCCTCGGGGTCGACGACGAGCGCGCGGAAACGGGCGAAGGCGTCGGCGGCGGCGCGCACGACGTCGCGCGGTTCGCACACCGCTTCGGCGAACGCGATGACCGCCGGGCCGCGGCGGGCGGCGAGTGCGGCGAGCACCGCCGGGTCGCCGTCTCGCACGCCCTGGGGCGTGATCGCGGCAAGCGGTGTCCCGGTCGGCGGCATCCACGCGCAGCGTATCCGCACGGCCGCTCGCCGCGCCGCCCGTATCGTTGCCGCGGATGAGGATCGCGGAGCTCGGCCACCGTGGATAGGGCGAAGTTCCGCGCGGGCTTCCGCGACGCCACGCCGTTCGGCGTCGCCGGCCTCCTCGTGTCGGGCTCGTTCGGGGTCGTGGCGATCGACGCCGGCTTCTCACCGCTCGCCGCGATTGTGATGTCGGCCATCGTCTTCGCCGGATCCGCCCAGTTCGCCGCGATCTCCATCATCGCCGGAGGAGGCGCGCCGAGCGCGGCGATCATCGCCGCCGCGCTGATGAACTCGCGCTTCCTGCCGATGGGGATCGCACTCGCGCCGTCGCTGCCCGGCGGGGCGCTGCGCCGCGCGCTCCAGGGCCAGGCCGTGGTCGACTCCTCGTGGGCGATGTCGAGCAACGGTGACGGGACGTTCGACCGCTGGTACCTGTTCGGCGCGACGGCGGTGCAATACGTGACCTGGGTCCTCGGTACCGCCGCGGGCGTCTTCGGTGGCGACCTGATCGGCGACCCCGAGAAGCTGGGCCTCGACGCCGTGTTCCCCGCCTTCTTCGTCGCGCTGCTGATCACCGAGGTCAAGGACGGCCGCATGTTCGGCGTGGCCGCGCTCGGCGCCGTCATCGCGTTCGCGCTCGTGCCGATCGCCCCGGCCGGAGTGCCGGTGCTCGTCGCGAGCCTCGCCGCGCTGATCGGGCTGATCCGCCGGTGAGCTCGTCGGCGGCCGTCATCGGCGGGTGCGCCGCCGTCACGTTCGCGATCAAGGCCGCGGGTCCGGTCGCGCTCGGCGGCCGGCAACTGCCGCTCGCGGCCCAGCAGATCCTCGGGCTGCTGGCCCCGGGTCTGCTGGCGGCACTCGTCGTCGTCTCGACGCTGGCCGACGGCAAGCACTGGGCCGTGGGCGCGGAAACCGCGGGTGTCGCCGTCGCCGGCCTCGTCTACTGGCGGAGCCGCTCGATCGTCGCCTGCGTCGTCATCGCGGCGGTGGCGACGGCCGTGCTCCGGGCGCTCTAGCGCAACCGGACGGTGGCGATAGTGTCGCTGCCATGACATTCCCCAGTCGGCCCAGCCCCGCCATGGTCGTGGCGCTCATCAGCCTCTGCGTCGCCCTCGGCGGCACGTCCTACGCGGTGACCACGCTCTCGCGCAACAGCGTCGGCACCAAGCAGATCAAGAAGAACGCGGTCACGTCGGCAAAGGTCAAGAACGGCTCCTTGAAGGCGGCGGACTTCGCCAAGGGGACGCTCCTTGCGGGCGCCACGGGCGCCACGGGTGCGACGGGCGCCACGGGAGCGGCCGGCGCGACCGGCCCGGCGGGCCCGAAGGGTGCGACAGGCCCCGCCGGTACCTCGGCCGCGGACGCGGTGCCGAGCGGCCGGAGCATCAGCGGGACCTTCGACATCTTCGAGATGCGCCCGGCCATGAACGCCTACGAGGCCTACGCGATCCAGCTGCCCATGCGGCTGGCCGCGCCGCTGGTCGACGACACCAACATCAACTTCGGACCCGATGGCAGCGCGGCGACCACCGAGGAGGACGCCACGTGCACGGGCAGCTTCGCGGACCCGACGGCCCCCGCCGGGAAGTTCTGTCTCTACCGCGGCGGCTCGAGCGCCACCGTGAGCGAGCTCGAGGGCGCGACGTTCGGCACTTCGTCGCTGACCGACCGCTCGGCGCTGGTCACCTACCGGGTCAACCAGGGCGCGCAGGCCGGCATCGAGATCTACGGCTCCTGGGCGTACACGGCTCCCTAGGCCGTCAGCACCAGCGGCCGCCCGTCGTCGACGACCACCGTGTGCTCGACGTGGGCGGCCATCGAGCCGTCGGCCGTCGCGATGGTCCAGCCGTCCGGACGGGCGACGAGCTCCGGCCGGCCCAGGGTCATCATCGGCTCGATGGCGATGACCAGCCCGCGGTTGAGCGGACGGCGCAGGCGCGGCATGTCGACGTTCGGGACCGTGGGCTCCTCGTGGATGCGCCGGCCGATGCCGTGGCCGCGCAGCTCGGGGAAGACGCTGGCGCCGTGCTCGCGCGCGGTGCGTTCTGTCATCGCTCCGATGCTGCGCAGCGGCGCGCCGGTCACCGCGGCGCCGATGGCCCGCGCCAGGCAGGCGTCGGCCGCGCGCAGCAGCGCGGTGGTGGCCGCCGACGGCTCGCCGACCGGTACCGAGATCGCGGCGTCGGCCATGAAGCCGCCGAGCTCCGGCGTGACATCGAGCTTGACGAGGTCGCCGTCCTCGAGTCGTCGCTCGCCCGGCACGCCGTGGACGATCTCCTCGTTGACCGAGATGCAGATCGTGCCCGGGAAGTCGTAGGTGCTCATCGGCGCGGACGTCGCGCCCCTCGCTCGCGAAGATCCCTGCCGCGACGTCGTCGAGCTCGCCGGTGGTGATGCCGGCGCGGACATGGCCGCGCAGCGTCCGCAGTGTGTGGGCGACGAGCGCGCCGACGCGCTTGAGCGCGGCGAGCTCCTCGGCGGTCTCGATCGACATGTGCCGACGCTACAGCGCGGCCGTGAGCTCGCGCGCGGTCCGCTCCCAGGAGAACTCCGCCGCGCGAGCGAGTCCTCGGGTGCGCAGCTCCTCGTCGCCGATGGCCGCAAGAACGGCGTCCGCGATCGCGCCCTGGTCGAGCGGGTCGACGAGCAGCGCCGCGCCCCCGCAGGTCTCGGGTAGCGCGGTGCGGTCCGACGCGACGACCGGCGTCCCGCAGGCCATCGCCTCGAGCACCGGCAGGCCGAAGCCCTCGTAGAGCGAGGGCAGCACGAACGCCTGCGCGCCGGCGTAGAGCGCCGGCAGGTCGTCGTCGGGCACGGGGCCGAGCGCGCGGCCGGGAAGCTCCTCGCCGGCGAACTGCGGGCGATCGCCGCCGACGGACAGCAGCTCGACGCCCTCGGCCGCCAGGCGCCGCGCGGTCTCCGCCAGCGAGCCCAGGTTCTTGCGGGCCGTTCGGCTGGCCACCGTGAGGACGTAGGGGCGCTCCTCGCGAGCGGGGCCGGGCACGAAGCGCTCGTGGTCGATGCCGCCCGGCACGACGGTCGCCGCGACCCCCAGCAGCTCCCACAGCTCGCGGGCCGAGAACTCCGAGACGGTGATGACCGCGACAGCGCCGCGGGCGATGCGCGGCAGCACGGCGCCCTGCCAGCGGGCGTAGAGCGGCGAGTACCAGGACGGCTCGCGCAGCGCGGCGGCGTCGTGGATGACGACGACGTTGCGGGGGAAGGCCAGCGGCGCGAGGTTGGCCGGGTTGACCAGGAGCTCGGCGCCCCGCGCCAGCGCGGGCAGCGCGGCCTGCTCCCAGAGATGTCCCGCGCGATGCGCCAGGGCGCCGGGGGGGCGCAGCACGCGCGCGTCGAGCCGTGCCGACAGCTCGCGTGCCCAGCGTTCGACGCCGCCGAGTTCGGGCCGCGCCGCGGCCCGGGCGTTGAGGGCGATCACGTGGCCTCGAAGGCCACGACCCCATCGCTCTCGACCTCGCGGACGCGTCCGTCGTTGAGCAGGAGGTCGGTGTGGCCGAGGACCTCGGACAGCGTCAGGTAGGCCTGGGTGACGGCGACGTTGCCCCACATGGCCTGGGCGAGCTCGAACGCGCTGCGCGGCTGCTCGCTGATCAGGCGGTGGAGCTTCTCGGCGCGCCGGGCGTGGAGGCGGCCGCGCTCGTCGATGAGGGCGCGGTGGTCCTCGACCGGCTCGCCGTGGCCGGGCCAGACGAGGGAGAGATCCATCGCGCGCGTGGCGGCCAGCGACTCCAGGTAGATGCGCAGCGCCTGCGGCCGTTCGCCCTCGCTTCCGTCGAGGGGACGCGAGATCAGCGGGTTCGACGAGATCTTCGCGATCAGGTGATCGCCACCGAGCAGCTGACCGCTCGCCTCGTCGTGAAAGACGGTGTCCGACGGGGAGTGGCCGGGCCGGTGGTGGATCCTCCAGGTCCGGCCCGCGAAGGCGAGGTCCTCGCCGGGAACCAGCGGCGTGGTCACCGTGACCTTCGCGCCCCACGCGCGAAACGACGCCGAGACCGCGCTGAGCGCGTGGCGGATGTCGTCGGGAATGCCGTGGCGGGTCATGATCGCCCCGGCGAACGCGTCGTCGGCGGCCATGTTCTCGCCGAAGCCGGCGAGGAACGGGACCAGGGCATCGAGCGCGCAGACCTCGGCGCCGCTGCGGTCGGCCAGGATCTGCGCCAGGCCGATGTGGTCGATGTGCTGGTGGGTCAGGACGATCCGCTCGAGGTCCTCGACCCTGCGGCCGTGCGCGGCGAGCCCGGCCTCGAGCTCGACCAGCGACGTTCCCGAGTTCGGGCCTGCGTCGACGAGCGTCAGCGGGTCGTCGTCGATCAGGTAGCAGTTGACGCGCCCCACCGCGAACGGGGTGGGGACGGGGATGCAGTGGATCATGCGAGGTGAGCCGTGTCGTTGTAGCGGCGCACGACCCAGCGATCGCCCATCACGACGATCTCGGAGATCGAGCCGTTGTCGGCGCCGGCGAAGGCGAGCCCCTGGGATCCGCTGGCCTGGGCCAGGGCGCTGCCGATGACGCCGCCGTGCACGAAGGCGGCGACGAGCCGGTCGGGGTTCTCGCCGGCGATCCGCTCGATCCCCTCGCGCACGCGGGCGTTGAACGCATCGGTGGTCTCGGCGCCCGGGATGACGTCCCAGCGCTGCTCGGCGAAGACCTGGGCGACGATCGGGTGGCCGCCGCGCGCGTGCTTGCGCAGGCCGCCGCCCTCCCACTCGCCGAGGTTGACCTCGCGCAGTTGCGCGACGACCTGCGGCACGAGCCCGAGCGCGGCGGCCAGCGGGGCGGCGGTCTGGGCGGTGCGTTGCAGCGGCGTGATGTAGATGGCCTCGATGGGCTCGCCGGCGAGACGCTCGCCGACCCGGCGGGCCTGCTCCTCGCCGTCGACGTAGAGCGCCGGATCGGCATGGCCGTCGACGAGCGCGAACGGCTCTCCCTCGACGAACGGCATCGACTCGCCGTGGCGGACCAGCAGGATCGTCGTCGATCCGGCCGGCGCCTCGAAGCGGACCTGGCGGTGCCCCTCAGCCACGGATCAGCGCGAGGACCTCGTCGCGCCGGGTCTCCATGTCCTGCACCGAGACGAGCGACTCGAGGCACAGGCGCAGCAGGGGCTCGGTGTTCGACATGCGGACGTTGAAGTGCCAGTCGTCGTAGTCGACCGAGACACCGTCGAGATGGCCGATGCGCGCGTCGGCGTACCTGGCCTCGATGGCGGCCATCTTGGCGGGCGCGTCGTCGACCTCGGAGTTGATCTCGCCCGAGATGAAGTACCTGGCCCGGTAGTCGCCGACGAGCTCGGACATCCTGCGCTCCTCGACGGAGAGCTTCTCGAGGATCAGCAGCGCGGGGACCGTGCCGCTGTCGGCGTTGTAGAAGTCGTGGAAGTAGTAGTGGCCGGAGACCTCACCGCCGAAGATCGCGCCCTCGTCGCGCATGCGGGTCTTGAAGAACGCGTGGCCGACGCGGTTGGGATGCGCGGTGCCGCCCACGCGGCTGACGGTGTCGGCGACCGCGCGCGACGCGCGGACGTCGAAGAGGATGTCGGCGCCCGGCTTCTTCTCGAGCAGGTGCTCGGCGAGGATCGCGGTGAGGAAGTCGCCGTCGACGAACTCGCC
>JBJMLA010000128.1:0-22886 GCA_045805505.1 Solirubrobacteraceae bacterium
CCCGCCCCGACGAGGTTGTGGAGCTCGTCGATGAACAGGATGATGTCGCCGCGCTGGGTGATCTCCTTCATCACCTTCTTGAGGCGCTCCTCGAACTCGCCGCGGTACTTCGAGCCGGCGACCAGCGCCGCCAGGTCGAGCGTGTAGATCTGCTTGTTCTTCAGCAGCTCCGGCACGTCGCCGTTCGTGATGCGCTGGGCGAGGCCCTCGACCACGGCGGTCTTGCCCACGCCGGGCTCGCCGACGAGGACGGGGTTGTTCTTGGTGCGCCGGGAGAGGATCTGCATGATCCGCTCGATCTCGGTCTCGCGGCCGACGACCGGGTCGAGCTTGCCCTCGGCGGCGAGCTTGGTCAGGTTGCGCCCGAACTGGTCCAGCAGCTTCGAGGACTTCTTGCCCTCGCCCTGACCGGCTGCGGCACCGCCGCCGCCACCGCCGCCCGAGCCGCCCTGACGGCGGCCGCCGGGACCCGACAGCATGCGGATGACCTCGTTGCGGATCTTCTCGGAGTCCGCGTCGAAGTCGAGCAGGATGCGCGCGGCGACGCCCTCGTTCTCACGCACCAGGCCGAGCAGGATGTGCTCGGTGCCGATGTAGTTGTGGCCCAGGCTCAGCGCCTCGCGGAGCGCGAGCTCCAGCACCTTCTTGGCGCGCGGCGTGAACGGGATCTGGCCGGACGTGACTTCCTCGCCGGAGCCGACGATGCGCACGACCTGGGCGCGCACCCGCTCAACGGTGATGTCCAGCGATTCGAGGACTCGCGCGGCGAGCCCCTCCTCTTCCCTGAGAAGGCCGAGCAGGATGTGCTCGGTCCCGATGTAGTTGTGCTTGAGCGTTCGCGCCTCCTCCTGGGCGAGAACGACGACCTGGCGGGCCCGTTCAGTGAATCGCTCGAACATGGGCGTGCTACCTCTTTCCTGCCGGAAGGCGGGGTGTGATGGGTCGGGCAAGCACCCGGCTACTCAACCTCTTCGGCACGGAGCGCCGTTTGGATGAATGGACGGGTGGTAGGAGGGCAGGACATAGGCCATTCTATCAACGGGCTGCCCCGGGAAACCGCCCGGAAATCGCCCCGTGGTGCGGGATTTTTGGACCGGATGTCCCTAGGGGCAATCCCCAATAGGCAAGGTGGCGCGTCCAGCGCATGCTTGCCGGCATGAACTCCATCACCGCCACTCCACGGCTCGAGCGCCCCCGTGAGGGACGCATGCTCGCCGGCTCGGCCGCCGGCATCGCCCGCCATCTCAACGTCGACCCCACTCTCGTCCGCCTCGGCTTCGTCGTAGCGGTCCTCGCCGGCGGCCTCGGCTTCGCCGCCTACATCGCGTCCTGGCTGCTGATCCCCGAGGAGGGGTCAGAGGACGCCGTGCTGCACGTCCCCGCCAACGGCAAGGCCTCCCGCTGGGCCGGCTTCGTCCTGCTGGCCATCGGCATCGTCGCCGCCCTCGACACGCTCGATGGCGACGGGATCGCCGACGACCTCGGCTGGGCCTCGCTGCTGGCGATCGCCGGCGGCTATCTCGTCCTGCGCGCCCAGGGCGATACTGCGCCCGTGACGTCTGAGATGCCGACGCCGATGGGCCCCTCACCCGAGCCCGCGCCCACGGCTGACGCACCGCGCTCGCGGGTCGCCACCCGCACGGTCGCCGGTGGCCTCCTGCTGCTGCTCGCCGCCCTGACCGCGCTGGGCGCGGCCGGCGTGGACCTGGGCTGGCAGGAGTGGGCGGGCATCGCCGTCGCCGCCGCGGGCGCCACGCTCGTCGCGGGCTCGTTCTTCGGCGCCTCGCCGTGGCTGGCCCTGCCGCCGCTGGTGCTCGCCGCCGCCGTCGCGGCGATGGGCGCCGCCGGCGCGACGTTCGACGGCCCGATCGGCGAGCGCTCGTTCGCGCCGGCCCAGGCGAGCGCCCTGCCCGACGAGTACCGCGTGGCCATCGGTCAGCTCGACGTCGACCTGCGCGACACCACGTTCGCGGAGGGCACGACCACGCGCCTGAAGGTCCACGTCGGGATCGGCGAGACCACGGTCCAGATCCCGGACGACGTCGCGGTGCGCATCGACGCGCACGCCGGCGCCGGCGAGATCCACCTGCCCGGCGGCGACGCCGACGGCACCGACGTCGACCGCGACGAGACGATCACCGCACCGGGCCGGCCCGTGCTCGAGCTCGACGTCGAGGCCGGGTTCGGCGAGGTGCGCGTCGAGCGCGCCACCGGGCCCGACCGCGCACCCGTCGCCCCGACCCCTCCGGGCGCGTGATGCACCGCCCGCGCCTCGCCACGCTGATCGGCGGGCTGGCGCTCGTGGGCCTCGGCGTGTGGATCCTGCTCGACGCCTCGGGGGACCTGACGATCTCCTTCGAGGCCCTGGGCCCGATCCTCGCCGCGATCGGCGGCGTGATCCTGCTCGCCAGTGGCCTGGAGGACCGGACGTAGTGGGCTCGCTCGCCGCCTCCTTCCGTTCCCGAGACGGCGCGATGGTGGCGGGCGTCTGCCTGCGGCTGGGAATCCGCTTCGGCATCGACCCCGCCCTGCTGCGCCTGGCCTTCGTGGCCACGGCGCTGGCCGGCGGCGGCGGGATCCTGGCCTACGGGGTCCTCGCGGTGGTCCTGCCGCGCGAGGCCGGCGGCACCCAGCGCCTGCTGGACCTCCGGCGGGCCGGCCCGTCGTGGAAGGTGGCGGCGGGCGTCGGGTTGCTCGTGCTCGCGTGCCTGCTGGCCCTGCGCAGCGTGGGGCTGTGGTTCTCCGACGCCGTCGTCTGGCCGGTGGTGCTCTCTGCGGCGGGGCTGGCGCTGCTTTGGCGCCAGAGCGCGCTGCCGGTGCACGCGAGCCGGCTGCGCACGCTGCTCGGCGCCGCGCTCATCGTCGGCGGCGGGATCGTGTTCCTGTCGGCCACCGACTCGCTCGGCGGCCTCGACAACCTGGCGCTCGCGGCCGTCGTCGTCTTCGTCGGCACCGCGCTGGTCTTCGGCCCGTGGTGGGTGCGGCTCAGCCAGGCGCTGACCGCCGAGCGCGCGGCGCGCATCCGCTCGCAGGAGCGCGCCGAGGTCGCCGCCCACCTGCACGACTCGGTGCTGCAGACGCTGGCGCTGATCCAGCGGCGCGCCGACGACCCCCGCGAGGTCGCCCAGCTCGCCCGCCGGCAGGAGCGCGAGCTGCGCGCCTGGCTCAACCAGGAGCGCGCGGCGCCGGCCGACAGCCTGGCCGCCGCGCTGCGGGCCGTGGCCGCCGACGTCGAGGCGACCCACGCCGTGCCGGTCGAGGTCGTCGCGGTCGGCGACGCGCCCATGGACGAGCGGCTCACCGCGCTGGTCGCGGCGGCCCGCGAGGCACTGGCCAACGCGACACGGTTCTCCGGCGCCGACCACGTCGACGTCTACGCCGAGGTCGCCGCCGAGCGCGCCGAGGTCTTCGTGCGCGACCGCGGCGTCGGCTTCGATCGCGGCGCGGTGCCCGCCGACCGCCGCGGGCTGCGCGAGTCGATCGAAGGGCGGATGCAGCGCCACGGCGGCACGGCGACCATCACGTCGGCGCTCGGGTCGGGGACGGAGGTCGAGCTGACCATGGAGCTGACCCCGTGACCCGCGTCCTGCTCGTCGACGACCATCAGCTGTTCCGCGCGGGGGTGCGCGCCGAGCTCGACGGCCTCGCCGACGTCGTCGGTGACGCCGGGACGGTGGCCGAGGCGATCGCCGCGATCGGCGAGCTGGCGCCCGACGTCGTGCTGCTCGACGTGCACATGCCCGACGGCGGCGGCGTCGCGGTCATCGAGGCGGTCCGCGAGACCCAGCCCGGCGTGCGCTTCCTGGCGCTGTCGGTCTCCGACGCGCCCGACGACGTCATCGCGGTCATCCGCGCCGGGGCCCGCGGCTACGTCACCAAGACGATCTCGCCGACCGAGCTGGCCGATGCCATCGCCCGCGTGGCCGAGGGCGACGCGGTCTTCTCGCCGCGCCTGGCGGGCTTCGTGCTCGACGCGTTCCGCGAGGATCCGGTGCCGGCCGGCGACCCGGAGCTCGACCAGCTCACGCCGCGCGAGCTCGAGGTCCTGCGCCACCTCGCGCGGGGCTACCTCTACAAGGAGATCGCGCTGCGACTGGGCATCAGCGTCAAGACCGTCGAGGCGCACGTCGGCGCCGTCCTGCGCAAGCTGCAACTGTCCAACCGGCACGAGCTCGGCCGCTGGGCCATCAAGAGAAAGCTGGACTGACATGACGGTGACCCTCTGGCACATCGAGCTCTCGCACTACAGCGAGAAGGCGCGCTGGGCACTCGACCACAAGGGCATCGAGCACCGGCGCCGCGTCCCGCTCGTCGGCGCCCACCAGCTCGTGGCGATGGCGCTCACGCGATCGGGCCACCGGCGCATGCCCGTCCTGCGCCTCGACGGCCGCGCGATCGGCGACTCGACCGCGATCATCGCCGCGCTGGAGGCGCGCTTCCCGGAGCCGCCCCTCTACCCGGCCGACCCCGCCGAGCGAGCGCGGGCCCTCGCCCTCGAGGACTTCTTCGACGAGGAGCTCGCCCCCGCGCTGCGCGCGTTCTCCTGGCACCACGTCCTCGGCCAGCACAACGGCATCGGCGACTCGATCGCCCCGACCCGGCCGGCGATCCGCCGGATGCTCAACGTCAGCGCGCCGCTCGCCGGGCGCATCATCCGCGGCGACTACGGCGCGACCGCCGAGCGCGAGACCGAGACGCGCGCGGAGATCGTCGCGGCCGCCGACCGCCTCGAGCACGAGCTGCAGCCGAGCGGCTATCTCGTGGGCGACCGCTTCTCGGTGGCCGACCTGACCGCCGCGGCGCTGTTCACACCGGTGATCACGCCCCCCGAGCGCCCGTACGTGCCCGAGGCGTTCCCGCCGGCTGTCGTGGCGCTGCGCGACGAGCTGCTCGCGCGCGAGGCCGGCCGCTGGGTCACCGCTATGTACGCGCGCCACCGCGGCGCCTGGCATCCCGGTGCGTGACCGATCGCACAGACGACCTTGACATCGATCCGTGTTACCGTTCCTCCATGGCTGCTCTCGTGGAGGATCGCGTCGACCTGACCGGAGGCGAGGCGCCGCCCTCGCCCGCCGGGCCGATCTCCGAACAGGAGGCCGCGGCGCTCCCCCGGCCGCCGCAGATCCCGCTGCCCCGCGCCGCGCAGGTCCTGCGCTTCAACCAGCGCCAGATCGAGTTCGTCTTCAAGGCGCGCCGCAAGCTCGGCGAGGTCTTCAGCATGACGAGCGTCGGCATCGACGACGCCGTCTACGTCACGAGCCATCCCGACCACGTCAAGTCGCTGTTCACCGCCAAGCCGGAGGACGCGCCGTCGCTGACCGGCGAGTCGCCGCTGCGGCCGATCGTCGGGCCCAACTCCGTGCTCACGTCGATCGGGCCGCGCCACATGCGCCAGCGCAAGCTGCTGCTGCCCCCCTTCCACGGCGAGGCGATCGACAAGTACGCGGCGATGATCTCCGAGGCCGCCGAGCGCGAGATCGACAAGTGGCCGGTGGGCGAGCCGCTGGCGCTCGCGCCGCGCATGCAGGCGATCACGCTCGATGTGATCATGGCCGGCATCTTCGGCATCGAGGGCAAGCCCGAGCACGGCACGCCCGAGCACGGCCTGCGCACCGCGGTGCGCCAGCTCGTCGCCGCCTCGACGTGGCCGATCGCCCAGTTCGCCGAGCTGCTCAACGTCGGCAAGGACGAGCCCGTCGGCCCGACCAAGTTCGGCCTGGCCATGCTCGATCGCCCGACCTACCAGGTCATCCGCGAGCGCCGCCAGGTCACCGACCTCGGCGACCGGCGCGACATCCTCTCGCTGCTGCTGCAGGCCACCACCGAGGAGGGCGAGCAGCTCACCGACCAGGAGCTGCGCGACGAGCTGCTGACGCTTGTGCTCGCCGGCCACGAGACCACGGCCAACTCGCTGGCCTGGGCCTGGGAGCGGCTCGTGCGCTGGCCCGACGCCCACGACCGCCTGCGCGAGAGCGTCCGCGCCGGTGAGGGCGCCGAGGAGATCGAGCGCGTGATCCTCGAGACGATGCGCTCGCGCCCGGTGATCCCGATGATCGGCCGGCGGGTCATGAAGCCCTGGCAGCTGGGCGAGTACGCGGTGCCCGCCGACTCGCCGGTGGCCATGAGCATCCTGCTCGTCCACCACCGCGAGGACATCTACCCCGACCCGTTCTCGTTCCGGCCCGAGCGCTGGGAGACCCGCAAGCCCGGCACCTACGAGTGGATCCCGCTCGGCGGCGGCATCCGTCGCTGCCTGGGCGCGGCGCTGGCCATGGCCGAGCAGCGCGTGGTGCTCGAGGCGATGGCGCGCCGGCTCGACCTCGAGGCCGTCGACCCCGCGCCGGAGAAGGCCGTGCACCGCAACGTGACCATGATCCCGGCGGCCGGGGCGCGGGTCGTGGTGCGCTCGAAGACCTAGCCTTTCGGGGCATCAGCCGCAAGCTCGTCCTGCTGCTCGCCGTCGCCTCCGGGGCGTCGGTGGCCAACCTCTACTACGCGCAGCCGCTGCTGCACGTCATCGGCGACGACCTCGGCGTCAGCGCGTCGAGCGCGGCCTTCGTGGTCACCGCGTCGCAGATCGGCTACGCCGTCGGGCTGGTGTTCCTGCTGCCGCTCGGCGACCTCCTCGACCGGCGCCGGCTGGTCACCCGGATGCTGCTGGTCAGCGCCGCCGCGATGGGCGGCGCGGCGCTCGCCCCGAGCCTCGCCGTGCTGTCGGTGATGCTCGCGCTGGCGGCCGTGGTGTCCGTCGTCGCTCAGATCGTCGTCCCGCTGGCCAGCATGCTGGCCGCCGAGGAGGAGCGGGGCCGCATCGTCGGCATCGTCCTCAGCGGGCTGCTGATCGGCATCCTCGCCGCGCGCACGGTCAGCGGCCTGATCGCCGAGCTCGGCGGCTGGCGACTCGTGCTGTGGGTGGCCGCCGCGATCATGCTGGCGCTGGCCGCCGCGCTGCACCGCTCGCTTCCCGACACCGCCGTCGCGCCGGGCGGGCTGTCCTACGGGCGCCTGCTGGCCTCGGTCGGCACGCTGGTGCGCCGCGAGCCGCAGCTGCGCCGCCGGATGTTCTACGGCGCGTGCGGCATGGCCGGCTTCACGGTCCTGTGGACGTCGCTGGCCCTGCTGCTCTCGAGCGAGCCGTTCGGCTACTCCGAGGCGGTCATCGGCCTCTTCGGCCTGGCGGGCATCGCCGGCGCCGCCGCCGCGCAGGCCGGTGGCCGGCTCGCCGACGCCGGGCGCACCCACGGCGCGACCGGCGTGTTCCTCGCGGCCATCGCAGTGGGCTGGGCGCTGCTGGCGCTCGGCGAGACCTCGGCGCTGCTGATCGTCGCCGGCATCGTCGTGCTCGACCTCGGGGTGCAGGGCCAGCACATCCTCAACCAGAACACGGTCTTCGCCCTCGACGAGGCCGCCCGCTCGCGGCTGAACACGGCCTACATGACCAACAACTTCATCTGGGGCGCGATCGGCTCGGCCGCAGCGGCCGGCGTGTGGTCGGCCTACGGCTGGGACGGCATCTGCATCCTCGGCGGCGCGATCAGCCTCGCGGGCCTCGCGGGCTGGGCCCTCGAGCGGGCGGCGCCCTAGTCGCGCAACGCGGGGAACAGGACGACCTCGCGGATCGTCGTGCGCCCCGTGAGGACCATGGTCAGCCGATCGATGCCCAGGCCCAGGCCGCCGGTGGGCGGCATGCCGTGCTCGAGCGCCTCGACGAACGCCTCGTCGAAGGGCTGGGCCTCCTCGTCGCCCTGCGCGGAGTAGCGCGCCTGCGCCTCGAAGCGCGCGCGCTGCTCGTCGGGGTCGTTGAGCTCGGTGAAGGCGTTGGAGATCTCCATGCCGTTGACGAACGCCTCGAACCGCTCCACCAGTCCCTCCTCGGAGCGATGGTCCTTGGCGAACGGCGAGAGCTCCTTGGGGTAGTCGGTGATGAACGTCGGCTGGATCAGCTTCGGCTCGACCGACTTGGAGACGAGGTCGTCGACGAGCTGGGGCCAGGTCAGGCCGTCGGTCTCGAAGCGCTCGCCGATCGCGGCGGCGAGCTCGTCGCGCTCGCGCAGCGCGCCGATGTCGATGCCGGTCTCGTCGCGGATCGCGTCGCGCATCGTGACGCGCCGCCACGGCTTGTCGAACTCCAGCTCACCCGCGTAGTCGACCGCGGCGGCGGCGGCGCGCACGCACTCCTCCAGCCGGGTCATCTGGTCGTTGTAGTCCGTGTAGGCCTCGTACCACTCGACCATCGTGAACTCGGGGTTGTGCTTGGGTGACAGGCCCTCGTTGCGGAAGTCCTTGCCGAGCTCGTAGACCTTCTCGAGGCCGCCGACGATGCAGCGCTTCAGGTAGAGCTCGGTGGCGATGCGCAGGTACATCTCGCGGTCCAGCGCGTTGAAGTGCGTCGTGAACGGCTTGGCCAGCGCGCCGCCGTAGAGCGGCTGCAGGATCGGCGTCTCCACCTCGAGGAACCCGCTGTCGTCGAGGAAGCGGCGCACCGCGGCGACGATCTTGGCCCGCGCGATGAACACCGCGCGGGTGTCCTCGTTGGCCATCAGGTCGAGCTCGCGCTTGCGCAGCCGGGTCTCGGTGTCCTGGAGCCCGTGATGCTTGTCGGGCGGCGGGCGCAGCGACTTGGCCAGCACCGCGTAGTCGTCGACGCGCAGCGACAGCTCGCCGCGCTTGGAGCGGAACGCGGTCCCGTCGACGCCGATCAGGTCGCCGAGGTCGAGCGAGAGCAGGCGCTCCATCGACTCCTCGCCCAGCACGTCGAGCTTGGCCTGCAGCTGGATGCGGCCGCTGCGGTCGACGAGGTCGAGGAAGGCCATCTTGCCCTGGCCGCGGCGCGCGCTCAGGCGGCCGGCGACGCGGTAGGTCGCGTCGGTGTCCTCGCCGTCGGGCACGTCGGCGTGCGCGGCATGGATCGTCTCGACCCCGACGACGCCCGCGTACTCGTGCGGGAACGGGTCGATGCCGGCGGAACGAAGGGCGTCGAGCTTCGCTCGGCGCTGGCCGAGGAGCTCGTCTTCAGACATGGTTAGCCCGTGCGGCCATCCGGGCCGCACTTCGATGAAGACCTCGCCATCACGGCTCGGGTTTTACAGCCCGACGTCGATCTTGGTGATCTTGAGCTTGCGCGCCGGCCCCTTGGGCACGGGCACGGACACGACGTCGTTGCGCTTGTGGCCGAGCAGGGCGCGGCCGACGGGCGACTCGTTGGAGAGCTTCATCTCGGCCGGGTTGGCCTCGGAAGAGCCGACGATCGTGAACTTCTGCGACTTGCCGGTCTTCTCGTCCTTGACGTGGACGCTGGTGCCGACGCCGACGACATCGGTCGAGATGTCCTTGGCGTCGATGACCGACGCGGCGCGGAGCTTCTCCTCGAGCTGCGCGATGCGCGACTCGAGCATGGCCTGCTCGTTCTTGGCGTCGTCGTACTCGGAGTTCTCCGAGATGTCGCCGAACTCGCGGGCCTCCTTGATGCGAGCCGCTACCTCACGCCGCCGCTCGCCCGAGAGGAGATCGAGCTCCTCCTGGAGCTTCTCCAGTCCTTCCGGGGTGAGAATCACTTCGCGGGGCATTCGGGCGCGGCATGGTAGCAACGAGCAAGGATCGCGCCTCGGCCGTGCTGGACGTCCGTTGCAGGGCTTCGTTGAGGTGCTTGTCGCCGCCGAGCCTCGGCACGTACCAGGGGTAGGCCTTGCGCAGCCAGCGCGCGGCGCGCTCGTCTCCGAGGTGCTCGACGGCACGGTCCATCAGCCACTCGAGCTCGTCGAGGACCTCCTGCGGGTCCGGTTCGTCCGCGCGCAGACCGAGGACCTGCTCGAAGAGCCAGGGGTTGCCCATCGAGCCGCGCGCGAGCATCACCGCGGTCGCTCCGGTCCGCTCGTAGGCGGCGAGCACCTCGTCACGGGTGTGCAGGCCGCCCGTGAGGATCACCGGCGCGTTCAGCGACGCGACGAGCTTGGCGGCCAGGTCGTAGTCAGGCGTGCCTTTGTGGTGCACCGCGGCGCTGCGGGGATGAAAGCCGATCGCGGCGACGCCCGCCTCGTCGACGAGGCGGTGGGCGAGGTCGAAGCCGTCGGTCTCCCCGGGCCGCTGACCGGACCGCAGCTTGACGGTCACGGGAAGCCCGCTTCCCTCGGCGGCGGCACGCGCCACGGCGACCGCCGTGTCCGGGTCCTTGATCAGCGCGGCGCCGGCGCCCGTCTTGCAGACCTTGGGGACCGGGCAGCCCATGTTGAGGTCGATGACGCCGGCGCCGGCCGCGGCCGCGGTGGCCGCCGCCGAGCGCATCACGTCGGGGTCCTGACCGAACAGCTGGATGCTCACCGGACCGTCGAAGTCGTGCTCGGACGGGTGGATCCGCAGCAGCTCCTTCATCGTCTTCTCGTTGCGATGGTGGATCGCGAAGCTCGACACCATCTCGCTCGTCGCCATCCCCGCGCCGTGCCGGCGGGCCTGCAGCCGCACGAACCACGTCCCGATCCCGGCCAGCGGCGCGAGCAGCACCCGGTTGGGGATCGTGTACGGACCGAGCTGCCACGGATCGGTGAGCGACGGAGCCATCGAACCCTCAAGCTACCTCCGAAAGGGGCCAGGCCCCTTAATGTTGTGGCGTGCGCGTGCGGATCGCTCATCCGACGGTCGCCGACCAGGAGGACTTCCTGGCGATGAACGCCGCGAGCCGCGAGTTCCACCATCCGTGGGCGCATCCGCCGCTCGACGCCGCCGGGTACCGGGAGCTGCTCGAGCGCGACGCCGGCGAGGAGTGCGAGACGTTCCTGGTGCGCCGGGCCGAGGACGACGCTCTGGCCGGCGTCTTCGTGCTCTCGCAGATCTTCCGCAAGGGCTTTCAGAACGCCTACCTGGGCTACTACGGCAGCGCGGAACTCGCCGGGCGCGGCTACATGCGCGAGGGCCTCGCGCTCGTGCTCGACGCCGCCTTCGGACCGCTGGGGCTGCACCGCGTCGAGGCCAACATCCAGCCGGGCAACGCGGCGTCGATCGCACTGGCCCGGGGCGCGGGCTTTCGCCGCGAGGGCTTCTCGCCGCGCTACCTGAAGATCGGCGGCCGCTGGCGCGACCACGAGCGCTTCGCCGTCCTCGCCGAGGACTGGCTGGAGGTCAGGCGGACTCGCTCCGACCGTGGATGATCCGCAGGCCCTTGAGGGTCAGCAGGTCGTCGACGTGGTCGATGCAGCCCGTGAACGGGACGACGTGCTGGGCGAGCCCGCCCGTGGCGATCGTCGGCGTCTCGGGGCCCAGCTCGCCGCGCAGGCGGCCGATGATGCCGTCGACCTGGCCGGCGAACCCGTAGACGATGCCCGAGCGGATCGCGTCGACCGTCGACTTGCCGATCAGCGCGCGCGGCTCGATGAGGTCGATCTTGGGCAGCTTCGCGCCGCGCTCGGTCAGCGCGTCCATCGAGATCTCGACGCCCGGCGTGATGATGCCGCCGACGTACTCGCCGGTGGCCGAAACGACGTCGTAGGTGATCGCGGTGCCGAAGTCGACGCTGACGCACGGGCCGCCGAGGCGCTCGTGCGCGGCGACGGCGTTGACCAGCCGGTCGGCGCCGAGCTCGCGCGGATTGTCGATCCGGATCGGCATGCCGGTCTTCAACCCCGGCCCGACGACCTTCATGTCGTGGCCGAGGTAGCGGCGCCCCATCTCCTCCCATTCGGGCGCCAGCTGCGGCACCGTCGAGGAGACGATCGACGCGGTCAGGTCGGCCAGCCCGACCCCCCGCAGCTCGACGAGGTTGCGCAGCGCGGCACCGAGCTCGTCGGCCGTCGAGTCGCGCACGGTGGCAAAGCGCCAGTGCTCGATGAGCGTGCCGTCGTCCCACGTCCCGAAGTGGGTCTGGGTGTTGCCGACGTCGACGGTCAGAAGCACGCTCGCAGTATGCCTCCACGCGCGGTTAGTGTTGCCCCATGCCCGCCCGGCTCTACGTCGTCCACGGATCCCACCCCTGCGAGGCCGTCAAGCGAGCGCTCGATCTCAAGGGCGTCAAGTACAAGCTCGTCGAGTTCCCGCCGCCGTTCCACGTGCCCTATCAGCGGCTGCGCTTCGGGCGCCGCACCGTTCCCGGCATCCGCTTCGAGAACGGCGAGAAGCTGGTCGGGTCGACCGCGATCCTCAGGCGCCTCGACCAGCTCGCCCCCGAGCCGCTCATGTACCCCGACGCCCGTGTCGCGGAGGCCGAGGCCTGGGGCGAGGCCGTGCTGCAGCCGCTCGCCCGGCGCCTGCTGTGGCGCGCCTTCCAGATCGCGCCCGAGCACATGTACGCCTACCAGGCCGGCGGCAAGCTCCCGCCGCTGCCGCGGCCGGTCATCCGCGTCATGGCTCCGGTCATCACGCGCATCGAGGGGCGGATGAACGCCGTCGCCGACGGCCCGGTGCGCGAGGACCTGCGCGCGCTTTCGGACCACTTCGCCCACGTCGACGGCCTGATCGCCGAGGGCGTCATCGGCGGCGAGCCGCCCAACGCCGCCGACCTGCAGATCGCCTCGTCACTGCGGCTGATCCTGACCCTCGGAGACGTGCGCGCCATCGCGGGCGAGCGGCCGTCGGTCGCGCTCGCCCACCGCCTCTTCCCCGGTCAGGCCGGCGACGTCCCGGCCGGGACCTTCCCCGCCGGCTGGGCGCCCGCGAAGCCGTAGAGCAGGTCGGCCAGCCGCTGCGGCTGGTCCTCGGAGACGAAGCTCCACGAGTCCTCGACGATCTCGACGCGGGCGTCGGGCAGCAGCGCCGCGAGCCGCTCGGCGTGCTCGAGCGGGAAGAACTTGTCCTCGGCGGCCCAGACCAGCAGCGCGGGCTTGTCGAACCCGCCGAGCTTGTCGGCGGCCGCCAGCGTCACCGCCGGGTCGAGCCCCTGCAGCACCTTGGCCACGTCGCGGCGGATCGCCGCGTCCTGCAGCGCCGGCGTCACCCACGCCTCGGTGACCTCGTCCGGGATGCCGTGCTTGGACAGCCATCCGAACGCGAACGGCGCGCGGCGCATCGCCGGCGCCTTCATCCCGGCCAGGAGCGTCAGCACCGACTTGGGCCCGCGCGCGGCCTTGACCATCGGCCGGAACAGCTTGGGCGGGAAGTTCTCGAAGGCGTCGCACGGCGTCAGCACGAGGCGCCCGACACGCTTGGGGTGCTCGGTGACGAGGACCTGGGACAGGGCGCCGCCGGAGTCGTTGCCGACGATCGTCACCTCGTCGAGGTCGAGCGCCTCGAGGAACTCGGCGATCAGCCCGGCCACCCCGTGCGGTGAGAGGTCGGCACCCGGGTCCATCGGCAGGACGTGCGAGCCCATCGGCCAGTCGGGCGTGATGCACCGCGCCCACGGCGTCAGCAGCGGCGTGACCTTGCGCCACAGCGTGCCGTCGACCAGGAAGCCGTGGACGAACACGAGCACGGGGCCGTCGGCGGGGCCCTCGTCGCGGTAGCGGATCGTCCCGGTGGAAAGGCGAAGCTGCTTGAGGTCCATCTGGTCTCCCTCGTAAGGTTCACGTACAGGCTGTATGCATAATGCATACAGACAGTACGCATGTCAACTTCCAAGGCCGCCCAGTCCGAAGCCACCCGCGCGAAGCTGCTGACCGCCGCGCGGGAGCTGTTCGGCGAGCGCGGCTACGCCGCGGTCGGCACCGAGGAGGTCGTCCGTGCCGCGGGCGTCACCCGCGGCGCCCTCTATCACCAGTTCGCCGACAAGCAGGCCCTGTTCAGGGCGCTCGTCGAGCAGGTCGAGATGGAGGTCATCCGCTTCGCCGGCGAGCGGATGGACGCGCATCCCGACGACCTGCTCGTGGCGTTCAAGGCCGCCTGCCGCGCCTGGCTGGAGGTGTGCGCGGAGCCCGACGTCGAGCGGATCCTGCTGGTCGACGCGCCGGCGGTCCTGGGCCTCGACACCTGGCGCGAGATCGGCGAGCAGTACGGCATCGGCGTGGTCAAGGCCTCGCTCGAGCAGGGCATGGCCTCCGGTGCCCTCCGTCCCGCCCCCGTCGACCCGCTCGCCCACGTGATCATCGGCGCGCTCGACGAGGCCGCGCTCTACGTCGCGCGCGCCGCGGACCGCGACCGGGCGCTGCGCGAGACCGGCGAGATCGTCGAGCGCCTGCTCGACAGCCTCGCCGCCTAGTACTGCTTCGAGCGCTCCAGGACGATGTTGACGTAGGCCTGGTCGTGGTTGTAGGCGAACAGCGCCCTGCGCCACGAGCCCGGCGCACCCGACGCGCGCAGGTAGCGCGCGGTCGAGAAGACCGCGTCGACCGAGTTGTACGGGTCGGCCTTGCCGTCGCCGTCGGCGTCCATGCCGTAGTCCTTCCATGTGGCGGGCATGAACTGCGTCCAGCCGATCGCCCCCGCCGACGACGGGCCCATGTTGCAGCCGAAGGCCGACTCGGTCTCGGTCAGCCCGGCGAGGATCCGCCAGCCGCTCAGGCCGAACGCGCTGGACGCCGCCTTCAGGGTCTTCTTCAACGGCCCGACGCCGGAGCAGAGCGCGATCGGGCGCAGCCCGCTGTCGAGCTCGAGCGTCCCGCCGAGGCTGCGGTTGGAGCGCGCGTACCGGACCATCGCGCCGCCCCGCCCGTTCGCCGCCGGCTTCTTGGCCTTGCCGCGCGAGCCGGCCGAGCCGCCCGCGTTGCGGAACTTCATCGTCACGACCCAGGCCGCGGGCTTGCCGGGGCTGGTGGCCGCGTGCATCCATGACAGGTGCAGGTGGTTGCCACGGCCGTGGTTGGCGTCGCCGTTGTAGCCGACCCAGCGAAACGGCGGCCGCGGGTAGTTCTGGCGCGGCTCGGCCCACTTGGCCAGGCGGTCGACGTCATCCCACGAGCCGCCGGGCCCCGGAACGATGTCGAGTGCCAGCCCGACGGGGTGCTCGCCGTGGACGGCGTGGCCCGACAGTGCGTAGCCCGCGCTGATGCGGATCGGGTAGTGCTTGAGCAGCCAGGCGATGTCCTTGAGGATGCGGCGGTCGGCGCGGACCCCGGGCGCGCCGGGGACGCTGACGAAGCGACCGCGGGTCGCGACCCGGCGCACGCCGACCAGGCCCGAGGGCGCGCGCGCCGTGTTGGTCGGGCCGGCGGTGGGCGTCGTGACCGGCGTCGGGACGCTGGGCATCGCCGGCGCCGAGGACGTGAGCTGCTTGACCGTGCGCTTCTCGCAGCCCGTCGCCTTGTCGCTCTTGTCGAGCACGCCGACGTCCTTGCCGGTGCCGCACAGCAGCGTCTCGGCGACGCCGTCGGCGGCCGAGAGATGGTCGGGTCCGGCGCCGCCGTCGTAGGCGTCCGCGCCGCCCTCGCCGAACAGCGCGTCCTTGCCGCGCCCGCCGGTCAGCCGGTCCTCGCGCGGGCCGCCGCGCAGCAGGTCGTTGCCGTCGCCGCCGTCGAGCTTGTGCGGCCAGTCGGTCGCGAAGGTGATGCGGTCGTCGCCCGAGCTGCCGATCGCGTCGTCGATGGAGGTCGAGACGTTGTCGCCCTCGTCCTTGGCGCCGTCGTCGGCCTTGCCGTCGTTGGTGATCGACACGCCGCCGGTGCGGCCGCCGTAGTCGACGGTGTCGGTGCCGTCGGAGCCGTCGATCTGGTCGGGCCCGAGGCCGCCGTCGATGACGTCGTCGCCGTTGCTGCCGTAGAGCTTGTCGGTGCCCTCGCCGCCCTGCAGGCGGTCGGCGTCATTGTCGCCGTTGACGAGGTCGTCGCCCGGGCCGGCGTCGAGGAAGTCCGCGCCGTTTCCGCCGCTGAGCGAGTCGTTGCCGGCGCCCGTGACGAGCTTGTCGACACCATCCTCGCCGTAGAGCTTGTTGGCGCCCTCGCCGTCGCCGAGCACGTCGTCGCCCGAGCCGCCCCAGGACTGGTCGTCGCCCGGTCCGCCGCTGACCGTGTCGGCGTCCTCGTTGCCGTTGAGCTTGTCGTTGCCGTCGCCGCCGGTCAGCACGTCGTTGCCGCGGCCGCCGTTGAGAGTGTCGCCGGCCGCGCCGCCGTCGAGCGCATCGCCGCCGTCGGAGCCCGTCAGCGTGTCGGCGCCGTCACCGCCGGTCAGCCCGTCGTCGCCCGCGCCGCCGTCGAGGCTGTCGTCGCCGATGCCGCCATCGAGGTTGTCGTTCCCGTTGTTGCCACTGAGACGGTCTGCCCCGCCGCCGCCATCGAGCCAGTCGATGCCGTCGCCGCCGGAGAGGCTGTCGTTGCCGTCGCCGGCCGAGATCCGGTCGTCGCCGGTGCCGGCGTCGCCGCTGTCGTCGCCCGCGCCGGCATCGAGGCTGTCGTTGCCGTCGCCGCCGGTGAGCTTGTCGTTGCCGTCGCTCGCGACCAGGCTGTCGTCGCCGCTGCCTCCCGAGACGCTGTCGTTGCCCGTCCCGGACGTCAGCACGTCGGCGCCGGCGCCGCCGTCGAGCGTGTCGGCCCCGCTGCCCGTCGTCAGCCGGTCGGCGCCGTCCTCGCCGTAGAGCTTGTTGGCACCGTCGCCCGCGCTGATCGCGTCGTCGCCGGTGCCACCCCAGACGCTGTCGGTTCCGCCCGAGACGGTGATGGTGTCGTTGCCGCCGTAGCCGTAGACCGTGTCGTTGCCGCCGTTGCCCGTGATGACGTTGTCGGCGTCGTTGGCGTAGAGCTTGTCGTCGCCCGCGCCGCCCGAGAGGATCTCGATGTCGCCGCGGATCGTGTCGTTCTCGCCGGACTGGCCGTCGCCATTGCTGTTGTCGAGCTTGACGGTCACCGCCACGGTCCGCGCGGCGTAGGAGACCGAGTCGATGCCGTCGCCTCCGGAGACGTCGTCGGCGCCCAGCCGGCCGTCGAGCATGTCGTCGCCCGCGTTGCCGCGCAGCACGTTGCCCGCTGCGTTGCCGGTCAGGCGGTCGTCGCCGGCGCCGCCCCAGACGCCCTCGACGTCGGTGGCCACCGTGTCGTTCTCGCCGCTCTCGCCGAAGCCGGTGGTCCCGTTGAGATCGGCGGTGATCGGCTCGGCCCGCGAGGAGTAGTCGGCGGCGTCGGTGCCGGTTCCGCCGATCAGGTAGTCGGCGCCCGCGCCGCCGTCGAGCGCGTCGTTGCCGCCGCCGCCGTTGAGCGTGTCGTTGCCCCCGTTGCCGCGCAGCTCGTTGACCGACGCGTGGCCGGTGATCGTGTCGGCGCCCTCGCCACCGAGCACGATGTCGACGTCGGTGCCGACGTTGTCGAGCTCCGCCGGCTCGCCGTCGTTGGCCGTGCCGTCGAGCGTGACGGACACCGCCGCGGTCCGCACCGAGTAGTCCGCGGTGTCCTGGCCGCTGCCGCCGGCGTAGGTGTCGGCGCCGCCGCGGCCGTCGAAGATGTCGTCGCCGCCGTTGCCGCGCAGGGTCTCGGCGCCCGCACCGCCGACGAGCAGGTCGGCCGCGATGCCGCCGTTGACCGCCTCGATGTCACTGCGGACGTTGTCGCTCTCCCCCGCGGCGCCGTCGCCGGAGACGTCGTCGAGGCGCACGGCCAGCGGCACGGTGCGGCCGGAGTAGTCGGCGGTGTCGGTGCCGAGCCCGCCCACGAGCGTGTCGGCCCCCGCACCGCCGGCGTCGCCGAAGCTGTCGTTGCCCGGGCCGCCGGTCAGGGTGTCGTTGCCGGGGCTGCCGATGAAGGTGTCGTTTCCCGAGCCGCCGGTGACCGTGTCGTTGCCGGGCCCGTCGGTGAGCGTGGCGGGCAGGGCCAGGCCGGTGAGCGTGACGGTGTCGTCGCCGTCGCCGGCGTCGATCACGACGCTGGTGACCCCGGAGGACCCGCAGGTGACCCGCGCGGTCGCCGTCTGGCTGCAGCCGAGGCCGGCGTTGAGGGCCAGCGAGCCGCCGTCGAGGATCGTCAGGACCCCGGACGCGGAGGTGATCGTCAGGAGATTGGTCTCGTTGGGCCCGGCCGTGACGCGCAGGCTGGAGCCCGCCAGGTCCACGGACGCGGCGTGAGACGCCGCCGGCGCAGCGGCGAGCAAGCAGACGACGATGACGAGACACCGCGCGGCGCGCGATGCCGGGAACGAGCAGGTGATGAGAACTCCGGGGGTGAGACAGCGGTACGTCGACCGGGGGGCTGGGGCCGCTCCGTCTCCCATCGGCGCCCGGCGCCGCTCGCTTTAACCTCGGAGAACGCTGAGAGGCGGGCCGGCCAGGCGGACGCCCTCGTCGACCGGCATCTCGGCCAGCCGGTCGGCCAGCCGCAGACCCGACGGCGTCATCAGGCCGGGGTCGAGCTCGAGGAGCGGGATCAGCACGAACCGCCGCTCGGTGACCTGCTCGTGGGGCAGCGTGAGGCGCTCGGAGCGGTACTCGGTCGCGTCGAGCAGCAGGACGTCGACGTCCAGCGGGCGCGGGGAATGCCGCGGCGCCGAGAAGTCGCGGCCCAGCTCGCGCTCGACGTCCTTGCAGGCGTCGAGCAGGGCCTCGGGGGCCAGCTCGGTCTCGATGCGCAGGCACGCGTTGAGGAAGTCGGCCTGGTCGAGGATCTCCCCGACGGGATCGGTGTCGTAGGTCGACGAGCTGGCGGTCACGCGCACCCCGCGGGCGTCCAGCGCGTCCACCCCGGCCTGCAGGTACGCCCGCCGGTCGCCCATGTTCGAGCCCAGCCCGAGGTAGCCCGTGCTCACGACGGCGGAGCGCCGAGGCGCGCGCCCATCTCGTCGCGCAGCGCGCTGAGACCCGAGAGCGGCCGGATGAACACCGTGATGTCGTCGATCAGGCCGTCGGCCCCCGTGTGCAGCAGGTCGATGCCGTCGACCTCGCGCTCGCCGACGCGCGCCTTGAAGATGAGCGTCGTCAGGCCGTCGCGCTCGAGCTCGGCGACGTAGCGGAAGTCCTGGAAGACCTCGACGACCGTCCGCAGCACGTGGACGACCACCGGCCGGCCCTCGAACGGCTTGAAGGTCACCGGGCTGTGCAGGACCACGTCCTCGGCGAGGATCGTCTCGAGCGCATCGAGGTCCTTGGCCTCCACGACCTCACGGAAGGTCATGTCATCAGCCCCAGCTGGCGCGACTGGGCCAGCAGCTGTCCGTCCGCGCTCCACATCTCTCCATCTTCCTCGAAGAAGCCCGCGCGGGCAAAGCGCGAGCGGAAGACCACCAGCGCCGGCCACTGCGCGAGCACGTCCGGGGCGCGGAAGTGGATGGTCAGATCGACCGTCGGCGCGCCGAACGGCGCGGTCGTGCGGATGAACGGCGACGGGATCCAGGCGTCGGAGAGCATCGCCAGCGCGGGGGCGTCGAGCGGCGGGTCGCCCTCGCGGAAGGAGATCCAGCCGCCGGTCAGCGCCTCGCCGGCCTCGCTGAAGGGCGCGCCACCGAGGGCCGGGCGCACCACGAACCGCCGGGCGATGGGCACGAGCGCCTGCTCGAGCGGGATCTCCGCGACGGCCTCGGGCCGCGCCACCTCCGGCGCCGGCTCGGCGTAGGCGGCCGCGAAGTCGAAGTCCTCGCTGAAGGCGCCGAGGACCAGGACGCAGTCCCTGCCCGCCTGCGTCACGCGGGCGGTGACGGTGCTGAGCCGCCGGCCGGCGCGCTCGACGGTCACCGCGATCTCGATCGCGCCCGCCGCGGGCGGCCGCAGGTAGTGCAGCGTCAGCGAGCGCGGGTGGCGGCCCGGATCGGCGACCTCGTGCTGCATCGCCCGCAGCACGATCGCCGCGAGATAGCCGCCGTTGGGTCCGCGCGGCGCGAACCACTCGGGCGACGCGACGGCGCTGTAGCGGCCGCCGCCCTGCGCGGTGACCGCGGTGGCCTCGGCGAAGAGGCTCACTCCTCGCCGGTGTCGCGCCAGAGCTCGACGGACACCTCTTCGACCGGCAGCGGGATCGGCGGCTCGGGCTTGGCGCAGCGAACCATCACGCGCTCGGCGTCGAAGTCGGCGATGAGCTTGTCGGCGATCGCCGCGCACAGCCGCTCGAGCGTCTTGAACGACCGCGACTGTGCGACCAGCGCGACGGTCGAGCACACCTCGCCGTAGTCGACGGTGTCCTCGATCTGGTCGGTCACGGTCGCGTCGACCTCGCCGACCTCCATGCGCAGGTCGATGACCAGGCGCTGACCGATCTCCTGCTCGGCCTTGCTCACCCCGTGGTGCGTGTAGAGCGAGAGGCCGCTGATCTCGATGACCACCTCGGTGTTGGGGCCCTCCTCGAACTCGGCGTCGTCGTCCTCGTCGGGGAGGTCAGGCTCGTCGCTCATCGGCCGAGCGTAGCGGCGGCCACCGCGAGCGCATCCCGCGTCGCGGTGACGTCGTGCACGCGGAAGATCGAGCCCCCGCGCTCGAAGGCCAGGACGTTGGTCGCGACGGTTCCCATCACCCGCTGGTGCGGGTCGTCACGGCCCGTGATGCGGCCCAGGAACGACTTGCGCGACGTGCCCACGACGACCGGGCGCCCCAGCGTCGCGATCTCGTCGAGGCGCCGCAGGAGCTCGAGGTTGTGGGCCATCGTCTTGCCGAAGCCGATGCCCGGGTCCAGCGCGATGCGCGCCTCGGGAACCCCAGCGGCGACCGCGTCGGCCATCGCCGTCTCCAGGAACGCGCGGACCTCGGAGACCACGTCGCCGTAGCGCGGGTCCTGCTGCATCGTCCGCGGCTCGCCGAGCATGTGCATCAGGCAGACGTCGCAGCCCGCCTCGGCGGCCAGCGCGGCCATCGCCGGGTCTCCGCGCAGCGCGGTGACGTCGTTGACGAACGTCGCCCCGGCGGCCAGCGCCGCGCGAGCCACCGCCGCCTTGGAGGTGTCGACGCTGATCTGGGCGCCCGCGCCGGCCAGCGCCTCGACGACCGGGACGACGCGGGCGAGCTCCTCGGCCTCGGGCACCGGGGCGGCGCCCGGGCGCGTCGACTCGCCGCCGACGTCGACGATGGCCGCGCCCTGGGCGATCAGCTCCCGGCCGCGCGCCACGGCGGCGTCATGGTCGAACCACTCGCCGCCGTCGGAGAACGAGTCGGGGGTGACGTTGAGCACGCCCATGATCCGCCAGGCCGGGTCCACCGGCCCATCGTATGCGCCGTCATCCCGTCACCGGATAGGTTCGCGCCACGCGCACGCTCGTCACGATCCCGATCAGCCACTACTGCGAGAAGGCCCGCTGGGCCCTCGATCGCGCCGAGCTGCCGTTCGAGGAGCGCGCGCACGTCCAGGGCGTCCACCGCTTCGCCGCACGGCGGGCCGGCGGCGGCACCACCGTCCCGGTCTTGATCTGCCCCGACGGCGTGTTCGCCGAGTCCGCGGCGATCGTCGCCTACGCCGATCGCCACGCCCCGGCCGAGCGCCGGCTCGGTCCCGGCTCGCCCGCGCTCGAGCACGAGCTCGACGAGGGGCTCGGCCCCGCCGGGCGGCTGTGGATGTACCACGCGATGCACGGCCAGGCCGCGCTCGCCGCCCGCTACATCACGCCGACGGTCCCGGCCTGGGAGCGTCGGCTGTTCCGTGTCGCCTTCCCGCTGGTCAGCCGGTTCATCGACCGCCACCTCGGCGTCACCGACACGTCGGCCGCGGCGGCCGAGCGCGAGGTCGAGGACACCTTCGACCGCATCGCGGCGCGTCTGTCCGACGGCCGGCCCTACCTCTGCGGCGACCGCTTCAGCGCCACCGACCTGACGTTCTCGGCGCTCGCCGCCGCCGTGCTCGTGCCGCCGCAGTACGGCGTGGCGCTCCCGCAGCCCGGCGAGCTGCCACCGGCGATGGGCGCGCGGGTCACCGCCTGGCGCGAGCATCCGGCCGGCGCCTTCGCCTTGCGGATGTTCGCCACGGAGCGGTAGCGCTCAAGTTTTCGGTGAGTCGGCCGACCACATGATCAGGGCCAGGGAGGCCTGACCACCGCTCACATCGCGAGCGACGCGACCCACGGACGGGTCGACTGCGGCACGGATGCCGCGCGTCGCCTTCGGTGCGCTAGGCGAGCTCGGGCTTCTCGGGCAGCTCGAGGCCACGGGCCTCGGCGCCGGCGAGGCCGGGACGCGGCAGCGGGCGCGGGGCCTCGCGGCCGACGCGCTCGGGAGCGACGGTGCCCGGAGGCGGCGGCGGCTCGGACTCCTCGGAGCCCCAGACGTCCTCCTCGGACTTGCCGTCGAGCAGGGCGATGAACTCGTCCTTCTCGATGGTCTCGCGCTTGAGCAGGATGTGGGAGATCGACTCCAGCGCCTCGCGACGCTCGGTGAGGATGTCCTTGGCCTGCTGGTGCGCGCCCTCGATGATGCGGCGGATCTCGTCGTCGATCTCGCGGGCGATCTCGTCGGAGTAGTCGGGCTCGGAGGAGAACTCGCGGCCCAGGAACGGCTGACCGTGGTCGTGGCCGAACACGCGCGGACCGAGGCGCTCGGACATGCCGAAGCGCATGACCATCTGCTTGGCCGTCGCGGTGACCTTCTCGAGGTCGTTGGAGGCGCCCGTGGTGATCTCGGAGAAGACGATCTCCTCGGCCGCGCGACCACCCAGCGTCATGGCCATGTTGTCGAGCAGCTCGGCGCGCGTGGTGAGGAACTTGTCCTCCTGCGGCATCGAGATCGTGTAGCCCAGCGCCTGGCCGCGGCTGATGATCGAGATCTTGTGGACCGGGTCGGAGTGCTCGAGGAAGTGCCCGACGATCGCGTGGCCCATCTCGTGGTACGCGGTGATCAGGCGCTCCTTCTCGCCCATCACGCGGGTCTTCTTCTCGGGACCCGCGATCACGCGCATGATCCCCTCTTCGAGCTCGACCTGCGTGATCTCGCGCTTGCCGTTGCGGGCGGCCAGCAGCGCCGCCTCGTTGACCAGGTTCGAGAGGTCCGCGCCCGTGAAGCCCGGCGTCTGCCCGGCGAGCGTGTCGACGTCGATCTCCTTGGCCAGCGGCTTGCCGCGCGTGTGGACCTCGAGGATCTTCGAGCGGCCCTTGCGGTCGGGGCGGTCGACGACGATCTGGCGGTCGAAGCGGCCCGGGCGCAGCAG
>JBJMLA010000129.1:0-39489 GCA_045805505.1 Solirubrobacteraceae bacterium
AGGACGCTCCGGCGGCCGCGCCGCCGCCGCGACGCCGGCCGCGACGCGCGGCGGTCCTGGGCGCCGGCTCGACCGCCGCGGTCCTCGCCGTCACGGGCGCGTTCCTGCTCGGCGGCGAGGTCAACGACAACGACTCCAACCGCGCCGCGCAGACGACGGCGACGCTGCCGGCGGCCGCGGCCCAGACGGTTACCGCGCCGACCGGCAAGACGCAGGCGGGCGCGATCTACGCCAACGCCAGCCCCGCCGTCGTCTCCATCCGCACCAGCTCCGGCTCGGGCACGGGCTTCCTCATCGACTCGGAGGGCACGCTGGTCACCAACGCGCACGTCGTCGAGGACGAGAGCACCGTGACGATCCGCTTCGGGGCCGACGGGACCGCGATCCGCGGGACCGTGGCCGGCAGCGACCCGTCGAGTGACCTGGCCGTCGTCCACATCGACGGCGCCTCGATCCCCTCGGGCACGACGCCGCTCAAGCTCGCCGACTCCGACAAGGTCGCCGTCGGCGACACCGTCGTGGCCATCGGCAACCCCTTCGGCCTCGACCGCACCGAGACGACGGGCATCGTCTCGGGCCTCGAGCGCGACATCCAGGCGCCCAACGGCTTCCAGATCTCCCGGGCCATCCAGACCGACGCCGCGATCAACCCCGGCAACTCGGGCGGCCCGCTGCTCGACGACTCGGGCCGCGTGATCGGCGTGAACTCCCAGATCGAGACGAGCGGCTCGTCCTCGGGCAACGTCGGCGTCGGCTTCGCCGTGCCGTCGAACTCGGTGCGCACCGTCGTCCCTGCGCTGAAGGCCGGCAAGACGATCGAGCGCCCGTGGCTCGGCGTCTCGACCAACGACACCAGCGGCAGCACGGTCGGCGCGCGCATCGCCGAGGTCGTACCCGGCAGCCCCGCGGCCGCCGCCGGACTGCGCGCGGGGGACCTGATCACCCGCTTCGACGACCAGGTCGTGCCGGACAGCTCGTCGCTGTCGAGCATCGTCGAGGGCGCCGCCGTCGGCGACGACGTCAAGATCGAGGTCCAGCGCGGCGGGTCGAGCGTCGAGCTCGGCGCCACGCTGCGCCCGCGGCCGGCCGAGGCTCCGTGAGCTTCGGCTCCCCATGGGTCCTGGCCGGGCTGGCCGCGCTTCCGCTACTCACCGTGGTCTACGCGCTGCGGCTGCGGGGCAGGGGCACGGCCGGCGAGGCGTTCGCCGCACCGCACATGCTCGCGTCCGTCCAGCCGCGCCGGCCGGGCTGGCGGCGCCACGCCCCGGTGCTCGTCCTGCTCCTCGCGGTCGCCGCGCTGATCCTGGCCGGAGCCCGGCCACAGCGGTCGGTCGCGGTCCCGGTGGAGCGCGCCTCGATCATGCTGGCCACCGACGTCAGCGGCTCGATGCTCGCCAAGGACGTCTCCCCGGATCGCCTGACCGCGGCCAAGAGCGCGGCGCTGGCGTTCCTGGACAAGGTGCCGGCCAAGCTCAACGTCGGGATCATGGCCTTCAACCAGGCCCCCGACGTGCTGCAGTCGCCGACGACCGACCGCGACGCCGCCAAGGCCGCCGTCAACGCGATGGAGGTCAGCGGCGGCACCGCGACGGGAGAGGCCGTCAACGCCGCGCTGCGCGTGCTGTCGGCCACCCCCAGCGGCGACGACGGCAAGCGCCCGCCGGCCGCGATCATCCTGCTCTCCGACGGCAAGTCGACGCGCGGCGCCGATCCCGTCGAGGCCGCGCGCGCGGCCGGCGAGCAGGACATCCCGATCTACACGGTCGCGCTGGGCACCGACGCCGGCACGATCCAGACCGACGGCCGTACCGAGAAGGTCCCGCCCGACCCCGCCACGCTCCAGCAGATGGCCGAGGCCTCGGGCGGCGAGTCGTTCACCGTCGCCGACGCCTCCAAGCTCGACGAGGTCTACCAGCGCCTCGGCTCGCAGCTGAGCAGCGCGACCAAGACCCAGCAGGTCACGTCCCTGTTCGCCGGCGGAGGGCTGCTGTTGCTGCTCGCCGCGGGCGGCATGTCCCTGAGGTGGTTCGGCCGCCTTGTCTGACAACGAGAGGTTCACCATGTCCGATCCCGAGACCACCCCCGCCGCCCTCGATCCGCGCACCGCGCTCGAGGAGGCGTTGCACGAGGTCAAGCGCGTGATCGTCGGCCAGGACGCGATGCTCGAGCGCGTGCTCGTCTGCCTGCTGGCGGGCGGACACGTCCTGCTCGAGGGCGTCCCCGGGCTCGCCAAGACGCTGACCGTCAAGACGCTCGCCCAGGTCGTCGGCGGGCAGTTCGGCCGCGTGCAGTTCACGCCCGACCTGGTTCCCGCCGACCTCATCGGCACCCGGGTCTACCGGCCCGACACGGGTCAGTTCGACATCGAGCTGGGCCCCGTGTTCGCCAACTTCCTGCTGGCCGACGAGATCAACCGCGCGCCCGCGAAGGTGCAATCGGCGCTGCTCGAGGTCATGCAGGAGCGCCAGGTGACCATCGGCGGCCAGACGTTCCCGGTGCCCAGGCCGTTCCTCGTGCTCGCCACCCAGAACCCGATCGAGTCCGAGGGCACCTACCCGCTGCCCGAGGCGCAGGTCGACCGCTTCCTGATGAAGATCGTCGTCGACTACCCGACGGCGGGGGAGGAGGCCGCGGTCGTCGGCCGCAGCCTGGCCGCGCCGCCCGAGATCCGCGAGCGCCTGAGCCTCGACGTGCTCGAGAAGTGCGCGGTGGCCACCCGCGCGGTGCTCGTCGACCGCGACGTGATCGCCTACGCGGTGGCGCTCGTCGATGCGACGCGCAACCCGGACCGCTACGGCCTGGGCGACATCGCCGGCAGCATCGAGTTCGGGGCGAGCCCGCGCGGGCCGATCGGCCTGGTCCAGGCCGGCCGTGCCCTCGCGCTGCTGCGCGGCCGCCAGCACGTCAAGACCGACGACGTGCGCGACCTCGCGCGCGACATCCTGCGCCACCGCATCGTCCTGTCCTACGACGGCCTGAGCGACGGCGTCACCGCCGACGACGTGCTCGACCGCGTCATCGCGGCGGTCGTCGAGCCCGGTCGCGAGGGCGCCGCCGGCGGGGCGGTCGCCGCGTGAGCACCGCCCTTCAGCCGCCCGCGGCCCGGCAGGGCCCGGGCCCGATCCCGCAGGCGCTCGTCGACCAGCTCGAGCCGATCGTGGCCCGCCGGGTCGCCCGCAGCCTGCCGGGCGAGCGGCGCGCCAGCGGCGTCGGGCCAGGCTCCGAGCTCGCGCAGATCCGCCCGTACCAGTACGGCGACGACGTCCGCCACATCGATCCCGCGGCCACCGCCCGCACGGGGCAGCCGCATGTGCGGCTGCACGTTCCCGAGCGCACGCTGACCACGTGGCTGGCGATCGACGTCTCGCCGTCGATGGCCTTCGGCAGCGCGCTGCGCCTGAAGTCCGACGTGGCGGAGGGTGCGGCGATCGTCATGGGTCGTCTCGCCGTCCGGCGCGCCGGAGCCGTGGGGGCGGTCCTCTTCGGTGCCGGCCGCGCGCACGTGATGCCGCCGCGCGGGTCGCGCCCGGGTCTCGTCGCCCTGCGCCGCACGCTCGCCCTCGGCGCGGCAGCCGACGGCACCCGCGACCCCGCGGCGCTGGCCGACGCGCTGGTGCGCCTCGATCGCCTCGCGCGCCAGCCCGGGCTCGTGGTCGTCATCTCCGACTTCCGCGACCAGCGCGAGTGGACCCGCGCGCTGGGCACCGTACGGGCGCGCCACGCGGTGCTGGCCGTCGAGATCGCCGATCCGCGCGAGGACGAGGTGCCCGACGTCGGCCGGCTGGCCGTCGTCGATCCCGAGACGGGTGCGCTGCTCGAGGTCGACACCTCACACCGGGGCCTGCGCGAGCGCTTCGCCGCCATCGAGGCCGAGCGTCGCGCGACGCTGGCCGGCGAGCTCCGGCGCCTGCGCGTCGATCACGTCCGCCTGCGCACCGACCAGGACTGGCTGCAGGAGCTCGGGCGCGTGCTGCGATGAGCTTCGCCGCGCCGCTCGGCCTCCTTGCGCTGCTGGTCATCCCGCTCGCCGCGCTGCTCTACGGGCGCCGCCGCGGTCGCGCGCGGCGCTTCGCCGTGCGCTTCCCGGCCGCGTCCACACTGCTGCTCGCCGCGCCCGCAGTGCCCGCGTGGCGCCGGCATCTGCCGGCGGCGCTGGCCATCGCCGCGATGGTGCCGCTGGCCCTCGCGCTGGCCAAGCCCCAGGTCAGCGTCTCCGTCCCGATCGACCGTGCCTCGATCGTGCTGGTCACGGATCACTCCGGCTCCATGAACGCCACGGATGTCGCGCCCGATCGCCTGACCGCGGCGCAGAAGGCCGCCAACTCCTTCATCGACGAGCTTCCGGCCCGCGTGCGGCTCGGGGTGGTCACCTACGCGGGCGGCGTCGACGCCGTCCAGTCACCCGACACCGACCACGAGCTGTCGCGCCGTGTCATCGCCGGCCAGACCGCCGACGGGGCGACCGCCACCGGCGACGCCCTCGCCTCGGCGCTCGAGCTGCTCGCTCGCGGCGCCAAGGGCGCGCCCTCGGCCATCGTGCTGCTCTCCGACGGCAAGACGACGACGGGCGCCGAGCCCGTCGCGATCGCCCAGCAGGACGGCGCGGCCAAGAAGATCCCGATCTACACCGTGGCCCTGGGCACGAACGGGGCGATCCTGCAGAACCCCGATCCGTTCGGCCCCGACATCGACGTCTCGCCCGACGCCGAGACCCTGCGCCAGATCGCCGACGTCTCGGGCGGACAGGCGTTCACCGCCGATGACAGCGGCAACCTCGAGGGCATCTACGAGAAGCTCGGTTCGCGGCTGGGCACGCGCATGGTCAAGCGCGAGCGCACGGTCGTCTTCGCCCTGGCCGGCCTGGCGCTCCTGCTGGCCGCCGGCGGCGCCGCGCAGCGCCGCCCGCTGCGGCTGGCCTGAGCCGCTCGCCTTCAGTGGTGGCCGTGGACCACGGCGTGGCCCTTGCCGCGCCGGATGAGCCACAGGTTCACGGGCACCGCGGCCCAGAACGCGAGGAAGAGCGCCAGGGCCAGGCTGCCCCAGAACAGGGCGTCGCCCAGTCCCGCGGCCATCGCCCCGGGGACCAGCAGGATGATCGCCGTATCGACGGCCTCCATCGTGGCGATGCTGAACGTGTCGGCCGCGAGGGCCAGGCCGACGACCTGCCGGGCCGGCAGGTCCGCCCGCAGCAGCGGCAGCATCGTGAGCGAGTAGCCGAACACGAACGCCAGCGCGATGGCCAGGACCATCGAGGCGCCGTCGCCCCAGCCCCACGCCGTGGCGAGCACCAGCCCGAGGATCTCGCCGATGGCGCACCCGGTCAGGCAGTGCAGTGTCGCGGAGACGGCGGTGCGCAGATCGGCCTGGTGATGCATGCCTAGCGCACCAGCCGCCCGATGGCCTGCATCAGCTCGGCGGTCATCTCCTCGCGCCGCGCGGGATCGCCGGCGCCGCCGGCCATGCAGTGGGTGACGTGTCCCTCGGCCAGTCCGAGCGCGACCTTGTCGAGCGCCGAGCGGACCGCCGCGATCTGGTTGAGGACGTCAGGGCACCACGCGTCCTCCTCGACCATCCGCTGCACGCCGCGGACCTGGCCCTCGAGCCGGCGCAGCCGGTTGATGAGCTGCTTCTTGTCGTCGCTGTATCCCCGGGACGGCGTCATCTGCTCCATACCTTCCATGATACCCCCGGGGGGTATATACTGCAAGCCATGAGCACCAGCTACACCGTGTCCGGCATGACCTGCGCGCACTGCGTCGCGTCGGTCACCGAGGAGGTCTCCGAGGTCGCGGGCGTCAGCACCGTGGAGGTCGATCTGGCCAGCGGCCGGCTGACCGTCGGCGGCGAGGGCTTCACCGACGAGGCCGTGGCGGCCGCCGTCGCCGAGGCGGGCTACGCGCTCACGCCATGAGCCCGGCGGCCCGCATCGGCGGCTTCGCGGCCGCGCTCGCAGTCCTCTTCGGCGCCGCCGTCGCCATCGGCAGCGCCGTGGGGCCGACCCACCGGGCCGATCGCGCGCAGGCCGAGGGCCACGCGATGGGCGCCGCGGGCGACCTCCCGCAGGGCCTGGCCGTCGCCGCCCATGGCTTCCGTCTGATCGCCTCGACCGCGGGCTTCGCGGCGGGCGAGCGCAGGGACCTGACGTTCCGCATCGCCGACGCCGGCGGCGAGACCGTCCGCGACTTCGACGTCGAGCACGCCAAGCGCATGCACGTCATCGTCGTCCGCCGGGACCTGACCCGCTACGCGCACGTCCACCCGGAGCAGCGGCCCGACGGCTCCTGGAGCGTGCCGCTGACCCTTCCCGACCCGGGCACCTACCGCGTCTTCGCCGACTTCACCGCGAGCGGCGCCGACCGGGTCACGCTGGGCACCGACCTCGTGGTCCCCGGAGCGGTCGGGGAGCAGCCGCTGCCCGCACCGGTGCGCAGCGTGAGCGTCGACGGCTACGACGTCGCGCTCGCCGCCGGCGCCGGCGAGCTCGCCTTCACCGTCACGCGCGCCGGCCGGCCGGTGACCGTCGAGCCCTACCTCGGCGCGGACGGCCACCTCGTCACGCTGCGCCAGGGCGACCTGGCCTACCTGCACGCCCATCCGGTCGAGCACGAGAGCGCCGGCGGGCCCATCCGCTTCATGGTCGACTACCCCTCGGCCGGCCGCTACCGCCTGTTCCTGCAGTTCCAGCACGAGGGCGTCGTGCACACCGCGGCGTTCACCCAGGAGGTGCGCTGACATGGCCGTCGCCGAGCTGCCCATCACCGGGATGACGTGCGCGTCGTGCGCGAACCGCATCGAGCGCAAGCTCAACAAGCTCGACGGCGTCAGCGCGTCGGTCAACTACGCGACCGAGCGGGCGACCGTCGACTACGACCCCGCCGTGGTGGCGCCGGAGGCGCTCGTCGAGCAGGTCGAGGCCGCGGGCTACCACGCCGTGCTGGCCGGCGACGACCCCGCGCCGGCCGGGCACGACGCGCTCGCCGCGCTGCGCACCCGGCTGGTGGTCTCGGCCCTGCTCGCCTTCCCGACGCTGCTGCTGTCCATGGTCAGCGCGCTGCAGTTCGACCGCTGGCAGTGGCTGGTCCTGCAGCTCGCCACGCCGGTCGTCGTCTGGGGCGCCTGGCCGTTTCACCGCGCGGCGTGGACGAACCTGCGCCATGGCGAGGCGACGATGGACACGCTGGTCAGCATCGGCGTGCTGTCGGCCTACGTCTGGTCGCTCTATGCCCTGTTCCTCGGGGACGCCGGCCTGCCGGACATGCGCATGTCGCTGAGCCTCTCGGCCTCCGGCGGGGACGAGATGTACCTCGAGATCGCCGCCGTGGTCACCACCTTCGTCCTGGCGGGCCGCTACTTCGAGGCGCGCGCCAAGGGCCGCGCCGGCGCCGCCCTCAACGCGCTGCTCGAGCTCGGCGCCAAGGACGTCGCGATCCTCGACGAGGCCGGCGACGAGCGGCGCGTCGGGATCGAGGAGCTGGCCATCGGCGATCGCTTCGTGGTCCGGCCGGGGGAGAAGATCGCCACCGACGGCACCGTCGAGGAGGGCCGCTCCGCCGTCGACGAGTCGCTGCTGACGGGCGAGTCGATCCCGGTCGAGAAGGCACCAGGAGACGCGGTCGCCGGGGCGACGATCAACGCCGGAGGCCGGCTCGTCGTGCGCGCCACGCGCGTGGGCGCCGACACCGCGCTGGGCCAGATCGCGCGCCTGGTCACCGCGGCGCAATCGGGCAAGGCGCCCGTGCAGCGGCTGGCCGATCGCATCTCGGGGGTCTTCGTGCCGATCGTCATCGGCATCGCGGTGGCGACCCTCGGCTTCTACCTCGGCGCGGGGGAGCCGGCCGAGTACGCGTTCACCGCCGCGGTCGCCGTGCTGATCATCGCCTGCCCGTGCGCGCTGGGCCTCGCGACGCCGACCGCGCTGCTCGTCGGCACGGGCCGCGGCGCGCAGCTCGGGCTGCTGATCAAGGGGCCGGAGATCCTGGAATCCACGCGGCGGGTCGACACGATCGTGCTCGACAAGACCGGCACCGTGACCACGGGCCGCATGGCGCTCGTCGACGTGGTGACGGCGGGAGCGAGCCGCGAGGATCTGCTGCGCGTCGGCGGCGCCCTCGAGGACGCGTCCGAGCATCCGATCGCGCGAGCGATCAGCGCGGCGGCCCGGGAGGAGCTCGGATCGCTGCCGCCCGCCGAGGAGTTCGCCAACCACGAGGGGCTCGGCGTCGAGGGCGTCGTCGCGGGCCGCCGCGCGCGGGTCGGGCGCGGACGGCTGATGCAGGATGCGCTCCTGCCCGCAGCGCTGGTCGCCGCACAGCAGCGGGCGGAGGCGAGCGCCCAGACCGCCGTGCTCGTCGCCTGGGACGGCGAGGTCCGCGGGCTCTTCGTCGTCGCCGACAGCGTCAAGCCGACGTCGGCGGACGCGGTCGCCGCGCTCAAGGCCCTCGGGCTGCGGCCGGTGCTCCTGACGGGCGACAACGAGGCGAGTGCCCGCGCAGTCGCCGCGCAGGTCGGGATCGACGAGGTCATCGCCGAGGTGCTGCCCGCCGGCAAGGCCGACGTCGTTCGTGAGCTCCAGGCCGGCGGAGCCGTCGTGGCGATGGTCGGCGACGGAGTCAACGACGCGCCGGCGCTCGCGCAGGCCGACCTCGGACTGGCCATCGGAACCGGCACCGACGTGGCCATCGAGGCCTCGGACCTGACGCTCGTCTCCGGTGACCTGCGGGCGGCGGCCGACGCGATCCGCCTGTCGCGCGCGACGCTGCGGACGATCAAGCAGAACCTCACGTGGGCCTTCGGCTACAACGTCCTGGCCATCCCGCTGGCGGCGGCCGGGCTGCTCAACCCGCTGATCGCCGGGGCCGCCATGGGACTGTCGAGCGTGTCGGTCGTCGGCAACGCCCTGCGCCTGCGGCGCTTCCGCTCGGGCCACTAGCGAACGATCGACCGCATGTCGGGCGGCCGGCGGGCGATCCTGGACCGGATGGCCAACGCCGAATGGGCTGCACCCGGGCACCATTTCGTCATGCACGACGAACCCCGGTTTACCCGACTGGCCATGGTGCGCCTCGGCGGCGGTGGCGCCGGTGTCCGTCGCTACGGCCTCGCGCGACTCGACGAGATCGCGCTGGCCAGCCCTCCCGTGCGCAGCAAGATCGCGCTGGCCGAGCCCCGCGACGACGCGCGCGACGACGGGACGGCACCATGTGATGCGTGATCGCACCGTCACTCCGCGAGCAGCTCGCGGCCATCGTGGGCTCCGAGCACCTGCTCGCGGACGAGCGCCGCTTCTGCCACGACGCGTCGCTGAGCCGTGGGCTGTCGGCGCGCCCGGAGGCGGCGGTGCTCCCGGGGACGACCTCGGAGGTGGCGCAGGTCGTCTCCGCCTGCTCGAGTCATGGCGTGCCGGTGGTGCCGCGTGGGGGCGGGACCGGTTTCGCCGGTGGGGCGGTCGCGACCTCGGGCGGCATCGTCCTGGGCCTGGAGCGGATGACCCGGGTGCGCAGCTTCGATCCGCTCCTGTGGCGGATGGAGGTCGAGGCCGGCCTCACCACGCGTGACGTCCAGCGCCTCGCGCGCGAGAACGGGCTGCTGTTCCCGCCCGACCCCGGGGCGGCGGAGGAGTCGCAGATCGGCGGCAACGTCGCCACCAACGCCGGCGGGCCCCACGCCTTCAAGTACGGGACGACGGGCGCCTGGGTCACGGGGGTCGAGGCGGTCCTGGCCTCCGGCGAGGTCGTGCGCTTCGGCGGGCCGCTGCGCAAGGACGTCTCGGGCTATGACCTGCACCATCTGCTCGTCGGATCGGAGGGCACGCTCGGCGTCATCACGGCGGTGTGGCTGCGGCTGATCCCGCGCCCGGAGGCCTCGCTGCCGGTCGTCGCGCTGTATCCCGACGCGCGTGCCGGCGCCGAGGGGGTCCAGCGCGTGCTGGGGTCGGGCCTGGTGCCCGCGGCCCTCGACTACCTCGACGCGGCGACGCTGGCGGCGGCGGGGGAGACGATGCCGGTCCCGGCGCCGGAGGGCTTCGCGCTGCTCGCCGAGCTCGACGGGCCGGCCGCCGAGGTCGAGCGCCAGCGGGGGGAGCTGCTCGAGGCGCTCGCGCCGGCCGCGATCCACGTGCCCGACGCCGCGGCGCTGTGGAGCTGGCGCGAGGGCGTGTCGATCGCCGTGACCGCGCAGCGCGGGGGCAAGCTCTCCGAGGACGTCAGCGTCCCGGTCGAGCACCTGGCCGCCGCCGTCGACGGCGTCGTGGCCATCGGCGAGCGGGCCGGGCTGCCGGCCTGCAGCTGGGGACACGCCGGCGACGGCAACCTGCACGCCACCTTCATGATCGACGCGAGTGACGGGGGCGAGGTGGCCCGCGCCGAGGAGGCCGCCGGCGAGGTCTTCGCGCTCGCGCGAAGCCTGGGAGGCAGCGTCAGCGGCGAGCACGGCGTGGGGGCGCTCAAGCGCGAGCACGTCGCGGCGGGCTGGAGTCCGGCCGAGCTGGCCGCCCAGCGCGCCGTCAAGCACGCGTTCGACCCACAGAACCTCATGAACCCCGGGAAGAAGCTCCCTGCCTGAGCACGACTACGCCGTGGTGGGTGCCGGCATCGTCGGACTGGCGGTGGCGCGCGAGCTGCTGGTGCGCCGGCCCGGCGCCGCCGTGCTCGTCGTCGAGAAGGAGCCCGAGCCGGCCCGCCACCAGAGCGGCCGCAACTCCGGTGTCCTGCACTCCGGCCTCTACTACGCGCCGGGCTCGCTGAAGGCCACGCTGTGCCGCACCGGTCGCGAGCTGATGCTCGCCTTCGCCGCCGAGCAGGGCATCCCGTGCCGGACGGACGGCAAGCTCGTGGTGGCCACCCGCGAGTCCGAGCTGCCCGGTCTGGCCGAGCTGCATCGCCGCGGCACAGAGAACGGGCTGCAGGGCCTGCGCGAGCTCGAGCCCGCCGAGTTCCGCGCGCTCGAGCCCCACGTGCGCGGCCTGCGCGCCCTGCACGTCCCGGAGACCGCCGTGATCGACTTTGCGGCCGTCACCCGCGCCCTCGCCGCCGACGTGCAGGACCGCGGCGGGGAGCTGCGGTTCGGGATGGACGTCACCGACCTCGACGCGCTCGGCGCCACGCAGGTCATCACCTGCGGCGGGCTGCAGTCGGATCGGCTGGCGGCGCTGACCGGGACGCCGCGCTACCGCGTGAGCCCGTTTCGCGGCGACTTCTTCGTGCTCGCACCGGCGGCGGCCGAGCTCGTCAGGGGCTGCGTGTACCCCGTGCCCGATCCGCGCTTCCCGTTCCTGGGGGTGCACTTCACGCGCCGGGTCGACGGCGAGGTGTGGGCGGGCCCCAACGCCGTGCCCGTCTTCGGCCGGCGCCTGGCCTCGGCCGAGATGCGCCGCCTGGCGCGCCGCTACTGGCGCACCGGCATCGGCGAGCTGTGGCGCGCGGCCAACCGCCGCGCCGCGCTGCGCGACATGCAGCGCTACCTGCCGCAGCTGACGATGGCCGATCTGCGCCGCGGCCCGTCGGGCGTCCGCGCCCAGGTGGTCGACCGCGACGGCAGCCTCGTCGACGACTTCGTCATCGAGCGTGCCCCCGGGGTGCTGCACGTGGTCAACGCACCATCGCCCGCGGCGACCGCCTCCCTGGCGATCGCCGCGCACGTGGTGGACCGCATGGACGCCTAGGCGACGTCCTCTGCTGCTCCGGGGTGAGACTGCAGGATGTCCTCGCCGGCCTCGCCGGTCCGGACCCGGAACGACGCCTCGATGGGCATGACGAACACCTTGCCGTCGCCGACCTCTCCGGTCCGCGCGTGGCGGAGGATCGTGTCGACGACGGTCTGCACGTCGCGCTCGGCCACGCCGCACTCGAGCTTGACCTTCGGGCGCAGGTAGTTGGTCAGCTCCGAGCCGCGGTAGCGCTCGGTGATGCCCTTCTGCCGGCCCGATCCGCGGACGTCGCTGACGGTGATCGACGGGAGCCCCAGCGCGAGCAGCTCCTGCCGGATGTCCTCGAACGCCTCGTGGCGGACGTAGGCCTGGACGAGCTTCATGCCGTCACCTCCTGGCTGCTCGACAGCGGGACGGCAGGAGCCGGCCGCGCCGGCTGCCCCCCGCCGTAGCCGATCAGCTCGGCGGCCGGGATGAACTGCTCCGGGTAGCCGTACATGCCGTGCTCGGAGATGTCGAGCCCCGCGTCCTCCATCTCCTCGGGCACGCGCAGGCCGATGGTGGCCTTGATGATCGTCAGCGTCACGAACGACATACCGAAGACCGCGGCGAACGTGATCGCCACCGCCAGCGCCTGGACGCCGAGCTGGTTGAACTCGCCCGAGTAGACCAGGCCGGCCTTGCCGATGCCGATCGTGTCGGCCAGCCGCGGCGAGGTGAACAGACCGCAGGCCAGCGTGCCCCAGATGCCCGCGAGTCCGTGCGCGCTGAGCGCGCCGACCGGGTCGTCGAGCTTCTTGTCGATGGCGATGACGCCGTAGACGACGATCACGCCGGCGACCAGCCCGATGATCGGAGCGGCCCAGAACTCGACGTAGCCCGAGGGCGCGGTGATGGCCACCAGGCCGGCGATCGCGCCGTTGCCGATCATGCCGATGTCGAGGGTCTTCTGCTTGAGGTAGCCGATGACCATCGCGCCGATCACGCCGCCGGCCGCGCCGAGGTTGGTGACCGCCACGACCTCGGCGAAGCGGTTGCCGCCGGTGCCCAGCGTCGAGCCGCCGTTGAACCCGAACCAGCCGAGCCACAGGATGATCACACCGAGGCCGAACAGCGGCATGTTGTGGCCCGGGATCGCCCGGGGCTGCCCGTCGGCGGTGTACTTGCCCTTGCGCGGCCCGAGCAGCAGCAGCGCGGCAAGCGCCGCGGTGGCACCGGTGAGGTGCACGACCGAGGAGCCGGCGAAATCCTGCACGCCGTTGCCCATCAGCCCGCCCAGGCGGTCGGCGCCGAACAGGCCGCCGCCGAAGCCCCAGTGGGCGATCAGCGGGTAGATGACGACCGAGAAGACGATCGCGAACGGCACGTAGGCCGCGAACTTCATGCGCTCGAGCGTGGTGCCCCAGACGATGGCCAGCGACACCGCGCAGAACATGAACTGGAAGACGAAGAACGCCGCGTCGCCGCCGCTGGCGACGGTGGAGGCGCCGAACAGGTCGTACTCGCGGCCGAACTGGAACATGAAGCCCGAGTCACCGGCGATCAGGCCGGCGCCGCCGAAGGCGATCGCGAAGCCCGCCACCCACCACCCGATCGTGGCGATCGAGAAGTTGACGAGGATCTTGGCGATCCCCATGCCGGCGTTCTTGCCGCGCGAGAACCCGATCTCGAGCAGGGCGAACCCGGCCTGCATGAAGAACACGAGCGCGCCCGCGACGATCACCCATGTCCAGTTGAGCTCGTCGGCGATGCTCTCGACCGTCGGTCCGTCCTGCGCGAGGGCGGCCGTGGGAGCCACCAGCACTGCGATGAGCCCGAGCATCACTGCTCCGGGCATCCATTTCCTGCTCATTCGTCCTCCTCTAGGGGTTGAGCGATCAGTCTGGGATCGGCGACCCCCCGCGACGTTGTGACGCTGGTCGAAATCTGGGGCGCCGGGTTTCGCCACTCGGTCGATTGCGCCCGTGCGCCGGGCCCGGTGACATCCCCGACAGCGTCGGCGGGCCTCCTCTAGCGACTGCTGGCGCGGCCCTGAAACAACCAAGGTCGCGGGTTCCCGGGGCGACGGTGGGTCGCCCCGGGGCCCGGGGCCGGGCCTCGGGTCTGTGGAATGCTGGCCGCCATGAGCCCACGCCTGGCCGTCCATCTGCGCACCAACGCGGTCGCCTATCTCGCGCTGTTCGTGGCGCTCGGCGGGTCCGCGTACGCCGCGGTGACGGTGACCGGCGCGAACGTCAAGAACGGGTCGCTGACCGGCAGGGACGTCCGCAACAACTCGCTGACCGGCGCCGACGTCAAGCGGCTGGGTGGCGGCGACGTCCGCGACGGCACCCTGCGGGCCAAGGACTTCAAGCCCGGGGAGCTCCCGGCCGGCGCCAAGGGCGACACGGGGGAGAAGGGCGATACGGGCGCCGCGGGTGCGTCGGCGGCGACCGCGACGCTCGCGCCCGCCCAGACGCTGCGCGGCTCGGCCCGCTACCGGCAGGGGCAGGCCGCCGAGCCCGCGGCCACGACGGCCCAGGCGCTCAACCAGTCCTTCGCCATCCCCACGGCGGCCGACGCCAAGATCACCGTCAAGTTGCGCGAGAGCGGGGTCGAGCCGTCGGTCGACTGCCCGGGGACGGCCGCCGCGCCCGAGGCGGCCAAGGGCTTCCTCTGCGTCTACAAGGGCGCACAGACCGGCAACATCGCGGGCCCTTTCACGCAGGTGACCAACGTCACCCGCTGGGGCTTCGCCATCGAGGTCGTCTCGACGAGCGGCGCGGCGACCGCGAACTTCTCCTGGGCCGTGACCGCGCCCTAGGAGACGCGCAGGACCAGCTGGGTGGCGTCGTCGGTGATCGGGCCGTCGGAGGCCGCGAGGACCGCCTGCTCGATGGCCGCCACCGTCGCAGCGGCCGACGTGCTCTCGGCGGCGGTGACGCACCGCACCAGGCCGTCGACGCCGAAGCGGCCGTCCGGGGTGCGCCGTTCGGTGATCCCGTCGCTGTAGAGGAGCAGGCGATCGCCCGGCTCGAGGTGGCGGTGGTTGCGCGTGAAGTGCCGGGGCCGGCCGTCGAGCGTGATGCCCAGCGGCAGCGTCCGTTCGCCGACCAGCTCCTCCGCTCGCCCGTCGGCGGTGATGACCAGCGGCGAGGGATGGCCGCAGCAGATCCACGAGAACGTCGCCGACGCCGGATCCCATGTGCCGATGACCGCGGTGACGAACCACATGAACTCCACGCCGACCTGCTCGACGACCTCGTGGACGGCCTGGCAGCAGTCCTCGAGGCTGTCGCCGTGCCGGCGGGCGCCGCGCAGCGCCGCGAGGGCCAATGCCGAGATGGCCGCCGCGCGCGGGCCCTTGCCCACGGCGTCGGCGACCGACAGCCACGCGCCTTCGGGGTTGTCGGTGTGGTCGAACCAGTCGCCGCCGACGTCATAGGCGGGCAGCAGGCTGCCGGCGACCTCGCCGCCGGCGATGCTGGCCATGCGCGGGACGAGCAGGTCCTGCTGGACCTCGGCCGCCGCGCTGGTGCGCCGCACGCGCCGAGCGCGGTCGATGGTGTCGGTGTAGCCCGCGGCCAGCTCGAAATGCGGGGCGATCTCGGTGGCCAGGGCGGGCAGGGCGTCGTCGGGATCCTGGGCCGCCACGAGCACGGCGGTGGCGCGGTTGTGCAGCCACAGCGGCGCGAGCACCGCGCCCGGGAGGACGTCGGCGACCGCGGTGGCCAGCTCGGCGGCGCCCAGCTCGCCGATCTCGGGCCCGAGTCCGTAGGTGATCTGGAACTCCGGAGGAAAGCCGGCCGGCGGGTCGATGCCCACAAGCCGGAAGCCCTCGATGTCCACGACGTAGAGGCCCACGGGCCCGCCGGTGGCCTCCTCGGCGAGCGCGATCAGGCGCTCGGGCAGCTCCGCGGCGCGGACCTCGGCGATGCGGGCAGCGTGTTCGATCACCGACACGCTAGGGGGACGGCTACAGCGACGGGCGGCTGGTCAGCCGGTGGATCTTCAGTCCGAGCGACAGCCGCTCGCGATCCTCGTAGCGCGCCGGGTCAAGCGACGTCAGCTCCTTGATGCGCTCGAGCCGGTAGGCGACGGTGTGGCGGTGCGCGTAGAGCGCCTGGGCCGCGGCGCCCAGCTTGCCGTCGTGGTCGAGGTAGGCGGCCAGGGTGCCGATCAGGTCGCTGCGGTACTGCTCGTCGTAGCGGGCCAGCGGGGCGACCGACTCCTCGTAGAACGCGTCGAGCTGCTCGGGGTCTGACGCCAGCAGCCGGACGAGCAGCCGGTACGTGCCGTCGGCCAGCGAGTCGGGAGAGAGGTCGGAGGAGCCCAGGACGTCGACGATCAGGTCGGCCTCCTCGATCGCGCGGCCCAGCTCGGCCGCATTGCGGTGAAAGGCCGACAGGCCGACCGGGGCGTGGGCCTGCAGGCGCTTGGCCAGGACGCTGGCCGCGGCGCTTGCGCGGTCCTCGCCGTCGGCGCCCTCGCCGGCCGGGATGACGGCGTAGACGCGGCCGTCGAGGCGCTGGACGAAGGCCGACGGGCACTCGGCCTTGATCGCGGCCATGAAGCGGTGGATGCGGTCGGGCTCGGGGTCGCCGGCGAGGATCAGCGCGCCGCACGACAGGTCGCAACCGAGCCGCTCGCCGCGCCGGATGACCTCGGAGGCCTCGAGCTGGTCGCCCGCCCGCAGCTCCTCGAGGAACGTGCCGCGCAGCTGGTCCTCGACCTGCTGGCGGCTCTCGACGAGCGCCAGGTCGGTCATCGCCGCCATCGCCGCCAGGTGCAGGACCGCCTGGGCCTCCTCGAGGTCGTCGGGCGCGGTGTCGGCCAGCAGCCGGATCGTGCCGATCGGTGCGCCGCCGTTGCGCACCACGACCTCGCAGGCGACGGTCGTGTCGGTGGCGTCCTCGGGAACGACGAGGTCATAGCCCAGGTCGGGGATGACGACCGACACGGCCCGGCCGATCCGGCGCGCCGCGATCGCCGCCACGTCGTTCATGCGCTCGCCGCTGAGGACGGCGTCGACCATGCTGGCGTGGACGTCGCGAAGACGCTCGACCAGCTGGCTGGGCACGGGATGCGTCATGACAGCGGATCCATTGTGGGTGCGGCCGGCCGGGCCACCGTTGGACCGGTGGCGAAGATTTCTCGCGGCACTTCCGCCCCGGTGTCCAATGCGCCCGCCGCGCGCCCGCGGGAGCCTTCCTGCCATGGATCGGCTTACCGCATTGGATGCGTCGTTCCTGCGCGTGGAGACGCCCAACGCGCACATGCACGTGGGCTGGCTGGCCACCGTCGACCTGCCGGCCGGGGCCGACGCGCTCGGGGCCGAGGACGTGGTCGCGCGCATCGCCGGGCGCCTGCACCACCTGCCGCGCTTCCGCCAGGTCATCCGCGAGCCGCCGGGCGGGCTCGTGGCGCCCTACTGGGCCGACGCCGAGCACTTCGACATCGCCGAGCATGTGCGCGTCGACACCGAGGCGCGCCCGTCGCTGGCGGCGCTGCACGCGCTGGCCGAGGAGTTCTTCTCCGAGCAGCTGCCCCGCGACCGGCCGCTGTGGGAGCTGCTGGTCGTGCCGCGGCTGGCCGGCCGCCGCGCGGCGATCCTCGGCAAGGTCCACCACGCGATGGTCGATGGCGTCGCTGCGGTGCAGCTCGGCCTGCTGCTCTTCGACGGCGACTCCGCGGCGGGCGCCGACCTCCCGGTTCCGTGGCGGCCGCAGCCCGACAACGCCATGCGCAGCGCGCTGACCGGAGCGCGCGACACCGCGCTCGAGCAGTTCCGCTCGGCCCGGCGCGTGGCCGAGCTCGGGCTGTCGCCGGGACGGGGGCTGCGGATGGCCGACACCGCGCGCCGCGCGGCGTTCAGCCTCGTCGACGACGTGCGTCGCCCGGCCCCACCCTCCTATCTCAACGTGCCGATCGGCCCGCGGCGGCGGCTGGTCGGCGCGACGCTGCCGCTCGGCCGGGCGCTGGCCATCAAGGAGCGCACCGACACCAAGCTCAACGACGTCGTGCTGGCCACCGTGGCGGGCGCCCTGGCGCGGCTGGCTCCCGCCCACGGCGAGGACGCCATAGACCTGCGGGCGATGGTGCCCGACAACGTCCGCGGCGGCGCGGGCGCCGACGCGCAGGGCAACGCGATCTCGTTCCTGTTCGTCGACCTGCCGGTGCAGTCGCGCCCGGCCGAGCGCCTCAAGCTGCTCAGCGCGCGGATGCGCGCGCTCAAGGACGACGACCGGATCGCCGGCTCAGACCAGGTCATGAAGATGCTCGGCTACCTGCCCGGCCCGCTGCAGGGCCAGGCGGCCCGGCTCGCGGCCAGCCCCCGTCTGTACAACGTCACGGTCTCCAACGTGCCCGGACCGCGGATCCCGCTCTACCTCGCCGGCGGCCGCGTGCGCTCGATCCTGCCGGTCATCCCGATCCCCGACCACCACGCGCTGGCCATCGGCGCGCTGACCTATGAGAACCGGCTGCACCTCTCGGCCTACCTCGATCCCGAGATCCTGCCCCGCGCCGGCGGCCTGCCGGTCATGCTGGCCGACGCCTTCCACGAGCTCGAGCTGGCCACCGCCGCCTGAGCCTTGTACCGAGCGTCGAAGCGTTTGCCCGCAACCTTGTACCGATGGGCGGTCCCGGGGGAGGGGTAGGTGCCGCACACTCCTCGTATCGGCGAAGACCACCGGAGGGACATCCTCTCCTCCTTCTCTCCGGAGGAACGCGTCGTCTCTCAGCAAGGGGAGCCAACCGGGACAGGGGTCCGGAGCGTGGCAGCCGCTTCGGACCCCGACCCCGCGGGTACCGTAGTTGCGTATGCAACTGCAGGGGATCCACCACATCACCGCGATCACGGGCGACGCCCGGCGCAACCTCGACTTCTACACGCGGATCCTGGGCCTTCGGCTCGTCGCCAAGACGGTCAACCAGGACGATCCGAGCGTCTATCACCTGTTCTACGCCGACGAGCACGGCCGCGCGGGCGCCGACCTCACGTTCTTCGAGTACCCGGGCGCGATCCCCGGCCGCCCGGGCGCGGGGATGGTCCACACGATCGTCTCGCGGGTGCCGAGCGCGGAGTCGCTCACGTTCTGGGAAGAGCGGCTGGGCGCGCTGGAGATCGCCACCGAGCGCGCCGACGAGCGGCTGCGCTTCGCCGACTACGAGGGCCTCGCGCACGAGCTGGTCGTCGCGGCCCCGGGCGGCGACGAGCTGCTGCAGGCGCGCCACCCGGAGATCCCGGCGGAGCACGCGCTCGGCGGCTTCGACGGGGTCCGCGCCTACTCCGAGGACCCCGAGGCCTCGCGCGACCTGCTCGAGCGGCTGCTCGGCGCCCAGCCCGTCGGCGACCACGCCTGGGAGCTGCGCGGCGAGCGCCGCGGCGGCACGATCGCCTTCGAGCCGGCGCCGCCGGAGCCCGGCCGCCAGAGCGGCGGCTCCATCCATCACGTCGCGTTCGGCACGACGCAGGCCGAGCACCCGCGCTGGCAGGAGCGGCTCGCAGGCGCCGGGGTCCAGGTCACGCCGGTCATCGACCGCCACTACTTCCACTCGATCTACTTCCGCGAGCCCAGCGGCGTGCTCTACGAGATCGCCGACGACGGCCCGGGCTTCGCGGTCGACGTCCCCGAGGAGCTGTTCGGCACGCAGGTAATCCTGCCGCCGCGCTTCGAGCCGCACCGCGAGCGCATCGAGCAGATCCTCACGCCGCTGCCCGACCCCCGAGCCGGATGGGAGACCTCCGCATGACCAGCAACGCCCAGTTCGCCGCCGAGAGCCGCGAGGGCCGCTTCGAGCGCCAGGAGTCGAAGTTCCGCGGCCGCGACGTCGAGCCGGTCGCGGGCCGTTACCACCTCTACGTCTCGCTGGCCTGCCCGTGGGCGCACCGCGCGGTGATCGTCCGCCGTCTCAAGGGGCTCGAGGACGCGATCGGCCTGACGGTCGTCGACCCGATCCGCGAGGAGAAGACGGGGTGGCGCTTCAACGCGGACTACCCGGACCCGCTGCACGGCTGGTCGTTCCTGTCGGAGGCCTACGCGCTGACCGACCCGTCGTTCCGGGGCCGCGTCACCGTGCCCGTGCTGTGGGACACCGAGACCGGCACCATCGTCAACAACGAGTCGGCCGACGTCATCGAGATGCTCAACGCCGACTTCGATCCGGTGGCCGCCAACCCGGGGCTCGACCTCTACCCCGAGGCGCTGCGCGCGGAGATGGATCCGCTCATGCAGCGCATATACGACACGCTCAACAACGGCGTGTACCGGTCGGGGTTCGCCTCGACCCAGGAGGCCTACGAGGAGGCGGTCGTCCCGCTGTTCGAGACGCTCGACATGCTCGAGGAGCGGCTCGCCGATCGCCCGTACCTGATGGGGACCGAGCCGACGCTCGCCGACTGGCGGCTGTTCACGACGCTCGTGCGCTTCGACGCCGTCTACCACGGCCACTTCAAGTGCAACATCCGGCGGATCGTCGACTACCCGAACCTCCAGCGGCTGCTGCGCGACCTCTACCGGACCGGCGGGATCGCCGAGACGGTGGACTTCGACCAGATCAAGCGCCACTACTACATGACCCACGAGCAGCTGAACCCGTCGCGGATCGTGCCGGTGGGACCGGCGCTCGACCTCTAGATCGTCGCGAGGTCGTCGAGCACGACCTGGCGCTCCTCGGGGTCCTCGATCCGGGCGGCGACGTCGCGCGCCAGGGTCACGTGATGAGCCGAGCGCTCACCGTCGCCCGCCAGCGCGTGGGCCCGGGCCAGCGCCTCGTGGGCGCAGGCGAGGTCGAACGGCCCGAGGTCGTGCTGCTCGGCGGTCTCCAGGCACAGCACGGCGTGGTGGAGTGCGGGCTCGGCGCGGCGCGCGACGGTGTAGGCCCGCGAGATCTGCCACTCGCCGCGGGCGTGGTTGACAGGCCCGCCCGCCTCTTCCCAGTGATGCCGTGACGCGTGCGCCGCGTGGATCATCAGCTGGGTCTCGCGGGCGGTGCGCTCAGGGTCGTCCATGTAGCCCCAGACGCGGTTGAACAGGTCGACGGCGAGCTCGCGCATGGCGGTAGTCAAACGCACGAGGGGCCGGTGCGCGTCGCGCACCGGCCTCTCGGATCGGGCGGAGCGCAGGAACTAGCGGCGCGAACCGAAGCCCTCGTCGTCCCAGCCGCGGTAGCCGTGGCCGCGGGGCAGCCAGCCCCAGTCGTCGAACGCGTCGGCGTAGCCGTCGGTGTACCCGTCGACGTAGTCCTCGTCGTAGGAGCCCTCATCGTCGCCCCAGTAGCCCTCCTCGTCGTAGCCGTAGGCGTCGTCGGCGAGCGCCACGACCACGTCGCCGAGGGCCGTGAGCTTGGTCGCGGAGTCATCGGCGCCCGGGACGCTGTCGAGCGCGTCGACGGCGTCCTCGATGTCGGAGGCCAGCGTGTCGAGCAGGTCACCGTCGAGCTCGGCGTCGCCCTCGTCCGCGAGCTTCGCCACCTCGGCGACGATGGCGCCGGCTGCGTCGGTCTCGCGGGCGATGTACGTGTCGAGCGCGTCATCGGCGGCCGGGGAGCGCGAGCCCGCGTTGTCGGCGGCGACCGTGACCTCGTTGACGGCGTCGTCGGCCAGCTGGGTCAGCGCGTCGGCCCAATCCGGCTCGAGGTCGCCGAGTCCCTGGATCGTCGTGAGGATCTGGCCGCGGCCGGTGTCGGTGGCCGCCAGCGTGGTGTTGATCGCCGTGACCATGTCCGCCGACGCGTCGCCGAGCATGTCGGTGACGGCCTGAGCGTTGGTGTCGAGCTGCTCGGCGGTGTCGGCCAGCGCGACGTCGGCGTCGTCGCGATCGCGGGCGACCAGCCGCAGCGTCGCCTTCAGGGCGAGGCTCGTCTGGCGGTTGACGCCGCGCAGGCTGCTGACGACCTTCGCGTCGTTGCCGTCGTCGACCGCGTCCTCGGCCCTGTTGAGGGCGACATCGGCGCGGTGCAGGCGCTGGCGGATGGAGGTACCGGCCGAAGCAGTTGCGGGGGCCGCCGCGACGGCGACGAGCCCGGTGGCGCACAGTGCGCGGACCTTCATGGGCAATCGATTCCTTCCGTGGAAACGGGGTGGGTGTGGGGACAGGGACAGGGACAGACCCTGTCCCCACTATCGACGCACGAGCGCGGGCTGCGTTAGGCCCTAGGCGGGATTCTCGGCGAATGGCGAGGCGCGCAGCGCTCGCTCCCGCTTGATGCCGGGCACCAGCAGGGCCGAGAGGGCGCCCGCGGCGAGCACCGCGGCGCCCACAGGGACCGCCGCCGACATGCCGTCGACGTAGTCCTGCGGCGACGCGTAGGAGCCGTGGGAGCTGAACACCGAGGCCAGGACCGCGACACCGAGCACGCCGCCGATCTCGCGGATCGCGTTCGTCGCCCCCGAGGCCTTGCCGGCCTCCTCCGGGCGCACCGAGCCGAGGACGGCGTTGGCGGCGGGCGCGAAGACCAGGGCCATGCCGGTGCCGCCCATCATCAGCGGGATGAGCAGGCTCGTGTAGGACGCGCCGACGTCGCTGGCCGACGCGGCCCACGCCACGGCGATGGCCTGCAGCGCGAGACCCCCGGCCATCAGCGGCCGCGCACCGATGCGGTCGCTGTAGATGCCGGCGAGCGGCGCGATGAACATCGGCATCCCCGTCCACGGCAGCGTCGCCAGCCCGGCCTGCAGCGGGGAGTAGCCCTTGGCGACCTGGAAGTACTGGGCCAGGAAGAAGATCGACCCGAAGACGCCGAAGAACATCGACAGCGACGCGACGTTGGTGGCCGCGAAGGCCCGCGAGCGGAAGAACCGCAGCGGGAGCATAGGCTCGGGCGCGCGGCGCTCCCAGGCCAGGAAGCCGGCGAGGAACACCGTGCCGGCGACGATCGAGGCGATCACGGTGGCCGAGGTCCAGCCCAGCGCCGGCCCGCGGACGATGCCGAAGACGATGCCCAGGAGGCCGAGGCCGGCCAGTCCAAGCCCGGGGAGGTCGAGATGGCGGTCCGGCCCGTGGGACTCGGTCAGGCGGCGGGCGGCCAGCGGCGCGAGCACCAGGCCGATCGGGACGTTGAGCCAGAAGATCCACTGCCAGGAGATGCCCTCCGTGACGGCGCCGCCGACGAGCGGGCCGAGCGCGACGCCCAGGCCGCTGACGCCCGACCAGATGCCGAGCGCCAGGCCGCGGCGCTCGGGCGCGATCGCCTCCGACAGGAGCGTCAGCGTGAGGGGGAGGACCATCGCGGCCCCGGCGCCCTGGACGGCACGGGCGGCGACGAGCGCGCCGACCGACGGCGCGAGGGCGGCCACGGCGCTGGCGCCGGTGAAGACGCCCAGGCCGATGATGAACATGCGCCGGCGGCCGAAGCGGTCGCCCAGCGCCGCGCCCGTGAGCAGCAGGACCGCGAAGGACAGGGTGTAGGCGTTGACCGTCCACTGCAGCGACTCGACGGACGCGCCGAGGCCCGCCCGGATCGACGGCAGGGCGTTGGAGACGACGAGGTTGTCCAGCGTCGTCATGAAGAGCGCGACCGAGACGATCGCCAGGGTCCAGCGGGCACTGCGGTTCATCGTGAGCTCCTGGTGTGTGAGTGCTTGCTCATTGCTTGGTCAAAAAAGGGGGAGGGGTCTCAGGCCTTCTCGGCCGCGAGGTAGGCGACCATCGGCGCGAGCCACGGGTCGTTCTCGGTCGCGCCCAGTGCGGACAGCGTGTTGATCAACATGCCGCAGGCGATGAACGAGCCGACCGCCTCGGGCTCGGCGCCCGACTCCTCGGCCACCACGTCGACGATGCGGCCGAAGCCGGCGCGCGAGGCGTCGCGCAGCGCGGGGTCGCCGATGGCCGCGGCGTGCGCGTGCAGCTGCAGCTGGAGGACCTCCTGGTCGGCGACCAGCGCCGAGTACGCCTCGCCCATCGCGTGCATCACGTCGTCGCCGTCGGCCCGCGCCCTGGCGGCCGCCTCGCGGAACGCCGCGATGATCCGCTCGTGGCAGCGCTGGGTGACCGCGATCGCCAGGTCGCTCTTGGTGGGGAAGAGGCGAAAGAGGTACGCGTGCGAGATCCCGGCGGCCTTGGCCACCTCCGTCGTCGGCGTCCCGCTGAACCCGCGAGCGGCGAACACGCCCACGGCCGCCTCGAGGACGACCTCACGACGATCTTCAGCGGTGGAAAGCGTGCGGACCACAAGTGTGAGTATCCACTCACTCACCGCCCTTGTCAAGCCGCGAGAAGCAGTTAGCGACGCGAACTAGGGGTCAGACCCCTTTAGGTTCGCGTCGCGCGTTCCAGGAGGGTGATCACGTGCTCGTAGGGGCGGCCGATGGCCGACTCCATCGCGATCTCGCAGGTGCGGTTCGACGAGACGTGGGCGTCGAAGGACCGTGCGGTGACCTCGCGGGCCTCGTCGCGGGTCGCGGCCTCGGTGAGCTCGGGGTGCAGGAGGCCGCGGTCGCCGGCCATGCCGCAGCAGGTGGCGACGACCGGGGCATGGGTGTGGTCGGCGAGCGCGGAGACGACCGCGTGGAGGTCCTCGGTCAGGCCGAGATGGCGCGTCGAGCAGGTCGGGTGGACGGTGGCCGAGGTGACGGGCGCGGAGACGGTCAGCGAGGGCAGCAGGCGACGCGCCCAGGACACGCCGTCGACGATCTCGATGCCGTCGAGGCCGCCGGTCTCCAGCGCGCCATGGGTGCACGACGACGCGTCGATCACGAGCGGAAGCGCGCCGTCGCCCGTCCAGCGGCGCACGGCGGCGACGAACCGCTCGGTCATGGTGGCCTCGCCCTCGGTGAAGCCCTTCGAGCTCCATGGCATCGCGCAGCAGACGCCGGCGACGTCGTCGGGGATCCACACCGGCATCCCGGCGCGCGCGGACACCGCGACGAGCGCCGGCGGCAGCCAGTCGCCGCCATCGGGCGGGCCCATCATCCGGTTCAGGCACGACGGCAGGTAGACGGCCGCGGCCCCGTCCCGCGCGGTCGCGGGCAACTCCGCCGGAGCGGGACCGGGAAGCGCCGGGGACCACGCCGGGACGACTTCGTCGCCGAGCAGTCGCCGGCCGGCCGTGGTGATGGCGCGCATCGGCGCGTTGCCGAGGATCGAGCCTGCCCGCAGCCCGCCGCGCGCGGCCTTCTCGACCGTCGCCCAGTTCTGCGCCGCCCGCGCCATCCGGCGCTCCTCACGCGCCGGGTGCTCCTGCACGCGCAGCGACTTGATCAGTTTGCCGGTATCGATGGAGACCGGGCAGACGAGACGGCAGGAGCCATCGGCGGCGCACGTCTCGTCACCGTCGTAGGCGAACTGCTCGGCCAGCGCGGCGCGCAGCGGCGAGCCCTCCGGCTGGCGCGCCATCTCGCGGCGCACGACGATCCGCTGGCGCGGCGTCGTGGTGATGTGACGGCTGGGGCAGACGGGTTCGCAGAAGCCGCACTCGATGCAGGCGTTGGCGTTCGCGACGTCCTCGATGGCCGGCGTCGACTTGAGGTGGCGCAGGTGCACGCCCGGGTCCGTGCTGAGGACCGAGTCGGGGTTGAGGACGCCGTCGGGATCGGCGAGCCGCTTGACCCGCCACATCATCTCCGTGGCCTTCGCGCCCCACTCGTGCTCGACGTAGGGCGCCATGTTGCGCCCGGTCCCGTGCTCGGCCTTCAGCGACCCGTCGTACTTGTCGACGATCAGCGCGACGAGCGCCGTCATGAAGCCCTCGTAGCGATCGACGTCGGCCGGGTCGTCGAGCGCCGGCGTCAGCAGGAAGTGCAGGTTGCCGGCACTGGCGTGGCCGGCCGCGCCGGGCAGGAAGCCGTGCTCGCCGAGCAGCGCGCGGATGTCGTGCGTCGCCTCGGCGATCCGCGCCGGCGGCACGCAGACGTCCTCGATCAGCAGCGCGCTGCCCTGCGGCCGCATCGCACCGATGATCCCCTGCATCCCCTCACGGACGAGCCAGAAGATCTCGGTCTCGTGCCGGTCGCGCGTGAAGCGCGGCGACTCGTCGAGCGCGAGGTCGGCGAGCGCCGCCAGCGCCGCGGTCTCCATGCCGTCGAGCTCGGCCTCGTCGGTGCTGCGCAGCTCGACGAGCAGCGACGCGCCCTCGGGCGGCAGCTCCTTCCACGCCTCCGGCACGCCGGGCAGGTTCCACGCCGCGGCGATGAGCGTGGGGTTGACCATCAGCTCGACCGCGGTGGCGCCCGCCTCGACCAGCGCGGCGACCGGCTTGGTCGCGTTGTCGATGCCGTCGAAGAACAGCAGCGCGGTCGACGTGTGGCGGCCGTGCGGCACGGTCTGCAGCTCGGCCTCGGCCACGAAGGCCAGCGTGCCCTCGCTGCCGACCAGCAGCCGGCGGAAGATCTCGACCGGCTCGTCGGCGTCGAGGAACGCGCACAGCCGGTAGCCCGTCGTGTTCTTGATCTCGAACTTGCGGCGCACCCGCGCGGCCAGCTCGGCGTCGGCGCGCAGCTCGTCGCGCAGCTCGGCGAGCCCGGCGGCCAGCTCGGGCTCCTCGCGCGCGAAGCGCTCGGCGGCATCCGGCGCGGCCGTGTCGATCGTCGTGCCCGACGGCAGCACGAACGTCAGCGAGCGCAGCGTCTGGTAGGCGTCGTGCTTGACGCCGCAGCGCATCCCGCCGGAGTTGTTGGCGATGACGCCGCCGATCGTGGCGATGTCGGTCGACGCCGGATCGGGACCGACGCGGCGCTGGTACTTGGCCAGCGCGCGGTTGATCCGGCCCAGCACGATCCCCGGGCGGCAGCGCACCCGCTCGCCGCCGTCGAGCACCTCGACGCGGCTGAAGTGGCGCCGCACGTCGACCAGGATCCCGTCGCTCTGGCCCTGGCCGTTGAGGCTCGTGCCGCCGGCCCGCAGCGTCACGGGGAGCCCACGGCGGCGCCCGTAGGCGAACACCTTCGCCACGTCCACCGCGTCGTGGGCCATGACCACCACCTGCGGGATCAGGCGGTACGGGCTCGCGTCCGAGGCGTAGCGGACGAGGTCGATCGCCCGCGCCAGGACCCGGTCTTCACCGAGCAGCGCGACGAGCTCGTCGCGCAGCGGCGCGGGTGTCCCGGCGGCCAGCGCCACCGGGAACGCGTCGGCGGCGACGACCGACGGGGGCAGCGGAGCGGCGGTCGCCATCTAGAAGAGCGACATCCCCGGCGCCACGTCGACCTCGACGAGCGACGGGCCGTTCGACGCGATCCCGGCGGCGAGCGCCTCACGCAGCTCGTCGCGGCTGCGCACCCGCTTGACGTCGACGCCGTAGCCGCGCGCGATCTCCGCGGTCTCGAGCGCGGGAAGGTCGAGCCCGGGCGCGCCGCTGACCTGCTCGAACTCGGCGAACCACTTGAGGATCCCGTACTCGTTGTTGCGCAGGATCAGGAACGTGACCGGCACCTGGTAGGCGACCGCCGTCCAGAAGCCCGATACCGCGTACTGCACCGAGCCCTCGCCGAGCACGCAGACCACGGGCCGGTCGGGCTGGGCGAGCTGGACGCCGATGCCGGCGCTCAGGCCGTAGCCCAGGCCGCCGCCCGCGCAGAAGTAGTAGCTCCCCGGCCGCGAGATCCGCAGCCGGTTGCGCAGGGCCATCGTGCTGGTCGGCGACTCGAGCACGACGATGCCGTCGTCGGGGAGGACCTCGTTGAGCGTCGCGTGCACCGAGCCCGCCCCGAGCGGGTCGGTGTCCTCGAGCTGCGGCGCTTCGCCCACGCTCTGCGGCGGCTCGCGATCGCTCGCCTCGGCCACCTCGGCCAGCAGCGCGGCCAGCGTCAGCTTGACGTCGGCCACGACCGCGTCGCCCATCGGCGCGCGCGCCGCCTCGTCGGGATCCGACGTGATGGCCACCAGCTCACAGCCCTCGGGCAGCGGCGGGCCCGGGATGTAGGGGTAGTAGGGGAACACCGAGGAGCCGACGACCAGCACGAGGTCGGCTCCCTCGATCGTCGACGCCACCGCGCCGAGCGCCGGCGGCAGCGTGCCCTGAAAGTTGGGATGCCCCTCGGGGAAGCCGAGCCGGCCCCCGCCGGGAGCGGGGGAGGCCCACACGCCGAGGCGCTGCTTCTCGGCCAGCGCGATGGCCAGGTCCCACGCGCCGGACGCATCGACGTCGGGGCCCGCGACCATGATCGGCTTGCGCGCCGACTCGAGCCGCCGCGCGATGTCCGCCACGACGTCCGGGTCCGCTCCGGCCCGGCCGGTGACCGTCCGGCTCGTCACCCACTTGACGTCGTCGTCGGCGACCTCCTCGGTCCAGTCGTCCATCGGGATCGAGACGAACGCCGGGCCCTTCGGCGGCAGCGACGCCCGGTGGATGCCCTGCGCGATCGCGGCCGGCACGTCGGCGGCCCGCGGCGGCTCGAACGCCCACTTGACGTACGGGTGGACCACCCGCGTCGCGTCGCGGTTGGTCAGGTTGGCCTGCATCGTGATCTGCGCCCGCACCTGCTGACCGGCGGTGACGAGCAGCGGCGAGTGATTGGCCTGCGCGTTGAACAGCGCGCCCATCGCGTTGCCGACGCCGGGCGCCGTGTGCAGGTTCACGTGGGTCACCGTCCCCGACGCCTGCGCGTAGCCGTCGGCCATGCCGACGACGACCGCCTCCTGCAGGCCGAGGATGTACCGGAAGTCCGCGGGGAAATCCGCGAGCATCGGCAGCTCGGTCGATCCCGGGTTGCCGAACATCGTCGTCATCCCGTGCCGCCGGAACAGCTCGAACGTCGCATCGCGCACCGTGCTCATGCGCGACAGCCTTTCACGCCCGCCGACCGGGTGGCTGCGCGACTTCTCGGCGGATCGGCCGTTTCCCCAGGTGTGCGCAAGTGCCTGCCGGCCCTCCTCGCGGTGCTGTTCCTCGCTCCCGCAGTTCCAGCGCGCGCACTCGACTTCCCGACCGAGCCGCGCCCGGGTCAGGTGGTCGGTGGCACTTTCGACCCCCACGGCGGGCTCGACGTGGGTCTGGCCGCAGGGCCGGTGTTCGCGCCGGACGCCCTCCTGGTGGCGACGCAGTCCGGCCTCGTGATCACGATGTGGCGGCTGTCGCTCGGACGGTTCCCCGAGCGGCTCGCGGCGTTCGCGGTGCCCGCCCATCCCGCCGGCGACGGCCCGCGCTTCGAGTTCGTGCGCGCGGGCGACGGAGTGTTCCTGCTGCAGGGCGTACGCCGGTACGAGGCGATCATCGGCGGCGCCTACTACGTCGACAATCCCGCGGTGACGTGGTTCGCGGAGGTGGGCGGGCGCGGCGTGGACGTCCCGATCTGCGCGCCAGAGCGCTGTGGGAGCTGTCCGGAACCCGCGTTGACGATCCTGCCCGACGACACCCAGGTGGGGATCGTTCCGCAGTGCCGCGTCCCCGGGCGCCAGACCGTGGTGTCGCCGGTCGTCCGGGACCTCGAGACGGGCGAGGACACCCCGCTGCCGACGAACGGCGCCTTGCACCTGGCGGGCCGGTACGTGGATTCGGCGGGGTCCGACGGCAGCCTGACGGTCAGCGACTGGAGGACGGGAGAGGTGCTCAGCCACACGGGTCCCGTCTTCCCCTCTGCCCACGTGCTGCTGCACGACGGCACGCTGCTGTACGCCGATTCGTCCGGGTCGGTGCGCCGGTGGGCTCCCGGTGCGACCGGGTGGGAGCCCACGCCGATGACCGGTGAGCCCGTCGCCGTCGCCGGCGGTCGGCTGCTCACGCGCGAGCCGCTGCAGCCGTATGGCCGCGCGCTCCTACGTGTCTGGTCGCTGGACGGCTCGCTGCTCGGCTCCTTGGACACCGAGGCGACCCCCGGCGACTTCGACGGCCGGCGAGTCGCTCTGCGCATCACCTCCTGCCTGACCACCCGCTTCACGGTGTGGGAGGTGGGCGGATCGCGGCCCGAGCCGGACCTGCCCGCAGCCTGCGGTGTTCCGCGCGTCGTACCGCCCGCGCGGGTGGGTCCCAGCGCCGTCCGCGTTCGCCTGCGCTGCCCGGCCACGACGCCGCAGGGGTGCGCCGGCGCCGTCGCGGTGAGCGCGCCGCCGTCGGATGACGAGCCCCGCCCGGCGCCCGTGCCGAACTTCGCCCTGCGCCCCGGTCAGGAACGCGTGGTCACCGTGGCGTGGAACCTTTCGGGGCGCGGGTGCCGGCGTCTGGCCCGCCCGGCACGCCTGCCGGTGTGGATCACCACCTCCCAGGGCCGATCGAACCACGCACCGCTCGTCGCGCAGCGGCGCGCGGGCCGCATCGCCCGCTGCCGGTGAGCCTCAGTGCTCGCGCTCGGCGCTGCTGATGCGGCTGGCGCCCTCGGCCCCGGGCGCGCCGCCGCGGCCGTCGCTCGGGCGCTGGTTGATCCCGCTGCCGGTCCGCGTGAAGAACGCATAGACGACGGCGAGGAGGAACACGATGACGAAGGCGAGGAAGATCATCGATCCTCCGGCGAAGGCGAGCATGCCGTCGACGTTCCCGGTGCGCCCGCGGGGCAGTCCCCCGCGGGCACAGCGCAGACGTCTAGGAGCTGCGGGTAGCGCGCTTGGCCGTCGAGCGCGCGGCGCTGCCGGTCTTGCGGGCGGTGGTGCCGGCCTTCTTGGCCGTGGTGCCCGCCGACTTCGCGGTGCTCTTGGCCGAGCTCGTCGCGGCCTTGCGGGTGCGCGTGGCGGCGGCCTTCTGGCCCGCGGCCTTGCGCGACGACGAGCCGGAGCTGCGCGACGACGACGACGAGGAGGACGACGACGAGCTGCTGCCCGACGACGCCGCGCGCGAGCGCGACCGCGAGCTGCCGGCGCTCGACCGGCGGCTGCTCGAGCCGCTGGAGCCACGCCGCTCGGCGGCGGGGACCTCCTCCTTGATGACCTCGCCGACGAGGGCCTTGATCTGGCGCTCGAGGAACTTCTGCATCCGCTCCTCCTCGCGCCGGAAGCGCTTGGCGAGCTGCGCCGTCTCGCGGTCCTTGAGCTTCTCGGCGACCTGCTCGATCACGTTGTAGTGGCCGATCTCCTCGGCCTCGTTCCAGAACGCGTCACGAACGTTGCGCAGCATGTTGTCGGCCTCGCCGGTGCCGCGCAGCATCTGGACGGGGCCCTTGGCGGCGGCCACCGCGCGGTTGGCCACGTTGGCGACGGCGCTGCCGGCGCCGGTGATCGCGTCGGGGCCGGGAAGGTCGGGACCGGCCTCCGCCTTGCCGCCGAGCGCCTTGATGCGCTTCTGCAGCTCGCGGGACTGGTTCTTCGTGACCTTCAGGTGGTCCTGAAGTCCCTTCTTGAGCGTCTTGTGGTTTTGAGCGCGGGCGATGAGCGCAGTGAGATTGGTCTCGAGCTGCTTCTCCTTGCCGAATGCCTCGTTGAGGTACTTGACGAGGACGGCGTCGCGCGCAGGGGTCTCTGTGGAAGCCATGCGTGCCGTGCTACCCGATCGTTGTGCGAAGGAACGTCATCCGCCCGGGAAGGCGAGCCGACCATCTAGACTCACCCGCGCTTGGTGGGCGTAGCTCAGTTGGTAGAGCTCCTGGTTGTGGTCCAGGCGGTCGCGGGTTCGAGTCCCGTCGCTCACCCCTCGTCTTTGTAGTCGTCACGGGCCTCGCGCAGGCTCATCCGGTTGGCGCCCCCACGGAGGTCCGGATCGCGGAACTGCACGCGGTCGTCTTCCCAGCGGCAGACCCCGCAGATGGCGTGCGTGCCGGGCGGCGGCTCGTCGAGCGTCAACGCATCACAACACGGGCAGGCGTAGCGGACGCCGTCGTCGGTCGTATGGCCGGCCAGCGCCGCGAGCGCCTCGTCGAGCCACGCCGGCGGCCGGCCCCACGGACGCTGCAGCAGCTCGTCGAGGACCTCCCGCAGGGAGCGGCCCGCGACCACCCTGCCGGGGTCCTCCTCGGTGAAGGCGTACCAGTCGCCGAGCGGTCCCTCGGACGCGGCCCTGATCACACGGCCCCCGGGAAGCGGGGCGGATCGGTAGGCAAGAGCCGGCGCACCGGGCACGCGGCGCGGACGCCCGGCAAGCGCCGGACGACCACGGACCGAACCCACCCGGAGCTGCGGGGTCAGCTCGGAACCAGCAAGCGCGTCAAGGGCAGCGGCGACGAGCTCCAGCGCCCGATCCCGTGCGCTGTCGGCCCCGTCGGCATCGAGGACGATGCCGAGATAGAAGGCGCCGTCGCGCGAACCGGTGATGACGCCGATGTGGCGGTCGCTGCGGTGCAGAGCTTCGTCCAACGCGTCGCGAAGCCCCATCGCCGCCGCCGGAAGTGACAGCTCGACGTGGTAGGTGAGCTCGCCGGCCACGACGCGCGTCGGCGGCCGTGGCTACACGGTGCGCGCTCGGCCGTCGCCGGTGCCGATCAGCTTGCGGTAGCCGAGCAGCACGATGACGCTGCCGACGATCGCGCCGAGCAGGCCGCCGAGGTCGAAGATGTCGTCGTCGCCGATGCCCAGCGCCTTGGTGAAGATGAAGTAGCCGACGAGGGCGCCCGCGAGGCCGATGGCGATGGTCACGAAGAACCCGCCCGGATCGCGGCCCGGGACCAGCAGCTTGGCGATGAAACCGGCGACAAGGCCGAGGATGATGGCTCCGATCATGCGGCTGGCCTACCCGCCGGCGTTGGCTCGCAACACCCTTGCTGGCCGGGATCGCACCGCTGGTCTAGGTTTGGCGTCGGTCCGCTGTCTCCCCACGCGGGGATGCGGGCCACGGCAGGCGCCGGCGACGATCCCCAGCCCACAGCGGATGGGGGAGGGCACCAGCGGTCCAGTCACTCGGGAGGGAGGCAAGCATGTCTCATCTGCGCACCGCCACGCTCGCGCTGCGCGCCGACTACGAGGAGGATGCGGTCTGCGTCGTCCTGTTCGGTGAGCTCGACATCGCCAGCAGCCGCGAACTGGGCCGCGCCCTGCGTGACGCCGTCGCCCGCAACGACCGCGTCGTGGTCGATCTCAGCGGCCTGGACTTCACCGACTCGGCGGGCGTCGCCGTCCTCATCGAGGCCGACCTGCACGCCCGCCTGGCCGGCCGCGTCCTGGAGATCCTGCGCGGGCCGCGCCATGTGCACCGCGTCTTCGAGCTGTGCCGGGTGGTCGGTCAGCTCCCGTTCACCGGCTGAGAGCCTCTAGCTTGGGCGCCGGTGCGCCTCCTGCCGATCCTCGCCGCGATGGTCTGGCTCCTCGTCGCCCCCGCGGCGCACGCGGCCGGCTTCCTGGCGGCCCCGACCGATCAGCTGACGGTTCCCGGCGAGGTGGCCGGAGCCGAGATCACGCCCGAGGGCTCGATCTACACGGGCGCCGCGGAGTACGCCTTCCGCTACGGCGCGCGGCCGCGGCCCTGGGACGTGCGCACCCGGCACCGGGTCGCGGGCCGCTACCCGGTGCTGACGTCCTCGGCGACCGCGGGCGGGGTCCGCTATGCGCTGACGACGTTCGCCGACGACGCGGGCGAGACCCCCGCGGTGTTCGTCCACGTCGACGCGGTCAACCGGTCGGAGCGACGAGCGGTGGCCCGGTGGATCACCGCGACGCAGTGGTCGGGCGGCCGGCGCCAGGGCAGCGGGCGCTGGACGTTTCGCTTCGTGCGGCCCTCGTTGCCGACCGTGCCGGGGCTCTACACGCAGCCCGGCGAGGCCTTCGACGCCGCCGCCGTCCACGCGGTCGGTGACGGCGCGGTGACGCGCGACGGCCGCGTCCTGTACACGTGGGCCGGGGCAGCCGCGACCCGCGGCGGACAGGGGCGAGCGCACGCCCCGTCGTCGCTCGTCGGCCGCGTCGAGCTGCGCCGGCGCCTCGCTCCCGGCGCCGCGACCTCGTTCGATCTGCGCATCCCCATCACGCCGCGCGCGCTGTCGGCGGCGGAGGTCGCCGCGCTGCGATCGAGCTCGTTCGAGCAGCATCGGCTGGCCGTCGTCCGCCGCTGGCGCGCCACGCTCGGCGGCGGCACCGTGCTCGACCTTCCGGAGCCGGCGGTCCGCGACGCCTGGCGGGCCAGCGTCGTGCAGCTGCTCGAGCCGCGCTATCGCCTGGGCGACCGCTGGGTCCAGACGGTCAACAAGCTGCAGTACCACTCGTTCTGGCTGCGCGACACGGCCATCATCGCCCAGGCGCTCGACCTCGCCGGCCTGCCCGTGCCCGCGCGGGAGGACCTCGAGTACTTCGCCGACTGGCAGCAGGAGGGGGGGCTGTTCATCTCGCGGCCCGGCCAGATGGACGGCATCGGCCAGGCGCTGTGGGGCCTCGGCGAGCACGTCCGGCTCAGCGGCGACGCGGTGTTCGCCGCCCGCTGGCTTCCCGCGGTGCAACGCGCCGCCGACTGGCTGCGCGCCGCCCGCGCGGCGGACCCGCTCGGCCTCGTGCCGGCGTCGGACCCGCACGACAACGAGCTGGTGGTCGGCCATCTGCCCGGCGACGACTTCTGGGCGGTGGCCGGGCTCGACGCGGCCGCGGACCTGGCCGACGCCGCGGGTCGCGCGGACCTCGCGCTGCAGTGGCGCGCCGACCGCGACGACCTGCGGGCGCGGGTGACCGCGGTGCTGCGCGACCGCGGAGGGCCGATCCCGCCGGCGCTCGACGCGCCGGGCGGCCACGACTGGGGCAACCTCTGGGCCGCCTGGCCCTACCCGGTGCTCGCGCCGCGCGATCCGCAGGTGACCGCGACGATGCGCCGCACCCGCGCCTCGTTCGCCGAGGGCATCGCGACGTACGGCACGTCGCTGCACGGCTACCTGGGCTTCCGCGTCTTCCAGACCGATCTCGCGGCCGGGCGCCAGCGCGCGGTCGTCGACGGGCTCTACGCCGAGCTCGCGCATCTCACGTCGACCGACGGCTGCTTCGAGCTGGGCACCCGCCCCTACGGGCGCCGGCTGATCGCCGACAACCTCGCGCCCCACGCCTGGTGCTCCGCCGAGCTGGTCGCGCTGCTGCGCAACATGCTCGTCCGCGAGCGTGGCGACGGCCTGCAGCTGCTCGGCGCGCTGTCGCCGGCATGGCTGGGCGGCCACCGGCTCGTCGCGCTGCGCGATGCGCCGACGCGCCACGGCAGGGTCACGGTGGCGCTGCGGAGCACCGCCGGCGGCGCGACGCTGCGCTGGAGCGGCCCGGAGGGGGTCCCGCTGTGGTGGACGGTCCCCGCGGGCGCGCGCGGCGTCCGGGCCGGGGGGCAGGCCGTCGGCGGCCGCCTGCTGCGCCTGCCGGCGGCGAGCGGCACGCTGCGCATCACGTGGCGGCTCGCGCACGACCGCCGGTCGCTCGCGCGGACCAAGCGCGCGCTCGTCCGGGCCTACCGGCGCCACGGGCAGACACCGCCGTACACGCCGTAGGCTCGGGTCTCCATGGTGGGTCCCGTCCAGTACGCGCGCAACGGCGAGGTCACGCTCGCCTTCCGCACGGTCGGCGAGGGCGAGGTCGACCTGGTCTTTGTGCCCGGGATCCTGTCCCACATCGAGGTCGTCCTCGAGGAGCCCGGGATGGCGCGGTTCTTCAACCGCATGGGCGAGTTCGCCCGCGTGATCATCTTCGACCGCCGCGGGACCGGGATGAGCGACCAGCTGCCCGAGGACTTCACGCTCGAGCAGGACGCCGAGGACATCGCCGCGATCCTCGACGCGGCGCGCAGCGAGCGCGCCGCGGTGCTCGGCTACACCGGCGGGGGAGCCCTGGCCGCGCAGTTCGCGGCGATGTTCCCCGAGCGGTGCCGCGCGCTGCTGTTCTACGCGCCGATCATCCGCACGATGGCCACCGACGGCTACGAGTGGGCGTCCAAGCCCGAGGAGCGCGTCGCGCGCTTCGCGGCGCAGTCCAGCGCGTGGGGGCAGGGCTCGGTGCTGCCGCTCGTCGCGCAGAGCCGCGCCGACGACGAGCGACTGCGCCTGTGGCTGGGCCGGATGGAACGGGCGTCGCTGAGCCCCGGCACGCTGCGGCGGATGGTCGACTACCAGGAGACGGTCGACGCGCGGGGCGTGCTGGAGGACATCAACGTCCCGACGATCGCCGTGCACCGGACGCAGGACCCGCTCATCGACGTGCGCCACTCGCGCTACATCGCCGAGCACGTGCCGGGAGCGCGGCTGGTCGAGCTCCCCGGCCGCGACCACCTACCGTCGCTCGGCGATCCCGACGCCCTGCTCGGCGAGCTCGAGGAGTTCTTGACCGGCGGGCGCAGCAGCGGGGGGGTCCAGCGCGCCATGCTGACCGTCCTGTTCACCGACATCGTGGACTCTACGGGCCACGCCGCCCGCATGGGCGACGGGCAGTGGCGCGACCTGCTGGCCCATCAGGAGCGCGACGTCCGCGACGTCGTCGAGCGCTACGGCGGCAGCGTCGTCAAGACGATCGGCGACGCGTTCCTGATCGTCTTCGACGGTCCGCCCTCCAGCGCGCTGCGCTGTGCGCGAGCGATCGTCGAAGCCGTCCGCGCGCTGGGCCTCGAGCTGCACGTCGGGCTGCACACGGGCGAGTGCGAGATCATCGGCGAGGACGTCGGCGGGATGGCGGTGCACATCGCCTCGCGCGTGGCCGGGCTGGCGGAGCCGGGCGAGATCATCGCCTCCGGGACCGCCTACGGGACCGTGGTCGGCTCCGGGCTGGACTTCGAGTTCAAGGGCAACCACACCCTCAAGGGCGTGCCCGGCATGTGGCCGATCTTCGCCCTCAACGACTAGCGGCCGCCTACAGCCGGCCGCGCGCCCGGGCCCAGCGGTAGCGCACTACCAGCAGCACCAGGTCGGCCGTGCCCGCGTAGAGGTGACCGACGGGACCGGTGTAGAGCCAGGCGGCGAAACGGGGGCGCGGGCGCACGCCCCGACGCTATCGTCGTCGCGATGCAGACGACCGTCACCGAACTGCCCGATTCGCGCGTGCGCGTGGAGGCCGAGGTCTCCCCGAAGGAAGTCGATCGCTCCCTCGAGCAGGCGGCGAAGGCCCTCGGCAAGGACATCAAGATGCCCGGCTTCCGCGCCGGCAAGGTGCCGACGCCGGTCGTCATCAAGCGCTTCGGGCGCGAGGCCGTGCTCGACCAGGCCGTCCGCGGCTCGCTGGGCAAGTGGTACGTCGAGGCGCTCGAGGACGCCAAGATCCATCCGGTCGGCGACCCGGACCTCGACATGAGCGACCTGCCGGCGGCGGGCGAGCCGCTGAAGTTCCACTTCGAGATCGGCGTGCGCCCGACCGCGACGCTCGGCGACTACAAGGGCGTCGAGGTCCCGCGCCGCGAGGCCGAGCCCGACCAGGCCGACATCGACGCCGAGCTCGAGCAGCTGCGCGAGCGCGGCGCGCGCCTCGAGACGGTCGAGGAGCCCGCGGCCAAGGGCGACTTCGTCGTCATGGACTACGTCGGCTCGATCGACGGCGAGAACTTCGAGGGCGGCGAGGGCCGCGACCAGATGGTCGAGCTCGGCACCGGCCGCCTGATCCCCGGCTTCGAGGAGCAGCTCGAGGGCGCCGCGGCCGGCGAGGACCGCACGGTGTCGCTGAGCTTCCCCGACGACTACGGCGCCGAGCACCTCCAGGGCAAGGCCGCCGAGTTCGCCGTGACCGTCAAGGAGATCAAGCGCAAGCGCCTCCCCGAGCTCGACGACGAGTTCGCGCTGGAGGCCGGCGGCTTCGACTCGATCGACGAGCTGCGCGAGGACATCACCACCAAGCTGCGCGAGGCCGACGCCGACAAGGCCGAGGCCGAGTACCGCGAGGGCGTCCTCGACGCCGTGGCCGCCAAGGCCACCATCGAGGTGCCCGAGGCGCTGGCCCGCGCTCGCGCCGGCGAGCTCTTCGAGCGGATGATGCACCAGCTCTCCCACCAGGGGATCAACAAGGAGATGTACCTCCAGATCTCCGGCAAGGAGGAGGAGGACATCATCGCCGAGGCGATGCCCGACGCCGAGCAGGCACTGCGCCGCGAGGCCGTGCTCGCCGCCGTCATCGAGGCCGAGACCCTCGAGGCCTCCGACGGCGACATCCTCGACGCGCTGCAGTCGACCGCCGCGCGCGAGGACACCACGCCCGAGAGGCTCCGCGACCGCCTCGAGAAGTCCGGTCGCCTCGACGAGCTCAAGGAGGACCTCGCCCAGCGCATGGCGATCGACTTCCTCGTCGAGCACGCGACGGCGGTTCCCGCCGAGCCCCAGAAGGCCTGATGTACGACGAGGGCCTCGCCGGGGAGATCCGGGAAGCCCTCGCCGCCGCCGACGTCATCGCCGACGAGAAGGCGATGTTCGGTGGCCTGGCGTTCCTGGTGCGCGGCCACATGGCGATCGCCGCCAGCGGCAAGGGCGGCCTGATGGTCCGCTGCGCGCCCGAGGAGACCGACGCGCTGCTGCGCGAGCCGGGCGCCGCGCCGTTCGAGATGCGCGGCAAGCAGATGCGCGGCTGGCTGCGCGTCGACGCCGACGACGTGACGCCGTGGGTGGCGCGCGGCGTGGCCTACGCGCGCTCGCTGCCGCCGAAGTAGCGGTTCACGACGCCAGCAGCTGCGCGAAGCGCGCCGCGTCGACGTTCGCGCCCGACAGGATCACGCCGACCCGCTTGCCGGCCACGCGCCCGGCCAGGACGGCGGCGAGCGCGCTCGCCCCGCTGGGCTCCGCCACGATCTTGCAGCGCTCGAACAGCAGGCGCATCGCGTCGCGGACCTCGTCGTCGGACACCGTCACGACATCGTCGACCAGCGCGCTGATGACCTCCCACGTCCGGGCTCCGGGCGTGGCGAGCAGCTGGCCGTCGCAGATGCTGCGGCCCACCTCGACGGACACCCGCGCTCCCGACGAGAACGACGCCCGCACGTCGGCCGACGCCTCGGGCTCGACGCCGACGACGCGGCAGCCGGGGGACAGGGCCTTGACGGCGACCAGCGATCCACTCAGGAGCCCGCCGCCGCCGCACGGCACCACCACCACGTCGAGCCCGTCCGCGTCCTGGACGAGCTCGAGCCCGCACGTCCCCGCGCCGGCCATGATCCGGGGGTCGTCGTAGGCGTGGATCAGCGCGGCGCCGCGCTCGGCGGCGACCTGGAGCGTCATCGCGTCACGGTCGTCGGACCAGCGGTCGAACTCGATGACCTCCGCGCCGTAGCCCTCGGTCGCCGCGCGCTTGCTCGCCGGCGCGTCGGTGGGCATGAGGATCGTCGCCCGTGTGCGGCACAGCGACGCCGCCAGCGTCAGCGCCTGCGCGTGGTTGCCCGAAGAGGAAGCGACGACCCCGGCCTCGAGCTCGGCGTCGCTGAGCTGCGAGACCGCGTTGTAGGCGCCCCGGAACTTGAACGCGCCCATGCGCTGAAAGCCCTCGGCCTTGAGGACGATCTCCGCGCCGGCCAGGCCGTCGAGCGTCCGCGACGTGACCAGCGGCGTGCGGTGCGCCACGCCCTTCAGCCTCGCCGCCGCCCGCTCGACGTCGGCCAGATCGATGGGGAGAGCCATCCGGACAGCATGACGCGGGTCGCTAGCCTCCGCCGTGCAGGATCCGACCCCGAGAGAGAGAAGAAGCGAGAGCCGATGAGCCCCCTTGTCCCGATGGTCGTAGAGCAGACGTCACGCGGCGAGCGCGCCTTTGACATCTACTCGCGCCTCCTCAGCGAGCGCATCGTCTTCCTCGGGACTCCCGTCGACGATCAGATCGCCAACCTCGTGGTCGCGCAGCTGCTGCACCTCGAGAGCGAGGATCCCGACAAGGACATCTCGCTGTACATCAACTCGCCGGGCGGCAGCGTCTACGCCGGCCTCGCGATCTACGACACCATGCAGTTCATCAAGCCCGACGTGCAGACGATCTGCGTCGGCATCGCGATGAGCATGGGCGCCCTCCTTCTCACCGCCGGCGCCGAGGGCAAGCGCATGGCGCTCCCCAACGCCAAGGTCCTGATCCACCAGGTCAGCTCCGGCTTCCAGGGCCAGGCGACGGACATCGAGATCCACGCCAAGGAGATCATCGACATCCGCCAGCGGCTCGATCACATCATCG
>JBJMLA010000130.1:0-66525 GCA_045805505.1 Solirubrobacteraceae bacterium
CGACGCGCTCGGCGCCACGCTGCTGGCCGAGCGCGCCCGCCGCGAGCTCGTGGCCACCGGGCTGCGCCCGCGCCGCGCGGCCATCGAGGGCGAGGGTGCGCTGACGCCACGCCAGCAGCAGGTCTGCGCCCTGGCGGCGGCCGGCAAGGGCAACCGCGCGATCGCCCAGGAGCTGTTCCTCAGCATGAAGACGGTGGAGACGCACCTCGCGTCCTCCTACCGCAAGCTCGGCGTCGGCTCGCGCGACGAGCTGGCCGCCGCGCTGGGCGCGCCGCTGCACGCGGCGACGGGCTGACAACGGGGTCTCAGGGGACCCGTCCGCGGGCCCCAAAAGTTCAGGGTGGTCTGCCGATTGTCGGGGGTCCCGGCGAGTGGTCAAGTGGTGATGGCAACGCACAGCGCCATCACCAACCACCCAAAGGAACCCCATGAGCACCACGAACGACATGAAGACCTACGTGATCCTGCGCCGCAACGGCTGGAGCGCGCCCGGCGACCTCGAGGCGGCGGCGGCGAAGTCCGGCGACGTCGGCGACAACGAGATGTCCGAGGACATCCGCTGGATCCGCAGCTACGTGCTGGCCGAGGCCTCGGGCGATCTCGGGACGGTCTGCATCTACCAGGCCAGCAGCCCCGAGAAGGTCCGCGAGCACGCCCAGCGGGCCGGCCTTCCGGCCGACGAGGTCATCGAGGTGGCCGACGTCGTCCTCGTCCGCCCCGATCCCGTGCCGGCCACGGTCTAGGAGGTCACGGCGTGTACTCGCGAATGCATGAGCTGACGCTCCGCGCGGCTCGTCCGGTCGACGAGGCGCGCCTGCGGCACATCGCCGCGATCGGCGCCGCACCGCCCAAGGAGGGCGGTGCGGCCGTCGTGGCCGCGAAGCGCCGGCGCCCTCGCTGGTGGCCGCTCGTCCTGGTCCGGCGCGGACTTCACTGACCGATCGCGCGGCGCAGCGCCGCCGCGTCGGCGGGCCCGCCGTGGGTCTGCAGCACGACCTCGACCGGCAGCTCGAGCAGCGGCCGCAGTCCCGCGCGAATCGCCTCGACGTCGAAGCCGCCCGGGACGTTGTTGTCCTCGTCGCCCAGGAACCGCATGCCCTCGCCGCGATCCTGCAGCGTGTCTCCGGCGACGAGCGCCCTGTGGCCCTCGACCCACAGAACGAGGTCGTTGGGCTCCATCCCGGCGTAGGCGCGCACGCCGATCGGCAGCTCGTCGCCCTCGCGGTAGACGGTGCCGTCCACCGGGTCCGGGTCGCCCTCGTCGGCGGGCGGCACGTAGAGGGTCGCGTCGTAGCGCTCGCCGAGCGCGGGCGCGCCGCGCCGATGCCACGGGCACGTCAGGACGATCGCGGTCTCGCGCTGGCGAGCCAGCGCGTCGATCTCGGCGGGCGGGTCGAGCGGGTCGAACAGCACCAGCCGCTTGCCGTCGTCGACCGCGTAGGAGCAGACGAGCGGACCCCACCACTGCTTCTCGTTCCACTCGGGATGGCGCGCCTCCCAGTGCCAGACGCCGGACCGGACCTCGTGCATCGCGGCAGCGTAATCGGCGAGGCGCTTAGGGTCCGCCCATGCCCGGCGCCCTCGGCAACCTCGTCGTCCTCGACCTCTCGCGCATCCTCGCCGGGCCGCTGGCCACGATGGTCATGGCCGATCTCGGCGCGACGGTGATCAAGGTCGAGCGGCCGGGCACCGGCGACGACACGCGCACCTGGGGCCCGCCGTTCGGCGACGACGGGCTGAGCACGTACTTCTCCTCGGTCAACCGCAACAAGCGCAGCGTCGCCGTCGACATGGCGACCGAGGACGGGCGCGGGGGGATCCTCGAGCTGGCCCGTACCGCCGACGTCGTCATCGAGAACTTCCGGCCGGGCGTCATGGAGCGCCTTGGCCTGGGCTACGAGGAGCTGTCCGCCGCCAACCCGCGGCTCATCTACTGCTCGATCAGCGGCTTCGGCCGCGGCGCCGGGGCGGCGCTGCCCGGCTACGACCTGCTCGTCCAGGCCGTCGGCGGGCTGATGAGCATCACGGGCGATCCCGGCGGGCCGGGCCAGAAGGTCGGCGTCGCCCTCGTCGACGTGGTCGCCGGGCTGTTCGCCACCGTCGGGATCCTCGCGGCCGTCGAGCACCGCCACGAGAGCGGCCGCGGCCAGCGGGTCGAGGTCGACCTGCTGACCTCGCTGCTCGCCGCGCTCGTCAACCAGTCCTCGGCGCAGACGATCGCCGGCGTCGTACCGCAGCGCATGGGCAACGCGCACCCGAGCATCGCCCCCTACGAGGTCCTGCGCTGCGCCGACGGCGACCTCGCGCTGGCCGTCGGCAACGACCGGCAGTTCGCCGCACTGTGCGACGTGCTCGGAGACGCCGCGCTGGCGAGCGACCCCGCCTACGCGACCAACGCCGACCGCGTCATGCACCGCGACGCCCTGCGCACAGCACTCGAAGCCCACCTCGCCACCGGCCCGGTCGCCGCCTGGAGCGAGCGCCTCGCCGAGGCCGGCGTCCCGGCCGGACCGGTCAACGACATCGCCGCGGCGATCGCTCTCGCCGAGCGCCTCGGCCTGGACCCGCTGACCTCGATCGACCGCCCCGATGGCTCGGCAGTCAGCCTCGTCCGCAACCCGATCACGCTCTCCGAGACGCCCGCGACGTACCGCTCGCCGCCGCCCCGGCTGGGCACCGACGGCTAGCTCAGCGCTTGCGGCACAGGTACTGCGCCTCCATCCCGTCAGCGCTGTATCTGGCATCAGCGATGACGAAGCCCGCTCGCTCGATCATCGGCTCCAGCAGCCAGGTGAACGTGGAGTTCTCATCACGCACGTGCTCGGCGAGCTCGGCACGGGTCCACCCGGCTTCAACGTCAGCGGCCATGCTCGCGTCGATCCACGCCTCGATCTTCGCCTCGGCCTCGGCGGCCTCGAAGGAGTAGATGACGTCCGACAACCGGAAGAACCCTCCCGGCCGGAGCATCTCGGCGATACGTGTCAGTGCGATCGCCTGCCAGAAGTCAGGGAGGTGATGCAGCGCCAGACGGCTGTAGACGAGGCCGGGGGACTCGCCGCTGTGCTCATATGTCAGGAAGCCGCCGTCCACCGCCGCTGCGTTCGCGACGCCCGCCCGCTCCAGCTTCTCGCGCAGGACGCCGAGCATGATCGGCGAGACGTCGACGGCGACGACCCGCGCGCAGTGGGGTGCCACCGCCGTCGTGAACTGCCCGCTCCCCGCGCCGAGGTCGACCACCACCGAGTCCGCACCAAGCGCGCCTGCTTCCTGGAGCAGCCGTACCTCCGCGGCGGCCTCTGCGTCCATCTTGGCGTCGTAGCGCCGTGCGTGCTCCTCGTCGAAGTGCTCGCGTCCGGCATGGAGCCGCTCGTCGGGCCACCAGTCGTGCATGGGAGGCAGTCTCGCTGACCCGTGCCCGACGGCGCTCAGTAGCGCTTTTGGTGCCCAGGCCACCCGAAACCTCCCGGTTACGCAACCGCCGCAGGGAGAGCGCGAGGGTGGGGGAAGGTCGCCACGAGCGCACGGATGCCACACCCCCCGGATTCCCACCGAGCACGAGCCCCGGTCGAAGGCCGCGCCATCGAGCGGCTGCGCGTCGTCGTTCTCGACGACCGGGAGGCGAACGTCGCGCTGCTCAAGGCGCTGCTCTCGACGTGGGGGTTCACCAACGTCGTGGGGCTGACCAGCGCCGCGGCCTGCGTCGAGCGCTGCCGGCTCGAACCACCCGACCTGCTGCTGCTCGACGTGGCGCTTCCGGACGCCGACGGCCTGACCGTCCTGGGGGAGCTGGCCTCGCAGATACGCGCGCCGGTGGCACTGCCCGTGCTCGTGCTGACCGACCAGCAGGGACCGGGCTCCAAGCACCAGGCGCTCGAGCTCGGCGCGCGCGACTTCCTGGTCAAGCCGTTCGATCCCGACGAGGTCCATCTGCGCGTGCGCAACGCGCTGCAGCTGCGAGCGCTGCAGCTCGAGCAGCGCGAGCTCCAGCGCGACCTGGCCCGCAGCGTCGAGGAGCGGACGGCCGAGCTCGAGGCGGCCCGGCTCGACGTGGTCGAGCGCCTCGCGCGTGCGGGTGAATTCCGCGACGACGCGACGGGCGAGCACACCCGCCGCGTCGGCACGACCGTCGCGCTGCTGGGCCATCGCTGCGGCGCCGACGAGGACACGGTCCGGCGCTTCGAGCTCGCCGCGCCGCTGCACGACATCGGCAAGCTCGCGCTGCCCGACTCGATCCTGCTCAAGCCCGGCCCGCTGACGCCGGAGGAGTTCAAGCGCATGGAGCGCCACACGCAGACCGGCGCCGAGCTGCTGGCCGGGGGCTCCTCCGAGCTGCTCGAGCTGGCCGCCGAGATCGCGCTGACCCACCACGAGCGCTGGGACGGCCGCGGCTACCCGCACGGGCTGGCGGGCGCCGCGATCCCGCTGTCGGGCCGGCTGACGGCGATCGCCGACGTGTTCGACGCGCTGACCCACGCCCGCCCGTACAAGCCGGCGTGGACGGTGGCCGAGGCGCTCGAGGAGATGTCGGCGCAGGCGGGGACCCAGTTCGATCCCGACGCGCTGCGCGAGTTCCTGCGCCTCGATCACGAGACGCTGATCTGAGCCGTTACTCGGGCGGGGCGATGCGGTTCTTGCGCTCGCCCGGCCGCCGGATGAGCCGTGGCACGCTGTCGCGGTCACCGGGCTCGAAGGGCGGCGGAGCCAGGGGCTTGTGCGGCCGCGCCGCGGCGGCCGCCTGGGCCAGCGCGGAGGGCATCGTCTCCTCGAGGGCCAGCTCCGAGCGGCGTTTGGCGATCGCCTGGTGGACGCGGACGAGCTCGCTTCCCTCCACCCGCTCGGCCAGCTTGTACAGGGTGCGCAATGTCGGATCCCACTCCATGGGGGTGACGACGCAGCCGCTCGCGGCGAGGTTGGCTTGTAGCTTCTCCCGCGCATGTCTGCTGACACGGTCGCGCGCGATCAGTACCCGCACATCGAGGCGATCCCCACCCGCTGGGCCGACAACGACGTCTACGGGCACGTCAACAACGTCGAGTACTACGCCTTCTTCGACACCGTCATCAACGCCTACCTGATCAAGGAGGGCGGGCTCGACATCCACGGCGGCGAGACGATCGGGCTGTGCGCGGAGTCGCACTGCGAGTACCGCGCCGCCGTCGCGTTCCCCGACGTCGTCGAGGCCGGGCTGCGTGTCGGGCATCTGGGCAACTCGAGCGTCCGCTACGAGATCGGGCTGTTCAAGCAGGGCGACGAGCCGGCGATCGCCACGGGCTGGTTCGTGCACGTCTTCGTCGATCGCCGGACGCGCCGTCCCGCCGGCATCCCGGCCGGTCTGCGCGCGGCGCTGGAGCGGCTGGCGTGAAGGTCCGTGGCGCGGTCCTGACCGAGATGGGGCGGCCCGCGCCCTACGCCGAGTCGCGGCCGCTGGTCATCGAGGAGCTCGAGCTCGACGGCCCGGGCCCCGGCGAGGTCCTCGTCCGCGTCCGGGCGGCCGGCCTGTGTCATTCCGACCTGTCGGTCATCAACGGCTCGCGCCCGCGCGTCATGCCGATGGTCCTCGGCCACGAGGGCGCCGGCGAGGTCGTCGAGGTCGGCGCCGGCGTCGACACGCTCGCGCCCGGCGATCACGTGGTCCTGACCTTCGTGCCGACCTGCGGCACCTGCGGGCCGTGCCTCTCCGGGCGCGCCGCGCTGTGCGAGCCGGGCGCCGCGGCCAACGCCACGGGCGCGCTGCTGTCGGGCGAGCGGCGCTGGCACGAGCACCATCACCACCTCGGTGTTTCCGCCTTCGCCGAGCACATCGTCGTCTCCCAGCACTCCGCCGTTCGGGTCCCGCCCGAGCTGCCGTTCGACGTCGCCGCGCTGTTCGGCTGCGCGGTGCTGACCGGCGTCGGCGCCGCCCTGCACGCGGCGCATGTCTCGCCGGGCGACCGCGTTGCCGTGTTCGGCCTCGGCGGTGTCGGCCTCGCCGCGCTGCTCGGCGCCAAGGTGGCGGGCGCCAGCACGCTGATCGCCGTCGACGTCGTCGCCGACAAGCTCGCGCTGGCGAAGGAGCTCGGCGCCACGCACGCGGTGCAGGCCGGACCCGAGGGCCTCGAGGAGATCGGCGAGATCACCGGCGGCGGGGCCGATCACGTGATCGAGACGGTCGGCAGCGCCGCCGTCCTGGCCGACGCCTACGCCGCGACGCGCCGCGGCGGCACGACGGTGACGGTCGGCCTGCCGCACCCCGAGCAGATGCTCAGCATCCCCGCGGTCAGCCTGGTGGCAGAGGAGAAGACGCTCAAGGGCTCCTACCTCGGATCGTCGGTGCCCGCCCGCGACATCCCGCGCTTCATCGCGCTGCACCAGGCCGGGCAGCTTCCCGTCGAGCGCCTGCTGACCCACCGCCTGGGCCTCGACGAGCTCAACGAGGGCTTCGACCGGCTGGCCCGCGGCGAGGCTGTTCGCCAGGCCATCATCTTCTGAATGGACCGGCCGTCGAAGGTCCGGGCCTTCAGTTTGTACACGGCGTCGCCGCTATCCGGGCCGCGGCCCGCTTCACTGAATTCATCGGCTCAAGACGCCTCCGGACACGTCTCTCCTCCTGTGTCCGCAGGCGGCCGGTGAAGGGAAACCAACGCACAGGAGCCCGGGGTCTGGCAGCGGCCCCGGGCTCTGAGCGTTGACGGGCCGGTCGCCCTAGGCTCGCGCCCATGGACGTCACCGCCTACGCCGACATCGAGGCGTTCACCACCAAGGACGGCTCGGAGATCCGCGAGTGGGCCGGGCCGGTCTCCGCTCCGGCGGTCAACCAGAGCCTGGCCGAGGCGTCGATCCCACCGGGCGGCGCGACCGCCGAGCACTACCACCGGCGCACCGAGGAGCTCTACCTGGTGACGGCGGGCACCGGCCGGCTGCGCGTCGGCGACGACGAGCGCGAGGTGCGCGTGGGGGACTGCGCGGTCATCCCACCGGGCGCGCGCCACAAGATCTGGAACACCGGCGAGGACGTCCTGCGCATCGTCTGCGCGTGCGCGCCGGCCTATTCCGACGAGGACACCGTCCTGACGGAGTGAACCTGCGCAACGCACCGCGCGGATGTCGCATCATGCCCCGCCATGAAGCTGCTGAATTCCGGAGCGTTGATGCTCGCCACGCTCATCCTCGCCGGTACCGCCCAGGCCGCCCGCCCCGGCCCCGACCTGCTCTACGCGCCGGCCCCCGACGCCCCGCAGCTGCAGAACACCGGTCCGTGGAAGGCCGACCCGATCCTCGTCTCGGGTGCCGAGGCCTACCGCGACGGCGAGTTCCTCTACCAGGACTTCCTCTTCGACGATCACGGCGCGGCAGGCGCCGCCGACGATCCGCAGGACCCGTTCAACCAGGCCGAGAACATGTTCTCGGCCCGGCACGGCACGCTGAGCTACCCGACCGACACCGCGACGTTCGCCAACAACGCCGCCGATCTCGTCGAGCTGCGCGTCAAGCCGCTGGCCAGGGCCACGGCGTTTCGCGTGACGGTCAACACGCTCAAGGCCGCCGATCGGACCGCGTTCACCATCGCACTCGGCGACTCGGCGAGCGCCGTCGCCTGGCCGCACGGCGCCGGCGTCTCCTCGCCCGCGCAGCTGTTCCTCACCGTGCACGGCACGACCGCCGAGCTGCTCGACGCCGCGGGCAAGGCGGTCGCCCCCGCGCCGACCGCCACGCTCGACCTCGAGCGCCGGCAGTTCGACGTCCGCGTGCCCCATGAGGCGTGGAACCCGGGCACCGCGACCGTCCGCATGGCCGCCGGGGTCGGGCTGTGGGACCCGGCGGCCAAGGCGTACCTCACGCCCGGCACGACCGCGACCGCCACCGCGCCGGGCGGTGCCGCGCCCTCGGGTGCCGCGCTGTTCAACATGGCCTTCCGGACCAGCGAGCCGCTGCCCCACATCTACGACCCGGGCATCGCCAACACGATCGCCGAGGGCCACGTCGGCGTGGTCCAGGACGCCGCGTACTGGCGCGAGCGCCGGCAGGCCGACCTGCTGGCCTCCGGCGACGTGACGTCGCTCAGCGCGCGCGTGGACTTCGCCAAGCTGGCCAAGGGCACCGACGACGAGTCGGGCGTGCCGCAGACCGGCCACCTCGACCGGATCTTCGCGAGCCGCTTCGTCTTCGGCCAGGGCGTCGACTACACCGTCAAGTGCATCCTGGCGCTGGCCGGCGACTCCGGCGAATGCACCGGACGCCAGCTCGGTCAGCTGCAGCCCTACGCGCTCTACGTCCCGCACAAGCCCGTGCCGGCCAAGGGCTTCGGCTTCGTGCTGAGCATGCACGGGCTGTCGGCCAACTACAACGAGTTCCTCGGCAGCCACGAGGCCGAGCAGCTCGGTGAGCGCGGCGAGGGCTCGATCTTCGCGTCGCCCGAGGGCCGCGGGCCCGACGGCAGCTACAAGAGCTACGCCGAGGCCGACGTCTTCGAGATGTGGAACGACGTCGCGCGCCACTACAAGCTCAATCCCGACATCACCGACATCACCGGCTACTCGATGGGCGGCGGCGGCACCTACCGGCTGGCCAGCCGCTGGCCGGACCTGTTCGGGCGCGCGTTCCCGATCGTCGGGCCGCCGACGAGCGCCGAGACGTTCGCGTCGCTGCGCAACGTCCCGGTGATGGCCTGGTACGGCCAGACCGACGAGCTCGTCGGGCCCGAGATGAGCGAGGAGGCGTTCCTCAACGCCGTGGGGTCGGGCATCCGCTACGACCACTGGGTCTTCGCGCCCGCCGGGCACATCACGGTGGGCAACAACGACGAGTTCGGGCCGGCCGCTGCGTTCTTCGGCACGCACGAGGTCCAGCACGATCCGCCGCACGTGACCTACCTGTTCGACCCGGGCCAGGACCCCAAGGCCCTGTCGCCCAGCAACCACGCCTACTGGATCTCCGATCTGCAGCTGGCCGAGGGCGCGGCCAGCGGCACGGTCGACGCGCGATCCCACGGCTTCGGCGTCGGCGACCCCGCGGTCAAGGCCGTCGCGCCCAGCGCCGGGACGCTCAACGGCGGCTCGCACGGGCCGCTGCCCTACACGCGGCGCACCCAGGACTGGGACGACGCGCCGGCCGAGGCGAAGGCCAACGCCATCGACGTCACGACGACCGGGCTGCGGGCGCTGACCATCGATGCGCCGCGAGCGGGCATCGGCTGCGACGCCAAGGTCAACCTGACCAGCGACGTGCCGGTCGCCGTCAGGCTCACGGGCTGCGACAAGGCCGCCGCGCCGTCGTCGCCCGCGGCGGCCGCGCGCTGCGTCAAGCGCACGCTGAGTATCAGGCTCGCGCGCCGGATCGGCGGGCGGCGCGTCAAGAGCGCGCGCGTCAAGGTCGCGGGCAAGAGGGCGCGGACGGTCGAGGGCCGCAGGGCGCGCGTCTCGTTCGCCGGGACGAAGGGCCGCCGGGCGAAGGTGCGGATCGTCTACCGCCTGGCGGGCGGCAAGAAGATCGTGCGGACCAAGCGCTACAGGACCTGCGCGTCTTGAGCGGCCGCGACGGTCGCCACCAGCGTCTGGGCGAGGATCGTCAGCACCGGCTCGCGGTCGAGGCCCGCGTCGCGGGCCTCCTCCAGCGCGGTCTCGGCGTAGGCGAGGAAGCCGTGGATGGCCATGCGCATCAGCGGCGGCGGTTCGCTCGTGCCGGCGTTGTTGAGCGCGATGGCCGAGACGACGCGCTCGACGTAGGCGTCGCTCGTCTGGCGCGCCTCGTCGTAGGCGTACGTGCGCGACTGCCGGTAGACGCGCCACTCGTCCGACGGGCCGTAGGCGTGGTCGACCGTGCGGGCGAAGTTCGCCGCTAGCCGTTCCTCCCGGCTGATCGTCTCGTCGGTGACCCATTCGTCGGCCAGTCGCCGGCCGGCCTCGTCGGCGACCGCGACCACGAGGTCCTGCAGCCCGCGGGGGAAGTAGTGGTAGAGGAGGTTCCGGGTGACCCCGGAGCGGTCCGCTACTTTGTCCAGTGACAAGGTAGAGAAGCCCTCCTCGGCGGCGAGCGACATCGCCACCTCGACGAGCTGCAGGCGCCGCGCCTCGCGCGACAGTCGTCGGGGTATGTCGGCGCCGGCCACGGGGCGATCCTACTTCCGAACCGTCAACTTGACAAATCGTAAACAGGATCGATACCGTGCTCCCCATGTCCCTGCGCCGCTGCCTCCCGCTCGTCCTGCTCCTCGCCGCCGCCGCGCCCGCCGCGGCGTCCGCATCGCCGATCCTCAACGTGACGGGGACGTCGCTCGAGCACTACCAGGGCGCGCCCGCGACGGCGCACGCGATCAAGGCGACCAGGCCGCCACAGAACCCGCAGATGACCAAGAACCCGTGGAGCAACATCCACAACGACACGTGGATGACCGACGCCTACGCCTACGCGGGGCCGCTCGGCAAGAACCCGCTGGCGACGTCGTCCTCGCTGGGGCCGGCGCTGTGTGGCTCGATCACCTTCGACTCGCACGGGCGCATCGTCAGCGTCTGCCCGTCCATCGTCGCGGCGCCCCAGACCCGCGTCATCGACCCCAAGACGCTCGAGGTCCTGGGCACCTACGACATGCCCACCGCGGCGGACCCGCCGGGCACGAAGATGTACCAGAACTTCTCGGGCGGGGGCTACTTCTTCCTCGACGGGAAGGACCGCGTGTGGAGCGCTTCGAAGACCAGCCACCTGCTCGTCCTGCAAGTGGCCGCCGACGGCTCCATCAGCAAGACCGACGACTTCGACCTGACGGGCGTGCTCGAGGACGACCAGCGCATCACCTCGGCGCTCCCCGACTTCCAGGGGCGCGTCTGGTTCGTGTCCAAGAAGGGCGGAACGGTCGGGATCCTCGACCCGAAGACCCGCAAGATCACGTCGATCAAGCTCGGCGAGGAGATCGAGAACTCGTTCACGATCGACTCCGACGCGGTCTACATCGTCTCGGACAAGCGCATGTACCGGTTCGGGGTCGCCAAGGACGGCAAGCCGAAGGTCCAGTGGAAGTCGACGTACAAGAACTCGGGCATCGTCAAGCCCAGCCAGGTCGACGCGGGATCGGGCACGACCCCGACGATCACCAACGGCGGCTTCATCGCGATCACCGACAACGCCGACCCCATGAACCTCGTCGTGTACCGGACCGGCAGGAAGCTCAAGAAGGGGCAGAAGCGCGTGGTCTGCCAGGTCCCGGTGTTCCCGGCCGGCAAGAGCGCCACCGAGAACTCGATCCTCGCCGGCGGCCGGTCGTTCTTCGTCGAGAACAACTACGGCTACCAGGACCCGTTCGGCCCCAACTCGGGGGCGGTCACCGAGGCCGGCTTCGCCCGCGTCGACATCAACAAGAAGGGCACGGGGTGCCGCAAGGTCTGGGAGAACATGGACGTGCGCGCGCCGACGGTGGTCCCGAAGCTCTCCACCGCGACCGGTCTCATCTACACCTACACGCGCGAAGAGGCCCCGCTCGGAGAGCAGCCGTACTTCTGGACCGCGCTGAGCGCCAGGACCGGCAAGACGGCCTGGAAGGTCTACTCGGGCAGCGGCCTGAGCTTCAACAACAACTACGCGGGCCTGGCCCTCGGGCCAGACGGCACGGCCTACCTCGGCGTGACCGGCGGCATCGTCTCGCTGCGCGACGGGACCTAGCGCGGCGTCCGCTGGCGCGGCGCCGCTCAAGGTTCCGCGCCACAACTCCGATGTAAGAAGGAGTGACCACGGTCGAGCTCACCACGCCGGGCCTCCGGCGCTGGTGCCTCGCGGCAGCGCTGACCACCGCCTTCCTCGGCGCGCTGGTGTTCATCGGCGGATGGGTCGCCGACGTCGAGGCGCTGCGCACCGTCGTCCCCGGCGCGGTGGGCATGAAGGCGCTGACGGCGCTGGGCATGTTCGCCGCCGGCCTCTCGCTCTGCGTGCTGGCCGGCTCCGCGTCGTCTCGCGCGCGGCTCCTGGCCCGTGCTTCGGCGCTCGTCGTGCTCGTCCTCGGTGGCCTGATCCTCGGCGAGTACGTCTTCGGCTGGAGCCTGGGCATCGACGAGCTGCTGTTCCGTGACGAGGCGGGCCACGCGCTGGGCATCGCCTACCCGGGCCGCTTCGCTCCCACCACGGCGATCGCGTTCGTGCTCGTCGGGGTGGCGCTGCTGTCGCTCGACTCCCGGTCGCGCCGCGGCTGGCGCCTCGCCGAGGTGCTGGCGGTCCCGGTCGGGCTCATCGCGCTGATGAGCGTCATCGGCTACCTCTACTCGATTCCCGCGTTCTACGGCCCGGCCTCGGCGGCCAAGATGGCCATTCTCACCGCGGTCTGCTTCCTGGCCCTGTCGGCCGGCATCCTGCTGGCGCGACCGAGCGGGCGTCTCGTGCGCCTGGCCACGACCGACGACCCCGGCGGGATCCTCATGCGCCGGATGATCCCGGTCGCCGTCGTCCTGCCCCTGCTGCTCGGCTGGATCCATCTGCGGCTCGAGAAGGCGGGGCTGATGGGCGAGCACGTCGCCACCTGGTGGCTGGCCGCCGTGACCATGGCGCTCTTCGTGCTGATCATCTCGCGCGTCGCGTCGCGCCTGAGCCTCTACGCCACAGACCGCCGCCGCCTCGAGGACGAGCTCGCGCGGCTAGCGACCCAGGACGCCCAGACCGGCCTGGCCAACCGCCGGCGCTTCGACGAGGAGCTCTTCCTCTCGGTGGCCCGGGCCGCCCGCAGCGACGCCCCGTACGCGCTGCTGCTGCTCGACCTCGACCGGATGAAGCGCATCAACGACGAGCTCGGCCACGAGGCCGGCGACGACATCATCCGCGCGGTGGGCGCGATCCTCCTGCGCCGCCAGCGGGCCGGCGACCTGGCCGCGCGCATCGGCGGCGACGAGTTCGCGGTGCTGCTGCCCGGCACCGCCGCGGCCGGAGCGGCGGTGCTCGCCGAGGAGATCCGCGACTGCGTCCGCGAGCTGCGGCTCGAGGGCCTGCGCGGCACGGCGTGGACGACGGTGAGCATCGGCGTCGCCGCGATCGGCGCGGACCCCAGCTCCACGCTGCGCGACGCCGACGACGCGATGTACGCGGTCAAACGCGCCGGAGGCGACGGGGTCTCCGTCGCCGCGGCCGTCCTCGCCGCCGCCTAGCGGCTCGAGCGCGAGCTGCGCGACTGCTGCTCGAGCATGCGGCTGAACGCGTCCTCGACGGCGTCGGACATGGCCTGCTTGAAGATGGCCAGCTGGGCCTCGGCGGCCAGCGGGCGCAGGCGCTCGATGGCCTCGGTGACCTGGGGCCACTGATCCGGCGGCTGGCCCGCGGCGTCGAACGGCTTCCAGATCTCGTCGAGGAACAGGCCGACGAACGTGCGCGCGGTCGACTGGGAGTTGCGCCGCACCTTGGCCAGCAGCTCCAGCGCCGTGGCCGGCGCGATGCCCAGCTCGAGCACCTGCTCGGCGGCGTGCAGCAGGGAGGGGCTGGGGGCCTCGAAGCGCCCGTCGCCCAGGGGGACGAGGAAGCCGAGCTTGACCGCCTTGGCCTGCAGCCTGGGGTCGGCGCCGCCGAAGCGGCCGGCGACCTCCTCGGCCTCGAGGATCTCCGGGGCCTCGGTCTCGAACGGGGCGGTGATCGCGCGGCGCAGGCCGATGAACCGCTCGGCCGCGCCGCCCTGCTCGCCGAGGATCCGCTGGATCGCCGTGAGCTTGAAGCCCTCGGCCTGCATCTCCTGGATGAGGCGCAGGCGCTCAACGTGCGGCTGCCCGTAGTAGCCGATCCGCGAGCGCACCTCGGGCGGCGGCAGGAGCCCGCGCGACTGGTGGTTGCGGATGTTGCGGACCGACATGCCGGTCTCGTAGGCGAGCTGCTCGACGGTCAGCTCGGGGCTCTCGGGAGGTGTGGCCATGCGCACAGAAGCTTACGCCGTTAGATGTAACCTCATTTGAGGTAACGTTTATTGAGGTCACGATGCTGCGAACCAGTCTGAGGAGGCTGCCGACGTGCTGACGACGCTTTTTGCCGCTGCAACCGCAGGAAACGAGCCCGCCGGGGGTGCCGCCATCGGCGAGGTCATCGGGGTGACGGCTGCCGCGATGGTCGTGACCGGGCTGCTGCTGTGGCTCGGCATGGGCCACCGCTCCGGCCGCGTGCCCGTGCTCGGCCGTCTCGCGAAGTTCAGCGAGCGGACCTCGGGCCTTCCCGGCTGGGCCGCGCTGCCCGCCGGACTGGCCACGGGCGCGCTGCTGATCGCCGTGTTCGGCATGTACTGGGACATCTCGCTGCACATCGGAGTCGGCCGCGATGCCGGCCCGCTGGCCAACCCCGCCCACTACTTCATCCTCTTCGGCCTGTTCGGGATCTTCGCCGCGGGCTTCCTCGCGATGGTCCTGCCGAAGGGCAAGGCGACGCCCACGTCGATCAAGCTCGGCCCGGACTGGCACGCGCCCCTGGGCGGCGTGCTGATCTGCGCGTGCGGCGCGTTCTCGCTGACCGGCTTCCCGCTCGACGACGTCTGGCACCGGATCTTCGGCCAGGACGTCACGCTGTGGGGGCCGACGCACCTGATGCTCATCGGCGGCGCCGCGATGACGCTCGTCGGGATCGCCGTCCTGCAGGTCGAGGGCATGCGCGCCAACGCGGCGGCCGGCCGCGCGAACGCGATGAAGCCGTGGGTCAAGATCGCCATGGCCGTGGCGCTGCCCGGCGGCTTCATGCTCGGCCTGTCGACCTTTCAGGCCGAGTTCGACTTCGGCGTCCCGCAGTTCCGCTTCGTCTTTCAGCCGATGATGATCATGCTCGCCGCCGGCGCCGGCCTCGTGGTCGCCCGCATGTGGGGCGGCCGCGGCGCGGCGCTCGGCGCGGTCGGCTTCTTCCTGCTGATCCGCGGCGCGCTGACCGTGATCATCGGGCCGATCCTCGGCGAGCCCATGCCGCACTTCCCGCTCTACGTCGTCGAGGCGCTGATCGTCGAGGCCGTCGCGCTGCGCGTCGGCAAGGACCAGCCGCTCGAGCTCGGGCTGCTGTCCGGCCTGGGGATCGGCACGATCGGACTCGCCGCCGAGTGGGGCTGGTCGCACGTCTTCATGCCGACGCCCTGGCCCGCCACGCTGTTCCCGGAGGGAGCGATCCTCGGGTTCGCCTGCGCGGTCGCCGGCGGCCTGCTCGGCGGCTGGATCGGCGCGCGCCTGTCGGTGGATCCCGGCGCCCGCTCGCGCCCGCTGCGCCTCGGCGCGGTGCTCGGGGCGTCGGTCCTCGCGGTGCTGGTCGTCTTCGCGCTCTACAAGCCGGCCGACGAGGGCGTCAAGGCCAGCGTCCAGCTGGCCGACGTCCGGGGCGGCGCCGACCGTGAGGTCAGCGCGCGGATCACGCTCGAGCCGCGCGACGCGGCCGAGGACGCGGAGTGGCTCAACGTCACCGCCTGGCAGGGCGACGGGCTGGTGCTCGACCGCCTGCGCAAGATCTCCGAGGGCGTCTATGAGACGACCGAGCCGATCCCGGTCAACGGCGAGTGGAAGGCGCTGGTGCGACTGCATCACGGCAACTCGCTGACGGCGATCCCGATCTTCCTGCCCGCCGACCAGGCGCTCAAGGCCAAGGAGGTGCCGGCCGACCCGACGTTCACGCGGACGTTCGTGGCCGACCACGAGATCCTCCAGCGTGAGCAGAAGAGCACGTCGGGCGCGCTGCCCCCGATCGCCTACGGCGTGGTGGCCGCGATCGCGCTGTCGCTGCTCGCCCTGCTGGCCTGGGGACTGCACCGGCTGGGCCTGGCCGGCCGCGAGGCCGAGCCGCGCTGGACGCGCGAGTCCGATACGACACCGCAGGAGGGGCAGCTCAGCGCGGGCACCGCCTGAGCCGCCGGTAGCGTCCCGGGCATGGCCAGCGCGCCCTGCCCGACGTGCGGGCGCCCGCACCGCCGCTCCCTGAGCGCCGGTGCGGTCGCCGCTCTCCTGCTCGTCCAGGCCGTCCTGGTCCTCGGCGGCGTCCTCTACATGCTCACGGTCTTCGGCGACGAGCTCGACAGCACGCTCGACGAGCAGGTCACGACCGTGCAGTCCGACATCGAGGGCGACCTCGACGGCGTGCGCCGATCCGTCATCCGCCAGCTGCGCGCCGAACTCGACGCGCGGCTGGGCACCGCGCCCTAGCGGACGACGAGCACGTCGCACGGCGCGTGGTGCGCGACGTGGTCCCAGGCGGTGAAGCTGAAGCGCGCGTTGGCCGGCGCGTACCCGTCGATGACGATCATCCGCGCGCGCTGCTCGAGCGCGGCGTCGAGCAGCGCCGCCGCCAGGTCGCCGCGGCCGGGATCGACGACGTGCAGGCGGGCTCCCAGCGCCGTGGCCACTCTGCGGGCGTGGTCCAGCGAGCCGTCGGGCGCTGCGACGACCACGTCGTCGGGTGGTCCGCCGGGCGGCTGCTCGGCGACCGAGAGCCGGTGCAGGAACGAGACCGCCGGGCGGATCGACTGCTCGGCGGCACGGCGCAGCAGCTGCTGCAGGGTCGGCGCGGCGGCCTCGGGGTGGCCGAGGTCTATCTGCAGCTCGACGTTGGCGCCCTGGGTCAGCGCGCGGGTCTCGCCGAGCTGGCGCAGCGCGGCGAGCGCGGCGTCGTTGTGGGCGAGGACCACCGCGGCGAAGCAGCGGATGCCCTCCTCGCGGGCGCGGTCGGCCAGGCGGGCGAGCAGCAGCGACCCGATCCCGCGGCCCTGCCAGGCGTCGACGACGACCACGGCCGGCTCGGCGACGCCGTCGGCCGTGCGCACGAAGCGGGCCACGCCGACGATCTCCGCCGTGGCGTCATCGACCGCGACCAGCGCCTCGTGATCGTGGTGATCGATGTCGGTCAGGTAGTGCAGCTGCCCGCTCGAGAGGTGCGAGACGGGGGAGAAGAAGCGCAGGTAGCGCGACTGCGGGCTCAGGCGCTCGAAGCTCGCGGCGAGCCGCTCGCGATCCTCCGGTCCGATCGGGCGGATGCTGACGCCGTCCACGCTGCGGGCAAGGTAGCTAGCGGATGGTCAGCGCGTAGTCGCCGCGCACGCAGGCGCTCAGCCGCCAGCCGCCACGTACCCGGACCGAGCGGACGCGTCGCGCGTGCGTCGCGGTCGTGCGCGGCCGCGCCTTCCCCGGCACCCACGCCTCCAGTGCGCAGGATCCCTTGGGGTTCGTGTCGCTGCCGGTCACCGTGAGCACCCGCTTGGCCGGATCCGACGTCATCTGCGTGATGCGGCCCGGTGCCGAGCGGACGTAGGGGCGCGCCAGCAGCCGGCGGGTCGTCGGCGGGATGCCGAGTGGTGTCTGCGCCGGGCACGCGAAGCGGTTGAGGCTGACCGACACGGGCTCGGGCTCGGTGTCGGCGCCGTCGCCGAACATGTGCGGGTCCCCGCAGGCCTGCTTCCAGTCCCACCACGCGCCGCCCCAGAGGTGCTCGTCCTCGAGGCCGACGTACTCGCGGATCGCGGCCTCGTTGGCCTTCGGGTCGCCGAACCAGCCCCACTCACCCGACCACACCGTCGCCCCGTACTGGGCGGCGGCCTGCTCGGCGTACCGGTAGCCGTCGGCCACCGAGGCGGCCGCGATCGAGCCGCCGTAGAGGTGCGGCGCGAAGACCAGGTCGGGGTCGGTCAGGAGCGCGGGCGTCGGTGGCGCGTCGGTGCCCGCCGCCGACCAGATGACGCTCGGCTCGAAGAAGGCGATGTGGGAGAATCCGCCGGGCGCGGCGCGCTCGGCCGCGCGGATCGCCGGGATCGCGCGGGCGTAGAACTGCGCGAGCGGGCCGACGTCGGTGATGCCCAGCGCGAGCCCGGGGTTCGGCTCGTTGAGCAGGTCGTAGCCCGCGACGGCCGGATCGCCCGCGAAGGCGCCGGCCAGCTTGGCCCACGTCTTGACCAGCGCGGTCTGGATCCCGTCCTGGTCGTTCCAGAACGCCTGGAAGGCCAGGCCGACGGCGGGCGAGAGCTCGCGCAGGCCGATGCGGCAGGTCGGCGCGCCGGCGGTCAGCGTCGCCCACTGCGGCGCGCCGTCCCAGCCCTGCTGCGGGGCGCTGCCCGGCGCGCAGGTCTCTCCGTCGGGCGTCGCGATGAACTTCCCCCACGCGTCCTGGTGCATGTCGAGCACGACGTAGATCCGCCGCTCGCGCGCCCAGCCCACCGCCTGCCGGATGCGCGCGAGGTAGGCCTCGTCGAACACCCCGGGCCGGGGCTCGAGCGCCGACCAGTGCACGAGCAGGCGCACGACGTTCATCCCGAGCGACGCGATGCCGGCGAAGTCCGCGCGGCGCAGCGGCACGACGGGATCGAGCGCCGGGCTCTGGCGGTAGTAGTCGCCGAGCTGGTTGACGTTGACGCCGCGCAGCAGGACGGTCCGGTCGCCCGCGGCGGCGATCCGGGGCTGCGCGCCGCGCTCGGCGTGCAGGCGAGGGAGGGCGGACGCGCCCGCGGCCGGAGCGGCGAGCGCGAGGGAGAGCAGGACGACGAGCCGGCGCACGGGGCCCACCCTAGATTCAATGGCCGTGAACGCACTCCAGATCACCGACCTCGTCAAGCGCTACCCGACGGGGACCGAGGCGCTCAAGGGCGTCTCGCTCGAGATCGGCGAGGGCGAGTTCTGGGGGCTGCTCGGCCCCAACGGCGCCGGCAAGTCGACGCTGATCCACTGCACGACCGGGCTCGCGCAGCCGACGTCGGGCTCGATCCACGTCTTCGGCCACGACGCGCTCGGCGACTACCAGCAGGCGCGCCTCGCGGTCGGGCTCGCGCCGCAGGAGCTCGACCTCGACTGGTTCCTGACGGTCAGGGAGTCGCTGGACTACCACGCGGGGTACTTCGGGATCCCCAAGAAGGAGCGCCGTGAGCGCGCGGCCGAGCTGCTCGAGACCTTCTCGCTCAGCGACAAGGCCGAGGAGCGCACGCGCTGGCTGTCGGGCGGCATGAAGCGCCGGCTGGTCCTGGCCCGGGCGCTGATGCACCGGCCGAAGCTGCTGATCCTCGACGAGCCGACCGCCGGTGTCGATGTCGAGCTGCGGCTCGAGCTGTGGCACTACGTCCAGCAGATCAACGCCGAGGGGACGACGATCCTGCTGACCACGCACTACCTCGAGGAGGCCGATCAGCTCTGCGACAAGATCGCCTTCATCAACGGTGGCGAGATCGTGGCGAGCGGGTCGAGCCGTGACCTCGCCGAGAAGTTCGGGACGAACAGCCTTGAGGACGCCTACCTCGCGCTGGTCGGCCGCAGCGAGCTGTCGCGCGCGCACGTCGGAGCCGACGCGTCATGAACGCCCGCCAGATCCGCGTCGCGGCGCTGCTGCGCCGCGAGATCAGCCGCTTCATGAAGATCAAGCGCCAGACGATCGGCGCGCCGCTGCTCGAGACGTTCCTCTACATCACGGTCTTCGGCGCGGCGCTCGGCTCGCGCATCCACACGCTGCACGGCTTCCGCTACATCGTCTTCGTGATCCCGGGCCTGATCATGATGGCCTGGGCGATGAACGCGTTCTCCAACAACGCGTCGTCGATCCTCCAGCAGAAGTTCCAGGGCGCGATCCACGACCAGCTCTCCTCGCCCGCCTCGCCGACCGAGCTGCTGCTGGGGTTCTCGCTCGGCGGCTTCCTCCGCGGCGGGCTCGTCGCGACGCTGACCTTCGGCGCCGCGCGCGTGCTCGTCGACATCCCGATGGCACACCCGCTCGTGCTGCTCGCGGGCCTGCTGCTCGTCGGCTTCTTCTTCGCACAGCTCGGGGTGTTCGTCGGCGTGCGCGCCGAGCAGTTCGACGACGTGTCCTTCTACCAGACGTTCATCCTCACGCCGCTGATCTTCCTGGGCGGCGTCTTCTACTCGGCGTCCCTGCTCGACGAGCCGTTTCAGACGCTGACCAAGTTCGATCCCGTCTACTACATGATCGGCCTGGTCCGCTACGGCTTCCTGGGCTACTCCGACATGAGCGTGACGCTCGCGCTGCTGTTCCTCACCGCCGCGACGGCCGCGCTGTTCGCCATCAACCACCGCCTGTTCAACAAGGGCTACCGGCTGCGGGCCTAGCGCGGCTCAGGCCGGCAGCTCTGCGCCGCAGCGCAGGCAGGCCCGGCCCAGCACCGGATCGGCCGGGCTCCCCTCGGCCGGCCAGAACACCCGGTGGCGGCCCTCGCCGGTGAACCGGTAGGCCGCGCCGCACGCACAGGACCACGGCTCGCCGGGCGCGGTCGCGGCGGACCGGCGCTCAGCGAGCCTGCCGGACACGCGGTGCAGTGCGTCGAGGATGCGCCCCATGGGCAGGGCGCGTACCCGGGACGGCTGCGGGCTACGCCGCCGGCTCGTCGAGCGGCAGGCTGTCCCACGCGGACGGCCCGGGCTCGTCGAGCTCGAGCTGCCTGCGCCGGGCCACGATGGCCTCGCGGATGCGCTCTAGGGCGTCGCCCTCCGACGTTTCCGCGAGGCGGTAGAGGCTGCGCAGGCGGATGTCGTCGTCCATGGCAGTGGCGGTACGCACCCGAACCGCGGCGTGGATCAGCCCTTCCGGCGGCGAACGCAACCGTGCATTCGAAGGGCTTTGGTCGTCCGGCGCAGAAGCCGATGATGTCCCTGTCGTGTCCCTGCTGCGCACAGCACTCGCCGCGTCGCTGGCCCTTGGCTGCGCTGTGCCCTGCGCGGCCGGAGCCGCGTCGCTGTACTCGGGCCCCGGGCCACGGCCCGGCCCCGACGTGCTCTACGCCGCACCGACCGACGCGCCGCAGCTGCAGAACACGGGCATCTGGCAGGCCGACCCCATTCTCGTCTCGGGCGCGACCGCCTATCGCAAGGGCGAGTTCCTCTACCAGGACTTCCTCTACGACGACCTCGGCGCGGCGAACGCCTACCGCTATCCCGACGACCCGCGCTACGCGGGCGACGCCGCCGATCTCGTCGAGCTGCGGGTCAAGCCGCTGCCGGGCGAGACCGCCTTTCGCCTGACCTACAACGCGATGGCCGACCCCTCCGTCGTCGCGACCACGATCGGGCTGGGCAGCGCGCCGGTCGCGCTGGCCATGCCCCATGGGGCGAACGCGCGGATGCCGGCGCAGGTCTTCGTCACGGTGCACGGCGGCGAGGCCGACGCGGTCGACGCCGTGTCGGGCGCGACCATCGCCGCGAGCCTTCCGGTCGCGGTCGATCTCGAGCGCCGGCAGGTCGATGTGCGCGTGCCCTCCTCCGTGTTCGACCCGACGGGCCGCAAGGCCGTGCGGATCGCGGCCGGGACCGGCCTGTGGTCGGGCACGGCCTACCTGCCGCAGTCGGCGGCGGCGTTCTTCAACGTCGCCTTCCGCGGCACCGAGCCCGACACGCCCTGGCGGTCGAACGCGCAGGCCGTCGAGCTCGCCGACGGCGACCTCTCGGACTTCTCCGCGAGCGTGGACTTCACCAAGCTCGCAGCGGGCGTCGACGACGACTCCGACGTGCCCGCCACGGGCTACCTGACGCGGATCTTCGCCAGCGCGACCGAGGATCGCCAGGGCCGCGGCGATGCCGTGAGCCGCAAGCCCGGCTGCGAGGCGCCGTGCGCGCTGCAGTACTCCGGGCGGCTGCAGCCCTACGCGGTCTACGTCCCGTCGCGACCGGTTCCCGCCGGCGGCTTCGGCCTGACGATCGACCTGCACGGCTGCGGTCAGACCTACGCGATCGGCCTGGGCAGCCGGCGCCAGCGCCAGCTCGGCGAGCGGGGGAAGGGCAGCATCGTCCTGACGCCCGAGGCGCGCGGCGACTGCTACTGGTACTTCGGCCAGGCGGCCACCGACGTCTTCGAGGCCTGGGCCGACGTCGCGCGGCGCTACACGCTGGACCCGGACTTCACGAGCATCGTCGGGTCCTCGATGGGCGGCTACGGCGCCTACAAGCTCGCCGCGACCTACCCCGACCTCTTCGCGCGCGCCGGCGGCGTGGCGCCGTGCCCGGGCGCCGGCATCGAGTGGACGGGCGTCCGCAGCCTTCCCGGCGGGCGGGCCCGCTCGCTCGAGCCGCTGCTGGGCGGGCTGCGCAACGTGCCGGTGATGAGCTGGCTGACGACGGCGGACCGGACCTGCCTGTACAGCGCGCAGGTGTCGCTGCTGCAGCGCCTCGAGGAGCTCGGCTACGATTATGCCGCGCTGACCTTCGACGGCGTCGAGCACACCGCGCTGGCCAGCGCCTCGCTCAACGACGCCGCGCCGCTGGCGGAGTTCCTGGGTGACTCGCGCGTCGTGCGCGATCCCGCCCGCGTGACCTACGCGGTCAACGCCGCGGTCTCCGAGCCCGAGCACGGCCTGCGCGCCGACCACGCCTACTGGGTCTCGGAGGTCCGGCTGGCCAAGGTCGACCGGCCCGGCCGCATCGACGTGCGGTCCGGAGCGCCGTCGGCGCGCCTGGTCCCCACGCCCTCCTCGGCCTCCGGGGCGCTGTCGAGCGGCCTGGCCTACGCGGTCAGCACGCGTCTGGCGCCGGCCTCCCCGGCGGGCGCGCCGGGCCACCGCCTGCGCGTCGCCGCGCGCAACGTGCGGACCGCGACGATCGATGCAGCGCGCGCGGGCACGGGCTGCGCGCCGAGCGTCACGTTCGCCACGCGCGAGCTGCTCAAGCTCAAGCTCGCGGGCTGCAACCGCACCTACACCGGCAAGGTCGTCTGCCACGCGACACCGGTCTTCGACGTGGTCGTCCGCGCGCCCGCCGGCGAGCGCGCCACCAGCCTGAGCGTCAGCCTCGGCGGCCGGCGCCTCGCGCTGCAGGGCCGCAAGCGCCGCATCGACGTGCGCCGGCATCCGAGCGAGCGCGCGCTCGTCCGCGTCGTCTCGGTCGACGGCAGCGGGCGCACGCAGGTGCGCTCGACGCAGCATCTGTTCTGCGGCTGAGCGCAAGTTCGCCATCGCGGCGACGTTCTGGGGGGTGATGACTGCTGCCACCCGCCTGCTCAGCCTCGCCGTGCTCGCGTCCGCCGCCCTGGCGCCCGCCGCCTCGGCCTCGACCGCGCACTGCAACGTGCCCATCACGACCAGCGACGGCGCCGTGCTGCGCGCCAACGTCTGGCTGCCCGACGATCCGGCGGCCAAGGTCCCGACCGTCCTGACGGTCACGGGCTACAACAAGGACACGACCAACCCGCTGGGCACCGGATGCTCGGGCGCGGGCGGCATCGCCACCGCCGACACGTCGCTGACCGACAAGGGCTACGCGGTCATGCTCGTCGACGACCGCGGCACCGGCGCCAGCCAGGGCAAGTGGGATTCCTGGGGCGCGCGGACCCAGCGCGACTACCGCGAGGTGCTCGACTGGATCCAGGCCCAGCCGTGGTCGGACGGCTCGGTGGCCGCGACCGGCGCCTCGTACATGGGCATCACCTCCTTCCTCGTCGCCGAGGCCGACGCCGCGCGCGTCAAGGCCGGCAAGCCGCGCGCGGTCAAGGCCATCTGGGCCGACGTGCCGATGTCGGACGCCTACCGCGACGTGACGTTCCACGGCGGAGCGGTCGACGCCGGCTTCATCCCGCTGTGGCTGGGGCTGACGACGTCGCTGTCGAGCCTGCCGCCGTCGACGCTGACCAGCGATCCGCAGGGCTCGCTGCCGACGTGGCTGGATCACCTGCGCAACGGCTTTGACTTCGCCGGCCAGAAGATCGCCGACACCACGACCGCGGGCGACAGCGCCTACGACGGCCCGTTCTACCGGCTGCGCTCCCCCGGCGACCGCGCCGCGCAGATCAAGATCCCGGTCGTCATCACCGGCGGCTGGTGGGACATCTTCCAGCGCGGCGAGCCGCGCCTCTACGAGCAGCTCGTCAACGCGCCCGTCAAGAAGCTGTTCATGTCGCCGCACTACCACACGACCAGCGGCCCGGCCGGCGAGTTCCCCGACCTCAAGACCAAGTGGTTCGACCGCTGGCTCAAGGGCGCGCAGAACGGGGTGGAGGACATCCCGTCGGTCAACCTCTACACGATGGGCGCCGACGCCTGGCAGCACTTCACGCGCTGGCCGGTCCCGGGCGCCAAGCTGCGCCGGGCCTACCTCGGCGAGAACAAGTCGCTGGCGTTCAGCGCGCCGCAGCAGGGCGGGGCCGACGCGATGCCGATGCTGCCGGCGTCGAGCCCCTGCTCGCGGATGACGACGCAGTGGACGGCGGGCGCGGCGGCGGGGCCGTGCGAGACCGACAACCGCACCTACGAGGCGACCTCGCTGACCTACACGACGGCGCCGCTCGAGAACGACCTGCAGGTGACCGGGCCGATCGTCGCCAACGTCTGGGCGGAGCTGACGACCAAGGACGCGACGCTGACCGCGGTGCTCAGCGAGGTCGACCCGTCGGGCGCCTCCAACCAGATCAGCGCCGGCTTCCTGCTGGCCAGCCAGCGCAAGGTCGACGCCACGAAGTCGACCTACGGCCCCGGCAAGGTGATGATCCGCCCGTACCACCCGTTCACGCGCGAGAGCCAGAAGCTCGTCGTCGCCAACGATCCGGCGCTCTACCGCATCGAGATCTACCCGACGTCGAACCGCTTCAAGAAGGGCGACAGCATCCGGGTGACGATCGGCTCGGCGAACACGCCCACGACGCTCACGCCGCTGCCCGACATGGCCAACGAGCTGGGCGGCGATCTGCGGGTGCTGCGCGGCGGTCCGTACAAGAGTCACGTGCTGCTGCCGGTGGTCGACGCGCAGAGCTAGGTTTCCGCGGGTGCCCGCCGCCCGCCTGCCCGGTCTGGCCGCCTTCGCTGCGGCCGTCGTCCTCGCCTCGCCCGCGCACGCCGCGGGCGAGCCGATCTACCTGGGGACCGAGCTGGCTCGGCAGCAGTCGCTGGCCGCGCCGGCGCCCGGGGCGCAGGCCCGGATCACCGCGGCCGAGCCGCCGCTGACCGCGACGCCGCGCGCGACATGCGGCGCCGGGTCACGGCCCGAGCCCGGGCTGCAGGGCCGCGTGCCGGCGGGCGCCGTGTCGGCCGACGGCTTCACCTGCAACATGACCCTGCTCTCGCACGAGGGACAGGCCGGCGGCTTCAAGGTCGAGCGCTTCGTCGACAAGGCCGGCCACGAGTGCGCCTACTACGACACGACGCTCGTCTTCCCGCTCGACGCCGCCAAGAACGCGGCGTCGCCCAGCGGCGTCGCGGTGCTCGACATGGCCGACCCGGCCAAGCCGGTGCGCACCGCCACGCTGCAGACGCCCGCGATGCTCTCGCCGCACGAGTCGGTGCTGGTCAACCAGAAGCGCGGGCTGCTCGCCGCGGTGATGGGCAACCCGACGCTGTACCCCGGCTTCGTCGACGTCTATGACCTCAACGCCGACTGCCGCCATCCCGTCCTGCAGTCGAGCCTGCCCGTCGGCCTGCTCGGCCACGAGAGCGGCTGGTCGCCCGACGGGCTGACCTTCTACGCGACGTCGCTGTTCACCAACATGGTCACGGCGGTCGACATGACCAACCCGAAGCTGCCGGTGACGCTGTGGGTCGGGCAGTTCCCGTCGCACGGCTTCATGGTCTCCGACGACGGCAACCGCGGCTACATCGCCGGGCTCTCGGGCCTGCAGATCGTCGACACGTCTGAGGTGCAGGCGCGCAAGCCCGACCCGCAGGTGACCGAGATCAGCCGGCTCGACTGGACCGACCGCTCGATCCCGCAGGTCGCGCTGCCCGTGACCATCAAGGGCACGAAGTACCTGTTCGAGATCGACGAGTTCTCGACCGGCGCCCAGGGCGACAACCTGCCGGTCGGCAACGGACCGCGAGTCGGCGCCGCACGCCTGATCGACATCTCCGACGAGAAGGCGCCACACGTCGTCTCCAACATCCGCCTCGAGGTCAACCAGCGCGAGCACCGCGCCGAGATCGCCGGCGATCCCGGCGCGAGCTTCCTCGGCCAGGGCTACGGCGGGCACTACTGCAACGTGCCGCGCGAGGTGGACCCGGGGATCGTCGCCTGCTCGTTCATCCTCAGCGGCCTGCGCGTCTTCGACATCCGCAACCCGCTCAAGCCGCGCGAGATCGCCTACTTCGTCGCGCCGCCCGCCGACAGCTCGGTCGGCACCGGCAAGACCGACTACGCCATGTCGCGCCCGTCGTTCGTCCCCGCCCGCGGCGAGATCTGGTACTCCGACGCCAACAGCGGCTTCTACGCGCTGCGCGTCGCCAAGGGCGTCTGGCCCTTCCCGGCGAAGGCGTCGACGCCGCCGGTCCGCTGCCGCAGCAAGCGCGTCTTCACCATCCACCTCAAGAACCCGCGCGGCGACCACCTGCGCTCGGCCCGGGTCACCGTCGACGGCAAGCGCGTCAGGGTTCGCAAGGGCAGCCCGAAGTTCCGCGTGCGCGTCGACCTGCGCGGCAAGGGCCGCAAGACCGTCGTCGTCCGCGTCCGCGCGGTCACCCGCAGCGGCCGCGTCGTCCGCGAGACGCGCCGCTACCGCACCTGCCGCGCCGGCACCTGACGGCAAACCTAAAGGGGTCTGACCCCTTTAGGTGGTTCTTGCAGTACTGCGCGGTGCGTAGTAGCGTGCGCGGCGTGGAACGGAGTCAGCTGCTCAGGGGGACGCTCGATGCCGCGGTCCTGGCCGTGGTGGCCGAGCAGGACGGCTACGGCTATGACGTGCTGCGGCGGCTGCGGGCGGCGGGGCTCGCCGATGTCGGCGACGCATCGGTGTACGGGACGCTGCGCCGGCTGTACAAGGCCGGGTCGCTGACCTCCTACGTGATGCCGTCCGGCGAGGGACCGCACCGCCGGTACTACGGGATCACCGACCACGGCCGCGCGCTGCTCGACGAGTCGCGGCAGACCTGGACCAACTTCTCGAAGGCGCTCGACGCGCTGCTCGGGATCGATGTGGGGGTGAAGGCGTGAGCGCCACGATGACACGGCCGCCCGAAGTGGCGGAGTACCTCGACCGCGTCCGCGCGCAGCTGGGCGACCTCCCGGCCGCCGAGCGCGACGAGCTGATGGCCGACGTCGAGGCCTCGCTGCTCGACGCCGCGACCGACACGGCCGTCCCGCTCACCGAGAGGCTGGGATCACCCGAGGCCTTCGCCGGCGAGCTGCGCGCCGCGGCCGGCCTCGCCGCGCCGTCGGCGCCGCCGGCGCCGAGCCGCACCGACCGGCTGCGGCGCCATGCCCGCAGCCTGGCCGACGCCACCCGCGACTTCGCCCCGGCCTGGTGGGTCCTGCGCGCCTATGTCGCGGTGGCGGCGTTCGCGCTGCTCACCGAGTCCGGGTGGGCCTACCGCCTGCAGCTCGTTCCCGTCCTGTCGTCGGCCGACGTCACGATCGTCGTCGGCCTGTCGGTGCTGGGCCTCTCGGTCTGGCTGGGGCGCCGCGGGTTCCGCGCGATGCTCGTCGCCGACGTCATCCTGGCCGTGGCGATCGTGCCCGTGGCGATCCATCTCGAGCGCCAGTACCGCGGCGGCGGTGAAGCGACGGTGACCACGGTGGTCGAGCCCGCCACGCAGGGCCTGGCCACCGACGGCCGGCCCATCGCGAACATCTACGCCTACGACCGCACAGGCAAGCTCCTGCACGACGTCCGCCTCTACGACGAGACCGGGGCGCCGCTGAGCGTCGGGTCCGCCGATCCCCAGCAGGATCCGCTGCGGCGAACGGTCCGCTCCGCGTCGGGCGCCCGCGTCCTCAACGCTTTCCCGATCCGGTACTTCGAGGCGGGATCGCGGCACGTCGCCCGTCCCGACGCCGCTCCCCGCCACAAGGTCGCCGCGCTGCGCACCCCGGCGCTGCGCGACGGTCGCTAGTTGCGCAATCTTCCCCCGCCTGATCGGATGGCGGGGAGGAGAGCGTGGGAGACGTCGATGTCATCAGCCTGCTGACCGTCCCGCTGTTCACGGGGGCGATCGGCTACCTGACCAACTGGTCCGGCGTGTGGATGCTGTTCGAGCCCGTGCGCTTTCGCGGCTGGCGCCTCCCGGGGCTGGCGCCGCTGGTCAAGTTCCTGCCGCGCAAGGTCCAGCAGATCCCGGGCGTCATGCACGGCGCGGTCGGCTGGCAGGGGATCATCCCGTCGCGCGCGGCGAAGATGGGTAGCCTCGCGGTCGACAAGGGCATCGCCAAGCTCGGCAGCCCGGCCGAGTTCTACTCGCAGCTCGACCCGGAGCTGATCGCCGAGCACGTGCTGCAGACCGCTCGCGGCGACATGCGCGACGTGGTCGAGCGGACGATGCAGCGCGAGCATCCGGCCCTGTGGCGCGACATGCCGCCGCGGCTGCGCGAGCGCCTGCACGAGCGCGTCCAGGAGCAGCTGCCCGACGTGGTGCGCACGCTGATGGAGGAGATCGGCGAGAACATCGACCACCTGCTCGACATCAAGCTGATGGTCATCCGGCGGATGGAGGGCAGCCCCGCGCTGGCCAACCAGATCTTCAAGTCGGTGGGCGAGCAGGAGCTGAAGTTCATCGTCAACTTCGGCTTCTGGTTCGGCCTCGTCCTCGGCGTGCCGACCGCGGTCCTCACCGAGGTCCTCTTCGACCAGTGGTGGCTGCTGCCGATCGTCGGCGTCGTCGTGGGCTACGTCACCAACCTGGTGGCGATCCTGATGATCTTCGAGCCCGTCGAGCCGCGCCGCATCCTCGGGGTGCGCTGGCATGGCCTGTTCCTGCGCCGTCAGCACGAGGTCGCCGAGGTCTACGCGGGGATCATCGCCGACGAGATCGTCACGGTCTCGAACATCGGCGAGGAGCTGCTGACGGGGCCGCGGTCAGACCGCACGCGCCATCTGATCGAGACCTCGATGCGCCCCGCGGTCGACAACGCGCTGGGCCCGCTGCAGCCCGCCGTGCGCGTCGCGGTCGGCACCCGCGAGTACGACGCGATCCGCGACTCGGTCGCCTCCGAGGCGATCAGCTACACGATCACCCCGCTGAGCGATCCGGAGTTCAACCGGCGCCAGGGCGCGGCGGTCAAGGCGCTCGTCGCCGAGCGGATGCGCGAGATGCCGCCGCGCGACTTCACCGAGATGCTGCGCACGGCGATCAAGGAAGATGAGTGGCTGCTGTACCTGCACGGCGCGGTGCTCGGCTTCGGCGCCGGGCTCGTCCACCTCGCCATCTTCGGCTGACCATGAGCTCCCGAGACCTCTTCGACGACCTGCCGTCGCTCGCCCGGCTCGCGCTCGGGGCGTACTGGCGCACGGCGGAGTTCGCTCTGCGCAGCTCGCTCGAGCTGACCCGCGGGGCGCTGCATTCGCTGGGCGTCGACGTGCCGCAGCCGCGGCCACCGGCTCCCGCGCCGGCACCGGACCGCCCGGCCGCCGGGCCCGATCCCGGTGCGCCGGCGCCGGCGCCGGCCCCCGCGCCCTCGGCCCAGCGCGTCTCGCTGCGCGAGCGCGGGGAGGAGCTGCTGCGCCGCTCGGCCGACGTCCACGAGGACGAGGAGGGCCATCCGGCCTACGAGCGGATCCTCGGCGAGATCCTGCCCGACGAGGCCCGCGTGCTGCGCCTGCTCTACGCGGCGGGCGCCCAGCCGGCCGTCGACGTGCGCGCCGGCGCCCTGCCGCTGAACTCGGCGACCGAGCTGATCGCGCCGGGCCTGACGATGATCGGCGCCGAGGCGGGCTGCCGGCGCCCGGAGCGCGTGCCCGCCTACCTCAACAACCTCTACCGGCTCGGCCTGGTCTGGTTCTCGCGCGAGGCGGTGCCCGAGCAGGGCCGTTACCAGGTGCTCGAGGCCCAGCCCGACGTCGTCGAGGCCCTGCGCTCCAAGGGCCGCGCGCGGACGGTGCGCCGCAGCATCGCGCTGACGCCGTTCGGCACGGACTTCTGCGAACGCGTATTGCCCCCGACCACCGGGGAGTTCTCGGCGCTGCGGCGCGGTTGACGACGGCGGGCTCCGGGAAGGGCTCGGGGCATGAAAGCTGTCACCTGGCACGGCAAGCGCGACATCCGCGTCGACAACGTCCCGGATCCCATGATCCAGGACCCCACCGACTGCATCGTTCGCATCACCTCGACCGCCATCTGCGGGTCGGACCTGCACCTCTACGAGGTCTTCGGCCCGTTCCTGGAGGAGGGCGACATCCTTGGCCACGAGCCGATGGGCATCGTCGAGGAGGTCGGGCCCGAGGTCCGCGAGCTCAAGGTCGGCGACAGGGTGGTCATCCCGTTCAACGTCTCCTGCGGCGACTGCTGGACGTGCGGCCAAGGCCTGCACTCCCAGTGCGAGACGACGCAGAACCACGATCAGGGCACGGGGGCGTCGCTGTTCGGCTACACCAAGCTCTACGGGCAGGTCCCGGGTGGCCAGGCGGAGCTGCTGCGCGTGCCGTTCGCCGACAAGCTGCCCATCCGCGTCCCGCACGGGCCCCCGGACGAGCGCTTCCTCTACCTGTCGGACGTGATGCCGACGGCCTGGCAGGGCGTCAAGTACGCCGACGTCCCCGACGGCGGGACGCTGCTCGTCCTGGGTCTCGGGCCGATCGGCGACATGGCCACCCGCATCGCGATGCACCAGGGCAAGCGCGTCATCGCCATCGACCTCGTGCCCGAGCGGCTCGAGCGCGCGCGGGCCAACGGGGTCGAGGTCCTCGACCTGCAGACGCTCGACAACCCGGGCGACGTCCTGCGGGAGATGACCGACGGCCGCGGCCCCGACGCCGTCCTCGAGGCGGTCGGCATGGAGGCCCACGGCTCCCCCGTCGCCGAGATCGCGCACAAGTTCATCGGGCTGCTGCCCGACGCGATCGCCGAGCCGATGATGAAGCAGGCGGGCATCGACCGCATGAACGCGCTGTATCTCGCGTTCGACGCGTGCCGCCGCGGCGGCACGGTGTCCATCTCCGGCGTCTACGGCGGCCAGGCCGACCCGTTCCCCCTGTTTCAGATCTTCGACAAGCAGCTGCAGCTGCGGATGGGGCAGGCCAACGTGCTGGCCCATGTCGACGACCTGCTGCCGCTCGTCACGGATTCCGACGTCCTGGGCTGCGAGGACTTCGCCACCCACCGCATCGGTTTCGACGAGGTGCCGGAGGCCTACGCGACCTTCCAGAAGAAGCAGGACGGGGCGATCAAGTACGTGATCAAGCCCACATAGAGCTTTCTCCACAAAACTCATCGACATTGTATAGTTGCCGCCACGTGGTGCCCGGGAGGCCCCACGCCGTTCGACAACGACCAGGGCCCCGGCAGGGGCTTGGAGGCAGCCCTACACATGTCAAGAGCTCAGAGGTTCGCGTCGGCCTGCGCCGTCGCGGCGATGGCGGCCACAGCGGCCGCCGCACCCGGTCTCGCGCAGGACAGCGCGACCGGCGACCTGCCGCTGGATCCCCAGTGGCTGTCCAACACGCTGCAGCGCGCCGCCACCACCGGCGAGGTGCAGAACAACACCATCCCCGGTGCTCTCGAGCGCCGCGACAAGGCCATCGCCGAGTGGAAGACTGCGCAGTCGGCCTTCGATGCCGGCAAGGCCAAGCAGCCCAACCCGCTCGCCAAGCCCGAGTACATCGTCGTCTGGTCGGCCAAGCAGAACGCGGCTGACGTCTACGGCAAGGAGCTCGGCCAGCTGGTCACCAACGCGACGGTCAACCCCCAGGGCCTGGCCGATCTCGTCAACCCGCAGTTCCTGCCGGGCCTCGACGGCTTCCAGGTCATCGACGAGCGCAAGCTCAACCTCGACGGCTCGGAGAACCCGGACTACGGCAAGGTCGTCAACTTCGTCCAGCTCCCGCTGCCGTGGGGTGTGGAGACCGAGGCGCACCACATGCAGTACGAGTGGCACGACGGCCAGCCGATCATCGCCGGCGGCCTGTTCAACGACACGACGTTCGTGCTCGGCACCAAGGACGTGCCGAACCTCGAGCTGCAGAACATCGTCCCGCCGCAGGAGACGCTGGGCGGCACGATCCCCGACGCGTACGACGCGGTCGGCGACGGCCGGTTCATCGGCACCTACATGGGTGGTCCCGAGGAGAACTTCGGCGGCTCGCCCGGTGAGGTCGTGACGTTCAAGCCGGATCCGGAGAAGGGCCTCGTGCTCGAGTCCGAGACCCCGGCCGGCAACATCGGCGGCGTCATCGGCGGCAACGCCAACGGCGTGCCGGAGCCCTGCACCGTCCGCGAGGGCCGCCCGCTGGGCACCTGCGCGAACCCGCACGGCATCCAGATCCGCCAGGACCTGCAGCGCATGGTCACGGCCGACTACGCCGAGCCGCGCGAGATCGTCCTGGACCCGATCAAGACGGTCGACAAGTACGCGTTCCGCCCGACGGTCCGCGTCTGGGACACGGCCGACCCGGCCAAGCCCAAGCTGATCTCGGTCGCCCACATGCCCAGCGGCCCGGCCGAGCCCGCCCAGCGGGCCCACGAGCAGTACGGGATCATGGAGGACGCCAAGACCTGGCCCGACGCCAAGAAGTACAACGGCATCGAGTCCAAGGGCGTCTTCACCGGCTCGATGTGCGGTGGCGGCATCTTCTTCGCCCCGGACGTCACGGCGCTCAAGGGCGACTCGTCGAAGGAGTTCAAGCAGGTCTGGAACGACGGCCTGTCGCAGCTGGCGACCAAGAAGGGTGGCGGCGAGTTCCTCGACGAGCCGACCGCGTGCGACGGTGGTGCCTGGCATCAGGTCTCGCCCTCGAACAAGATCCTGTTCCGCTCGGTCCAGGGTCGCCTGCCCATCTCGGACAACTACTTCGACCAGGGTGAGCAGAAGCTGATCTACGACGTGAACATCGCGCCGCTGATCAAGAGCGCCCAGGACGGCCACGTGTCCTGCGACATCTCGCGGGGCATCCACGAGGGCGGCCTGGACCTGACGGGCATCGAGGTGTTCCACAAGCTGGCCGCCGGCAAGAAGGTCGCCGACTGCCCGCGGCTCATCTCGTCGCTCGTCGTGCACGACCCCACCACGGGCGGCCCGCACTGGGGAGCTCTGGACAACCACTCGGTCGACCAGAACGGTGTTCCGTGGCGACTGGTGTTCAGCGACTACTTCGTCGCACGCTCCGGCGTCGACGGCGACCATCGCCTGTTCACGGTCAACGTCTCTCCGAAGGGCAAGCTCAGCTACGACAAGAGCTTCCGCGACGAGAAGACCGGGGCCCTCGGGGTCAACTTCAACCGCCGCAACTGGCCGGGCTCACCGGACGCGGGCTTCTACAAGCCCCACTCCATGCTGTTCGTGTGCCCGCCGTCGATCTGCTCGGACACGGCAGCACCGGCGACCCGCGGCGTGACGAAGAAGGCCACGACGAAGGCCAAGGCCAAGCGCAAGGCGCGCAAGAAGGCCTGACGCAGTGCGTCGCATCCTGCTCATCGCGGTGGTCTGGCTCGGCGCCCTGTGCGCCGGGCCGGGCGCCGCGCCGGCGCACCCGCTGCTGACCCAGGCCGCGCCCACGCCCGGCCTGGTGTCCCCGTCCGCTCCGGCGGCGGTGCAGCTGCAGTTCAGCGAGCCGACCGTGTCGAAGGGCACGTCGGTGGAGCTGTTCGGCAAGGACGGCGAGCGGATTGCGACGCAGCCCCTGGCCGCCGGCGACGGCGGCCGCACCCTGACGTTGCGGCCGCAGCAGGAGCTTGCTGCGGCCGTCTACCGGGTCCGGTGGCGGGCCCTTGGTGCCGACGGACACGGCGTGGGCGGGACATTCGCCTTCGCGGTTGCCGGCCCCAACGGCCCGCCGCCCGGAGCCGAGCGCCTGCTGGGCGAGGCGGGCGCGGGCGGCAGCGGCTCGCAGGCCGCCGACGCCGACGGGCCGGTGACGGTGATCGTGCGCTGGGCGGGCCTGCTGGCCGCCTCGCTGCTCGCCGGCGGCTACGCGCTTCTTCTTGTTCTTCGGCGCCGTCTGGCGCCGGAAGCGGCACGCGACGCCGGGCGGCGCTGGCAGCGCGCCGCCCGGCTCGCGCTGCCCATCGCGGTCGTCACCGCGATCGCGGGCGCCGCGACCACCGAGGCGCTCACCGCCTCGCCGACCGGCCGCGCCGCGCTGATCCGGCTCGGCGTCGCCGTCCTGCTGGCCGCCTCCTACCTCGTGCGGCGCCGCGACCGCGTGCTGGCCTTCGGCGGCCTCGCGCTGCTGGCCACCTACGCGCTCTCGGGCCACGTGCTCTCCGACGGCCGGCCGCTCGCGCTGCTCGACCAGCTCGTCCACGTCCTCTCTGCCGGCGTCTGGCTCGGCGGCGTCGTGACGCTCGCGCTCGTCGTCGCGCGCTCGGCGATCCCGGCCGGCACGGCCGCGCGGGCGTTCGCGCCGCTGGCCGCCACGACGCTCGGCCTCGCCGCGCTGACCGGCGTGCTGGCCGCGGTGCGCGAGGTCGACCGCTGGTACTTCCTGCGCTGGTCGGACTACGGCCGCGTGGTGATCATCAAGACGATCGTCGTGGCGGTCGCCGCGGGCGCGGGACTCGTCACGACATTGCGGGGCCGCAGCGCGTCGCGGCGCGTCCTCTTCGCCGAGGGCGGCCTCGTCGCCGTCGTGCTGGCACTGGCTGCGAGCCTCGCCGGGCTGGCCCAGGGCCGCGGCCAGCCGACCCCGGCCGAGCGCGGCACGCTGCTGCCCGGTCCTGCGCTGGCCACGGTGCTCTCGCCGCAGGGCCCGTCGCAGCTGACCATCGCGCCGGCTCGCCCGGGCACCAACGTCGTCAGCGTCTCGCTGCCGGCCGCCCAGACCGGCGCCAGGAGCGTGCTCCTCAAGCTCGCCTGCCCGTGCAGCGATCGCCCGCTCTACGTGCCGCTGCAGCGCCCGCAGCGCGGCGGCACCTGGACCGGTCGCGCCGAGCTGCCCGCCTCGGGCTCCTGGTACGGCTCGCTGACCGTCGACAACAAGACCGCACCGTCGCCCGTGCCGCTGGCCATCGGCGTGCCGGAGGCGCCCGGCGCCTCGGCCGTCGAGGTGCTGGCGGTCGCCGACCTGACCGGTCCGGGGGCGCAGCGCTGCGCCGACCACGTGCTCGGCCTGACCCTGGGCATCGGGCGCATCAACGCGGCGGGCGGACTCGACGGTGGTCGCAAGGTCGCGCCGCTCGTGCTCGACAGCGGCGGCAGTGCCGAGCGGGCCGAGGCGATCACGCGGCAGGCGATCGCCGACGACAGGCCGATCGCGCTGGCGGCGCCGTGCGGGTCCGACGCCCGTGGAGCGGTCGCCGCCGCCTCCGCCGCCGGGCTGCCGAGCATCGTCGCTGACCCCGCCATCGGCCCCGTGCGGGCCGAGCGCGACTTCCGCCTGGCCGGCGATCCGTACGCCGAGGGCTGGGCGCTGGGGCAGTACCTGCGCCGCACCGTCGTCAAGACCGCCGCGGCGGGCGTCGACAACGCGATCGCCGTCGACGCCGGCGACGAGCAGTCGGCGCGCCGGCTGCACGGGCTGCGTGAGTCGTTGGCCGGTGCCTCCGTGCGCCTGCGCGTGCTGCCCTCGTCGGCGATCGAGAACGGGTCGGCGGCGCGGTTGCGCGACCTGATCGACCGGCGCCACACGATGGCGCTGCTGCTCGACGGCGAGTCGCCCGCCGCGCTCGAGCGCGCGCTGCGCCGGCTGGGCCGCGGCCACCCCGGCTTCCCGCCGGCGACCATCCTGGCCTCGGCGCGCCTGATGTCCGAGCGCTTCGTCGAGCGCTCCGGCGGCATCGGCCGCCTCGGCGCGATCCACGGCACCATCGAGGTCTCGCCCGACAGCCGCGATGCCCTCGGCTACGCCCGCGGCGTCTCCGGCCTGTATCCGGGGCGGCGCCCGTCCCTCGACGGCCTGCGCGGCTACCTGGCGGGCCTCGCGCTCGGTCAGGCCGTGGCCAAGGGCACCGACGCCACGTCGATCGCCGCCGATCTCGTCCGGCCCGCGCCGTTCACCGACGCGCTGAGCAGCCCGTGGCGCAGCGACGCCCCGAGCGCCGGCTCGCAGCGCTTCACCATGCTCGGCGCCAGCTTCCTGCCGCCCTCGCTGATCCCGGCCTCGGCCGGCGGCATGACCTACAACGGCACCTTCCTGCGCGACGGCGCATGGACCAAGCTCTCCACCGACGTCTACGGCCCGCCGCTCGACGCGCCCCTCCCGGCCCTCTGAAACCCCGCAGGGGGTCAGACCCTTCATGAACCCTTCATGAAGGGTCTGACCCTTCATGAAGGGTCTGACCCCCTCTAGGGGGTGGCGGCTTCGCCGATGAGGCGCTCGACGAGGACGCAGTCCTTCCAGGTGCCCTCGAGGCGGCCGTGGCGGTGCTGGATGCCGACCTCGCGGAAGCCGGCGGCGCGGTGGACGGCGAGGCTCGCGGCGTTGTCGGTGAAGATCCGGCTGGTCAGCTTGTAGTAGCCGCGGCCCGCGGCCTCCTCGGCCAGCGCGTCGAGCAGCCGGCGGCCCAGTCCGGCACCGCGGGCGTCGCGGGCGACGTAGACGCCATGCTCACCGATGCCCTGGTAGACGCAGCGGTCGGAGTACTCGCTCAGGCGCGCGAAGCCGACGACGTCGCCGTCCTGCTCGGCCACGATGACCGGGAACCCGTCGACGAGCCAGGCCATGACGTCGCCCGGCGCGCGCGGCGTGGTCTCGAACGTCGCGGAGCGGTCCTCGATGCCCTCGTTGTAGATCGCCGCGATGCGGGGGGCATCGGCCCGGATGGCGTGGCGGATCCTCACGGAGAGGGATCGTACGGCTGCAACCGCGGGAAGTCCCCGGGCCGGTACGGCTGATTGTCAGCGGCGTCGCCCGGCGACGTGTAGGAGTTGCCGGGCGGGTCCCCGGCGGGCGAGCCCACCGCGCTGGCCGGATCGAGCCCGACGAAGAAGCGCGCCCAGCGGCCCTTGTCGTCGCCGTTCTGCCCGAGCGCCGCGGTGTTGGAGAACCAGGCGGCGATCGTGCCGGCTCGCGGCGCGAGGTACTGCAGCATCGGCACCGCGTTGCGCAGGGCCGGCCCGAGCCCCGCGGCCGTCCGCGTGAGGTCGGGGAGCGCGGCGCGCAGCGTGCTCAGCGCCGGGAGGGCGGCGCTGGTCAGCGCCGGAGCCTCGTCGAGCAGCCCGCGCACGTCGCGCAGCGCCGGGCGCAGCGCGACGAGCGACCGGCTCAGCGGCGGGGCCGCCGTGCGCAGGTCGTCGGCGAAGGGGAGGGCCTCGCGGGCCAGCGGGTCGGCATCGGCGAGCGTGGCGCGCGCGTCGGCGACCAGTCGCGGCAGCCGCGCGAGGGCGTTGTCGAGCGCCGGGCGCTGCGCCGCGACGGCCTCGAGCGTGGTGCGCCCGTCGCTGACGATGCCGTGGATCGCCGCCGCGTGGTCGCCCAGCTCGCGCAGCACCGCGCGCCCGCCCTGCACCGCCGCGCTGATGTCGGACTCCTGGCCGTCGAGCGTCGCGCCGAGCCTTCCGAGCTGGTCGACGGTGCGGTCGAGACCCTCGAGCGTGTCGCCGACCCGGGCGGCCGCGTGCGGGTCGGCCGCGGCCTCGTCGAGCGTCGCCAGCACCGCGCGCAGGTCCTCGCGCGCGGGCGCATCGAGGACGTCGAGCGCCTCGTCGATCTGCACGCTGGGCGCGCCGGCGACGGGGCGGCCGTCGGGAAGCGCGGCGCGCTCGTCTCCCGGGTCGAGGTCGACGAAGCTCTCGCCGAGCGGCGTCTTGCCACCGACGCGCACCGACGCGTCGGCGTGCAGGGCCGGGCGGCCGTCGCCGAGCTCGAGGACCAGGCGGGCGCCGTCTGCGGCCGGGGCGATCTCGCCGACGCGCCCGACCCGCACGCCGTGGACCAGGACGTCGGCGCCCTTGGTCAGTCCCTGGGCGTCGGCCAGCGTCGCCGCGACGCGCTGCGGGTCATCGACGCGCACCGACGGCCCGCCGAAGCGCGCCAGCAGCACGGCGAACAGCAGCACCGAGACGACGGCGAACGCCAGCAGGCCGATGCGCGGCTTCACCGGACGGCCTCCGGCAGTCCCGGGATGAGGTAGCGAGCGACGCAGGCCAGCGGGTTGTCGTCGAGGCAGACGCCGGCCAGCGCCTTGATCGCTTCGAGCTTGATGTTGGCCAGCCGGGCGCCCGTCGCCCCGGGGAAGCCCATGTTCGCCGGGTTGAACGGCTCGAAGAAGCCGAGCCCGCGCAGGATGGGGCCGTTCGCGTCGTTGGTCGACAGCACGCCCTGGAAGCGCTCACCGAGCAGGCCGATGCCGTCGCGCTTGGCGTCGATGGCCGAGACGATCGGCGTGAGCTTGCGCAGCGGCGGCGTGAGCCGTTGCGCGGCCGGGCCGAGCGTCTCCAGCGCGCCGCGGGCGTCGCGCAGGCCGGCGCCGCCGTCGTCGACGAGCGCTCCTGCGTCGGCCACGAGCGCCCGCAGCTGCGGGGTGGCCGCGGTCACCGCGTCGAGCGCTCCGGGCAGCGCCCGCGCGGCCGGCAGCAGCCCGGTCAGCGCGGGCTGCAGCGGCCGCGACAGCGCGCGGACCTGTTCCAGAGCGCCGTCGAGGTTGTCCAGCGCACCGGGCAGCGCATCGACCGTGTCGGCCACCGCGGCCTCGTGCGCCGCGGTGACGTCGAGGGTCCGGCGGCCGCCGTCGATGGCGCCGGCCAGCGCCCGGTCCTGACTGCCGAGCGCCGAGAACGTGGTGGCCAGCTCGCCGCTCAGCCGCGTCAGCAGCGTCCGGCGCCGGGCGAGCGCGCGCGTCACAGCGGCCGCCGGGTCGACCGTTCCGCGCAGGCGCGCCACGGCGTCGCGCAGCGCGCCCGGCCGGTGCTTGAGGCCGGTGGCCAGCTCGCCGAGCAGGATCTGGACCTGCGCACGCGTGTCGGTGTCGAGCGCGGCGACCACGCGGTCGAGGGTCACGGGACCGTGCGCCCGCGCCGCGGCGATCCGGCCGCCCGAGGCGAGCGCGGGGCGCCCGCGCGAACCGGGCGTGAGATCCACGGTGAGGTCCTGCAGCGCCGAGCGCGGCGTGATGGTGGCCTGCGCGTCGCTGCGCAGCACACCGCGGGCGTCCTCGTCGAGCTCGAGCGTCGCCACGGCCGCGCCGTTGCGGTACTCGACGTGCCTGACCTCCCCGGCCGGCACCCCGGCCACCGTGACCGCGGCACGCGAGCCGTCGTGCAGCCCGCCCGCGTCGGCGAACGCGACCTCGATCGTCCACGTGTCGTCGCCGCCGAACGGCAGGCCGATGCCCATGCGCTGGCCCATCACGCCGAGGAACAGCAGCGCGGCGGCGACCTGCAGGACGATCGCGGTCCGGCCGAACGGGACGCGGCGCATCACTGGCACCCCCCGACCTGCTTGAGCGCCGAGGACAGCTGCTCGCTGGCCGCGGCCAGCCACGCGCACGGCGGCGCGGGGGATCCGGCGCCGGTCAGGAAGCGGAAGCCGAAGCGCATGAAGTGGCCGCCGTCGTCGAACGGGCGCGACGCGCCGCCGCCGCCCGCGAACAGCCCCATGAAGGCGACGTAGGCCGGCGTGCCCAGGCTCGTCTTGCGCTCGAGCGCCGAGAGCAGGCCGCCGGTCAGGACGGCCACCGTCGGCACCACCGCGTCGACGGCCTCCTGCGCCGGGCGCGACGCCGTGCCGGCCGCGGTCAGCGCGCCGTCGAGATCGTCGACGAACGGCCGCGCCGCCGAGACGACGGGCCGCGCCTCGCGCAGCAGCGGGCGGACCGCTCGCAGCGCCGGCGCCAGCCGCTCGGCGCCCGGTCGCGCCGCGTCGGCGAGCTCGCGGGTCCGGCGCAGTGTGCCGGCCAGCGCGTGCCCGCCGCTGTCCAGGCTTGCCGTGACCGCGGGCAGCCGGTCCAGTGACGCCGGCAACGCGACACGGTCGGCCGCGGCCGCCGTGCGCTGCGCGGCCGCCGCGAGCGGCACGAGGTCCGCGCGGCGCTCGGCGACGGCCGCCGCCGTGCGCGAGGCCCCGTGAACGGCCGCGAAGAGGTCGTCGCCGTGCGGTCCCAGAGCGGCGTGGCCCGCCGCGGCGAGATCGCGCGTCAGCGCGGGCGCCGTGCGCAGCGTGCCCCGCACGCTGCCGGTCGGCGACAGCGAGCGGCGCAGCTCGCGGGCGTCGGTGCGCAGCGCCGCCGCGGGCGCGGGACCCAGCAGGTCGAAGGCGTCACCGAGCGACACGTACGTGCTCGTCCGGGTCGCGGGCAGCACGGCGTCGCCCAGCGCGGGCTCCCCCGGGGTGCCGGCGGTCAGGTCGACGTAGGCCGTGCCCTCGAACATCAGCCGCGGCCGCAACTGCGCCGTCGCGTCGCGGGCGATCGGCCCGACGTCGCCGTCGAGCTTCATCGTCACGATCGCCTCGTCGCCGCGCCGCTCGCGGCCGGTGATCCTGCCGACGGGCGTGCCCGCCATGCGGACCTCGGCGCCGACCGGTGCCACGCCACCGGCGTCGGTGAACGCCGCGCGCACGGTGCGCTCGCCCGAGAACGGGTTGGGCCGCTGCCACGCCAGCAGCGTGCCGGCGATCGCCACGACGACCAGCAGCGCACCGAGCAGGCGGCGGCGATCCGCTACCCGAGGCATCGCTCACGCTCCGCGTCGGCCTTGCCGGGCTTGGGGTAGGGATCGCGCGCCTTGGCGCACGTGAAGACCATCGAGAAGCGCACGGCGCGGTGGCCCTTGCCCTGCCCCTCGTCGTAGGTGAAGTCGCCCCAGCGGGTGAAGCCCGCCGGCGCCTCGACGAGCTCCTCGTCGTAGGGCAGCAGGTACTGCACCAGGTCGTCGACCGGCGCGGTCAGGGCGGCGAGCGACGCGGTCGAGTCGAACAGGGCGCGGACGACCGGCGTGGCCGAGGTCAGGACGGGGGAGGCGGCACGGCCGACACGGGCGAGGTCTTCGAGGGCGGCCCCGCGATCCTCGACGGCCTGCAGGTCGGGCAGCGCGGCCGCGAGGCTGCGTACGCCGGGCTCGAGCGCCCTGACCGTCGGCTCGAGCCGGTCGAGCAGCCGGTCCGCGACCGGAAGCGTCCTTGCCGCCTGGCCCTCGAGCGCGGGAGCGGCGTCGATCGTGGCGGCGAGGTCGTCGCTGCGCGCGGCGAGCGTGCGCAGCGTCGGCGCGGCCGCCGCCACCAGGCCCTCGAGGTCGTCGGCCGGGACCGCCGCGGCCACGCGCTCGGCCTGGACCACGAAGTCGCCGAGTGCACCGGGCGCCGGGCGCATCGCCTGGAGCAGAGGCGTCAGCCGCTCGAGGGCCGGCGACAGGTTGCCCAGCGTCCGGTTGAGCGCCTCGCCGCGGCCGGCCAGGCCGACGCCGAAGGTCTGCACCGTCCGCGCCAGCGCGCGCCGCGTGTCGGCGTCGAAGCCCGCGACGACGTCGGTCAGCTGCGTCCCGGCGCTGCCGCGGACCAGGGCCCCGTCGGGCAGCTCGCGCCCGGAGTCGCCCGGATCGAGGTCGACGTCGACGGCGCCCGCCAGGCCCCGCAGCTGCACGCGCGCGACCGCGTCGGAACGCAGCCGCTCGTCGCCGATGGTGATCGTCGCCCGGGCGCCGTCGGGGGTCAGCGCGACCTCGCGCACCTGGCCCACGCGGACGCCGGAGATCCGCACGTCGTCGCCGTCCTTGAGGATCGGCCCGCCCGCGGGCAGCGCCACCCGCGCCGTCCGCGCATGCTCGAGCGGACCGCCGTCGATCGCGGTGGTCGACAGCCACGTCGCGGCGGCGGCCAGCAGCGCCACGGCGATGCCGAGCGGCCGGTGGTCGGCCTCGCCGCGCCGGCGCCTCATGAGCCCAGGAGGTAGTCGAGGAGCCGGGCGGACTGCTTGGAGCGCGTGCTGCTCTGCCGGCTGAGAACCTTCTGCAGGCAGCCGGGCTCGACCGGCACGCCGAACGCCTCGCAGGAGAACACGGCAGCGCCGCGCCAGTAGGCGCGCTTGGGATCGGCGAACGGGTCGAACGGCTGCGTCCCGGGCTCGGCGGCCTGGTCGGCGAAGTTGACGAAGAAGCCCTGGGCGATCAGCGGTGCGGCCTTCTCGACCGTTCCCAGGAGCGCGTCGGTCTGCGGCGCGATGTCACGCAGGGAGCCGAGCGCCGTCCCCAGCGTCGAGAACGTCGGCCGTCCGTCGACCAGGAGGCGGCGCAGCCCGCGGACGGCCGGGCGCAGGTCGCCCGCCGTCGCCGTCAGGCGGCGCGCGAACGCGGGCAGGTCCCTGACCGCGACACCGAGCGGTGCGGCGGCGTCGCGCAGGCTCTCGGCCACGGGCGTGGCGGCCCTCGCCGTGTTCTCCAGCCGGCCGGCCGTGTCCTCCAGCGAGGTGAGCAGCGCGGGGGCGCCGTCGAGCGTGTCGCCCAGTGGCGCACTGCGGGTCGCGACCGTGCGCAGGGTCTCGTCGAGGCCGGCCACCAGCGGACCGAGGTCGCGCGCGCGGCGGGCGAGCTGGCCCGCGCCCCGCTCGGCGTCGCGGACCAGATCGCTCAGGGCGGCGTTCTGCTCGTCGACGTCGCGGGCCACCGAGGCGGCGGCGTCGAGCGCGGGACGCAGCGCGACCGTCGCGCGCCCCAGGTCCGCGCCGCGGCGGTCCAGCGCGACGCCGGACTCGACGAGGAGCAGGCGCAGCGCGTCGCGCACCCCGGGCCTGAACGTGGCCAGCAGCTCGTCCAGGCGCGGCGCGTTGCTCGTGCGCTCGACCGGGATCGTCCCGCGCAGCAGCCCCGGCGCATGGCCCGGATCGAGCGACAGGTAGGTGTCGCCCAGCAGGTCGACGGGGCGGATCGCGGCGGCGGCGTCGGCCCGCGGCGCCGGCGCATCGTCGTCGAGCGTGAACGTCACCCGCGCGGTCCCGTGCGGCGAGAGCGCGACGTCCTGCACCCGGCCGGCGATCGCACCGAGGACGCGCACGTCGTTGCCCTTGACGAGCCCGCGCGCGCTGGTCAGCTCCGCGGTGTAGGTCCGCTCGCCGCCCGACGGCCACAGCAGGAACGCGAGCGCGCCGACGACCGCCACCGCGGTGAGGGCTCCGAGCGCGCGGTTCATCGCCCGCTCCCGGCCACGAAGCTGTCGGAGAAGTTCGTCCACGGCTCGCCCTCCAGCGAACCCGGGGTCCGCAGGAACGGGCGCGCGAGCTGCCCGGCCCCGTTGGAGTCCGGCGCCAGCTCGTTGGTCGGCGCCGGGGCGAACACGATGCCGACGCGCGCGCCATGGCCGTTCGCGTCGTAGTTGCCGGTGAAGTCCGCCCAGTTGGCGAAGAACGAGAAGAAGTCCGGCAGCCGCACCCGCGCCTCGTCGAGCATCGGGCCCATCCGCGCGAGCGCCGGGCCGAGGTCGCCCAGCAGCGGGCGGGCGTGGGCGACCAGCGCGGTCAGCGCCCGCAGATCGGCCGGGGCGTGGGCGGCCAGCGCCCGGGCCTGCGCGAGGACGGGCTGCGCGTCGGCCAGCAGCGGATCGAGGTCGCGGGCGGCGGGGACGAGCTCGCGCACGCCCGGCGTGGCCGCCCTGACCAGCCCGCGTAGCGGACCGACGGCCGAGCGCGCCTCGCCCAGCGCCGCCTGCGCGCCGTCGAGCCCGGCCGGCAGCCCCGCCACGGTGTCGCGCAGGGCGGTCGCCCGCGCCGCGGTCGTGTGCAGCAGACCGGCCAGCCGGTCGGCCGACGCGCCGAGCCGGCCGTCGTCGGCGGCCAGCGCGTCGCCGATCTGCCCGCTCGCGTGCACCAGCGTCCGCAGTGCCGCACCGTCCGCGTCGACCTGCCGGATGGCCTCGGCCGTTCCCGCCAGCGCCGCGCCGCTGGACCTCAGCGTGGCGGCGAGGTCGCCGCCGCGTCCGCGCGTCGCGGTGCGCAGCTCGCCGAGCACGCCCTTGACGTCGTCGCGGGCAGCGGGGGAGAGCGCCTGCAGCGCCTCGTCGAACTCCACGGGCGAGCGCGTGTCGGCCAGCGGCAGCTCCGCGCCGTCGGGCAGCGCCGGGCCGTCGCCGTCGACCAGCGCGACGTAGCGGTTGTACTCACCCGACAGCGACGCCAGCCGGACCGCGGCGCGCGCGCCCTCGTGGAGCACGACGCCGTCGTCGAGCTGCATGGTCACCCGCGGCGTGGCGTCGTCGTCGAGCGCGACGCCCGTCACCTTCCCGGCGTCGAGCCCCGCCACCCGCACCTGCGCGCCGTCGACCAGCCCGCGCACGTCGGCGAACGAGCCGGTGACGGTCCGGCCGGTGTCGCCGCCGGTCACCCACAGGAGTGCCGCGGCGGCGCAGGCGACAGCGACGAGGGCGACGCGCGTCATCCGAGCGGCAGGCGCGGGTTGGCGCCCCAGAAGATCAGCGTTCCGGCCATGGAGATGACCGTGACCCCGACGATGTTGACCGCCATCGAGCGCGCGGTGGCGATCCCGACGTCCTCTGGCCCGCCGCGCACGCCGTAGCCGAAGTACAGGGCGGTGACGACCACGAACACCGAGATGACCAGGCCCTTGACCAGCGAGAAGACGAGGTCCCAGCCGTCCTGGAACATGAAGAAGAACAGCTGCCAGGTGCCGGGGGAGACGTCGCCGAAGCGCACGACGCTCATCAGGTAGGCGGCGAGCTGCGCGGCGGCCAGCGCCAGCACGTAGGCGAACGGCAGCAGCAGCGCGCAGGCCAGCGCCCGCGTCCCTGCCAGCCAGGCCAGCGACCGGACGCCCATCGCCTCGATCGCGTCGACCTCCTCGTCAACGCGCATCGCGCCGAGCTCGGCGACCATCCCGCAGCCGACCTTCGCGGCGAGGATGTAGCCGAAGACGAACGGGACGACCTCGCGCAGCGTGCACCACGTCGAGAACCCGCCGGCGATCGGCGACGCGCCGAACGCGCGGGCCAGCGACGAGGACTCCAGCCCGCACGAGCCGCCCGCGAAGAACGCGATCGCCATGATCACCGCGGTGCTGCCGGTGGCGATCAGGGAGGCCTGGCGCAGCACCTCGCTGCCGTGGCCGCCCGCGCGCCGCAGCTCGCCGGCCAGGCGCCCGGCGAACACCGCGATGTCGCCGCCCGTCTGCAGGAAGCCGGTGGGCGCGGCGATCGCCGCTCGCTCGCGGGGCGACCTCACCGGAACACCCCGACCTGCGGGAACGCGGCCAGCAGCCACTGGGTGAAGACCAGGTTGACGAAGAAGATGCCGACCAGGCAGCCGACGACCGCGCGGTTGACGGCGCGCCCGACGCCCTCGGGCCCGCCCGCGGCGTTGAGGCCGTACCACCCGCAGACCACGCCGATGATCAGCCCGAAGAGGCCGACCTTGACGACGCTCGCCACCAGGTCGATGGCCGTCGTGTTGGCGAAGAACGAAGCGAAGAACGCGCCGGGGGTCCCGCCCAGGACGCCGACCGTGGCGATGAAGCCGCCGAGGACGCCGAAGACCAGCGCCAGCAGCGTCAGGCCCATCATCGCGACGACGAGCGCCAGGATCCGCGGCGCGACCAGCGAGCGGATCGGGTCGATGGCCAGGACCTCGAGCGCGTCGAGCTCGCCGCGCACGCGACGGGCGCCCAGCTCGGCGGTGAACATCGTCCCCGAGACGCCGGCCACCGCCGTGGCGGTCACGAACGTGCCGAACTCGCGCAGGATCGCCACGACCATGAAGCCGCCGGCGCGGTCGATCGAGCCGAAGAGGGTCAGGAAGTTGCCGGCCTGGAGGCCCGGGCCGGCGAAGCCCCAGGCCATGATCGCGATGGCGATGGCGGGCAGCGACCGGCGGACGACCGACCAGGTCTGGATGACGAACTCGCCCCACCAGGCGGACGGGTGCAACCATTCGCGCCCCACGCGAAGCGCGAGCGCCGACATCCCGCCCAGTCGTCTGATGGGCCCGCCGCCAGGCCGCCGCGGAAGGGCGACCTCGACAGCGGGGAGATCCCTCACCGGTAGTGAGGCTGCTTCCATGACACCCCTGCCAAGAGCTATAGTCCAGTAAGTGGGTAGACATTATAGAGAAGAACTGTTCTCGTTCCCGAATCCGGTGAACGAGAAGGCTGCGCGGGTCGTCGCGGGCGTCGTCCTGCTCGTCTCCGCCATCGCGCTGGCGACCTCGGCCTACTGGCTGCTGATCCCGCTGGCCTACGGCTTCTGGGCGCGCGTGCTGACCGGCCCCACCCTCAGCCCGCTCGGGCGCTTCGCTATGAACGCCGCCGCGCCGCGGCTGGGCGAGCCCAGGTACGTGGCGGGGCCGCCCAAGCGCTTCGCGCAGGGGATGGGCGCGGCGATGACCACGGCCGGCGCGATCGCCGCGGTGGGCTTCGGACAGCACACGGCCGGCGACGTCCTGCTGGCGGCGATGATCGTCGCCGCCGGGCTGGAGTCGATCTTCGCCTACTGCCTGGGCTGCAAGGTGTTCGCGCTGGGCATGAAGGCCGGCCTGGTGCCGGACTCCGTCTGCCTCGAGTGTGCCGACATCACGCGCCGATCTGCAGCGTGACGCGGTGCACCGCGTTGTTGGCGTAGCCGTGGACGTTGTGCGGCACGTCCAGCGGCTGCGCGTTGCCTGAGCGGTCGGTCGCGCGAACCTCGATGCAGCGCCGGCCGGGCGCCGCGCGCCGCGTCGCCGCCCAGAACCGCCGCGACCACGGGCCGCGATCGGGGCCGAGCGACGCGGGCCGCCAGGGACCGTCGTCGATGCGCACGTCGACGCGATCCACGCCGCCCTCGCCGCCCCAGGCGATGCCCCGCAGGCCGACGAGGCCGTCGGCTGGGCGCGTGTCGATCAGCAGCGCGTGGATCGGCATGGCGTACATGCGCACGCCGGGGCCGTCCTCGCCGTGCTCGATGATCCGGTAGTCGTCGGTCTCCCACGGCCCGTCGAACTCGCCGTCGACGACGGTCAGCCGCGTCACCCACTTCACCGAGTCCGTGGCGTACCAGCCGGGGATCACGGCCCGCACGGGGCCGCCGCGCTCGACGGGCAGCGGCTCGCCGTTGACGTGCCAGGCCAGGAGCGACTCCCGCGCCAGCGCCTTGCCCAGCGGCACGGCGCGGGCGAAGGCGAACTCGCCGTCGCGCCCGTCGAACGGGCCGCGGTCGGCGCCCTCGAGCACGACGGCGCGGGCGCCGGGCAAGGGCTCGGCGAGCCGCAGCACCTCGGCCAGCGAGGTCCCGGTCCAGCGAGCCTCGCCGACCGCGCCGATGGCTGCCCAGGCCAGGCCGGCGGCGGGCGGCTCGTGCTCGACGCGGCGGTGTCCCGCGCACTCGAGCGTGACGCGCTCGGTGCGCCGGGCGCCGATCGCGCGCAGGGCGTCGAGGCTCAGCGACATCGGCCGCCGGACGGCGCCGCCGATCTCCAGGCTCCAGGTCCGCGGCGTGAGGTCCGGCGCCGGGTAGTGGTCGCGGCGGAAGTGCGCCGCGAACGGCATGTCCTCCTCGAGCAGCGCGGCGGCCGGCGTGGCCGCCGCGATGTCGTCGATCGGCACGGCGACGGCGTCCATCTAGGCCCCGCGCTCGAGGGCCACGGGGAGGTCGCCGATCCCGCCGCCCGCGACACGGATGACCTGGGGGTGCCCGGCACGGCGCAGGATGCTGGCGGCCAGCGCCGCGCGGGCACCGGCGGCACAGGCCACGGCGATCGGCCCGCCGTTGAGGCCGGGAACCGGCACGCGCCCGTCGCCGAGGCGGTGCAGCGGCAGCGGGACGGACCCCGGGACGTGGCCCGACGCCCACTCCTTGGCCTCGCGCACGTCGACGAGCGCGATGTCGCCCTCGCCGAGCGCGGCGGCCAGGCGCTCGATGTCCCACGCCTCGGCCTCGGAGACCGGCAGGCCGGCCGCACGCCAGGCCTGCGCGTCGGCGGCGGCGATCCCGCGCACCGACCACAGGCCGATCGCGTGCAGCGCTCCGGCGAAGGCCCGGGCGTCCTGCGCGTCCTCGCCGACGACCACGATCGGCTCGTCGTCGGCCGCGGCCCAGCCGACGCGCGTCACGCGGCCCGGGCTCGGCGGCAGGCTGAGCGCGCCGGAGAGGTGGCCGCTGTCGAAGGCGCCCGCGGGGCGGATGTCGACGACGGTGGCGCCGGCGCCGAGCTCGGCCCGCAGGCCCTCGGCGTCGAGAAGCTCGGGCACGGACGGCTCGGCGTCGAGCGGGCCCTTGTTGAGCGCGACGATGCGCTCGATGTTGGGCGGCTTGGGCGGCGTGGCGCCGCAGATCGTGCCGACGAACGGGTCGTGCTCGAGGGCCGCGGGGCTCGCGGAGAGGCGCTCGAAGCCGATGGTCGAGCTCGTCTTGGGGCTCAGGCCGGCGCCGCCGCACAGCGAGCCGCCGACGTGGCCGGGCCACAGCTCGACGTGGTCGCCGAGCGCGAAGATCCGCTGCAGGCTCTCGTGCAGAGCCTCGGCGCCCTCGCCGGCGTCGACCGCGAGGTCGGGGCGGGCGACGTCACCGACGAGCAGCGAGTCGCCCGACAGCACGCACCACGGCTCGTCGCCGCGCGTCTCGTCGACGACGACGAAGGCCAGGTGCTCCGGGCGATGGCCCGGGGTGGCGACGGCCTCGAGCCGGATGCGCCCGGCCCGCAGGACGTCGCCGGCCTCGATCCCCGCGCCCGGGTGTGCCGCCACGGCGCCGGAGGCGCGGGCGAGACGGCCGCGACCCGACACGTGGTCGGCGTGGTCGTGGGTGTCGATCGCGTGGGTGATCCGCGCCCCGTGCTGGGCCGCCAGCTCGAGGTAGACGTCGATGTCCCAGCGGGGGTCGACGACGATCGCCTCGTCGCCGTCGGCCAGCAGATACGACGCACATCCGAGCTCGTCGTTGAGGACCTGGAAGAAGTGCATGACCCAATGTCTATCAAACCCATAGACAAAGTAGATAACGGTGAAAGCCGATGGGAATTCCCCGATTAGCGCGGCCCTCGCGCGAGCCGCTCCTCTAGGGTCGCGGCATGAAGGAGCTCGCCGACGGGGTCTTCCAGCTGCGGGGCTTCCCGCCGGACGCCATCAACGTCTACCTCGCCGGCGGCGTGCTGATCGACGCTGCGACCCGGCAGGGCGCACGGCGGGTGCTGCGTCAGCTGCGCGGCCGCGACGTCACCGCTCACGCGCTGACCCACGCGCACGCCGACCACCAGGGGGCCAGCCACGCGGTGTGCACCGCGCTGGGCATCCCGCTGTGGGTCGGCGAGGGCGACGTCGAGGCGATGGAGGGCGGGCCCGAGGCCGTCTCGCGCCGGCAGCGCCCCGGGCCGATCAACCGCTTCCAGAAGCGCTTCTGGACCGGACCGGCCCACCCGGTCGATCGCGCGCTGAAGGAGGGCGACGCGGTCGCCGGCTTCACCGTGCTCGAGACGCCCGGGCACGCCGCCGGCCACGTCTCCTACTGGCGCGAGTCCGACCGCGTGCTGATCCTCGGCGACGTCGTCAACACGATGAACCTCCTGACCTCGCGCAAGGGGCTGCAGGAGCCGCCCGCCGTCTTCACGCCCGACCCCGCGCGCAACCGCGAGTCGATCCGCCGGCTTGCCGCGCTCGAGCCGGCGCTGGTCTGCGCGGGCCACGGCCCGCCCCTGCGCGACGCCGCCGCGTTCGCCGAGTTCGCCGCCGGGCTGCCCGCGTGACGGACGAAGCGCTGACCATCGACGAGCTCGCGCGCCGCACCGGGATGACGGTGCGCAACCTGCGCGCGCACCAGAGCCGCGGCCTGCTGCCGCCGCCCGACGTGCGCGGCCGCACGGGCTACTACGGCGCCGAGCACCTCGCGCGCGTCGAGCTGATCCGCGAGCTGCAGGCCGAGGGCTTCAACCTCGAGGCGATCCGCAAGCTGCTGACCAGCGCCGGCGGCTCGAGCGACGAGGTCCTGCGCTTCACCCGCGCGATCCGCGAGCCGTTCGAGGACGAGACGCCCGAGATCGTCTCGCTCGAGGAACTGGGCCTGCAGTTCGGCCGCGACCAGCCCGACCTCATCGCCAAGGCCGAGAAGCTCGGCCTGCTGCGCCCGCTCGGCAACGACCGCTACGAGCAGGTCAGCCCGCGCCTCGCGCGCGCCGGCGCCGAGCTCACCGCGCTGGGCGTCACCGCCGCCGAGGGCCTCGCGCTCGTCGAGTCCATCCGCCGCCACGCCGACTCCATCGCCCGCCGCTTCTCGCAGACGTTCATCGAGCAGGTCTGGGAGCCCTTCGACGCCGCCGGCCGCCCCGAGGAGCGCTGGCCCGAGGTCCGCGAGGCCCTCGAGCGCCTCCGTCCCCTCGCCGCCGACGCCGTGCTCAGCGTCTTCGCGCTGGCCATGAGCGACGAGGCGGAGAAGGCCTTCGGCCGCACGATCGAGCGCGAGGGGAAGCCGGCGCGGAAGAAGCGGTAGGGGTGGGTCGCCGGCGCCCGCAAGGGGGAGCGAACGTCCAATTTTGCCGGCTATAGCGAGCAATTTCGGACGTTCGCCTCTGCCACCGCGCGCGAGGCACCCCCTCCCTCGCCGCCCTCCGGAAGCGCCGGACCTGTACCGGCGCTCCGAGCGGAACGCCACCCGTCCCTACTCCGGCCCCTCCACGTCGAGCCCCAGCTGCCCCTCGTTGACGTCCGGGTCCGCGGCGCCGCGGCGGCGGGCGGCCTTCGTCCAGTGACGGACGACCTCACGGGGGCGGGCCGTGCGCCACGAGACGCCCTTGCAGAGCGGCTCGAAGCGGACCTCGCCGTCGCGCTCGACGGCCAGGACGAGGCCGTGGACCTTGCGCCCCTTCTTGTCGACCTCGATCACGTCACCGGGCTGGATGGGCGCGACACGCATCTGGGGAGCCAACCTACTGGCCGTTCGGCCGAAAAGTGGGGATGCGGCGGCCCCGGCGCGATGCCGATGAATGGCTGTGTCTCCAGGGGTCCGGATCGCTGCCGCCGTTGCGGCTCTGGCCTGCGCGGTTCCGGCCGCGGCCGCCGGCGCGACCCGCCCGGATCCCCTGCTCGACCAGCAGTGGCCGCTGGCCCGCGAGAGCGTCCTGGGGCGCGCGGCGGCCTGGCAGCAGACGACGGGGGGCGGCGCGCTCGTCGCGATACTCGACACGGGCGCCGACTTCGCCCATGTCGACCTCCAGGGCGCGTTCTGGACGAACCCGGCCGAGATCGCCGGCAACGGGATCGACGACGACAAGGACGGCTACGTCGACGACGTCCACGGCGCCGACATCGTCAACGACGACGGCGACCCCTCCGACGACGAGGGCCACGGCACGCATGTCGCGGGCATCATCGCCGCGCGCGCCGGCAACGGCGAGGGCGGCGCGGGCCTGGCGCCCGACGCCCGGATCATGATCGTCAAGGTGCTCGACGAGCACCGCGCGGGCACCGCCGGCGGCCTCGCCGACGGCATCCGCTACGCGGTCGCCCACGGCGCGCAGATCATCAACACGTCGGTCAACGGCGAGGGCACGAGCCGGCCGCTGCAGGAGGCGATCCGCGCGGCGGGCGCCGCCGGCGCGGTGGTCGTCGCCTCGGCCGGCAACGACGGTCGCAGCCTCGACGTCTCGCCGTCCTACCCCGCCTCCTACAACGACCTGTCGATCATCTCGGTCGCCTCGACCGGCCTGACCGGCGAGCTGTCGTCGTTCTCCAACCGGGGCCTCACGAGTGTCGACGTCGCCGCGCCCGGCGAGGACGTCCTCTCGACCTCCTCCGACGGTGGCTACGAGCTGCGCTCGGGCACGTCGATGGCCACACCGTACGTCTCGGCCACGCTCGCGCTGCTGCAGTCGGTGCGTCCCGACCTGCAGGGCGCCGGGCTCAAGGCCGCCCTGCTCGCCGGGACCCGCTCCTCCGCGGTGCTCACCGGCCTGCTCGGCGGCGGCGCGCTCGACGCCGCGGCCGCGCTGCGCGGCGCCGTCGGCGCCACGGACTGGCAGGGCACGCTCGAGCCGCTGTCGGTCACACCACTGCCCGCGACGCGCGCCGCCCGCGGCGCCGTCCTGAACTGGAGTCTCGGCGGCGACGCCGCCGCGGTCAGCCGCGTCCGCGTCAGCGTCGACAACCGCACGGTCGCTACCCGGCCGGCCCTCACGCCGGACTTCCTGCGCGTGCGCGCCCGCGCGGGCCTGCACCGCTTCCGCGTCGTCGCCCTCGACGCCGCGGGCGAGCCGCTCGCCGAGGCCGGCGGCAGCTTCCGGGTGCGCAAGGCCGACACCCGCGCGGCCAAGCGGCGCGCTCGGGCCGCTCGCCACCGCCGCGGCTAGCCGCTGTTCTTGATCGCCGCCACCGGGCGGCGGTAGAGCACGTGACGGCGCTTGAGCTCGTCGCGCGCCTCCCTGCGCCACTTGCGGGCGCGCGCCTTGCGCTGGCGCCGCAGCTCACGCAGGTCGGCGTCGGTCGGCGTCGCGCCGTCGGCGGCGGTCCGGTACCCGAGGCGCTCCATGAACGGCTCGGCGACGTGCTCGACGAGCGCGATCTCGTGCGGATCGAGCTTCTCGCGCCAGCGCTCGACCGAGTCGGTGCTGATCGGCTCGGACAGCTTGTCGTGCCACCCCGGGCGGAACTTGCCCACCCGCTCGCCATCGAGCATCGTGGCGATCGCGTCGCCCGCGCGCAGTCCCGCGAACGCGCAGACCTGCTCGAGCGTCGCCTCCGGCGCGCGGACCATGTCCTCGTAACGCAGGTCCAGCAGCTGATCGGGGCGCAGGCCGCGGGCGAACTCGTCGACGCGGCGCACGGAGAACTCCCACCGCACCGCGGCCGAGGCGAGCGCCTCCTCCTCGTGGCCCCAGCCCAGCGGGATCTGCGACGCGACCGCCGCGCGCGGATCGCGCACCAGGTTGATGAACTGGGCGTCGGGAAACAGCTCGAAGAGCATCGGCAGCCGGCCGGCATAGGCCGGGCGCTTGTCGCCCCAGCGCTGCTTGCCGTGCGCCTCGGCGTACATGCCGAAGCACGTCGCGATGATCGAGCCGAGCGTCGGCTCGGACTGGGCCACGCGCTTGACGGCCTGCTTGCGCGTGAACTTCCCCGCGCGCAGCCGGGCGCCGCCGTGGCCCTGCTGCCGGAAGATCCAGCGGCCGACCGCGCGCCGGTTGGGCCGCTCGCCGAGGTCGCCGAACCGCGCACGCATCTTCCACAGCGGGATCACGAAGTCGGTCTCGGCGGGGATCGCCAGGTCGGGGTGGTTGTCGAGCAGGCTGCGCAGCAGCGTCGTGCCCGAGCGCGGGCAGGCGCCGATGAACAGCGGCCGGTCCGCGACTCCGGCGAACTCGGACGGCGAGCGGGTCGCCCACTGCGCGGACCGCGGCTCCCAGGTCGCGGCGACCGTGGCGGGGAGAGCCGGGGTGGAGGCGGTGTCGCTGGCCATGCGCTCGGCCACCGATCTTAGGCCGGAGTGGCGGGCGCCTCGTGGTGGACGTGCGGTCGCGGACGAGCCATCCCGAGCACGGCGCCCGCGGCGGCGCAGCCCGCCGCGACGTAGAACGCGGCGGGGTAGCCCGACAGCGCGGCGACGGCGCCGGCCAGCGGCGCGCCAAGACCGACGCCGACGTCGAAGAACGCGGTGAACGCGCCCATCGCGGTGCCGCGGGTCGTGTCGTCGGTGCGGTCCATGACGATCAGGGCCAGCGACGGGAACAGCAGGGCGAAGCCCATGCCCATCACCACCGCGCCGAGGCCGGCGACCCACCAGGCCTGCGCGGAGCCGATCAGCAGCAGCCCGGCGGTCTCGGCGAGGAACGCGCCCGTCGCCGTGATCTGCGGGCCCAGCCGGTCGGGCAGCTGCCCGAGGGCCAGCCGCGAGAAGACGACCGCTCCGGCGAAGGCGGCGAAGGCCGCGGCCCCGTGACCCAGCCCCCGGTGTGCGAGATGCAGCACGAGGAACCCGGCGACCGTGCCGTAGCCGACGTTGGCCAGCGCCAGCGCGAGCCCCGGCATCCGCACCTCGCGCGGCAGCAGCGGCGCCCGCACCCGCTCGGCCGTCCGCGGCTCGGGCACGTGGGGATCCGGGACGCGCCGGGCCAGCAGCGCGCCGACCAGTGGCGTGGCGGCGGCGAACGCCCAGACGAGGTCATAGCCGCCGGCGGAGAAGAGCCCCTCGCCCACGACGGGTCCGGCCGCCAGCCCGCCCCAGATGGCCAGGCCGAAGATGCCGATGGCCTGCCCGCGCCGCTCCTCGGGCGCGAGGTCGACCACCCAGGTGGCGCCCGCGGTGAACACCCAGCCGTCGCCGACGCCGAGGACCAGGCGCGCGAGCACCAGGCCGGCGACGCCGAAGGGGAGGAAGTACAGCGCGCCGCCGGCCGCCGAGAGCACCATGCCGGTGACCACGATGATGCGCCGCCCGCGCGCGTCGGCCAGGCGCCCGGCGATCGGCCGGCCGATGACCGCGGTGAAGGCGAAGGCGCCCACCACGATGCCCACGGCGACGTCGCCGGCGCCCAGCGGACCCTTCACGTAGCGCGGCAGGATCGGCAGCACCGCGCCGATCGCCATGAAGCAGCACAGGACGGCGGCGAAGACCCCGGCGAAGGCCATCGCGCGCGGGCGGGCGCGCATGATGGCTGATGCGGCCTCCACCAGCCGAATGTAGCCGCTATAGTTCGGATCCGACCTGCCCACCGGCGGGTCGTTTTTTCGTCGCGACCCGAGGCAGAGAATTATGGCCCGTGGAGACGTGCGCATCGCAGTGACCCTCGCGTGCGAGGACTGCAAGCGCCGCAACTACCAGACCAACAAGTCCAAGCGGAACAACCCCGATCGCATCCAGCTGCGCAAGTTCTGCCGCTGGTGCCGTCGGCATACCGATCACCGCGAGACCCGCTAGGTCTCGAGGTGGGTCGGAGGAACCGCAAACGCGGTCCAGGGGAGAACCCTGGGCCCGAAGAGAGCGAGCCCCATCGCTCCAACGTCCCCGGTGAGTGGGACCACTCGTCCGGTGAGGAAGAGGTCTTCGAGGCCGGGATCGTCAGCGGCGCCGACGGCGAGGAGTCCGAGATCTCCGAAGAGGAGCTCGCTCGCCAGGCCCAGGAGGCCACGGGTCGTCCCGCCGTGCGCGCCACCGGCACCGGCGCGGCTCCCGGGCAGCCCACCAAGGGCGGCGGCCTGCGGATCTTCCAGTTCTTCCGGGCGTCGTGGGCCGAGCTGCAGCGCGTGCAGTGGCCCGACCGCCGTCAGGTCTCACAGGCCACCGCTGTCGTCCTGGGGTTCGTCGTGATCGCCGGCGCCTACCTCGGCCTTGCCGACGCGGTCGCCCAGAAGTTCATCGACTTCATCCTCTAGGCCCTACTTTCAGTCAGAGAAAATCATGTTCCGCTGGTACGTCGTCAACACCTATTCAGGGCACGAGAACAAGGTCAAGCAGAACCTTGAGCACCGTGTCACCTCGCTGGGCCAGAAGCGCTTCGTGCGTCAGGTCGTCGTGCCCACCGAGACGGTCTCCGAGATGAAGGACAACCAGAAGGTCTCGGTCGAGAAGCGGACGATGCCCGGCTACGTGCTGGTCAACATGGAGCTCAACGACGACTCGTGGGGCCTGGTCAAGAACACGCCCGGCGTCACCGGCTTCGTCGGGGCGTCCAACGAGCCCGTGCCGCTCACCCAGACCGAAGTCGACCGCCTGCTGCACCGCGAGGTGGCCCAGAAGGTCGCCACCAAGGCGCAGTTCTCGATCGGCGAGCAGGTCAAGGTCGTCTCCGGCCCGTTGTCGGACTTCTCGGGCGAGATCTCCGAGTTCAACCAGGACGCGGCCAAGATCAAGGTCCTAGTGTCAATCTTTGGTCGTGAGACCCCCGTTGAGGTGGGCTTCGACCAGGTCAAGAAGGTTTAGCGATGGCGAAGAAAGTCCTCACCACGATCAAGCTGCAGGCCGCTGGCGGCCAGGCATCACCGGCTCCGCCGGTGGGTCCGGCGCTGGGTCAGCACGGCATCAACATCATGGAGTTCTGCAAGGCGTTCAACGCGCAGACCCAGGGCGATCAGGGCACGACGATCCCCGTCGTGATCACGGTCTATGAGGATCGCTCGTTCACCTTCATCACCAAGACGCCGCCCGCCGCCGTGCTGATCAAGCAGGCCATCAACCTGGCCAAGGGCTCGGGCGAGCCGCACAAGGACAAGGTCGGCAAGATCTCTGAGTCGCAGATCCGCGCGATCGCCGAGAAGAAGCTGCCCGACCTCAATGCCAACGACGTTGACGCCGCGATGAAGATCATCGCCGGCACCGCCCGCTCGATGGGCGTGGAGGTGGTCTAGGCCATGGCCAAGCACGGAAAGAAGTACCTGGAAGCCCTCCAGCGCGTCGATCGCCAGCGCGAGTACGAGCCCGACGAGGCCATCACGATGGTCAAGTCGCTGAAGTCCTCGAGCTTCGACGAGTCGGTCGAGGTCCACATCCGCACGGGCCTCAACGTCCGGCACGCCGACGAGCAGCTGCGCGGCACCATCGCGCTGCCCAACGGCCTGGGCAAGACCGTCAAGATCGCCGTCTTCGCCAAGGGCGACAAGGCGCGCGAGGCCGAGGAGGCGGGCGCGGACATCGTCGGCGCCGAGGACCTCGCCAAGCAGATCGAGGAAGGCTTCGACGACTTCGACGTCGCCATCGCGACGCCGGACATGATGCCCGTCGTCGGCCGGCTCGGCCGCGTGCTCGGGCCCTCGGGCAAGATGCCCAACCCGAAGGTCGGCACGGTCACCAACGACGTCGCCAAGGCCGTCGAGGAGTCCAAGGCCGGCAAGATCGAGTACCGCACCGATCGCACCGCGATCGTCCACTTGAACATCGGCAAGACGAGCTTCGAGGAGCGTGCGCTCCTCGAGAACTACGCCGCGGTGATCGACGAGATCATCAAGGCGAAGCCGGCTGCCGCGAAGGGTCGCTACATCCGCTCGATCACCGTCGCTTCGACGATGGGCCCGGGCGTCAAGATCGACCCGTCCCGTACCAAGGACATCCTCGAGGAGGCGGCCGCGGCTACGGCTGCGTAACGCCTTCATCGAGGCATCCCCAGACCGCCGGCCATTGGTAAGCCCGGCGCAGGAGGCCAGTGAACAGAGAAGAAAAAGCTGCGGCGATCGCTGAGATCGCCGGCGACATCTCAGAGAGCCAGGCGATCTTCGCCGTCGACCCCACGGGGCTGACGGTCGCCGAGGCCGCTGAGATCCGCACGACCCTGCGTGCTGCCGATGCTCGGCTGCGCGTGGTCAAGAACACGCTGACGGAGCGCGCGGCCGACGAGGCCGGCGTGACCGAGCTCAAGGCGCTGCTGACCGGGCCGACCGCGCTGACGTTCGTGCGCGGCGACGCCGCGGCGGCCGCCAAGGCGCTGGCCGACTACGGCAAGGCGAGCGACAAGCTGGCCTTCAAGGGCGGCTTCATGGAGGGCGCGGCGCTCGACGTCTCGCAGATCCAGGCGATCGCCAAGCTGCCGTCGCGCGACGTGCTCTACGGCCAGCTGGTCGGGATGATCGCTGCGCCGATCACCGGCCTGGCCCGCGGGCTCAACGCGCTGCTGTCCGGCGTGGCGATCGCGCTCGGTCAGGTCCAGGCCAAGGCCGAGGCCGGCGAGATCACGCTGGGCGGGGGAGCCGGTGAGGCTCCGGCCGCCGAGCCCGCCGCCGAAGCCGAGGCACCCGCCGCGGAGGCCGACGCCCCCGCTGAGGAGACGCCGACGGAGACCGCTGAAGAGCCGGTCATCGACGACGCCGCATCCACTGAGGACCAGGACGCCGAGGCGCCCGAGCCCGCTGAATCTTCGGAGGCACCCGCCGAGGGCGCCGACGACACCACTGACAACAACGAGGAGTCCGAGTAATGGCTAGCAGCACTGCTGAATGGATTGACGAGCTCAAGGGCATTTCGGTCCTCGAGCTGGCCGAGCGCATCAAGGCGCTCGAAGAGGAGTTCGGCGTCTCCGCGACGGCCGTCGCCGCTGCGGCGCCCGCCGGTGGCGGTGGCGGCGAGGCCGCGGCCGAGGAGGAGTCCTCCACGGTCGACGTCATCCTCACCGCGGCCGGTGACAAGAAGATCCAGGTCATCAAGGTCGTCCGCGCGGCGACCGGCCTGGGCCTGAAGGAGGCCAAGGCGCTCGTCGACGAGGCTCCGAAGCCCATCAAGGAGGGCATCGAGCGCGACGAGGCCGACAAGCTCAAGGGCGAGATCGAGGAGGCCGGCGGCTCCGTCGAGGTCAAGTAGACCCCGTCGCACCGCAGGTCCTGACGAAGGGGCGCCGCAAGGCGCCCCTTCGTCGTTCTGTCCTGAGTAGTGGGCCATGGTGGCCCACGACCCAGGACGCGTACCGGCGCTCGCCGCGCGGGCGTCCGGCAGGATCCCGGCCATGCGGAGAGAGAGCAGGGGGCTGCTGGCGATCGCGCTCGCGCTGACGCTGGGCACACCGGCGGCGCACGCCGCCACGTTCACCGTCGACGACCCGGTCGATGCCCCGGACGCCAAGCCGGGCGACCACCAGTGCAACACCGCAGCGGCGACCTGCTCGCTGCGAGCGGCGATCCAGGAGGCCGACGCGGCCGACGGCGACGACGCGGTCGTCTTGCCGGCGGGCGTCTTCCGCCTGGTCATCCCGCCGTCCTTCGAGGCCGGCTCGGCCGCCGACAACGAGGCGGGCAACGGAGATCTCGACATGACGGGCGTGCTGACGGTCCGCGGCGCGGGCGCGCGACGCACGACCATCGACGGCGGCGGTCTCGACCGCGTGTTCTCCTCCGAGACGGGCAGCACCACGACGTTGTCGGACATGACGATCACCAACGGCGACGCGACGGGCGGCGGCACCTCCCAGGAGATCGGCATGGGCGGCGGCGTCTGGAACAAGGGCACCATGACGCTCGAGCGCCTGAGGCTCGTCGGCAATCACGCCGACGGCGGCGGCGCGGTGTTCAGCATCCCGCGCACCTACATCACGATCCGCGACAGCCTGCTGGCCGGCAACACCGCGGTCGAGGGCGGTGGCATCCGCTTCGACTCGGGCGGCGAGCTGATCGGCTCGACGGTCGCCGACAACGTGCTCAAGACGGTTCCGAAGGCCGCGCTGCTGCCTGACGAGCTCAGCGGCTACGGCGGCGGCATCGACCACCGCGGCGGCAACGACGTGACGATCGTCAATTCGACGATCGTCGGCAACCACGCCAACAAGGGCGGCGGCGGGCTCAACACCGCTCAGGACTACGCGCCGCTGACCGACAAGGTCGAGCTCGGTCGGGTGCGGTTGCGCAACACGATCATCTTCGGCAACACGAGCGATGCGGGCGCCGCCAACTGCCAGGCTCGCGCGCAGATCATCCAGTCCACGGGCCACAACCTCGCGGGCGACGACACGTGCCGGCTGACCGCGGAGGGTGATCTGCCCGGCCGTGACCCGCTGCTGAGCGCTTTGAAGTTCCACGGCGGCCCGACGGAGACGTTCGCGCTGCGGCGCGGCAGCCCAGCGCTCGACGCCGCCGGCACCATCTGCGCGGCGCGGGATCAGCGCGGCGTCGCGCGGCCGCAGGGCACGGCCTGCGACATCGGCGCCTACGAGTGGCGCGCCCCGGCCAGGAAGAAGCGCAAGCGGGGGTAGCGTGCGCGGGCGTGATCGCCCGCGCCGTTCTCGTCGGACTGATGCTCGCCGCGCCCGCGCAGGCCGCGCGCGTCGAGACGGTGGGCCACTCGGTGCGGGGTCGCGCGATCAAGGCGGTGGTCGTCGGGCCGCGGGACGCGGCGCGCGACGTGCTCGTCGTGGGCTCGATCCACGGCAACGAGACCGCCGGGCACGCGATCGTCGCCGCGCTCCGCGAGCGCAACGCGGCGCCGGCCGGGACCGCGCTGTGGCTCGTGCGCAGCTTCAACCCCGACGGTCTCGCCGCCGGCACGCGCCAGAACGCTCACGGCGTCGACCTCAACCGCCAGGCGCCCTACCGCTGGCGCGCGCTGCCGCGGGGCACGTTCTTCTCCGGTCCGCGCCCCCTCTCCGAGCCCGAGTCGCGCGCCGCGATCCGCCTCGTGCGGCGCCTGCATCCGGTGCTGTCGCTCTGGTACCACCAGGCCGCGCGCATCGTCGACTCCGACGCGCCGGTCGCCCGCCGCTACGCCCGTGCCGTCGGCCTGCCGTCCGGGCGGCTGCCCGGCGACTACCCGGGCAGCATCACGAACTGGCAGAACCACGTCCAGCCCTCCGGCACCGCGTTCGTCGTGGAGCTCGCCGCGGGGCGCCTGTCGCGCCCGCAGATCCGCCGACATGTCCGCGCTGTCGTGGCTGCCACCCGCGCTTCTGTACGCGGGGCCAAGGCATGAGGAGCCCCGCAGCGGGCATGATGGTTCCCGCATGAACGAGCCGGTCCTGGCGCGGTCCCCCGTCACCTACCCGCCCGGGAGGTTCTTCGACGAGGTCTTCGAGCCCGGCGGCGTGCCGCGCGTGCATGCCCGCCCGCTGGCCTCCGAGATCGCCACCATGGGCCCGGAGGCGCTGGCCGCCGCGGGCCGGCGCCGCGACGCGATCTTCGTCGAGCAGGGCATCACGTTCGACGCGACGGGCGACGACGGCCCGGTCAAGGACCGCCCGTTCCCGCTCGACCTGATCCCGCGGATCCTGCCCGCCGAGGAGTGGTCGACGATCAAGCGCGGCCTCGCCCAGCGGATCCGCGCGCTGAACCGCTTCGTCGACGACGTCTACCACGAGCGCGACATCGTCCGCGAGGGCATCGTGCCGTGGGAGCTCGTCGTCACGCGCCCGCACTTCGCGCGGGCGGTCCACGGCGTCCGCCCGCCCGGCGGCGTCTACTGCCACGTCGCCGGCTGCGACCTGGTGCGCGACTCCGACGGCTCCTGGAAGGTGCTCGAGGACAACGTCCGCACGCCCAGCGGCATCTCCTACGTGCTCGAGAACCGCATCGCGATGACGCGCCTCGTGCCGTCGCTGTTCCGCCACTACCGCGTCCGCGCCGTCGACCACTACCCGCAGCTGCTGCTGGCTGCGCTGCGCGCCGTGGCCCCCGCCGCCGAGGGCGAGGCGACGGTCGTGGTGTGGACCCCCGGGCCGCTGAACTCCGCCTACTTCGAGCACTCGTTCCTGGCCCGGCAGATGGGCGTCGAGCTCGTCGAGGCCGAGGATCTCGTCGTCCGCGACGACGTCGTCTACATGCGCACGACGCGCGGGCTCGAGCGCGTCCACGCGATCTACCGCCGGCTCGACGACGACTACATCGACCCGCTGGAGTTCCGTCCCGACTCGGTCCTCGGCGTCCCGGGGCTCGTCCGCGCCTACCGCGCCGGGACGATCGCCCTCGCCAACGCGATCGGCACCGGCGTCGCCGACGACAAGGCGATCTATCACTACGTGCCGGAGATGATCCGCTACTACCTGTCCGAGGAGCCGATCCTCTCCAACGTCGAGACCTACCTGCTCAGCGACGAGAAGGTCCGCGAGCACGCGCTCTCGCGGATGGAGGAGCTCGTCTTCAAGCCGACCGACGGCAGCGGCGGCAAGGGCGTCTTCATCGGCCCGAGCACCTCCCGCGACGAGCTCGACGGCCTGCGCGACGTCATCCGCGCCCAGCCCGAGCGCTGGATCGCCCAGGAGGTCGTGCAGCTCTCGACCGTCCCCACCGCCGACGAGCACGGCACGCTCGCGCCCCGCCACGTCGACCTGCGCCCGTTCGCCATCTTCGGCGACGACATCCGCATCGTCCCGGGCGGGCTGACGCGCGTGGCCATGGTCGAGGGCTCGATGATCGTCAACTCCTCGCGCGGCGGCGGATCCAAGGACACCTGGGTGCTCGAGGACTCCGGCGAGCCCGACGACCGCGCCGAGCCGCCCGCCATCGAGCCGCTGCCGCCCGCGCTGCCGGGCATGCGCTACGGCGGCTGGTCCAACCAGCAGCAACAGCAGCAGCAGTAGCTCATGCTCGCCCGGATCGCCCACGAGCTCTTCTGGCTCGGTCGCTACGTCGCCCGCGCAGAGCACACCGCGCGGATGCTCGACGGCGTCTTCCAGACCGACCTGGCCGGCTCGGCCGAGGACCCGCGCGGCGTCGAGCTGACGTGGCCGGGCCTGCTGGCCATCCTCGGCGCGCGCGTCGAGGGGCCTTACGTCGGCCGCGACGAGGCGCTCGCGCAGCTGACGCTCGACCTCGACGAGCCGGCCTCCCTGATCTCCTGCGTGTCCCGGGCGCGCGAGGGGGCGCGGACCGTGCGCGACGTCATCAGCGCCGACATGTGGGAGGTCATCAACACCACCCACCTCGTGCTGCAGCGCAACGACCTCTCGGGGCATCTGCTCTCGAGCCCGTACTCGGTCTATCGCTACGTCAAGGAGCGCAGCGCGCTGTTCTGGGGACTGACCGGCCGGACGATGCTGCGCGACGAGGCCAACTCGTTCCTGGCCGGCGGCGGCCGCATCGAGTCGGCCGACATGGTCCTGCGGATGCTGCGCGTCGCGCTGCCCGTCCACGGCGACGACCTGCCGCGGACCGGGCAGGCCCAGGCGCTGCTGCAGGCCGTCGGCGGGCTGCAGGCCTTCCGCCGCGCGGTTCCCGCGCCGCCCAACGCGATCCCGGCCGCGCGCTTCTTGCTCTACGACCGCACCTACCCCGACTCGGTCGCCGCGTCGGTGGCCAGCGCGCTGCGCTCGCTCGAGGAGGCCGACCCCTCGCCGCGCAACTCGGCGCCGGTCCTGCGCCTCTCGCGCCTGAGCGCCGAGCTCGAGTTCCGTCGCCGCGGCGACGACCCGTCGACCGACCTCGTGGCGGTCTGCGAGCAGGTCCAGCGCGAGCTGGCGCTGGTCGACGCCGACATCGCCGGCCGCTACTTCGCCACCGCCGCCAGCCCGACCACCGCCGGGGCCCGATGAACTTCTCGCTGCGCTACCTGACCGAGTACCGCTACGACGCGCCGGTCACCGACAACCTCAACTCGCTGCGCGTGCGCCCGGCCACCAACTCGCTGCAGCGCACCGACGAGTTCTCGATCCGCGTCGAGCCCGAGGCGCGGATGAGCCGCTACGTCGACTACTTCGGCACCGAGGTCATCGAGTTCGGCATCGCCAAGCCGCACGACCACCTGTGCATCGACGTGCGCGCGCGTGTCGTCACCAAGGCCCAGGACGATCCCGCGGAGCTGGGGTGGGAGGCCCTGTCGCGGCCGGAGTACCGCGAGGCCGCGGGCGAGTTCCTGCTGCCGGCGGGCAACGAGCCGCACGACGCGACGATGCTCGAGTACCTCGATCAGTTCATCGACACGCCGAGCCCGCTGGCCACGCTCAACGAGCTCGCCCAGATGATCCCCAACCGCTTCGAGTACAACCAGCACGCGACCTACGTCGGCTCGACGGTCGAGGATCTCTTCGCCGCCGGTGGCGGCGTCTGCCAGGACTTCGTCCACCTCGGTCTGATCCTGCTGCGCCGCCGCGGCATCGCCGCCCGCTACGTGTCGGGCTACCTGTGGGCCGCGCCCCAGGACGACGGCCAGGACTCGGTCGAGGTCGAGACCCACGCGTGGATCGAGGCCCTGCTGCCGGGCGAGCGCGAGCCGGCCTGGGTGGGCTGCGATCCGACCAACCGCCGGCTGGCCGACGAGTCCCACGTCAAGATCGGACACGGCCGCGTCTACGCCGACGTGCCGCCGATCAAGGGCGTCTACGCGGGCTCGTCGGGCTCGCATCTCGAGGCCAGCGTCACCATGTCACGCCTCGATCCGGCCGCCAGCGCAAAACCCTGAAGAAACGGGCACCATGGTCTCCGTGAGGAGGCTGCTGCCGATGGTGGTGCTGGCCGTGCTCGCCCTGCCCGGGGCGGCGAGCGGCGCGTCGTCGCCGGTCCACTGGGAGAGCTACCTGCCCGACTTCCCGCCCAACGGGCCGCAGCCGGGTGCGGTGCCGGGCTGCAAGAAGCCGACGATCCGCTGCATCGATGGCGAGATCCGCCAGATGAAGCGCACGCAGAAGGCGCTGGGCTGCGACCACCGCGCCGTCTTCGACACGACCTACCTCGTCCTGACCCAGGAGCTGCGGCGCGAGGCCGTCGCCCGGCCGTCGAAGATCCGCGACCTGAAGTACCTCTACTCCGAGGACGCCCTCTTCGCGTCGCTGTACTTCCGGACCCTGCGCTCCTACGCGAAGGGCCGGCCGGTGCCGGAGGCGTGGCAGATCGCCCTCGACACCGCCACCAAGAGCGAGGTCAACGCCGGTCAGGACATGCTGCTGGGCATCAACGCCCACGTCCAGAACGACATGCCGTTCGTGCTCGCCGCACTCGGCCTCGTGAACAGGCGAGGCAGCAGTCGCAAGCCCGATCACGACATCGTCAACGAGGTGCTCGCCAACGCCTACCAGGACGTCATCGACGCGATCGCGCAGCGCTACGACCCGATCCTCACGACGACGAACGCGAGCTGGAACCCGATCGAGGACATCGCCGCGCTGGAGATGGTCCGGGGCTGGCGCGAGAACGTCTGGCGCAACGCCGAGCAGCTCGTCGCCGCCAAGGACGCGGCCGCCCGGGCGCAGGTCGCCCGGCGCATCCAGGACGATGCCGCCGTCTGGGCTCGCCTGATGGCCGCGCCTCAGCAGCCCGGCTATCGCGCGACCCGCGACGCCTACTGCGCGGCCGGACCGGCGGGGAAGCCGGCGAAGACCGTCGCCAGCCGCAGCACGTAGCTGCGGCTCATCGCGTCGAGCGCCGGCGCGGGCGTGTTCAGCAGCGCCTCGACCCGCTCGCGGTCGAGCACCTCCCACGCCGGATGCTCCGGCGCGCCCAGCACGGCGTCGCGGATCTCCGCCAGCGCCGCCGAAAACGGATCCTGGGCCGGGAAGGCAGCGATAGTCGCTGCCTTCCCGGCCCGGCGGCGGCGCAGCTCGCCGCGCACCTTGGTCGCCAGCGTCTTCGCGCGCGCCGCGCGGCGGACCAGCGGGGTCTGCCGCGCCGGCCACGGCCGGCCGCCCTCGAACGGCAGATCGACGAGCTGCGGCGCGAGGATCTCGAGCACCTCGAGGTGAAACCGCTCCCGCGCGCGCTCGCCCGCCGGCAGCCCGAGGAGATCCGGCAGCAGCTTCGCCGACCAGAGGGGAGAGGTCGAGTCGCGGATCGGCTCGACGGCGGCGTGCGTCGGCGCCGCCCACCGCGCCATGCGCTGATGCAGGTAGAAGAGGTCCCCGAGGTCCTCCAACGGCGCATGGAGGGAGGAGGACCAGTCGGCGATCGCCCGCGCCACCCGCTCCTCGCCCTCCTCGTTGACCAGAGCCTGCCGTCCGGGCCGGCGCCCGAGGAACCTGGCCAGGAGATCCGGCGAAGCCCCGTAGTAGCCCCGCGCGATCTCGCCACCCTGCCCGGTGTGCCACAGCGGCAGCGGCCCGCCGACGTCGACCAGGGGGAAGCCCGCCGCGTCGGCCAGCGTCGCCGTCGCGCCCGTGGTCTGCGCCAGCACCGCCGCCATCTCGCGCCAGCGCGGCAGGAAGTCACCGAACGGATGCGGCTCGAGCATCCGGTGCTCGACGCCCGCCGCGGCGGCGAGCTGCCGGCCGATCACGACGTCGGGCATGTCGTCGGTGCCGCCCGTGCGCACCGACATCTCGATGCCGGCCGCCAGCGCCGCCGCGAAGACCAGCCGCGAGTCGCGGCCGCCCGTGACGAGCACCACGTTCTCGCGTCCCGGCCAGTCGGCCAGAGCGCCGACGGTGGCCACGAGGAGTCGAGCGGCGCGGGCCGCGTCGAATCCCTCGCCCGCCGCCAGGATCCCGGCACCGGACCACGCCACGCGCTCGATGCCCTGAACCACCGGGGCCCCGCTCAGCGACCACCCGCCGCCCAGCACCCCGGCAAGAGCATCCACGGAGAGCCCGTCCAGGCCACACGCCCGCCGCAGCGCCTCGGGCGAGTTCGACGTCCACCCCCCGCAGCGGTAGACCGGGTAGGCGCCGAGCGGATCGACGGAGACCTCACCGTCGACGACCACCGCGAAGCGGCCGTCCATCCCGTCCGGCACGCCGTCGAGGTAGGACGCCGGGTCGAGCACCGAGCGCCCGTCGGCCTCCTCGCCGTCCCAGCGGATCGGCCGCCCGGCGAACAGCGCGTACCGCCCGCCGTCCACCACGCAGTACCGGACGCCGCCCACGCGCGAGGGCGGATGCGACAGGCAGGCGCCGTCGGGCAGCGGCTCGAGCACCCCGTCGAGCAGGAACGGCGCCCGCAGTCCCTCGAGGACGTCGGCGGCGCGCGAGGGGTCGCCTCCGACCAGGAACACGTTCACGGCGCGAAGCATTGCGCACGACCGCGTCCTCTCCTACACTTCGCGGCGTCGGCCGATAGTCGCAGCCGCCCGAAACAAGGAGCCCGCGCCACATACGCGGGGTCCCAGGGCGGGGTCCGTGAGCGCTGACGCGCCCCGCAAGGGGCCCTGATAGCCCCTGTGCTATCTTGGATAGTCGCGCTGTAGGCAATCTCTGCCGGCGGCGCGTGCCCCGCTCTCGCTTTGCCCGTTCTCGAACTCCTGAGGAGTGGCCCCCTTGGCTGCTGTTGACATCCCCCGGGTGCGCCGGTCGTTCGCGCGCCTGAACAAGCCCCTCGACGTCCCCAACCTGATCGACATCCAGCGTCGATCCTTCGACTGGTTGGTCGATCCCGACGGGGGTGGCCTGCGGGAGACGATCGACGACATCTCCCCGATCGAGGACTACACCGGCCACCTGGCCGTGCAGTTCGGCGAGTTCATCTTCGACGAGCCGGCCGCCTCGATCTACGAGTGCCGCGAGAAGGACCTCACCTACTCGCGCCCGCTGACCGTCACGGTCGCGTTCATCAACCACGAGACGGGCGAGATCCGCGAGCAGTCGGTCTTCATGGGCGACTTCCCGTGGATGACCAAGCGCGGCACGTTCATCATCAACGGCACCGAGCGCGTGGTCGTCACGCAGCTGGTCCGCTCACC
>JBJMLA010000131.1:0-26958 GCA_045805505.1 Solirubrobacteraceae bacterium
CCACCCAGGTAGCGTTCCCACCATGAGAAACCCACGTGACTTCTTCAAGCCGCTGGCGATCGACGCTCCGGAGCCGGCCCGCGAGATCCCCTTCAAGCCCTCGCGGATGATCCATTTCTTCGACGCGTCCAACGAGAAGATGCGCGCGAAGGTCCCCGACATGGCGAAGCAGGCCGACATCCTGCTGGGCAACCTCGAGGACGCCATCCCGGTCGACAAGAAGATCCCGGCGCGCGAGGGATTGATCGAGGTCGGCAAGGAGGTCGACTTCGGCGAGACCCAGCTCTGGACCCGCGTCAACGCCCTGGAGAGCCCGTGGGTGCTCGACGACATCACCCAACTAGTCACGGAGATCGGCGACAAGCTCGACGTGATCATGGTGCCCAAGGTCGAGGGCGCGTGGGACATTCACTACGTCGACCGCCTGCTGGCCCAGCTCGAGGCCAAGGCGAAGGTCGACAAGCCGATCCTCGTCCACGCCATCCTGGAGACGGCGCAGGGCGTCGCGAACCTCGAGGAGATCGCCACCGCCTCGCCGCGCATCCAGGGCATGAGCTTCGGCCCCGCCGACCTCGCCGCCTCGCGCCGCATGAAGACCACGCGCGTCGGCGGCGGCCACCCGGGCTACCGGACGATCGCCGACCCGGACCCGGAGAACCCCGAGGCCGACCGCCCGAGCTACCAGCAGGATCCGTGGCACTACTCGATCGCCCGCATGGTCGACGCCTGCACGAGCGTCGGCGCGCTGCCGTTCTACGGGCCGTTCGGCGACATCAAGGACGTCGTCGGCTGCGAGGCGCAGTTCCGCTCGGCCTTCCTGCTGGGCTGCGTCGGCGCCTGGTCGCTGCACCCGGTGCAGATCGACATCGCCAAGAAGGTCTTCTCGCCCGATCCCGACGAGGTGAAGTTCGCCAAGAAGGTCATCGAGGCGATCCCCGACGGCCGCGGTGTCCACATGATCGACGGCAAGATGCAGGACGACGCGACCTGGAAGCAGTGCAAGGTCATGGTCGATCTCGCCGAGATGCTCGCCCGCAAGGATCCCGAGCTCGCCGCGGCCTACGAGCTGGAGCCGTCCGCCGTCTAGCGACAGCCCTGCTGGTCACCGCCGCGGCCCTCGCCGCGGCGGCGCCGGCCCATGCCCAGGACGCGCTGTGCACGGGCGAGTACGGCGCCGGCGCCGCGCAGCCCGGGCCGCCGCTGCGCTTCGGCATCGACTCCGAGCTGGCCGGCAGCGTCGGCGCGGGCCAGGGAGCCGCCGCGCCGCTGGACTGGGCCAAGGACCGCGCCGCGCTCAAGCGGCTCACGCCGCCCGGCAAGCAGATGGTCCTGCGCGTCAACCGCCTGTTCTGGGCCGACGGCGACGCGGCGATCAAGCGCTTCCGGGCCATCGTCGACAAGCACGCGGCCGCGGGCTTCGACTCCGAGCTGCAGGTCCGCTACCACCCCGCCGCGGGAGACGAGGGCGACATCGAGGCCTGGCAGGCCTACGTCCGCAAGGTCGTCCGCATGCTCGGCGCCGACCGCCACGTCGTCTCGCTGACGATCACCAACGAGGTCAACCTCGCCATCTCGCAGAACACGTCGGACGGGGCCTACGAGAAGGCCACCGAGGCGCTGATCAAGGGCATCGTCGCCGCGCGCGCCGAGGCCGACCGCATCGGCCGCACGGATCTGCCCGTCGGCTTCACCTACGCCTACCGCTGGAACCCGCAGTCCGACGCGGCGTTCTTCACCGCGCTGGCCGCCGGGGGCGACGCGTTCCGCAGCGCGCTGGGCTTCGTCGGGCTCGACGTCTACCCCGGCACCTTCTACCCGCCGGTCATCAGCCCGCCGAGCTCGCCGGGCCAGGAGGTCGTCAAGGCGATCGCCACGCTGCGCGAGTGCTTCATGCCCAAGGGCCTGCTCGCCCCCACGGTGCCCATCTGGATCACCGAGAACGGCTTTCAGTCCGGAGCGACGAGCGACGACGCCGGCCAGGCCGAGGGCCTGCGCGACATGATCGGATCGATCGCCGCCGTCAGCGGGACCTACAACGTCACCGACTACCGCTGGTTCAACCTGCGCGACAACGTCACCGGCGATCCCGGCCTGTTCAACACGGCCGGACTGCTGCGCGACGACTACAGCGAGAAGCCCTCGCTGCAGGCCTACCGCGCGGTCGTCGCGCAGCACGGCGCCGCCAAGCCGCCGAGCTGCGTGTCGCAGGTCAGCATCAGACTGCCGAAGGGCGCGCGGCGCTACGTCGCGCGGCTCGACGGCCGGCGCGTGCCGGGGCGCCGTCACGGCCGCCGCGTGACGATCGTCTTCAAGCGCGCGGGCATGCGCGAGGTGTCGATCACCAGCCGCGGGCGCACCATCCTGCGCACCGTGCTCGCCTGCGGGCCCGCCAGGGCTTCGGCGAAGAAGAGCAAGCGCCGGCCCACCTTCGTGACGCTCGAGTTCGACGTCGCCACCGCCGACCAGACGCGGGCGATGCCGATCCTGCGTGCCCACGACATGCACGGCACGTTCTTCGTCAACAGCGGCCTGATCGGTCGGCCTGGCCACCTTTCGTGGAGCCAGCTGCGCCACATGCAGGCCATCGGCCACGAGATCGCCGGCCAGACGATCTCGCACGCCAAGCTGACCGAGCTCGCCCCCGAGCAGGTCCGCCATCAGGTCTGCGACGACCGCTCGGCGCTGCTGGGCCACGGGCTGGCCGCCGACGCCTTCGCCTATCCCTACGGCGCCTACAGCGGAGCCGTCCGCGACGTGGTCGTCTCCTGCGGGTACACGAGCGCTCGCCTCGCCTCGGGCATCGCCGGCGCGGGCAAGGTGTGCGTGGGCTGTCCCTACGCCGAGTCGATCCCGCCCCACAGCCCGTTCGCGACGAGGATGCCGGCGGGCGTCCAGCGCACCTCGACCCTCGCGCGGCTGACGCGAGCGGTCCGCGACGCCCAGAGCCACGGCGGCGGGTGGGTGCAGATCCTCATCCACCACGTCTGCGACCGCTGCCACCGCTACGCGATCACCCCGTCCGCGCTGCGGCGCCTCGCCGCCTGGCTCGCCCGCCGCCAGGGCGTGCAGGTGCGGACGGTCTCCCAGCTGCTCGACATCGCGGGGCCGTCGGTCGTCGTGTCGGCACCGGGCGGAGCCCATGCCGCGGGCCGCGTCGTGACGTTCCCCGTCCGCTTCCGCGCTCCGGCTGGCGTGCGCCGCGTGCGCTTCTTCGTCGACGGGCGCCAGGTCGGGATGCGCACCATCGCCCCGTGGCGCCTGAGGTGGATCCCGACGGGCGTCAAGCCCGGCCGGCACGACCTGCGAGCCCTGCTCGAGGACGCGCGCGGCAACGCCGCGGTGTCGCGGCAGACGTCGTTCGTCACGCGCTAGCTTCGGGGCCATGGAGCACGAAGACCGCGGCTCGATGCGCTCGGCCATCTCGACGGCGATGGTCCGCCGCAAGGCCGAGCTGTACGGAAAGGGCCCGACCCGCGCCAAGACGTTCTTCAACGACGACTACGTGTTCGTCGTCATGGAGGGCGGGCTGACCGCCAACGAGGAGCAGCTCATCGACGCGGGCGAGGAACACCTCGTCCGCCAGTACCGGCTGCGTTTCCAGGAGGTCACCGGCGATGTCCTGACCGGCGACGTCGAGCAGATCACGGGCCGCAAGGTCGTCGGCTACCACAGCCAGATCACCTTCCAGCCGACCCGGATCTTCGAGATCTTCTATCTCGACGAAGCGCCCGCCACCGGCGACTAGTCGCGCACCGGCAGCACCTCGCGCAGATCGCACAGGTCGATCAGCTTGAGGACGGCCGGGCCGGCCTGGAGTGCGAAACCGAACCCGTCGGCGCGCGACTCGGCGTCGACGCCGACGAGCAGCGAGAGGCCGGACGAGTCGATGAAGGTGACCTGCGTGAGGTCGAGGTAGACCTCCTTGGCCTCCCGGGCCGTGCGCCGCAACTGCGCGCGGAGACTGGGTACGGAGGCCAGGTCGAGCTCGCCGGAGACGGCGACGCGATGACGTCCGCCGGCCTCGGGCGTGACGACGATCTCGAAGGGTGCAACTGCGGACATGGGGACTCCGTCGGGACGATGCGGACGACGGAGGGTCCGCGCACGCCGAGGCCCGACGAGTGCTCCCCCTCTCGAAAAAGGAGATCTGCGACCCGGCTCCCGCCCCGCCTCAGACGCCTCCCAGGGTAGCGGCCGCTAGGCTCCCGCGCCGCATGAGATTCTTCGAGTACGAGGCCCGCGAGATCGTCAAGCGCGCAGGCATCCCCGTCACGGACTTCGGGTTCGTCACCGAGGCCGAGGAGGCCCGCGCGGTCGCCGAGCGCATCGCCGGCCCGACCGTCATCAAGTCCCAGGTCCTGACCGGCGGCCGCATGAAGGCCGGCGGCGTGAAGTTCGCCGACACGCCCGACGAGGCCGTCGCCCATGCCGCGGACATCCTGCAGCTCGAGATCAACGGGCACATGCCGCGCGGCGTGCTCGTCGACCCGAAGGCCGACGTCGACCAGGAGTTCTACGCGGGCGTCGTCTGGGACGGGATCCGCAAGCAGCCGGTGATCATCTTCTCGCCGGTCGGCGGCATCGACATCGAGCAGGTCGCCGAGGACCAGCCCGACAAGGTCGGCCGCCAGCACTTCTCCAACATCCTGCCGCTGAGCGAGTTCACCGCCAAGCAGGTCATCGCCTCGACCGGCGTGACCGGCTCGGACCTCAACAAGCTCGTCCCGATCGTCATCCGCCTGGCCAAGCTGTTCGTCGACAACGACATGACGCTGGCCGAGATCAACCCGCTCGGCAAGCTCAAGGACGGCTCGTTCGTCGCCCTCGACGCGCACATGGACATGGAGAACGAGGCGCGCGTGCGCCACAAGAAGCTGCTCGCCGATCTCGGCGTGGGCGACGAGGAGACCCGCGAGGCCCGCGAGCCCACCGAGTTCGAGCTCGCCGGCGAGGCGGTCGACAACGCCAGCCACCGCGGCGTCGCCGGCAACGTCACGGAGTTCGACGGCAACCTCGGCCTGGTCATCGGCGCCGGCGGAGGCTCGCTGACGCTCTTCGACGCGGTCCGCAAGTACGGCGGCGAGCCGGCCAACTACTGCGAGATCGGCGGCAACCCGTCGGTCGAGAAGGCCAAGGGGCTCGCCAAGCTCGTCCTGTCCAAGCCCGGCGTCGACAAGATCGCCGTGATGATGTCGATCGTCTCGAACACCCGGGTCGACATCGTCGCCCGCGGCGTGATCGCGGCGTGCCTGGAGCTGGGGATGGACCCCGCCGAGAAGATCTCGATCTTCCGCATCCCGGGGGCCTGGGAGGAAGAGGGCTTCAAGATCCTCGAGAAGTACGGCGTCCGCTACGCGGACCGCACCACGTCCATGCACGAGGCCGCCAAGATGGCCGTGGAGGCCCTCTAGATGTCGATCCTCATTGACAGCGACACGACGTTCATCGTCCAGGGCATCACCGGCCGCGAGGCCGTCAACCTCACGCGCGAGTGCCTCGACTACGGCACCGGCGCGAAGATCGTCGGCGGGGTCACGCCCGGCCGCCTCGGCCGCGAGGTCCACGGCGTCCCGGTCTTCGACACCGTCCAGCAGGCCGTCGAGCACCACGGCGGGCCGATCGACGGCTCGGTCGTCACCGTGCCGCCGGCCTTCACCAAGGACGCGGTCTTCGAGGCGATCGAGAACGGCGTCAAGCTGATCGTCATCGTCACCGAGCGCATCCCGCGCCGTGACGTGGCGCAGATGGTCGAGCTCGCCACCCTGCGCGGCGCGCGCATCATCGGCCCCAACTGCCTGGGCATCATCGTCCCCGACGTCATCAAGATGGGCGGCATCGGCGGCCCGGCCAAGGACGCCGCGAAGTCCTACTCGAAGGGCTCGATCGGCGTGATCTCGCGCTCCGGCGGCATGACCACCGAGATGTCCTCGACGCTCAGCGCCGCGGGCCTCGGGATCTCGACCGCCGTCTCCATCGGCGGCGACGCGATCATCGGCTCGAGCTACGCGGAGCTGATGCCGCTGTTCGAGGCCGACGAGGAGACCAAGGGCATCGTCATCTACACCGAGCCCGGCGGCCGCATGGAGGCCGAGCTGGCGCGGTGGAAGACCGAGAACGACTCGCGTCTGCCCATCGTCGCGTTCATGGCGGGCAAGTTCATGGACGAGATGCCGGGCATGAGCTTCGGCCACGCCGGCACGATCGTCGAGGGCAAGGAGGACACGGCGACCGAGAAGATCGCGCGGCTCGAGGCAGCCGGCATCCAGGTCGCCGAGGAGATCTCGCAGATTCCGGAGCTGATGAAGGAGCGCCTGGCATGAGAAGTGACGCAACGTTCATCGGCATCGAGGTCTCCGACGACATCGTCGACGACGCCGGCCTCGCCCAGAAGCTCGAGGACGCCTGCCCCGTCGACATCTACGCCAACGAGGGCGGCAAGGTCGCCATCGTCGAGCCCAACATCGACGAGTGCATCCTCTGCGCCCTGTGCATCCAGGCCTCGCCCGCCAACACGGTCAAGGTCCACAAGCTCTACTCGGGCGAGACGCTCGAGTAGCCGACGAGCCGCTCCAGGGCGGCGACCGTCGCGGCGCTGCCGGCCAGCCGCCACAGCGCCGTCTCGGCGGTGGCGCCGCCGGCCTCCTCGACCAGCAGCTTCCCCGGCAGCCAGTCCCAGTCCTCGCAGTGGGCCAGCGCCCAGCCGCCGACCTGTCCGGCCGCCGTCATCGCCAGGCCCTGGCCGCCCGATCCCGGCTGCAGGATCGCGGCCGCCTCGCGACCGATCGCGGCGACTCCGGCGGCCACCTCCTCGTCGCGCATCCGGCTCACGTCGAGCCACATCCAGATCGTGCTCGCGTCCAGCGAGCGGTCCGGGACGGCGAGCCGCTCGCCGTCGCGCCACGCGCCCTCGCCCCGCGCCGCCCAGTAGAGCCGGTCCTCGCACGGCCAGTGGATCGCCGAGACCAGCACCCCGTCGGCATCGGAGAGCGCGACCTGGCAGCAGAACTGCGGGATGCCGTTGAGGAAGTTCAGCGTCCCGTCGAGCGGATCGACCACCCAGACCCGCTCGCCGCTGCGGGCTGATCCCTCCTCGGCCACGACGCCGTCGGCCGGGCGTTCGGCGGCGAGCAGCGCGACGACCGCCTCCTCCGCCGCCCTGTCGGCGTCGGAGACCGGGTCGGACGCCGCGCCCTTGAGATCGATCCGCAGCGTCCGGCCGAAGTGGCGCAGCGCCTCCAGGCCGCCGGTGCGCGCGGCGCGGCAGGCCAGGCCGAGATCGTCGTCGCCGCCGGGAGCGGTCATCGCCAGAGCAGACCGGCTACTCGACGATGCCGAGTTCCAGCAGGCTCCGGGCCGTGGCGACGGTCGTCTCGCGGTCGGTCCGCGGCTCCCAGCCCAGCAGGCGCCTGGCCTTCTCGTTGGTCGCGTGCTTGAGGATGCCAAGCTCGGGCGTGAGCTGGCGCAGCGCGCCGTCGAAGATCGAGCCGATGCGGACCAGCACGTTGGGCAGCTCGCGGCGCGGGATCTTCTTGCTGCGCTCGGGCAGCTCCTCGCGCAGCCACTCCCCCAGCTCGCTCATCCAGCGGAAGTCCCCTCCCAGCGCGATGAAGCGCTCGCCCGCCGCCTCGGGCGCGGTCATCGCGCGCACGTGCAGGTCGGCGACGTCGCGCACGTCCACGAGCCCGTAGGCCACCTTCGGCACGCCGGGCATCGAGCCGTCGATGAGGCGCTTGACGAGCTCGATCGACGTGGATGCGTCGGGGCCGGGCAGCGGGCCGAGCACCGCGACCGGCAGCACCGTGGCCAGCTCGAGCGCGCCGCCCTCCTCCTCGGCGAACTCCCACGCCGCGCGCTCGGCGAGCGTCTTGGACTTGCCGTAGGCGCTGACACCGTCACCGTCGACGTCGGTCCAGCTCGTCTCGTCATAGACCTTGTCGGGGTGGCCGTGTCCGTAACCGACGGCGGCGAACGAGGACGTCATGACCACCCGTTGCACGCCGGCGTCGCGTGCGGCGCGCAGGACGCGCAGCGCGCCCTCGCGCGCGGGGATGATGAGCTCGTCCTCGTGCTTGGGCTGGGCCAGCGGGAACGGCGAGGCGACGTGAAGGACATACGCGCAGCCCGCGGTCGCCTCGGCCCAGCCGTCATCGGACGACAGGTCGGCGGCCACCACCTCGAGCGGGCCGTCGCCGGCCATCTGGCGAACCTCGGCCTCGCGCGCGAGCGACCGCACGGTCGTCCGGACGCGGTAGCCGTCCTGGTGCAGGCGCCGGATGCAGTGGGCGCCGATGAACCCGGAGCCGCCGGTGACGAGAACGAGCTGGTCGGGCATGCCGCCGAGCGTATCCGGGTGATCCGATCGGTGCCCGGCGGCGGTAGAAGGAGGGCATGGCCCGCTCCCCCTTTGCCAGCCGGTCGGTCAAGGCCCACTACGTGCGCGGCGGCGTTGGACTGCTCGCGCTGGTGGCCGGCATCGTCCTGGCCGCCGCGGGGGTCGCGGCCGGGCTCGCCCTGCTGGTCGTCTCCGTGGCCGCGTGGCGCGGCTGTCCCACCTGCTGGGCCGTGGGCCTGATGCAGACGCGCGAGGGCGCCGCGTGTCCTCAAGCGGCGCGCGGCCCACGCCGATAGGGGGCGTGCAGGCGGTCTAGCCCCGACGTCAGGATGTTCATGCTCTCCAGCCGTAGCCTCGTCGCGCCCCTCATCGTGCTCGCCCTCGGCGCAGCGCCGTCCCACGCCCAGGTCGCCGGCGACACCGGCCAGGCCCCCACCAACGCCGCGGAATGCCGCGCGTTCCTCAAGAGCGTCGACGCCGACCTCAAGTGGGAGAACCACCGCTACGCCAAGGAGCGCGGCAAGCTCCTCGCCGAGCGGGCGAAGGTCACCAAGCGCATCGCCGGGCTCGAGCTCAAGCAGACCCGGCGGCAGGAGCGCATCGACGTCCTCATGGCCGCCCTCGAGGCCGAGCCGCCCCCCGCCCAGGACGAGGCCTCCGCGATGAACATCGAGATGAGCGAGCTCAACGACGCCATGAACGTCGACTCGTTCACGCTCAAGGACCTCAAGACCGAGCTCAAGGGCTACGCGCCCAATCTCGCCGCGGCCAAGAAGCTGCACCAGAGCAACGTCCGCAACACGATCAAGTACCGCAAGCAGGTCGCGGACTACTGCAAGCGGTTCTAGTCTGCGGCGCTGCCGGTCTTCGTCGTCAGCTTCCCGGCCCCCTTGCCGCGCAGGACGCGGCGGGTCAGCCGGGGAGCGACGAGGCGCAGGAACGACGCGGCGTAGTAGCCGCGCGGGACGTAGCGCTCGGCCTTGCCCTTCAGGCCGGCGTCGACGATCGCCTCGGCGGCCACCTCGGCGGTCGAGACGATCAGCTTCGGCAGCTCGGCGGCGGGAAAGCCCTCGGTGCGGATGAAGCCGGGAAGCACGAGCCCGACGTGGACGCCGTGGTCGGCCTCCTCGAGGTGCAGGGCGTCGGTCCAGCCGATCAGCGCGAACTTCGAAGCGCTGTAGGCGCCGCTTCCGGCCCGGGCCACGCGGCCGGCGGTGCTCGCGACGTTGACGATCGCGGCCGGCGCGCTCGCGCGCAGCATCGGCAGCAGCGCCTCGGTCAGCCGGACCTGGGCGTCGAAGTTGAGCTCCATCGTCTGCTTGACGTTGGCCCACCCCACCCCGTCGTCGCCGAAGCGCCCGCGCCACGCGGCACCGGCGTTGTTGACGAGCAGGTGCAGTGCCCCGCCGTGGTGCTCGCGCAGGTGGGCGGCGACGCGCTCGGGCGCGTCGTCGGCCACCAGGTCGACCGCGACGTACGTGCCGCCGACCTCCTGGGCCAGCGCGGCCAGGCGCTCCTCGCGCCGGGCGACGAGCACGAGCTGCAGCCCGGGCTCGCGGGCGAGCCGGCGGGCGGTCGCCTCCCCGATCCCGCTCGACGCTCCGGTGATGACGGCGACGCGCATGGCGCCGGAGCCTAGTCAGGCCAGGCGGCGCTCGAGCGAGGTCGTCAGCGTCGGGCGGCGCCAGCCGCCGTCGGTGGTGCGCTCGACCCGCAGCCACGCGCTGCGGCCGTGGATCTCGAGCGTGGCGACCTGGTTGTCGAAGAACGGCCCGTCGGTCACGGTCCATCCGACCGGAGGATCGGGGACGCCGGCGCGGCGGGCCAGCCCGCGGGCCAGTCGCGCGAGTGTCGCGTTGAAGCCCAGCCGCGCCTGCCGGCGCTCGGTCTTCTGCAGCGGGTTGCGCAGCGGCGAGCAGACCGCCTGCCAGACCGCGCTGTCGCCCCCGGCGTGCACGCGGGCCGCGTAGGCGTGATGGACGTCGCCGCCGAGCATCACGATCGAGGCCGGCGGGGCGCCGCGCTCGCCGCGAGACACCGAGCAGACCAGCTCGGAGACCTTGCGGAACGAGTGGTTGAACGCGGCCCAGTGCTCGAGGTCGAACGCGCGGCGCGCCTTCTCGGCGACCTTCGACATCAGCGTCCCCCACGCGCCGCCGGCGAGCGCCTCGCTGAACGCCTCCGCGTGATGGAACGTGGGGCTGAAGAACATCGGCAGCGTGTCGGCGAGGATCAGGTGGTCGACGCCGCCCGTGGCGCGCTCCTCGATCCACTCCCACTCCTTGTCGTCGACGATGCGCCGGTCGTCGGGCGTCAGCACCCGGCCCTCGCGCGAGTCGAGCATCACCAGCGTGCTGCGCCCGAGCGGGCGGGCGTGGCTGAAGCGGCTGCCGTCGACCTCCTTGTCGGCCTCGCAGGCCCAGTCGCGCAGCAGCGGCCCGGCGTCGTCGGCGGCCTTGATCCGCGCGAGCAGCGTGCTCTCGCGCAGCTCCTCCGGACTGAGGTTGCCCACGTGCTGGTAGACGAAATAGGACGACAGCGCCGCCGCGATGTGCTCTTCCCACCAGGGCTTGGACCGCATCTCCTCGAGCCAGGACTCCGAGGTGTTCCAGTCGTCGTGGACGTCGTGGTCGTCGAAGAGCATCGCCGAGGGCACCGTGGACAGCAGCCAGCGGATGTTCGGGCCGCCCCACGTCTCGCCGTAGAGATGGCCGTACTCCTCGAAGTCCTGGACGTGCTGGCCCGGCTCGCCGGAGGTGTCGCGCCGCGCGCGGATGTACTCGCGGGTCCGCGGGGCGTCCTCGTCGGCGTAGACCTGGTCGCCGATGAGCAGCAGCTGGTCGGGCCACGTGTGCTGATCGGTGTCACGCATGCGGCGGGCCAGCACGAACAAGGCGTCGACCTCACGGCCATGATCGTCGGTGTCCTTGGTCAGCGTCCACGGCGGGACGTGCGGGACGGCGACGCGGCAGGAGCCGAAGCAGATGCGCAGGCTCTCGCGGTCGCTGCCGATCGTGCGGATGACGCTGGGCGGGAAGGCGTAGTCCGGGCGCGGCCAGACGAGCTCGCCGTCGAGACGCACCTCGTACGGGTTGCTGCTGTCGGGCTCGAGGCCTTCGACGGCCACGATGGCGTAGTGGCGCCCGTAGACGCAGAAGGTCTGCTCGCGGCAGCCGAGGATCTCGACCTCGCAGGCGTCGGCGGTCTCGACCCACACCGTCGCGCACGTGGCGTCGGTGTAGCGCAGGACGGGACCCAGCAGCAACTCAGGCATTGCGTCGGGCCCTACCCCGTCAGCGCCAGGGTCACGCGATCAGCCGACGCACGTCCGAGTGCGGTCAGGACGAGACGGTCGCCCGCGACGTCGATGAGGCCGGCCGTTCGCAGCTCGCCGATCGCCGGCAGGCCCTCGACGGCAAGTCCCTCGCGCAGTCGCAGGCCGAGCATCACCTGCTCCATCCGGCGCTGCGCCGGATCCAGGGTCTCCCGGCCCGCCTCCGGCAGCCGGCCCTCCCCGAGCAGCGCCGCGTAGCCCGCCGGCCGCTTGACGTTCCACCAGCGCACGCCGTCGATGTGGCCGTGGGCGCCCGGCCCGATGCCCCACCAGTTCCCGCCGCGCCAGTAGCCGAGGTTGTGCCGGCACTCGGCGCCGGGAGCGCTCCAGTTGAACAGCTCGTACCAGCGCAGCCCGGCGCCGCTGAACGCGGCATCGGCCATCTGGTGGCGCCTCGCCTGCGCGTCCGGATCGGGCTGGGGCAGCTCGCCGCGCCGGACGCGGGCGTGGAGCTTGGTGCCGCGCTCGACGACCAGCGGGTAGGCGCTCGCGTGATCGGGCGCCGCGGCGACGACGGCGTCGAGCGACGCCTGCCAGTCGGTGTCGGACTCGCCGGGCGTGCCGTAGATGAGGTCGAGCGAGACGTGCTCGAAGCCGGCCGCTCGCGCCTCCTGCACGGCCTCCGCAGGCCGGCCCGGCGTGTGCCGGCGGTCGAGGGTGGCGAGCACGTGCGACACCGCGCTCTGCATGCCGAAGGACACCCGGGTGAAGCCGGCCTCGCGGAGCGTGGCGAGCGCGAGGGCGTCGACGCTGTCGGGGTTGGCCTCGGTGGTGATCTCGGCGCCGGTCGCCAGTCCGAAGTGCTCCTGCGCCGCCCGCAGGATCGCGGCGAGGTCCTCGGGCGGCAGCAGCGTCGGGGTACCGCCGCCGAAGAAGACGGTGTCGAGCGGGCCGGGCCAGGCGCGCGCGGCCAGCGCGATCTCGGTGGCGGCCAGCGCGGCGAACCCCTCGCGCTCGCCGGCGGGCGCGACGTACGTGTTGAAGTCGCAGTAGCCGCAGCGCGCCGCGCAGTACGGCACGTGGACGTAGAGGCCGCGCACCGCTTCGACGTTAGCCTGATCGGCCGCCCGTGAACGTCGTCGCCCACACCCATCACGACCGTGCCCGCGAGATCGTGCCGAGCGCCCACTGCGTGCAGCGCTTCCGCCAGCGGATGCCGATCCGCGAGCCGGGCGGCGACGTCGTGGCCGCGGCGCTGCGCAGCGCGCTCGAGGACGCCGACGTCAGCGGCTGGCCGCCGGCCTGGGCCGTCTCGGACCGCCCCGCCGAGCTGTGGGCCGTCACGGCTGAGCTCGCCTTCCCGCTGACCCCGACCGATCAGCCCGGCCGCTGGCTGGCCGTGACCTGCCTGCCCAGGAGCGGCCGTGCCTGAGCTGCCCGAGGTCGAAGCGGCGCGCAAGCTCATCGAGGAGCGGGCGCTGGGGCGCGTCATCGACGCCGTCGACGACCACGACACCTACGTCTGCCGGCCGCACACACCCGGCGAGATCAGCGGCGCGCTCGTCGGGGCGACCCTGACCAGCGCCCACCGCCAGGGCAAGACCATGTGGGTGGCCACCGATCGTGGGCCGGTCCTCGGCCTGCATCTCGGAATGGCCGGCAAGATCGTCATCGGCGAGGCCGAGGCCGGCGAGCCCAAGCCCGACGGCCCGGTGCTCCAGCCGCAGTGGGACCGCTTCACCGTGCACTTCGCCGACGGGGGCAGCATGATCCTGCGCGACAAGCGCCGGCTGGGCCGCGCGATCCTCGATCCGGTCACCGATCACCTGGGTCCCGACGCCGCCGAGGTCACGCGCAACGACTTCCGCGAGCGCGTCGGGCACGGCAGCGCACCGCTGAAGGCGCGGATCATGGATCAGTCCGTGATCGCCGGCGTCGGCAACCTGCTGGCCGACGAGGCGCTGTGGCAGGCACGGCTCTCCCCCGTGCGCCCGGCGCAGTCGCTGACCGAGGAGGACCTCGACCGCCTGCGCAACCAGATCCGCGCCACGACCCGATCGGCCATCAAGAAGGGCGGCGTCCACACCGGCGTCGTCATCCCGCACCGCCGCCGCGACGGCGTCTGCCCCCGCTGCGGGGCGGGGATGGCGCGCGCGACGGTCGGTGGGCGCACGACGTACTGGTGCCCGGTCGAGCAGACGTGATCGCGGTCGACGACCCGCGCGCTGCGGACGTCCGGGCGCTCCTGGAACGCCACCTCGCGTTCGCCGCGAGCCACAGCCCGCCCGAGGACGTCCACGCGCTCGACGTCGAGCGCCTCGTCGATCCCGCGATCACGTTCTTCAGCTTCCGCGACGACGACGAGCTGCTCGGGGTCGGCGCGCTCAAGGAGCTCGGCGACGGCCACGCCGAGCTGAAGTCCATGCACACCGCCGAGGCCGCTCGCGGCCGCGGGGTCGGCCGCGCGATCGCCGCCCATCTTCTGGCCGAGGCCCGCTCACGCGGACTGACGCGCGTGAGCCTCGAGACCGGGACGATGGAGGCCTTCGCCGCGGCTCGCGCGCTGTACGCGAGCCTTGGCTTCGAGCCGTGCCCGCCGTTCGCCGACTACCCGAACAGCCGCAACAGCGTCTGCATGACGCTGGCGCTCGCCTAGGGGCCGGTGATGACCGACAGGGTGACCGTGCTGCTGTAGGTGCCGGCGAAGGCGTTCTGCGGGACGGTGACGCCGATGGTCGGGGTGATGGTGAAGCGGCCCATGCCGTTGTTCGCGGTGGTGTTGAAGAACTTGATCGCGGTCGGCGCGGTCGTGCCGGCCGGGACGGCGATCGGGTAGGTCTGCGCGTTGCTGGGGTTCGTGCACGTGCCGCTGGTGCAGCTCGAGTTGACCGCGGTCAGCGACGACGCGGAGGTGCTGAGCGTCCGCGGCGTGCCGCCACCCGTCGAGAAGGTCGTCGACGTGGCGGTGAGGTTCCAGCCCGCGCCGGTGCCGCGCGTGTCCTGCACGGTGAGCGGGACGGTGTAGGTCTGGGTCGAGTCGCCGCTGTCGAGGTCGGCGGAGAAGCTCGGCGTGGCGCTGGTCGACGCGCTCAGGACCGTGCCGTTGACCGTTCCGGTCGAGGTCACGCTGGCGGCGTACGTGGCGGGTGCGGCGGCCATGAGTCCGGCGAGGGCCAGGACGATGGCGGGGAGGTTGCGGTTCCGGGGCATGGGCACCGTGGTCGGCAGGTGGTCCCCGGACTTGAGGTCCCCAATTGTGCGGTTTTCCCCCGCCGAACCTCTGCACTCCTGAAAACTGAGTGATTGCGGGCCGCCGGCGTGCGAGAACGGTTCGATGCGAAACCTGGCGATTGCCACGCTTCTGGTCCTCTGCTGCGCGAGCTCGGCCTCCGCCGCGGAAAACGGCCCCTCGTTCGCGCTCAAGGCACTGGGCGCATCGGAGAAGGGCTACTTCGTCTTCGACGGCACGCCCGGAGGCACGGTCGAGGGCACGCTGCTGATCGTCAACGCGGGACAGAAGGCCGGCACCGCCCGGCTCGACGTGGTCGACGCGACGACCGGCGCGACGAGCGGCGCGGTCTACGAGACGGTCGGCGAGCCGTCCGACGACGTCGGAGCCTGGCTGCGGCTCGATCGCAGCGAGGTCACCCTCGGCCCGGGCGAGTCGGCTCGCGTCGGCTTCACCGCATCCGTCCCGGCGGACGCGCGCCGCGGCGAGCATCTGGGCGGCATCGTGGCGGCGCCGGTCGCCACGGCCGCCGGAGCCGACCAGGCCGACGGCGACAACCGGTCGTTCAAGGTCAGCGTCGTCAACCAGTCGATCGTCGCGGTCCAGGTCAACCTCCCGGGCCCCGCCCGCCAGGTGCTCAAGGTGCGTGACGTCAGGGCCGGAGGACAGCCGGGCTATCAGACGCTCGTGCTGGCGCTGTCGAACCCGGGCGAGCGGATGGTCCGAGGCACCGGCAGCGTCGAGGTGCTGCGCGGCGACGAGGTGGTCTCGCGGCAGCGCTTCTCGATCGACACCTTCCTCCCGCGCACGAGGATCGACTACCCGCTGGTCGTTCGCGGCAAGGCGCTGCTGCCGGGCGACTATCGCGCGCGGGTGACGCTCGACTGGGGCACCGGCGTCGAGCACGCCGAGCTGCCGTTCGCGCTGTCGCGCAAGAACATCGAGCAGGCATTCGGCAGCGAGGGCCTGGCAAAGCTGCCCGACGGCGCGGGCGAGAAGGGCGGTTCGAGCCTGCTGCTGCCGATCATCGCGGCCGTGCTCGCGCTGCTGCTCGGCGTCGGCGCCTCGCTGCTGTACTTCCGCCGCCACACGCGCCGGCTCGAGGACCGGTTGCTGGCCCAGCACGCCGTCGTCGCCGAGCCGGTCCCGGCGCAGGAGGAGCCGCGCTTCGTCTCCGGCGAGCGGGTCGAGCGCCGGCAGGCCGAGCGCCGTGGCAGCCCGCGCTCCTAGCCGTCAGCCGCGCAGCAGCCTCCGGTAGCGGACCATCGTGGTGTGGGTCATGTCGCCGTGCGTCTGGCGGGACATGGCGGGGACGAGCTCGCGGTGAAACGGGCTCGACAGCGACTCGCTGTGACCGATGACGTTGCGCAGGCGGATGCCGAACCGGCCCATCAGCCAGCGGGTCAGGCGCAGCGAGGCACGGCGCACCTTCGTGACCCCCATCACGGCGGCGTCGCTGGTGCCGACGTGCTCGATGCCGATCGCCGTGTAGTTCAGCCCGACGGTGTGGCGGCACATGCGCCGCAGGCGGACCAGCTGGTGGATCGAGCCGTCGCTGTCGATGAGGAAGTGCGCGCAGACACCGGGCGTCTCGTGGAACTCGACGTCGGGCTGGTTGGCGGCGAACGTGTTGTAGGCGCTCGAGTACGACGTGCTGGCCGTGTAGTGCTCGACGATGACCTTCGGGTGGCTCAGCCGGGAGCTGTCGATGCCGTAGTGGCGGATCGCGTACTTGCGCATCTGCTCGACGCGCCGGGCGCCGAACGGCACGAAGTCGCGGACGATCGGCGGCGGCTCAGCGACCGGCATCGGTGAGCGAGCGATAGGCGTCGGGCCGGCGCGTCTCGAGGAACGGGAACAGCGTCAGCCAGTCACGGCGCTGATCGAGGTCGAGGTCGGCGACCAGCACCGCGGGCTCGTCGCGCGGCGCCTGGACGAGCTTGCGGCCGTAGGGGTCGCTGATGAAGCTGGAGCCGTAGAAGGTCAGCGGCGGCTCGTGGCCGATGCGGTTGACCGCCACCATGAACGTCCCGTTGGCGATGCCGTTGGCGGTGATGACCCTCTCCCACAGCGGCTCGGTGTCGAAGCCCGGGTGGTCGGGCTCCGAGCCGATCGCCGTCGGGTAGACGATCACCTCGGCGCCGGCGAGCGAGTAGGCCCGCGCGAGCTCGGGGAACCACTGGTCCCAGCAGGTCGGAAAGCCCCACCTGGCCTCGGCCAGGTCGACGACCGGGTAGCCGTCCTCGGGCGGGCCCGGCCGGAAGTAGCGGTCCTCGTAGTAGCCCGCGGTCACCGGGATGTGCAGCTTGCGCGTGCGGGCCACGACCTCGCCGGCCGGCGAGACGACGATCGCGGTGTTGAACCCCAGGTCGTCGTCGGCGTCGGCGCGCTCGTAGAGCGAGGCGTGGACGTGGACGCCCGTCTCGGCCGCCAGGCGCAGGGCGAACTGCGTCGTCGGCCCGTCCGGGATGTCCTCGCGCGCCTCTTTCGGCCCGTCCTCGACGACGGCGAAGTAGGGCGAGAGCGTCAGCTCCTGCAGGCAGACGAGCTGCGCGCCCTCCCCCGCCGCCATGCGGATGCCGGCGGCCAGCGCCTCCTGGTGCTCCTCGGGGTCGGGCCGCCAGCGCTCCTGGACGAGACCGACCCGCAGCGGCGGGCGCGTGGAGGGCTCGACCCGGGCGAACGACTCCGGTGGCGGGCCGGTGGCGGTGATCAGGCGCACGTGCGTGTTCTACCGCCTGCGGCTCTGGGGCGTGCAGAAGTCGTGCCCGCCCTCACGTTCAACGGCCGACGAGTCGTCCGTGGATGGCCTCGACGATGTGTTCCACGGGCTGGGTCGCCGTCTCGAGGACGAGGTCGAGGCCTGGCAGCGACACCATCGACTCCGCCAGCTCATCGCTGGCCCGAAGCAGTCCTGGGAGCCCAACCCAGTCGGGCGGCTCCCGCGCCACCAGCCGAGCGCGCAGGACCTCGGGCGGCGCCATCAGGCAGACGAAGAGAAGATCGCCCTCCGGCAACGCCGCTCTGACCCGCGTCAGGTAGTCAGGGTCCGTGATGGTGGCACTCGCCAGCAACAGGGGGTAGCCCCGACGAGCGAAGGAATCGGCGACGAACCCCAAGTGATCGAGGGCGGCGTCGTCGTCAGGCCACGGGTGCACGAGCGCCAACGCTTCAACCTCCACGGCCGCGTAGCGGACGTCGTCAGCCTCGAGCCTTCCCATCAGAGCGGTGAGCGTCGCGGTTTTGCCGGCCCCTGGAGGGCCGGTCAGAAGCAAGGACCGCATGCCTCGGCGGGGCCGCCGGCCAGAGTCCGAGTGACAATGCGTGGGTCTATCCCACGGAACGTCACGCGCCCATCCTCGCCGGAACCTGCTGCGTGATGCAGTGCGGGCCGCCGCCGCCGTAGGCCAGGACAGCGCCGGGCACCCCGACGACCTCGTGGTCGGGATAGGCCTCGCCGATGACGCGCAGCGCCTCGTCGTCGGTCTCCTGGCCCGAGAGCGGGACGATCACGCCGCCGTTGGCGATGTAGAAGTTCATGTGCGATACGGCGATCTGCTCGCCGGCGACCTCGACGAACGGCAGGACCTCCAGCCGCTGTACGGCCAGCCCCGCGGCCTCCAGGCGCTCGCGGTTGTCCTCCATCCGCTCCTCGTCCTCGGTCCCGGGCGGGCCACACTGCAGCAGGACCTCCCCGGACGAGGTGAAGGCCGCGATCAGGTCGACGTGGCCGTCGGTGTCGCGGTCCTCGACCAGGCCCTTGCCGAGCCAGACGACGCGCGCGACGCCGAGGTGCTCGATCAGCCCGGCCTCGATCTGCTCCTTTGTCATCGACGGGTTGCGGCTGGGGTGCAGCAGGCATTCCTCGGTGGTGATCAGCGTCCCGTGCGCGTCGACGCCGATCGAGCCGCCCTCGAGGATGAACGGGGCGATCTCGGTCGCGTCGCCGTAGCGGTCGGCCAGCAGGCCGCCGATCCTCGCGTCCTTGTCGAACGGCGAGAACTTCTCGCCCCACGCGTTGAAGCCGAAGTGCACGCCGATCCGCGTGCCCGTCTGACCGAGCGTGAAGATCGGGCCGCTGTCGCGCAGCCACGAGTCGTCGATCGCCAGCTCCAGGATCTCCACCTCGCCGGCGCACGCCGCACGCGCCCGGGCCGCCTGCTCGCCCGGGTTGGCGACCATCGTGACGGGCTCGAAGGCGGCGACCGCGCTGGCCACGGCGGCGTGGTCGCGGCGCGCCTCCTCGAGCAGTTCGCCCCACAGCTCGGTGCGGCACGGCCACGCCATCAGCGTGCGCTCGTGCGGCGCCCATTCGGCCGGCATCACCATGTGAGGTCGCACTCCATCGCCGAATGATCGCTCAACCCGTCCTCGCGCCACGCGTGGTGGTACTCGCAGCGCTCCACGCCGACGTCCGGCGAGACGAGAACGTGGTCGAGCCGCCAGCCTCCGCCGTGCGGCCAGGCCCACGAGACCTCCTTGTGCTCCGGCGGATGCGTCCGGCGAAACGCGTCGTCGAGCACCCGCCATGGCGCGAGCTCGCCCTCCTCCCAGGCCGCGCCGCGCTCCTCCCGCAGCCGGCCCTTGCCGTCACGCGCGAACGACCACACCGTCCCGTCGGGCAGCTCGCGCCGCGGGGCGTTGAGATCGCCGCAGAGGATCCGCGGGCCGGTCGCGCGCGCCATGTGCGCGGCCAGGGCCGCGAGCGTCGTGACCTTGACCCAGCCGTTGGCCGCGTTGGGCACGTGCGCGCCGACGATGAGGGCGCCGCCCCAGGTCACGGCGCGTGCGCTCTCGGGCCGCTCCACCTCCGGGGCCGGGGCCTCCTCGCCGCAGGTGAGCAGGACGCTGAGGCGCCGCTGCTCGTCGATCCGGCACAGCGAGGGCCCGAGCACCTCGCGCCAGCGCGGCAGCGTCGTCCTGGTGACCTCCTGCAGGCAGACGACGTCGGCCTCGCGCGAGAGCACCGCCTCGGCCTGCTCCTCGAAGCGGGCCACGCGGCCCGCGACGTTCCAGGTCAGCAGCCTCAGGACTCTGCGACGTCGAGGTGCAGCTGGCCGACCGGGCCGTCAGCGACGACCTCGAGGCTGACCGAGCGCTGGCCGCCGGCGATCGGCCGGAACCACGGACCGGCGCCGCTGAGCCCCTCGGGCCGGTCCAGGAGGATGCCCGCCAGGACGATCGCGTCGTCGTAGGCCTGGGCCGGCGAGGTGTAGGAGATCGACTTGCGGCCCACGAGCCGCGTGTTGATCCGGTCGTGGACCGTGAGCTGGTAGCGCGGGTCGGCCACGCGCTAGGAGCGGGCCCGGCGCAGCCGCTGACGTTCCTCGGCCTTCTCGACGACCTGCTCGATGAGCCGCATGTACTGCTCGACGCCGGTGGCCTTGGCCTGCCCGTAGGTGAAGGCCTCGCGCCAGTCGGCGACCTTGGCGCCGTTCTCGACCATCGCGTTGAAGAAGTCGCGGCGCATCTCGATGCGGATCCGCGCATCGGTGCCGATGTCGCGCGTGACCTTCGGGCCCGGCATCTCGACGCGGAACTGCTGCATGTCGCCGCGGCCCTGCAGGTCGACGCCGACGACGACCTTCATCGGCTCGAGCGCGGGCACCTCCTCGAGGAAGGACTTCACCGCGGCCTCGATCATCGTCTTCGCGTCACCGGACATCGACTCAAGACCTTAGCCGTCAGCCCGTGGCGACCTCGACGTAGCCCACCGAGCCCGGATCGGGGATCCGCTTCTGCGTCTGCTTCTTGACCTTGTCGTTCTTGACCTTGTGCTCGTAGCTGCGCGAGGGCCCGAACTCGAGGTCCTCGTTGTAGCCGCGGACCTTGATCGTCACGTCCTCGTCGGCGGCGAAGTCGTCGAGCACGATCTCGCGCTTGGGCGTCAGCACGAGCCTGCGGCGGCCGTCCTCGCGCCGGACCGCGACCTCATAGCCCCTGGCCCCCTCCGCCCGGCCCCAGCGAACGACGACGTCACGCTTGCGGCGGCTGGTGAGGAAGTAGACGAGCTTGCCGTCGACGAGGCGGTCGACCACCGGTCCGGGAGCGTCGGGCAGCTCGGCCGGGCCGGTGACGAACGCCGCGGCGTCCTCCTCCTGCCCGGTCGGGACGCCGCCCTGGGTGACGACGGCGATCAGGCGCCGCTTGCGCGACGAGGTGCCGGCGTCGATCGGCCGGAAGCTGAACGAGCCCTTGGCGTCCTGACCGGACTTGACGAGGTTGCGGGGGCCGCCGCCGGGCAGCTGCTCGTAGAAGTCGAGCCTGAGGCCGGCCGGCAGCTTCGAGGCGTAGTCGACCTTGAAGCGCGGCCCGCCGCTGAGCATCTTGAGCTTCGCCGTGACGTCGATCGAGGGCGCCCCGTAGGCGACCCGCGGGTTCGACAGCGGGGCGGCCTGCTGGACGGTCCAGCGCCCGCCCTCGGGCTTGGTGACCGAGAAGTAGGCCGTGCGGTCCTCGGTGACGTAGTAGATCGGGCGGAGCACCGCGCCCGACGGCGTCACCAGCGCGGGCGGCTGGTCGCTGGTCAGGGCGACCGCCATCCGCGAGCGCCCGGCCGGCACCGTGAACGCGCTCGAGCCCGCCTGGCGCGGCGCAGGGTCGAACAGGAGCTTCTGCCAGTCGGCGAGGCCGCACTTCTGCATCGGCTCGACCTTGCGCTTGGCCCACTCGAACGCGAAGCCGTAGCCCACGGCGACGGTCGACACGCATCCGACGATGCCCTTGTTGTTGCCGTGCAGCTCCCCGCGGCCGGTCACGTTGGCGAGCGAGAGATCCACCACGCCGCGGACCTCCCAGTTCGCGCCGGCGACGCTGCCCGACACGGTCCCGGCGATCGTCGCCGCGCCGAGCGCCGCCTGGGCGTAGGCCGTCCAGGTGAACTGCCCGTCGGTGGTGTAGGTGACCTTGCCGCTGGCCTTCGCGCCGCCGAGCCCCGCGGGCAGCTGCCAGAGCTCGAAGTTGCCGTTCGCCTCCCAGACGCCCGGCCCCTGGGCCGACGGCGAGGTGTAGGTCAGCGTGCCCTCGAGGTTGGCGAGCTCGGGCGGCGTGTCCGGTCCCAGCTTGGGCCCGAAGGCCACCCGGCCCTGGAGCTTGACGGTCAGGGGATCGCCCAGCGTCAGCTCGCCGCTGACCTGATCGAGCGCGACGAGCGGGTTGCCGAACACCTGGCGCAGGTTGTTCGCCTTGACCGAGCCGGAGGCGAACTTGCCGTCCCGCCACAGCATCGAGAGCCCGAACTCGGGTCCCGCTGCGGCCCCGCCCATCGCCGGGAACTGAACCGTGGACTCCCCGAACCACGACTCGGTGATGACCTTCGTCGTCGGATCGGGGGCCTTCTCCCAGGTCAGCTGCGAGTTGAGGATCTTGAAGCCGTAGGCGTTGAGCTCGGGCACCACCAGCTTGATCAGGTTGACGTCGACCTCGCCGCTGTAGGGGATCTTCAGGCGCGTCGTCGCCTGCACGCCCCCGAACTGCGGCGGCAGGGTGAGCGTCGGGACCGCGGTGACGCCGCCCTTGAAGAAGTTCAGCGCGAGGTCGGCCCCGAACCGGAAGCCGAGCAGGTCACCCGTCATCGCCTGTCTGAGGGTCAGCAGCTCGTTGCTGTAGAGCGAGAACTTCGTCCCGGCCGGGCCGTCCCAGAGCACGACGTCCTTCATCGTCCCGTTGGGCAGCTTGACCTTGAAGAAGATCTTCGCCTTGCCCTCGATCGCCATCTCGAGCTTGCTCGAGTCCCAGGAGATCTGCGACTCGGCGGTCGTCGGCTGGATGTAGAGCCCGTTCATCTGCACGAGCACCTTGCTGGTGAAGTAGCCCGGCCGCTTCTTGGGATCGGGCTGCTCGATGCAGGCCCCGAAGTAGGAGATCACCTGGGTGAGCGCCACCTCCTTCTTGCACTTGTCCGGAACCGGCTGGGGCTGCGGGCAGCTCTCGTAGGTGAAGATGTTGTGCGGATCGCACTTCGAGGAGCGGATGATCGTGATGTAGGTGCTCGCCCGGGTCGTGCTGCGCGCGGGGACCGTGGTCACGCCCTGGTTGTCGACCTTCGGAGCGAGCTGGACGTAGTCGGAGAGCAGGATCGTCGGGCAGCCCTCGGTGATCAGGAAGACGCTGACGACCACCGGCGTGGACTTCCCGCGCAGCGCAGCGGCGTTGGGCTGGTCGATGCGCAGCCGCAGGGTCTTGACCCCGGCGGTGGCGCTCGAGACCGAGGAGCTCGGGCCGAGCGGCTCGTTCGTCCGGCCGCTCTCGCCACGGGTCAGCGCCGCGACGATCTCGACGCCGCCCCGGGGGACGGCGACCTGGATGTTCATGTCGCCCTCGAGCGCGCGGTCGACGTCGTAGTCGTCGCGCAGGTACATGTCGGCCGAGAGCGGGCAGCCCGCCGGGAGCGCGACCTCGCCGGGCGGCGGGGTCGTCGCGGGGGGCGTGGTCGCCGGCGGGGTGGTCGTCGTTCCCCCACCACCGCCGCCGTCCGTGGAAGCCTTGGTCACCGTCTCGCAGTCGGCGTTGGCGGTGTCGCCCGTGGCATCGAGCGAGGCGGTGTCGGTGCCGTCGCCGCACGCCGTCGAGCCGTCGGTCACGCCGTCGGTCAGGACCAGGGTGTCGTCGCCCGGGCCGCCCAGGAACGTGTCGACGCCGGCGCCGCCGACCAGCTCGTCGTTGCCCCCCATGCCGCGGAAGGTCTCGGCGGCGGCGCTTCCGAAGACGTGATCGGGCTGGCCGCCCCCGATGAACTGCTCGAAGCCCGCCTTGACCTCGCCGAGCCCGGAGCCGGTGGCGCCGTCGTCGGCGACGCCGTTGTCGACGCGGATGGTCGCCCCGGACGGGAACAGGTCGAAGAGCAGCGTGTCGAAGCCGCCCGTGCCGGTGTCGCGCACGACGTCGCCCTGGTCGTGGAAGCCGATGTTGTCGTCGCCGCCCCCGCCGTCGATGGTGTCGGCGCCCGGCCCCGCGCCGTAGTCGATCGTGTCGTTGCCCAGCCCGCCGGTGAGGATGTCGTTGCCGTCGTCGCCGTACAGCGTCGTGCCGAGGGCCACCGAGCCCGACACCGTGAGCGTGTCGTTGCCGCTCAGTCCCGCCGCAAGCAGATCGGTGATGCCCCCGGGCACCGTGCAGGTGACCAGCGTGCTGCTCGTGTCCACGCAGTCCGGGGCGCTGCCCTTGTGGATCCCGCCCGCATCCTGCAGCGTCAGCACGGTGGCGCTGTTGCGGGTGAACACCGCCACGTCCGCCTCGGCGTTGTTGCCCTGGTACTGGACGGTTCCCCCGAGCTGGCTGACCACGCTGTCTATGGCCTGGGCCGGCGCGCTGAGCGCGAGCGCGAAGAGGATGGTCAGCAGCCGGACCGAGTGCATCTGCGATCTCTACCGGTAACCGGGGTCGGCACGCAAGTACCCTGGCCCGCCGATGGCCTCCATCGGACCCACGGCGCACTACACGGGGCACGTATGGAGCAGGCACGGGCTCTCGCATCCGGAGCTCGCGACGGCGGAGGGCCGCGCGCTGTATCTGGCGGCCGAGGCGGCGCTGCTGCCCCTGCGGCTGCTGCGCCAGCCGACGATCGAGGACTTCCTGCTCGCGCGGCATCTGGTCATCGACGCCCAGCTCGAGGCGGCGATCGCCGAGGGCCGCGTCGGGCAGGTGCTCGAGATCGCCTGCGGGATGTCCCCGCGCGGCTGGCGTTTCACCAGCCGCCACCCGGAGCTCGTCTACGTCGAGGCCGACCTGCCGGGGATGGCCGGCCGCAAGCGGACCGCGCTGCGGCGCATCGGGCGGCCGGCGGGCCACCGGGTCGTCGCGCTCGACGCCCTGGCCGAGAGCGGCCCGCGCAGCCTGGCCGCCGTGGCCGCTGCCGAGCTCGACCCCGGCCTGGGCCTGGCGGTCATCACCGAGGGCCTGCTCAACTACCTCTCGCGCGACGCGGTGCAGCGCCTGTGGTCGAACGTCGCGCCGCTGGCCGACCTCTACCTCTCGGATCTGTTCGTCGCCGAGGACTCGCCGGCGGTCATCGGCCGGGCGTTCTCGGCCGCGCTCGCGGCGTTCGTGCGCAGCCCGGTGTCGCTGCACTTCGCCGACGCGGCCGACGCCGAGACGGCGTTGCGGGCGGCGGGCTTTGCGAGCGCGAGCGTCAGCCGGGCGACCGATCACCCGGCGGCCCCTTCGGGGCGGGGCGCAGGCCTGGTGCGAATCGTCCGGGCACAGGGTTCTCCCACAGCCACCTGACGCACTCGGCCAGGGCCTCGCGCGGGTCGGGCTCGGTCACGCCGAGCACGTCCTGCAGACGGCGCGTGTCGCACAGCACCGGGTGCACCGCCTTCCACGGGTGATCGGCGTCGTCCAGCCCGACGGTGACGAACTCGAGCTCGGCGCAGAGCAGCCGCGCGACCTCCCCCGCCAGCCCGCCATAGGTCCAGTCCGTCGGGTCCCCGACGTTGCACGCCCAGAAGCCGTCCGGGGCGCGATCGAGGGCGGCGGCGATGGCACGGCCCAGCCGGTCGACCGCCACGCGATGAAAGATCTGATGGCCGCCGCCCGGCAGCTCGAGCGTCCGCTCCCCGGCGCGGATGTGCTCGACGAGCACGCGCTCGCGCGCGTCGGGATGCGGGCCGTAGATCGCGCCGGGGCGCAGCACCGTGACGCGCCCGGCGAAGGCGCCGGCCAGCGCGCCCTCCATGGCGACGTTGTCGTGCACGCCCCCGCCCTCGACGTCCTGGGCACCGGGGTAGGGCACGGCGCGCAGCGGATCGTCCTCGCGCACCGGCAGCGGCGCGCGCGGCACCGGCGTGCCGGGGTTCTCGTGGCCGATGCCGGCGTCGAGCAGGTACTGATAGACGTCCATCGAGCTGACGGCGACGACCTGGCGCGCCCCTGCCCGCGTGGCACAGCCCGCGAGCTGCTCGGCCTTCCAGTCGGTCGCTCCACCCGGCAGCGTGTCGATGACGACCTCGGGCGCCCAGCGCTCGACGAGGCCGCTCTCCCCCAGCAGCTCCTCGCGCGTGCCGTGCAGATGCTCGACGCCGGGCAGCCCCTCGGGCTCGTGCGCACCCGAATGGGCGATCGCCACCTCGTGGCCGGCCGCGAGCAGGTGCGGCAGCGCGGCGGGCCCGACGAAGCGGGTCCCGCCGACGAACGCGACTCGCATCGCGAGCCCCGTGAGGCCTAGATCTTGTTGCGCTCGATGTGCTTGCGCCCGATGACCATCTTCTGGATCTCGGACGTGCCCTCGCCGATGAGCAGGAGCGGCGCGTCGCGGTAGATGCGCTCGATCTCGTACTCCTTGGAGTAGCCGTAGCCGCCGTGGATGCGCAGGCACTCCTCGGCACAGAAGCGCGCGGCCTCCGAGGCGAACAGCTTGGCCATGCCGGCCTCCATGTCCGAGCGCACGCCGGCGTCCTTCAGGCGCGCCGCGCGCAGGGTCATCAGCCGGGCCGCGGTGACCTGGGTGACCATGTCGGCGATCTTGAACTGGATGGCCTGGTGCTGGGCGATCGGCTTGCCGAACGTCTTGCGCTCCTGGGCGTACTTCGTGGCCAGCTCGAGCGAGCGCTGCGCCAGGCCGACGCCGCGGGCGGCGACGTTCGCGCGGCCGACCTCGAGCGCGTCCATCATCTGCGGGAAGCCCTTGTTGAGGCCGGCGTCCTCGCCGCCGAGGATGTTCTCGGCCGGGCACTTGTAGCCGTCGAAGACCAGCTCGGTCGACTCGACGCCCTTGTAGCCCATCTTCTTGATCTTGGGCGGCACGGTGAGACCGGCGTAGGCGCCGGAGTTCTCGGCGGCGCCCGGCTCCTTCTCGCAGACGAAGCAGGTCATGCCGCGGTGGGCCGGCTGCGCGTCCTTGTCCGTCTTGACCAGCACGAACACGACGCCGGACATCAGGCCGTTGGTGACCCACATCTTCTGGCCGTTGATCTCGTAGGTGCCGTCGTCCTGCTTCTTCGCGGACGTCTTGATCGCCTGGACGTCGGACCCCAGCTCCGGCTCGGAGAGCGAGAACGCCGCGCGGCTCCTCACCATCCGCGCCGCCCGGCTCAAGGACGCCGGCGAGCGCTCGGACCTCGAGGCCGGCATGGCAAAGCTCTTCGCCTCGGAGGCGGGGCGCTTCTGCGTCGAGGAGTCCTTCCG
>JBJMLA010000132.1:0-1741 GCA_045805505.1 Solirubrobacteraceae bacterium
CGTCGCCGATCTTGATGTTGAAGCGCCCCTCCAGCGTGTAGATGAGCTCGTCCTGCGCGCCGTGCACGTGAACGGGCGGTCCTTCCCCCGGCGCGGCCACGCCCTCGAGCGCCGTGAGCGCCCCGCCAGTGCCTTCGGCCATCGACTTGAACGTCGTGACGCCGCCGACGGGGTTCTCGACGGAGAGACCGCTACCTGGCTCGACGGCGAACGGCTGCGCCATGCCGGCCAGCGTCCCAGGAGAGAAGCGCTCCGTCAACCGGCGAGCAGCGCGCGGGCGGTGTCCTCGATCGAGTCGTCGATCGGCCGGGGAGTCCAGCCAAGCTGCTGGCGGGCCTTCTCGCTGGACATCCACTGCCGCCGGCCAAGGTCGTTCACGTAGGGCCGGATCCCGCCGTCGATCAGGGACATGGCGCGGACCAGCAGGTTCGGCGCGACGCGAGTGGGAACTTTCGGCGCGGCGTCGCCAAGGCGTTCGCGGATCGCTTTGGCCACGTCGGCCGTCCAGAGGAATTCGTCGGTTGCGATGAAGCGCTCGCCGCCTGCCGCGGGGTCGGTCATCGCGCGGAGGTGCATATCGGCCACGTCGCGCACGTCGACGAACGTGAACCCGAGCCGCGGCATGGCCGGCATGCCGTCGAGCAGGCGCTGGATCACCTGAAGCGAGGTGGAATGGTCGGCGCTCAGCGGCGGCCCGATGATCGCGCCCGGGTTGATCACGACCAGCCTGTCATCTGCCCCGGCCTCGTGCACGAGATCCCAGGCAGCCCGCTCCGCGATCGTCTTCGAGCGCACGTACGGGGTGCGCTCCTCGTCGTCACCGTCGGTCCAGTCGGCCTCGGTGAAGGGCGTGGATTCCGACGACTGCCGGCTTCCCCGGATTGCGGCGACGGACGAGGTCATCACGACGCGGTCCGTCCCCGCGTCGAGCGCGGCCCTGAGCACCCGTAGCGCGCCGTCGCGCGCGGGCACGATCAGCTCGTCGGGATCCTTCGGCTGCTCCGGAGGAAAGGGCGAGGCCACGTGCAGCACATAGCGGCAGCCCGCCACGGCTGCGGCCCAGCCGTCGTCTGAGGTCAGGTCGGCGGAGACCACCGTGAGCCGATCGCCGGGATCGACTCCCGCCTTGGCCGTGGCTTCGCGCACGGTGGCCTCGCGACGGAGATCGCGCACGGTCGCGCGTACGCTGTGGCCCCGCTCGAGCGCCTGCACGACACACCATCCCCCGAGGAAGCCCGTGCCGCCGGTCACGAGAACCGTCGAGTCGCTCACGGCGCGAGGCTATTGCGAAAGGGCAGGGCGGCGCAACACCGCGCTGGCATGGCGAACGCGCCCGAGAGGATTCGAACCTCTGACCTTCGGTTCCGTAGCCGCACGCGTGTCGCCAGACGGCGCGGGGTTTTGTGCGACTTGCAGGTAAGCCTGCTCCCCCGAGCGGCCGCGCACTGTTGTAGATCGGAGCTCCATAGCAGAGGTCCACTTGAGGTCGAGCCAGCGCCGCCGCGTCAGTATCCGGCGATACGTCTGAGCCGCCTCTGGCGGGGACATTGCTCGGCCACGGTCGAGGACCAGAGTTTCGAGCTGTACTCCGGGAATCGAAGTACGTGATCCACGTCGAAGATCTGGCCCGTGCCCCTTGCGCGTTTTTGCCGGAGGGGTTAATTGACCCGAACGACCGGGTAGTGACGGAGCGCGCGAAGTCGAGGTGCCCACCTAGAGCTGGCCTCCGATTGCGTACGAC
>JBJMLA010000133.1:0-5667 GCA_045805505.1 Solirubrobacteraceae bacterium
CAAGCTCATCGAGCGCAACACGACGATCCCGACCCGCAAGGGCGAGGTCTTCTCGACGGCCGAGGACAACCAGCCGTCGGTGGAGATCCACGTGCTGCAGGGCGAGCGCGAGATGGCCCAGTACAACAAGTCGCTGGGCAAGTTCCAGCTGACGGGCATCCCGCCGGCGCCGCGCGGCGTGCCGCAGATCGAGGTCGCCTTCGACATCGACGCCAACGGCATCCTCAGCGTGTCCGCGAAGGATCTGGGCACCGGCAAGGAGCAGAAGATCGAGATCAAGGCCGGCGGCGGCCTGTCGGACGCCGAGATCAAGAACATGGTCTCCGACGCCGAGACCCACGCCGAGGACGACCGCAAGGCCCGCGAGCTCGCGGAGGCCCGGAACAACGGCGAGAACGCCGCCTACCAGGCCGAGCGCCAGCTCAAGGACCTCGGCGACCAGGTCGACGACGCATCGAAGACCGAGATCGAGGCCGCCATCAAGGAGGTCCGCGAGTCGCTGACCTCCGACGACCCGGCCGACATCAACGCCAGGACCGAGACGCTGCAGACGGCGTTCCACAAGGTCTCCGAGGCGATGTACGAGCGCGCCCAGGCCGAGCAGGCTGCGGCCGCTCCCTCGGAGAACGGCGCGACCGCCGACGCCGACGCCTCCGCGGAGGAGGACGTCGTCGACGCCGAGGTCGTGGACGAGAGCAAGTAGCGCGATGAGCGACGAAGAGCGCATCGAGGAGGAGGAGGTCGTGGAGGCGCAAGTCGAAGCGGCCTCCGACGACGCCCCCGAGGAGGAGGCGCTGGCGGAGGACGCCGCGACCGAGGCGCCCGACGAGCCCGACTGGGAGGACCTCGCCAAGCGCAAGGCTGCGGAGTTCGAGAACTTCCGCAAGCAGAGCGCGCAGCGCATCCAGAAGGCCTCACGCGACGGCATGAAGCGGGTCGCCTCGGAGATCCTTCCGGCGCTCGACGACTTCGAGCGCGCGCTCGCGCACGCCGAGGCCGAGGAGGGCGACGAGCAGCACACGCTGACCAAGGGCATCCGGCTGGTCCAGGAGCAGCTGCTTGCCGCGCTCAAGCGCGCCGGCATCGAGGCGTTCTCGCCGAAGGGCGAGGCGTTCGACCCGCACCTGCACGAGGCTGTCGCCACGACCCCGATCGAGGGCGCCGAGGCCGGCACCGTCGTCGAGGTCTACCAGGCGGGCTACCGCCTCGGCGACGACGTCCTGCGCGCGGCCAAGGTTGTCGTGGCGGCCTAGCGATGCCGGAACAGGACCTCTACAAGGTCCTCGGCGTCGACCGCAAGGCGTCGCAGGAGGAGATCAAGAAGGCCTACCGCAAGCTCGCGCGCCAGTACCACCCGGATCGCAATCCGGACGACGCGTCGGCGGAGGAGCAGTTCAAGAAGATCTCGGCGGCCTACGACGTCCTCGGCGATCCGGACAAGCGCAAGCAGTACGACCGCGGCGGTCTCGGCGCGTTCTTCGGCGGCGGTCAGGGCGGCGCCGGCGCCCCCGGTTTCGGCGGCGGCTTCGACGGCGGGCTCGGCGACATCCTCTCCAACCTCTTCGGCGGCGGCGGTCCCGCGGGCGGGGCCCGCACGGCCGGCCGGCGCGGTCCGCGCCAGGAGCGCGGCCGCGACCTCGAGGCCGACGTCTCGATCTCGTTCGAGCAGTCGGTGGCCGGTGCGCAGGTCCCGCTGCAGGTGCCGATCTCGCAGATGTGCCCGACGTGCACCGGGACCGGCGCGAAGCCCGGAACGAGCCCCAAGACCTGCCCGCGCTGCCAGGGCCGCGGCGTCGAGTCCCAGGGTCAGGGGCTGTTCTCGATCTCCCAGCCGTGCTCGCGCTGCCAGGGCAGCGGCACGGTCATCGAGGACCCGTGCCCGACGTGCGCCGGCAGCGGCGCCACCAAGACCGTCAAGAAGTACCGGGTCAACATCCCCGCCGGCGTGCGCGACGGCAGCCGCGTGCGGCTCGCGGGCAAGGGCGAGGCCGGTCGCAACGGCGGCCCCCCGGGCGACCTCTACGTCATCACGCGAGTGGCGCCCTCGCCGGTCTTCGCGCGCAAGGGCGACAACGTCGAGGTCGAGGTCCCGCTGACCATCCCCGAGGCGATCCGCGGCGCCGAGGTCGAGGTCCCGACCCTCGAGGGCCGCAAGAAGCTGCGCGTCCCCGGCGGCACCAAGCACGGCACGGTCCAGCGGTTGCGCGGCGAGGGGCCGCCGAAGCTGGGCGCCAAGGGCAAGGGCGACATCCACTACCGCTTCGTCATCGACGTCCCCGACACGCTGACGACGGAGCAGTCCGAGGCCGTCGACAAGCTCTCCGAAGTCATGAACGGCAACCCACGAGCGAGGTTGTTCGCGTGAGCGCTCCCGAACCTCCCCGCCGCCGGACGACCCGCCGGACCACGACGCGCGTCGAGGTCCACGCCGAGCGCGGCGTCTTCATGATCTCCGTCGCGGCCGAGCTCGCCGAGATGCATCCGCAGACCCTGCGCATGTACGAGGCGCGCGGGCTGATCGAGCCGCAGCGCTCGCCCAAGGGCACCCGGCTGTACTCGCAGGCCGACGTCGAGCGCCTGCGCCGCATCCAGGAGATGACCAACGACCTGGGCCTCAACCTCGCCGGGGTCGAGCGCGTCCTCGAGATGGAGGAGAAGCTCGAGCGCGCCCAGCGCAAGGTCGAGGCGCTCGAGCGCCGCGCGCAGGAGCTGCACGCGCAGATCGGCCAGCTCGAGGCGGTGCGCGAAGCCGTCCGCTCCGAGATCGTCCACATGCCGCGTGGCGGCGGCGTGCTCGTCCGCGCCGAGGACAGCCGCTCGCCGTTCAAGATCCCGGTGCGGCGCGACGAGGGTGGCGCCGGTCCCGGCACCACCCCCCGCTGAGCTCCTAGGCCCCGATCCGCACCATCTGCGCCCGCGGCAGGTTGTTGGGCGCCGAGCTCAAGACCTCGACGCTGAGCGCCGAGCCCGAGTTCTGGAACACGGTGATGCTGGCGTACTCGCCCGCGGCCAGTCGCACGATGCCGCTGATGTTGACGATCGTGTTCTCGGCCACGTCGCCGACCGGCTCGACCTGCGCGCGGGAGACCCGCGCCGAGCCGTTGCGGTAGATGTCGACGATCCGGTGGCCATCGACGTCGCTGCCGGAGAACGAGATCGACGCCGTCACCTCGTAGACGCCCGCCACCGGCGCGATGAGCCGGTCGTTGTTGAGGCCGATCGAGTGCATGGACGACGAGTCCTCGACCTCGGAGTCGAAGGCCACGCTGACCAGGGTGCTCGTCGGGATCGGCTGGTTGGTGCCGTCGTGGTAGACCGAGACGAACGGCACCGCTGCGAGCTTCGAGGCCGTCACCTTCCCGTCGCCGATCGTCGGGTTGGGGTAGCTGCCGGTCAGATCGCCGCCGGCCGCGCCGGTCGAGGGACCCGTGGCGCCGGTCGCCCCGGTCGCGCCCGTGTCGCCCTTGGCGCCGGTCGCTCCGGTTGCGCCCGTGTCGCCCTTCGCGCCGGCGGGCAGCTGCCCGGCCTTGAAGTCGGCCGCCAGGAGCGAGCCGTTCTTGACCTTCGCGCTGACGACGGCGTTCTTCTTGAGCTGCTTGGTGCCGACGCTGTTGGCGGCGAGGATGGCGGCGTACCCGGTGCCGCCGAGGGCGACGAAGAGGGCGACGACCGAGATCGCGGTCGCAGGGCTGGGCCGGAAGCGAGACATGGGGGCTCCTTGGTTGCAGGCGCCTCCGTGTCCGCGCGCTGACCGTACAGCACGCGGATTGCTGCCGGGAAAGGCTTCTAGCGGTTGTCTTCGGTCACGCCGGAGTCGTCGCGCTCGAAACGATCGCCGGACTGCTGCTCGGCGGCGTGACGGCCGGGATGATCCTTGGGCAGGTCGTGCGGCGAGAGCTCGTCGTGGGCTTCCTTGGTGTCGCCGAGCGGCGTGTCCTCGTCCTTGGCCAGGTGCGTCGACGGAATGGGGTCCGAGCTGTCGGCCTGGACCGCGTCCTCGATGTCGCCGCCGTGCCGGCGCTCGAGTCGCTTCTTGAGGCCCAGCTCGCCGAGCGACATCAGCCCGATGATCCCGACGAGGATGATGGCCGGGATTGTGAACTCGCCCTCGCCCGTGGCGAGCGTGGTGATGACGAGCGCGACGAGGATCAGGCCCAGCAGGACCGGCAGGACCCGGCGGTTCATCGTTCGACGTTCCCCTGAACGACGCCCTCGCGGCTGTGGCGCGCCTCGCGCTCGGCGGCCGCGCGGCCGGGATGGTCCTTCGGCAGGTCGTGGGGCGTGATCTCGTCGTGGGCCTGGTCGGTGTCGCCGAGTGCGGTCTCGTCGGCGGTGTCGAGATGGGTGGCCGGGGCCGTGGGCTCTCCGGCGCGCCCGGCGGCGCGGCGCGTGAAGGCGAACTGCGCCGCGGCCATCGCGCCGACGATGACCAGCAGGATCAGGACCGGGACCACCCAGACGGCCTCGCCCGTGGTGAGCGCGGCGATCGCGAAGGCGGCGATCGCGACGCTGAGGATGACGGGAATCCAGCGGTTCATGCCCTGAGCGTTCCCGGTCCGCGGACTCCTCACGCGGGCGGCATCCGGCTGCGAGCGCCCCGACAGTCGTCTTGACATGAAATCTTAGTCAACTACACTGAGATCCATGCACGCGGACCGCTTCACCATCAAGACCCAGGAGGCCATCCAGGCCGCCGTTTCCCTGGCCGCCGGCCGATCCCATGCGCAGGTCGCGCCGGAGCACCTGCTCGCCGTGTTGCTCGAGCAGGCCGAAGGTCTCGTCGTCCCCGTGCTCGGCAAGCTCGGCGTGGCCGTCTCCCCGCTGCGCGCCGACGTCAACGCCGCACTCGACGCCCTGCCGACGCTCGAGCAGGCGGCCGAGCCGACGACCGCGCCGGAGCTCCTGACGGTCCTGCGCGCCGCCGAGAAGGAGATGCGCGACCTCAAGGACGAGTACCTGTCCACCGAGCACGTGCTGCTCGCGCTGGCCGAGGCCCGGACGCCGGCGGGCGACGCGCTGCGCCGCGCCGGCGCCGCCAAGGAGCCGCTGCTCAAGGCGCTGGCCGACGTGCGCGGCGCCCATCGGGTCACGTCGCAGTCGCCCGAGGACACCGTCCAGGCGCTCGAGAAGTTCGGCATCGACCTCACGCAGTCCGCGCGCGAGCAGAAGCTCGATCCGGTCATCGGCCGCGACGACGAGATCCGCCGCGTCATCCAGGTCCTCTCCCGCCGTACCAAGAACAACCCGGTCCTCATCGGCGAGCCTGGCGTCGGCAAGACCGCGATCGTCGAGGGACTCGCTCAGCGGATCGTCGACGGCGACGTGCCCGAGTCGCTGCGCGACCGCCGCGTCATCGCGCTCGACATCGGCGCGCTGCTGGCCGGCTCGAAGTACCGCGGCGAGTTCGAGGAGCGTCTCAAGGCCGTCCTCAAGGAGGTCTCCGAGGCCGCCGGCGGCGTGATCCTGTTCCTCGACGAGCTGCACACGATCGTCGGCGCGGGCGCCGCCGAGGGCGCCGTCGACGCCGCCAACCTGCTCAAGCCCATGCTCGCTCGTGGCCAGCTCCACTGTATCGGCGCGACTACCCTTGGCGAGTACCGCAAGTACATCGAGAAGGACCAAGCTTTCGAGCGTAGGTTCCAGCAAGTGCTCGTCAAGGAGCCGACC